>CAWDQT010000015.1:0-71230 GCA_963804535.1 uncultured Acidobacteriota bacterium
CTGGGTCCGCTTTTGGTGACGTTCGCACTGATTTTCGTGCCGGGCGCGGCTCGAGGCGAAGTGACTCGAGTGGAAATTTCCAGTCGCCAGGATGTGCTCGGCGGAAAGAGCTTCGGAAGCGTTGGCCCGTACGAAAAGCTTAACGGCAAAGTGTACTTCGCCATCGACCCGAAAAATCTACACAACAAGATAATCGCTGACCTCGACAAAGCGCCCATGAACGCTCAAGGGCGCGTGGAATTTTCGGCTGATCTTTTCATCCTGAGGCCCAAAGATCTGTCGAAAGGAGCTGGCGTCGTTCTCCTGGATATCCCAAACCGGGGAGGCAAGGGTTTGCTGAGCACGTTCAACCACGCCAAAGCGTCACTGGATCCCAGTACGCAAGAGGAGTTCGGCGATGGTCTGCTGATGCGCGAAGGGTACACGCTAGTATCCGTCGGTTGGGAATTTGATCTTCCCAAGAAACAAAACCTGATCCTCCTTGACGCGCCTGTCGCCAGCGACAACGGCAAGCCGATCACGGGCTGGATTGCGCCTGGTCCGTGGTTCATTCCGGACAAAATGGCCGACTCCTACAACTACGCGTCCGGCGAGTACTTCACACCGATATATCCGCCACTGAACCTCAATGATCCGACCTACCGGTTGACGGAACGGCCTGAGCTGGTCTCGGCACCGAGACTCGTCCCGCGCGAAGATTGGCAGTTCGGCAAGATGGAGAATGGGCGGATCGTGCCCGATTCGAATTGGGTATCGATGAAGGGCGGGTTTAAGCCGGGAATGGTCTATCAAATCACGTATCAATCGAAAAATCCGCCGGTCGCGGGCGTGGGATTTGCCGCAGTTCGCGATTTCGCATCGGCGGTGAAATACAACCCGGACGCTATTGTGCGCGGCAAATATGTTTATTCCTTCGGAGCTTCGCAAGTGGGCCGCTGGCAGCGGCAAATGGTCTATGAAGGATTCACGATTGATGAACAAGGCCGCAAGGCCGTAGATGCATTATTTATCCAAACCGGCGGCGCCTCATTTGGCAGCTTCAACGAACGTTGGGCGCAAGCCGACGAACTCGGTTCCTACACGCAAACGAAGTTCCCGATTCGTTATGAGACGACCATCGATCCGGTGACCGGCAGGCGCGATGGCTTAGGCGCACGGATCCCCGCTGGTCTCGAGCCGAAGATATTTCTCGTGGACACCGAATCGGAATACTACGATCGGAGCCGCGTCTCTTCTTTGCGAGCCATCTCTCTGGATGGCCACCAGGATTTGCCGGACCCGCCGAATATGAGAATTTTCCTACTCGCGGGCGCGAAGCACGGTTCTGGAACTTGGCCTCCGGCCGAGCTTGAATCGCAGCAACTGCGGAACGATCCGCTCGATTACCGCTGGGCTCAGCGAGCGTTGCTGGCAACTCTCGATAAATGGGTGAGAGAGGGAGTTGCGCCTCCGCCTAGCCGCCATCCGATGCTTTCGGACCGCACGGCCGTCGAGCAAAGCGAAATCAAATTTCCCGACGTGCCGGGCGTGCAGTGGCCATACCACGTGCCCGGAGGCTATCGCAACGATTTGCCCGCGCGGTCCCGTAGCGGTGCTGCCGTTCCTTGTGCCGCAGGTCGATAAAGACGGCAATGTCACCAGTGGGATTCGCCTTCCGGAACAGTCAGTGCCGCTCGGTACTTATGCTGGATGGGCCTTCCGCAGCCAAACGCATGGACAACCGGACACGCTTGTCTCCATGGCGGGATCGTACATTCCGTTCGCAACGACACGCGCAGAGCGGGAAAAAAATCACGATCCCCGCGCCTCCATCGAGGAGCGCTACAGCAGCCGCGATGATTACCTGCGTCGAGTCCGAGCAGCCGCCGATGCGCTGGCAAAGGACCGTTATCTTTTGCAGGAGGACGTTAACACCGTCGTCGACGAAGCGGGGAAACACTGGGACTGGACAACGTCCACTCTAACTAGCCGTACGGCGAATTAAATGTCTGTGAGAAGCACGCCAAGCAGATGAAGAACGCTGTTGACTTCGCATACGGTCACGAGGTTCTAAGGCGATTATTTTTCCTCACGGCGCCGGGTGTACCTCCGCTCGGCTTGCCTTCAGTTCGTGGCAGGGCTCAGTTCACGAGGACCTCAGTGCCGGGTTGCTCCGGTACCGATGTTTGTTCGTATTCGGCAGAGGAGGAATCGCTCTCGATGAGGCGCTCGAACTCCCTTGCTACTTTCTCGCGGAAGAGCAGGACGCAGTAGATCGGCTGACCGTCCTTTGGGTAGCGTTCGGCGTAGGCCAGTAACGCTTCCTCGACCGGCTTCGGAACAGCAATTAACTCGCGGATTTCTTCAACCGAGCAAGAACCGCAGCGGACCATTTTGTAGAGATCGCGGGCTTCGTCAATCGGATTGCGAATCGCCCAAGGGTTATCATGACCAGCTACGGGAACGGTCTGGTCCATATTCAATAAATCTGCGATCGTTTTCATAAGTTGTTCCCCTTTCGATCGGTCACTGTCCGGGAAAAGCTACAGCCAATGGGTGAAGAAGCCCATATAGTAGATCGTGTAGATTGGGCGAAATTGAACTGCTGGATTTCACGGACGTTTCACCCTAACTCCTGCCCGTTTAAGGGATGTTTCTGAAAGCGCAGATTATGTACGCTCGCGAACGTCTGGCTGGCGCCCGGGAACGCCGCACCCTTATAGATATCTCCGAAGTGGCCAA
This sequence comes from uncultured Acidobacteriota bacterium, assembly GCA_963804535.1. Taxonomy (GTDB): domain Bacteria; phylum Acidobacteriota; class Terriglobia; order Acidiferrales; family UBA7541; genus Palsa-189. Next base: position 2,722 of record CAWDQT010000015.1, read on the forward strand.
GGCATCCGTTCGTCTCATCAACAAGAAGTGGCGCCCCTGATCACAACGGAAGGTTAGATGAAAATAACCACAGCAAGAAAGTGCGCATGCGTCGTGAGCTTACTTGCGTTCGCAACAGCCGCAAGCGCTCAAACAGGTAAGCGGTTTGCCGTGTTTGCCGGTTACTCCTCGCAAGCGGATGTAACCTTCGCTCCAGTGAGCTCGATTCCGATTTCCCTGCCTGGGCTATCACTGAACGGATGGAACGGCTCATTGGAATTTAAATTTCTACGGTTTCTTGGAGTGGTTGGCGATGTCAGTGGTCATTATGGTTCTTACGGCGCGACGCTCGGATGCGAGGCCATCGTGGTGTGCGTGCCAGTCGGAGTTAACGTAAATTCGAACTTATACACTTTTCTTGTGGGACCCCAAGTGTCGGTATCGCTATGGAGATTCACTCCTTTCGCCCACGTTTTGTTGGGAGTCGCTCATATAAATCAGACAACAAACATCACGTTCGTCAACGGGCTGGCGAATAGCGATACGTCCTTTGCCGATGGTATAGGCGGGGGGCTCGATTTCCGGATCGTTTCAATCGTGCATTGGCGGTTCCAAGGAGATTTGATACAGACGCGATTCTTCTCGGGGCAGAGCCCGATCAGCTTTCTCACGAGCACGCAAAGTAACTTCAGAGGATCCACGGGGGTAGTTGTTCGATTCTGAACGTCACTCAGTCTCCTCCGGAGGAGCTCCGAGAAAACCGATATCGCTAAAGTTTTGCCGAATGTCTTGTTGGCTTCGGTTAGCTATCGGTTTGCACGGCAGCGGCTCGGAGACGCAAATGTCGCGGTTGTTACCACTGAAGTAAGACAACGCCGCAGGCCACCAAGCTCGCCGCCACCCAGCGCCGAAACCCGACATCCTCTTTCAAAATGTATTTAGCCAGCAGAGTTTCCAGGACGAAGCTAATTGCCGTGGCCGGCACGGAAAAGCTGACATTGGCAATCGAAAGCAGCGACACCATGGCAAAAAAACCCGCCGTCAGACTCAACACTCCGCCTATCACCAAAGGATTGCGCACAATCCTCGAGAGCATAGCGGTCAAGGCTTTCAGATTTAGTTTTTCCACCTCGGGTTCGCGCTTCATGCCCGCGGTGTTGAGAACGTCGCCGACGGTATTACATACTGAAGTTAACGCAGCGAGCCTCCATTGCATGGCAATCATAATGATTCCTTCTGCCGACGCGTAGTGCGGTCAGGCGTCGTCTCGGCAAGGAGCACGCCGAAGGAGATCACCAGAATTCCGAGCCAGCGCATGCCGGACACGCGCTCGCCCAATACGAAATGCCCGAGAATGGCAATCAGTACGTAGGAGCTTGCGATCACCGGCAAAACAAAACTGAGGTCCGCGCGACTGAGCAATGCCAAATCTGTGATTATCCAAACGGCGAGCATGCTAATTCCAGCTAGAGTCCACAGGTTGAGGGCTCGAATGTAATCCAGAGGAGAGACTGAAATAATCGCGCCGGCGCGGCGCAGCCCGTAACTCAGGAACACGTTTCCCCCGACTTGAGTGGCGATAGCAATCAGGACCAATAATTGCGTGCGGCGGCGATGGTCAGGTGTTGTCTGGGCCGTCATCGTTCCGATGGAAAAGAGATCGTTCATGTGATGCGCAGCAAGGGGCTCCGAACTAGCGCCGGGGCCCTCCTCCTTAGATTTGGTCGTTCCTGAACAGACAAACACCTCTGTTATATGCTATATGCTGAGCGGGGAACTGGGGCGGCAATTGTCTTTGAGCCGGGGTAAAAAGGAGTCGAATGCCAGGGCTGAATGACCTTCGGATATTGATCGCGGACGATCATGAGATCGTTCGAAGGGGATTGAAAAAGGTCCTATCTTCCAGGCAGGGTTGGGTGGTTTGTGCCGAGGCGGCTACGGGCCGCGAAGCCATTGCCATGGCTGCAGAGCATCGACCTGACATTGTTGTGATGGACATCAGCATGCCCGGGCTCAATGGTTTAGAAGCCACGCGAAAAATCCGAAAGATGCTTCCGAAGGCTGGAATCCTGATTTTCTCGCTTCACTATTCGGATCAACTTGTTCGAGAGGTGGTGGACGCCGGCGCGCGCGCTTACCTATTGAAGTCAGATGCTACCCGGGACCTTCTGCATGCCATCGAAGCGTTGGCGACTCACCGGTCATTCTTTACTTCGAGCGCCGCCCAAACTCTAATCGATGGATTCTGCAATCAAGACTCCGGGAAATCCGGCACCCTACTGCGCCATCGCCTGAGTTCGCGCGAACGGGAGATCGTTCAGCTTTTGGCCGAAGGCAAGAGCAGCAAAGAAGTCGCCGTCGCTCTGAACATCAGCGTGAAAACAGCCGAGACGCATCGAGCCAATATCATGCGCAAATTGGAAATGCACTCCGTCAGTGAGCTCGTGCGATACGCCGTCAGAAACCAGATGATCGAAGCTTGATTCGGGCTTGAACAGCGGCCCGACCTACGCGCCGGCAATTAAACTTACTTCCAGGACTCCATAGCTTTTCTCATCAGCGAACCCGAAGGCTGCTCCACGATCTCTAGTCGGATTCCGTTCGGATCCATAACGTTTGACAGGCGCGAACCCGTGCCGCCACCGGAACGAACATCCGGCATCGTAGCGCCGGCCTGACGAAGCTGCGTCACCGTGCCGTTTGCATCGTCGCTTAAGATGCCGACGTGCGTGATGCCGACCGGCAGGTTTGCACTGGCCGGAGCCATCTCAAGGAAAGTGTCACGGTTGATCTGAAGAAAGGTTGTGGTCGGTTTGCCATCCGGACTGGGCAAGGCATAAGCAACTCTAAAACCCATTACCTTTGTATAGAAGTTCAGCGACTCCTGAAAATCCTTAACGGCGATTCCCACGTGATTGAGCCGGAGACCTCCCTTTCCTGCATCCTGCGCCGCGCTGGGCGAAATCAGCACAGTCCCTACGACGATTCCTGCCACAAAAAGTGTGAAGCCGCGCAGATAAACCGCTATTTCGCGCATGGCGCCTCCTCGTTTGATCGGATTTCAGTTGCCCGGGCCCTGAAATGGCGATGCGTAATGCAGCGTCTTGCCATTGGGGAGCACGACTTGCAGCAGACGTCCTGCTGGTTTGCCGCTTTTAACCGGCTCCACAGTAACGGTCACTTCGTCGCCCGGCTTGAATGTTTCCTTGCTCCAACCGCGGTTAATCATGTCGGGCGGATTGCTCGTCTCCGCAACCCAATGCGTGACATTGCCGCTTTCATCCTTGACGTCATAACTCAAGAAGCAGTGAGGATTGGCCCAAAACCATCGCGTGACGGTGCCCTTCATCACGATCGATTTCCCGCTTTCAAAGGCCGCGGAGCCATGGTGTGCGGATAGAGGCACAAAAGGGATCAGCACGCCAGCCGTCGCGGCAAGGAACGCCAGCACTCTATTTCTCATGCGCATTCCTCCATTCGCAAGGTTCTCGGATCACAGCCACGGTGGCCGATTCGCCTATTTCGATCCGCCGCCCGACCCCGCCGCTCCCGCGTTGCTGCCGTTTTGATTTGGCAGGGGGCCGAAGCCGCCGTCGAGCGTTTGGCCGTTGGGAAGGACGACCGCAGCGATACGGCCAATGGGTTTCCCGTTCTTCACAGGAATGACCGTCACCGTAACCTGATCGCCAACCTTCAACGAACTTTTGCTCCAACCATGGTTGATCATGTCGGGAGGATTGCTGGTCTCGGCAACCCAATGCACCAGATTTCCGCTTTCGTCTTTGACATCGAATTGCAGGAAGCAGTGGGGATTGGCCCAGAACCATTCCGTGACGGTCCCCTTCATGGTCACCCTTTTTGAGGGATCGAAGGCCGCATTCCCGTGGTGCGCCAAGACAGGAACAGCAACCAACAGAAGAGCAAATACCCAGACATAGCGCGTCGCGAATTTATGTTTCATATCGCCTCCACACAAAATTCCCTGCCCGATCAAGCCGCTGCGGCGCTTCGTAGTTCAAGGGCCGGAACTCAGCGCCTATTTTGCATCTATCCCGGCAGCGGGATCAGCAAATTCTTTGTTGTATTCCTCCGTCTCTATCGGTGCGCATTCCATCTCACGAATATCAAAACTGGGTGCTTGCAAGCGCAATCGCAATTTGACCGCCACCCAAGGCTTTGTGTACATCTTCGGATCATCAATTGTAATAGTCATCTCCAAGTGATCTCGATCTAAGCGGTGATACTGTTCGATTACGTGGAGAGCATCGCTGTGTGGCCGGCCGGCATTATCCAGCCAGGTGCGATCGTCAAATCCGTTCGATTCGGCTACAAACGTGTAGTCGTCCATCCATTTGCCGACGGAATATCCCCACCATCGCGATTCGGCAGGATCGGGAGCTCCCCAGGTCGGGTCTGTAGCGTCCTTCGGAAGTTGCCGGCCGTCGGTCCAGATCACGCGCCATTTCTTATTAAATTCGTAAAGCACCACCACGTTTTCCGGGGTCTGTATGATCCGACTGGTTCTGAAATTGTGAAGAACAATGCGAGGAAACCCCTGAGGATTACAGCCAGGCATCGGATCGTTCGTTAATGCGGAAGGAACCTGAGTCACTCCAAAGGTCGGCTTATGGGCCATGAATGTCTCGCGGCCCAAAGGCGTGAAGGGCAGCTCATGCTCAGGTTTTCCATCGGAGGGATATTGCCCCGCACCTGTGGCCTGGACGCCACCGCTTGGTCCTGCGGCGGGCTCCCAAACGCCAGTGAGATCGCGTTTCGGGGCAGGAGCGGGCTTCTCGCCTTTCTTGTCAGAATCGTAGACCGCTCCAGGTTGGCGGGGAACATCCTGGGCAGCGCGTTCGAACCGGCAGAAACGATACCGCCGCGAGTGCCACTGCCGAAGCCACTAAACGTCTCGTCATACGGGGCATCCTTCCCAAGGCTGGAATGGCAACCAAATTTGGCTTGATTCGTAAATCCCGTCGTTCGGCTAGGTGGAGTTTAGAAAAACGGCCACACATAATGCAAATGCATTCTGTGCGATAAACCCGCCACTGAGAATCATGTAAATGGCCCGTGAATCACGCGCGTTTGGCAAGAAGCGGAAAGAGCGCCGGGGCCGACATCTGGTAGGATACAAGCCGATCCAAATCTACCTCGAGGAAGGGCCCATGAAGCGGATTCTGGTTGTGATTGCGGCGGTGTTGTTTCTGGGGACTTGCGTTGGGCATGCGCAAGAGGGAAATCCAATCAGCACACAGTTGAAGGGATCCTGGGCGAACATCCGGGACCTGCTGACAAAGATGGCTGACAAAATGCCCGATGACGGTTATCGATTCAAACCGACACCCGAGCTTCAAGACTTCGGACAGCGCATGGCCCACGTAATTACGTTCAGCATGCGTGCCTGTTCGCAGGTGAAGGGCGAACAGAAAAACCTGAGCTTCAGTGCTACGCCTACCAAGGCTGAGGTCACTGCGGCGATGAAGCAAGCGAACGAGGAGTGCGACTCCGTCTTCAACTCTCTCACCGATGCGGACCTGCAGAAAATGGTCAACGCGGGGCGCGGGGGACAACGGTCCGAATTCGCATCTGCTCGAGGGCCTGGTCCTTGAACACTCCCAGGAAGTCTACGGATATACGGCCGTCTATATGCGTCTGAAAGGGATTGTGCCGCCCTCAAGTGAGCGTAACGAGCGCTAGACGTTTCGAATCGGTGCTGCCTTACAGATAGAGGACCTGGTGCTGGGCGCCGCCCAGTTTGATGCGGTGCTTGAGTTCGTCGAGCAGTTCCATGCCTTGGGCGGCAAGCATGGGCAGGAAGCAATGGCGGCGCTCCTGCAGTTCTCCATCGGGATAAAGGCGGGCGATCAATTCCCGTTCATGGGCGTCGAGTATCGACGAGCGAAGGGCGATGGCGTGACCAGCTTTTTCCTTCAGCTTGGAGAATTGAAAGAGCATTTTCGATTCGGCAGTATCCATCGCGCCGCCGAGCGTCGGGTCGAGCTTGGTCACTTGCTCGCGTAATTCCGTGAGCATCTTTTGCAGCGATTTCTCACCTGTTTCAAACCGGCGCGTAAGAGTCTTGGGTAAGAGCGTGCCTTCCATTTTGGCCCGCAGATTGGCTTTTCCTTCCAGAACGTCGGAAAACTCCAGCCCGTATTTGCGCAGCAGACGGACCGAATGCGGATCGATCAACGTTAAGCTGGCGCGCGGGAGGATTACCGGCATACGAACATGGAGACGCTCATAAACAACGGAGGCCTGAGCGAGGTAGGCAATTTCCGATGGGCCCGCAACGTAAGATACCGTTGAAAGCAGCACATCCTGAATTACCGGCCGCAGTAAAACGTTGGCACTGAAATCAGACGGCGACTGGGTCAGCAGATCGGTCAATTCCGAAAGAGAGAACGACCGCCGGCCGACGCTGAAACCGCCATTTTGCGCGCGGATCGGAAGACGTTTGCCATCGAGGTTAACGAAAAGCGGAGTGCTCTCTTCGACTACTTTCACCTGGACGTGGTACCCGGCTCGCTCCAAGTCTTTGGCGCGCGAGATCAACTCCTGGCTCAGTTGCGCATGCTGTTCAAGCGCGGAGCGATAGATCGGCTCAGCGAGGCGGTGGAGTTCCGGCGAGAGAGGATCGAGAAGGATCAGCCCTTTACCGGCGAAAAGCTTCGCGAGCAATTTACCGAAAGCGGAACCATACGTTTCAGAGGGTGAATAGGATTCGGCAAGGGCGGTACGGATCTGATCTGCGGCGGGGCCTTCGAGCTTTGCCGTGGCGTTCTGCACGGCAGCGAGAACAGCATCGCCCAGCAGCACCTCACCTGCCCTGCGGCCTTCCTGATCGGAGGGGGGTAACTCGATTTTTTCGGCGCCCTCGCGCGATGGCCAGAAACAATGATTAATCTCGGCGAGGTCGTGATCTTCGCTGGCGAGCCAAAAGATTGCGACAGCCGAAGTGCCCGCGGAATTCAGTTCCTCGGCGAGGCGCAGCGCCGTAAGAGCCTTATAAATGGTGAAGCTAGGCCCCGAAAAAAGGCCGACCTGCTGTCCCGTGACGACGGCCGCGGCGCCCGAGGCGAAGCGATCGAGAGCAGCTTCGACGGAAGCGTCGCTGCCAAAGTCGCGGTTCTGGTTACGGAGAATTTCGGCAATCTTTCGGCGAGATTCGAGGTCGGGGCTTACGCCGGAGGCGACACGCAAAATGGACTCAAAAGTCGGCGGATGCGCATAAAAGCGCGCAACGCGAGGAAAAATCCTGAAGGTAGGAAGAATATAGGCGGGTCGTGTGGGGCAGTTCAATTGCGCGTATACAGTGACACTCCATATGGTCGGCCCGCCATGATACATGCCGGAACAGACTCCCGGCAATTTAGTGATGCACCCGCTATAGGATGTTCCAGAAGGGGGTTGGTCGCTTAATTTCGCCTGCAGATTAGACTTAAGACGCTACCCCCAGATGATCCAATTTCTGACGGGCAATCGATTCGGCCAGAACGGATTCAACCGTTTTCTTCTGCGCTTCCGTGAGCGGCAACAGAGGAAGACGGGGACCCCCTCCGTAATAACCAACGCAGTCCATGGCATATTTCACGCCAGTCGGGCCCAGTTCGCCGGCAATTTTGCGGGAAGGCGCGAGCAGCGAGAACTGAAGACGGCTGGCTCGCGCGGTATCGCCGGCGCGCACCGCTTCGAAAATCTCAATGGCCGGTTCGGGAAGAAAGCAGGCCAGCGCCAAAATGCCGCCCGCCGCTCCCATGAGTAAAGAAGGAAAGAGCGTGGCTGACGAGCCGACGAGCGTGCTGAATTCGGGCGGACACAGGTGAATGATTTCGGATGCGAGTTGCACGTTCCCGGAGCTTTCTTTGATGCCAACGATATTGGGATGCTCGGCCAAGCGCGCCACCCACTCCGCCGTAATGGAGATGCCCGTATATTGCGGAATCGAGTAGATCAGCACCGGCACGGGCGAGGCATCGGCAACAGCCAAGTAATGCCGCTCCAAAGCCGCGGGAGTGAGAAGCGGCTTGAAGTAATGGGGAGTTTTAACGAGCACGGCGTCGTAGCCCAACTCAGCCGCCCTTTGAGCGCGGGCGATCGTTTCGGCTGTGCTATCAACGCCAACGCCAGCGATCAGGAGCTTCCCGGGAGCCGCGAATTCGCGAGCCGCGCGTCCAAATGCGATCGATTTCATCGAAGGTGAGCAGGACGGATTCGCCGGTCGAACCGACGACGACGTAACCACTGAGATGCGTGCGGTCATAGCGCGCCAGGTTTTCGCGAAAGCTCTCCAGCGCGAGAGCACCGTCCGGAGCGAAGGGCGTGGTCAACGCCGCGAAGATTCCTTCGAATCGCATGGCCAAATTTTAGCGCACTGCAGCGAATGGGCCAAAGTTAATAAGCCGTGAAAAGCAGATCCCTCGGCCCGCCCACCCCATCACGCGCAAAACCGGCGCGCGTTGGGGACCCCGGTTGCGGGCCTCGGGATGACAGCTTGTAAAAGTGCTGCGAGACGAGACCCGGCCACCACAGAAACAATCAACTGGCGGAGGTGCGATGGGTCTGGGCCGCGCTGGCGCTGGGCGCGTGCAGATCCTGAAGCGCGTTGACGCTAAAGGAATGATCGATCAGCGCACGAATGCCGCGGGCCGCGGCTTGCGCTGCGGCAAGCGTGGTGATGCAAGGGACCTTATAACGCACGGCGGCGCGCCGGATGGATTTTTCATCGTAAAAGGATTCGCGGCCGAGGGGCGTATTAATGATCAAATCGACGCGACCGGTTTTGATCAGATCGATGATGTTCGGACGGCCTTCGTTAGCCTTGTAGACGGCTTCGGCAGATATACCCGCCGCGGATAGGGCAGCGGCAGTGCCGCGAGTGGCGAGCAAAGTGAATCCCAGCTGTGAGAGATCGCGCGCCAGGGAGAGAACATGGCGCTTATCGTGGTCATTCACGCTGACAAAGATCGTGCCCTTGCGGGGCAACTTCTGTCCGGCGGCAAGCTGCGCTTTGGCGAAGGCTTCGCCGAAACTGGGCGCCACGCCCATGACTTCGCCGGTGGAACGCATTTCGGGGCCAAGGATCGTATCTACCCCGCGGAATTTGTTGAAGGGAAATACGGGCGACTTGACGGCATAATAGTCGCGAACGCAAAGCTCCTTCACGCCATCCGACTCAATCAGGGGCAAATTCATGGTCGAAAGTTTTCGTCCAGTCATCAAGCGAGCGGCCACTTTCGCGAGCGGTACGCCCGTAGCCTTACTGACATAGGGAACCGTGCGCGATGCGCGCGGATTAACCTCCAGCACAAATACAGTGTCGCGCTGAATGGCGTATTGCACGTTCATTAGATCCAATGACGCCAAGCGAGCGCGCGAGGCGATTGGTGTAATCCCGAATTCGTGCCAGCGCGGAAGGCGTGAGAGAGACGGGCGGCAAAACACAGGAAGAATCGCCCGAGTGTACGCCGGCTTCCTCGATGTGTTCCATGATGCCGCCGATGACCACGTCCTCGCCATCGGCCAAAGCGTCCACGTCCACTTCGGTGGCTTCCTCGAGAAATTGATCGATCAGCACAGGCCGCGCCGGGCCCATCAAAGCAGCCTGCGCGACATACTCTCGCACGGTTTGCAAATCATAGGCGATGACCATGGCGCGACCGCCAAGTACGTAACTGGGCCGCACGAGGACCGGCAATCCGATTTCTTGCGCAACGCGAGCGGCGTCTTCCGGATTGAGCGCGGTGCCGTTGCGCGGCTGGGGAATGTGCATCTCGTCGAGCAGGCGTCCGAAACGGCGCCGGTCTTCGGCGAGATCGATCGATTCGGGCGGCGTGCCAATAATGGGAACTCCGTTCGCTTTGAGGTCGAGCGCGAGATTCAGCGGCGTCTGACCGCCAAATTGCACGATCACACCCTGTGGGCGCTCTCGATCCATCACGGCGAGGACGTCTTCGAGCGTGAGCGGCTCGAAATAGAGGCGGTCAGAAGTGTCGTAATCGGTGGAGACCGTCTCCGGATTGCAATTGACCATTATGGTTTCGTAGCCGTCTTCGCGCAAAGCAAAGGAGGCGTGGCAGCAGCAGTAATCGAACTCAATTCCCTGCCCTATCCGATTTGGTCCACTGCCAAGAATGGCGATCTTGGGCCGGTCTACGGCATCAGCCTCATCCTCTTGCTCGTACGTGGAATAGAGGTACGGCGTGAAGGATTCAAACTCCGCCGCGCAGGTATCTACTCGCTTGAAAACGGGCCGAACGCCCAATTCGTGCCGCCGTTTCCGCACGGACGCCGACTTTACGTTCCATAGCTTCGCAATTTCCTCGTCGCTTGCGCCCGAGCGCTTCGATTCGAGCATCAATTCGGCGGAAATCTTGTGAAGTGAGCTAGCCTTCACGCGCGAGTCGATCTCAAGCATCTCTTCGAGATGCTGTATAAACCATGGATCGATCTTGGTGAGCGAACAAATTTCCTCACGCGACATGCCTCGCTCAAGCGCCTCAAACAGCCAGTGAATCCGGTCCGGCCCGGGAACGTGCAGCCGCTCGCGCAGCAACGCTGTGGTCACCTCGGCCGGCGGACGCCATGCGGTGCTCGGTTCGAGCGCGCGAATACCCTTGCAGAGCGCCTCCTGGAACGTGCGACCGATGGCCATAACTTCACCCACCGACTTCATCTGGGTGCCGAGGACCGTATCGGCGCCCGGGAATTTTTCGAATTGCCACTTGGGGATTTTCACCACGACATAGTCAATGGTGGGCTCGAAACAGGAAGGCGTTTTCTTTGTGATGTCGTTGGGTATTTCATCGAGCGTCATGCCCACGGCGAGACGCGCGGCAATTTTGGCAATTGGGAAGCCCGTTGCTTTCGAAGCCAGCGCGGAGCTGCGAGAGACGCGCGGATTCATCTCGATTACCACCATGCGACCGGTGGAGGGCTCCACTGCAAACTGAATATTCGATCCGCCCGTCTCCACCCCAACTTCGCGAATGATGGCGGCAGCGGCGTCGCGCATGCGCTGGTATTCCTTGTCCGTGAGGGTTTGCGCGGGAGCCACGGTGATGGAATCGCCGGTGTGGATGCCCATGGGGTCAAAATTCTCGATCGAGCACACCACGACGAAGTTGTCACGGACGTCCCGCATCACTTCGAGTTCGAACTCTTTCCAACCCAGCAGGGACTCTTCGACGAGGGCTTCGTGAACGGGACTGGCATCGAGCGCCAGCGCAATCCCTTCAGCAAATTCCTCGCGGTTATAAGCGATCGATCCGCCCGTGCCGCCCAGAGTAAAGGAGGGCCGAATGACCACCGGATAGCCAAGCTGATCGGCGAGCTGCAACGCATCCTGAACGTTGTTGACGACCGCCGACGCAGGCATATCCAGCCCAATCTTGCGGCAGGCATCTTTGAACCACAGGCGATCTTCGGCAACCTTAATGGCCCGCAACGAAGCGCCAATCAGTTCGACTCCGTGGCGCTCGAGAACTCCGGCCTCAGCTAGTTCCACAGCAAGATTCAGGGCAGTCTGTCCCCCGACGGTGGGCAGGAGCGCGTCCGGCCTCTCGCGCGCGATGACTTGCTCCAGCAACTCGCGCGTCAGTGGCTCGATATAGGTGCGGTCGGCGACTTCCGGGTCAGTCATGATGGTAGCCGGGATTGGAGTTCACCAAAACGACCTGGTAGCCATCGGCGCGCAATGCTTTGCAAGCCTGCGTGCCCGAATAGTCGAACTCGCAAGCCTGGCCTATGACGATCGGTCCGGAGCCGATGATCAGAATCTTCTTGATGTCGGTGCGTTTCGGCATTTAGCTCGTTGAGGACACTCGTTAATCACCGAGCGCCGTGGGCGCGTTTTGGGGAACCAAATTCACTCATCATTTCCGTGAAACGAGCAAATAAGTAATGCGAGTCGTGTGGGCCGGGCGAGGCTTCGGGATGATACTGCACACTGAAAAGCGGAAGAGAGCGATGGCGCATGCCTTCATTGGTGTAGTCATTCAGGTTGACGTGCGTGATTTCGACGTCACTGGCCGGCAGTGAATCGGGATCGACAGCAAAGCCGTGATTCTGAGCAGTGATCTCGATGTGCCCCGTGCGCATGTTTTTTACCGGGTGATTCGAGCCATGATGGCCGAATTTCAACTTGTAGGTGCGTCCACCTAAAGCGAGACCGCAAAGCTGGTGTCCCAGGCAAATGCCGAATACGGGTACGCGGCCGAGCAGCTTGCGGATATTTTCGACGCCGTAGGTAATGGGTTCTGGATCGCCGGGACCATTGGAAAGAAATACGCCATCCGGCTTCATCGCGAGAACGTCTTCGGCCGGAGTTCGCGCCGGAACAACGTGCACGTCGCAGTGCGAATCCACGAGAATACGAAGGATGTTCTGCTTAATGCCGAAGTCGTAGGCCACTACGCGAAAGCGCTGGGATTCCTTTTCGGCAGCCGCTTTGTTCGTCTCGGCGGTTGACAGCCCTACAATCGAGCCCTGATCCCAACTGTACGGCTTCGCGCAGCTCACGCGACTCGCCAGTTCGAGACCACTCATGGACGGAACGGCGCGCGCTTCTTCGATGAGCCGCTCGGCCGGCGTTCCGTCGGTAGAGACGATGCCGCGAAGAGCGCCAACGTGGCGGATGTGCCGAACCAATGCCCGTGTGTCGAGGTCCCAGATTACCGGAATGTGGTGCCGGTCCAAGTAATGCTGCGCGGTTTCCGTGGAGCGCCAGTTGGAGGCCAGCCGAGAAAATTCGCGCACAATCAGAGCTTCGATGAAGGGCCGCTGGGATTCCTGATCGTCGAGATTCGTACCTACGTTGCCGATGTGCGGATAGGTGAGGCAGACAATCTGGCCCGAATAGCTGGGATCGCTGAAAACTTCCTGATAGCCGGTGAGACTGGTATTAAAAACAACTTCTCCGCCGCGCCGCGTGCAAGCGCCAGCGGCGCGCCCGTTAAAAACTCGTCCGTCCTCGAGCGCGAGAACGGCAGGGCGTACCGGTATTTCCGCCAGCGGTTCCTCCAAAAACGTTCATAGAAAGAGCCAGATCTACGTTAACGGCTACTTTCGGACGCGTTTACCGATGATATCGAACCGAACTGAGTCCAAGGCCAGTAGGCAAAGACGGCTTTGCCGTAAATAAATGCGGACGGCACCGGACCAAAGATTCGCGAATCATTCGAGCTGATGCGATGATCGCCCATAACAAAATATTCGTCGCGTGGTATCTGTACAGGACCATAGGCCGCGGTGTCAATATATTGTGACGGGACGTAGGGCTCTTCGAGAGTTTTTCCGTTAATGTAAACGCGTCCCCTGCGAATCTCCACCTCATCGCCCGGCAACCCCACCACTCGTTTGATAAATGACTTCGTGCGGTCCAAGGGATACCAGAAGACGACCACGTCTCCACGTCCAATGGGCTCGAAATGATACACGAATTTATTGATGAAGATCCGTTCTTGATCCGAGAGCAGTGGAGCCATGCTCGTGCCTTCGACTTTTACCGGCTGATAAAAGAACACGATGATGATCATGGCCAGGCCGAGCGCGACCACCAAGTCACGCGCCCAGACCCGCAGTTCACGGTGAAAGCCGGACGAAGATTCCCGCTCCTCACCGCGCGAAAACTCATTCTGTGAGTGGCTTTCGCGCGAAGACAGCGTACTGGAGTGGGCCATCTGCTCCATGGATAAGTGTGGATCGCTCATTTATACCATGCCAATTAGCCCGGACGCCAGCGCCCAGTGACTTTCGGTGCCACACAGTTCAGCAATTCAGCACCGCCACTATGTCAGATGCTACGATGCATTGCTGCGTTCTATTAGAAAAGCCAGGGGGCACCAACTTCCACGTCCCGGTCCTCTTCGTAATCCCAATGGCTTTATTCTTTAGGAGCTTGCGCACTGTTATCAAAGTAAAGATGCGCGGCAGCCAGCCCTGCGATCACCGCGGTCTCGGTGCGAAGAATATTGCTTCCCAGGGACACTTCCCGGAAACCCGCGGCGGAAGCGGCATCGAATTCTTGATCCGTCCAACCACCCTCGGGACCCACCGCTAACGCGATCCGCTGGGGCACGTTCTCAATTTCTTTAGACGCAGCCTCATTGAAAATGGCTTGCACGGGGACCGCCCCACTGCGTTCGGAAAATAGGGCCTTTAGTGAGGCCGTATTTTCCGCGAAAGCCGCAGCGGGCGGGGTCACTTCACAGAGAAATGGCGGGCGCAAGCAGCGGGCCTGTTGCGCCGATTCCAACAAGATCTTCCGCCAGCGAGCGGCGCGTTTGACGGCGGCAGACACTAGCGCTTTTTCGCTGCGTTCGGCAGCCAGCGGGACAATTGTGTTTACGCCGAGCTCTGTGGCTTTCTCCAAGGCCCATTCATAGCGATCAAATTTGACGATGGCGAGCAGGATGGAGACATCCAGAGAGGCACCGGCAGCGGGAAGCTTTTCGAGCAGGGCGAAATCGATGCGGTTGCCGGAAACGCGCTCGACTCGCGCGAGAAACACGGAATTCGCATCGCTCAATTCATACAGTTGGCCGGGCTCGGCGCGCAGCACGCGGCCAAGATGATGCGCGGCATCGCCTGTGAGGCAGGCTGTGCCGCCGGCGAACGCTTCGACGAAAAAACGCCGGCGCAACGGTCACCTCTCCGCGGGCCAAACTGCTAGCCAAATATGTCTTTTACTTTCTCAAAGAAAGATGAGTTGCGATCGGCCGGACGATTTTCAACCTTCAGCATTTGGTCGAGCTGCTGCAAGATGGCTCGCTGGTCGCGGGTAAGCTTGGTTGGCGTGATCACGCGCACGTTCACGTAAAGGTCGCCCTTGCCCCCTCCATGCGGATCGGGCAATCCTTTGCCCTTCAGGCGAATGATGGAACCTGTCTGGGTTCCTTCGGGAATGGAAACTTTCTCTTCACCGTTGAGACCGGGGACAGTGATCTCCATGCCAAGCGCGGCCTGCGCAATGCTGACGGGTATGGTGCAGTAAAGATCAGCGCCACGACGCTCAAAGAACGGATGCTCCTTTACGTCCAGAACGATATAGAGGTCGCCGGGAGGGGCGCCATTCGCGCCGGGCTCGCCTTCATTGGGCACGCGAATGCGCGTTTGAGAATCGACGCCTGGTGGAATACGTACTTCGATTGTGCGCGTCCGCTCCACGCGTCCCCGGCCTCGGCATTCCGGGCACTTATCGCGGATCATCTGACCGGCGCCCTGGCACTGCGGGCAGGTGCGCGAGATTGAAAAGAACCCCTGCTGATAGTGCAGTTGGCCCCGGCCTTTGCAGGTTTCGCAGGTCACCACACCGGTTCCGGCTTTCGCCCCGGTGCCCTTGCATGCCTCGCATAGCTCCTGTCGAGGCAGTCGGACCTTCGTGCTGACGCCGGCAGCGGCCTCTTCAAACGTCAGCTCCATGTCGTAGCGTAGATCGGCGCCACGCTGCACGCGCGCGCGGCCGCGTCCACCGGTGCGTCCGAAGACGTCCTCGAATCCAAAAAAGTCGCCGAAAATATCCTGAAATTCGTCGAAAATCGAAGAATTGAAGCCGGTATCGGCCGCCACGCCGGAGACGCCGGCATGGCCGTAGCGGTCGTAAGCAGCGCGCTTTTGTGCGTCGGAAAGGACGCTATAAGCTTCCGTAGCTTCGCGGAACTTTGCCTCAGCAGTGTCCTTCTGTTCCGGATTGCGGTCGGGATGCCACTTGAGCGCGGCCTTGCGATACGCAGACTTGATCTCTTCCTGCGTAGCCGTGCGGGTCACGGTGAGCACTTCGTAATAGTCACGCTTGGTCTGGCGACTCATGCCTTTATTTCATTCTCCGGAAAAGTGATATGGATCTTAGAAGAAAATCATTTCGCGTGGCGCTGGGCAGCGGACGATTTGCCGCTGTCGGAATGTCCAGCGCTAAAAGAGACACGCACGATGCTGGGCCGCACCACACGGCCGTGATACGAAAAGCCATCCTGCAAGACGTCCACGACGGTTCCCTCGGGATACTCGTCGGATTCGACTCGCTCGATCGCCTGGTGGTAGTGCGGATCGAATGGCTTGCCGGCGGCGGCGATGCGCTCAAGACCGTGGCGTGACAGCGTGTCCCATAGCTGCCGATAAATCAGCTCCAGCCCTTTCAGGTATTCTTCATATGCCGGATCGTCGTGCGCCTTGATCGCACGCTCGAATGCGTCCAGAACGGGCAGAAGATCTTCGATTAAGCGGCCGATGCCGTGGCGGCGGTCTTCCTGGCGCTCGCGCTCTATGCGCTTGCGATAATTCTCAAAGTCAGCCTGGCGGCGCACCAGCGTCTGCATCAGCTCGTCTTTTTCTGCCTGCAAACGAGCGGCTCGCTCGGCGAGCGCGGCGACTTCAGTTCCTTCTGACGGATTAGGGGTGCTCGGGTCCGCGGGTTCTTGCGGGTTCCGCGAGCGGGAATCGAATTCGATCACGTTTTTATCGCGTTCTTCGTTCTTATGTTCGCGCTCGTCCATTTGCTTCTTCTGAATCCGTATTCCTAAAGTTCAGTGTACTTGTTCTGGAGTCCTGTGCGGCAATTGCTTTCTGAAGATTGCCTACAAATTTGATGTAGAAAACAGCACGCAAGGGTTTTAGCCCCGGCTGATTGCCTCACTGAAGGCTCGCGCCATATAGGCCACGGCCGTGATTGCACGTTCGTATTGCATGCGCATGGGTCCTAACACGCCAAGTGAGCCCTGCCCCTGATCTCGGACCAGGTAAGGGGCGGTGATCAGAGACAAATGCTCTCCTGCCCCATTTATCTCCTTGACGCCAATTTGTACGTGCACAGGCTCAGGCGCTTCGATACAGCCATTGAGTAACGCTACAAGCTTGCTCTTTTCCTCAATGGCAGAAAGCAACTCGCGCAAGGATTCGGCTCCAGTCAGCTCAGGAGCCGAGGCAAATTGCGCAGCGCCCTCGACATAAACTTCACGACTTCGGTCTGAGTCGAGCAGGGCCGGATCGCAAAGTTCAAGCGCCACGGGCAGGAGTTTGCCGTATCGCTCCTTCTCAGAAGCCAGCTTCGCCAGCAGGTCGGCTCGTATGGCCTGGAGAGTCCAGCCACTATAGTGGCGGTTCAGATAGTCGGCTGTACGATCGAGCTCCGGCTGCGTAAACTCGTGCTCAGGGCGCAACACCTTGTCCCGTGTGCCGCCGCCCACCGAAATCAAGACGACAACTACCCGCCCGTCCGGGAGAAGAAGGAAACGGACATGTTCCAGCAACGTATTCGCCAGCGGCGGCATGACGATAATTCCCAAGCCACGAGAAACGGCGGCCAGCATGTGACCGGCGCGCTCGGTGAGCTCTTCGGCAGTGGTGGCGCCCTCTAACTCTTTTCGTATCCAGCTCTTATCTTCTTCACTGAGATTGCCTTGCGAAACAATCTGCTGGGCGAAGAAACGATATGCCTCAGCCGTCGGCACGCGCCCAGCCGACGTGTGTGGCTGGAACAAGAGCCCCGCATCCTCAAGATCCGCCATGACATTACGGATACTTGCAGAACTCAATTGCTCAGAGTGACCTTTGGAAATCGCACGACTGGAGACAGGCTCGCCCGTAGCCACGTACGCACGTACGATTTCGGCAAGAATCTGCTGATTCCGCTTTGAGTTAAGGACAGAATCCTTCATAGGTTTTCCCGGCCAAAGCCGCCCACTCACTTACTTTATTTTAGCTGTCAATTTGGGCGCGCTGCAAGCGATTGGAGTAGTCGATGTAGAGAGTCTTCCATTCGGAGTAGAAGTCCAGAGCCGCATTGCCCGCTTCGCGATGTCCGTTGCCGGTCTCTTTGGTGCCGCCAAACGGCAAGTGGATCTCGGCTCCGATGGTAGGCGCATTTGTGTAGACAATGCCGGTGTGCAAGTCCCGCATCGCCTGGAATGAACGGTTTACATCATGGGTGTAGATTGAGGCCGAAAGGCCGTAACGCACGCCATTGGCGACTTCAATGGCCTGATCGAAACCCTCGATGGGTATCACCGCCACAACCGGACCGAAAATCTCTTCCTGCGCGATGCGCATGCGGGGATCAACATCGGCAAAGACAGTAGGTTCGTGGAACCAGCCATTGGCGTAGGGCCCGTCGGTCAATCGATGACCGCCCGTCATTAGTTTGGCGCCTTCGGTCTTGCCGATGGCAACGTACTCCATAACTTTTTGGAGCTGCTCTTCGTTGATGCAGGGCCCCATATCCGTCGCGGGATCCAGACCGTCGCCCACGCGGAGCGCTTTTACACGATCGACGAAACGGTTCAGAAACTCCTTGTAGACCTTCTTGTGAATGGCTACACGGCTTGCGGCCGTGCATCGCTGACCTGTGGTACCGAAGCCGCCCCAGACCGCGCCATCGATTGCCAGGTCCAGATTCGCATCTTCGAGCACGATCAAAATATTCTTGCCACCCATTTCCAGATGGCACGGGCGCAGCTTGGGTGCGCAGGCTTGGCTCACCAGCCGGCCCACTTCGCTCGAACCTGTAAAACTCACCGCAGCTACACCCGGATGGTCAACGAGCGGCGCACCCACCTCCGGCCCGGTTCCATTCACGACATTCACGACGCCGCGGGGAACGCCGGCTTCTGCGAGTATTTGAACCAAACTGTAGGTGGAGAGAGGCGTGTCTTCGGCCGGCTTGATTACGACCGTGTTTCCGCACACCAGCGCCGGCATTATCTTCCACGAGGGTATAGCCATCGGGAAATTCCACGGCGTGATCAGGGCGCACACCCCATGAGGCTGGCGCGCCGACATCGCGAATTTATTCGGCAATTCCGAAGGCGTGGTCTGACCGAACAGGCGGCGTCCCTCCCCCGCCATGTAGTAGGTCATGTCGATGGCTTCCTGGACGTCGCCGCGAGCTTCCGCCAGAACCTTCCCCATCTCCCGCGTCATATCGCGAGCCAGGTCATCCTTGCGCTTCACCAGGGTCTCCGCGGCGCGATACATAATCTCAGCGCGCTTGGGAGCGGGAACCAAGCGCCAGGATTGAAACGCCTCGGCAGCGGCACGGACGGCGGCATCAACATCCTCTGCCGTAGAACGAGGAAACATTCCAACCAATTCGCGAGTGTTTGCGGGATTGCGATCTTCAAACGCAAGCCCGCTCGAGGATTCCACCCACTCCCCATTGATAAGATTTTTGAAAACGGTAGGGCGTACTGCGGTGGCCATAAACTCCTCCGGACCTTCCCGCGAAGCGCCACGCTATTGGGGGCTCGCGGTGCTGGTCAGCGCGGTCGGCCATCGAAGGCCGCAACGCCACAAATGGCTCCAAATTTCAATCTAGCAAACAGCCGAGACAGCGTCAAACCAAGGCAAATTCAAGCTGAAATGAAAAGCCTGCCTGGGCGACGATTTCAGGGAGTTTGCTGCGGCTCGCCGGAAGGGGTGGCGCCCTGCGTTTGGGGCGGAGGCAAAGGCGCGGCACGGCCGGCAATTTCTGAGCCCAGGCCGAGCTTCTGCAAGCTCAGCGCGTCGAGCTTGCCGGTGGCTGTGAGACCATGCCTGGACTGGTAGTCCTTCATCGCCTGGATCGTCGCACTATCCCATTTGCCGTTAGGCTGGCCTTTGTAGGCACCCTGCGCGGCCAGCGCGGATTGAATTTCGGAGATTCGCGCCGGTGTTGGCACGGTCTGCGCTCTCTGGCGAGGTTTGCGCTTTCTAGCCGGACGCTTAACAACAGACTTCTTCGGTGTTGTGGGTTTAGCCGCCGCGCTGGACGTGGCGGTCTGCGGCGCCGCAAGGCCCAGCCCAACGAAACTAAACGCCGCCAAGAATACCGTGGCGAACCCAACCTTCGAGATTGTGTATGCGCGCATTTTTGTGAGTTCGATCGAATTTAACGAACCTGTAGTTGTTCAGTGCGCCTGGGGAACGACTCCTGCCAGGAAGATCGTCAGCATGCGCTCGCTATCTGCGTGACGCAAAACTTTAAAAACCACGTCTTGTCCCGGTTTCAGCGCCTCGATTAATTTGCGATAGTCGGCCCCGGAAATCACCTGCTGATGATCGATTTCCTGAATCAGATCTCCGCGCATGAAGCCAACGTCCTCTGCAAAGGTAGCAGGATCCACCTCGGCAACCACGGCGCCGTGATTGTTCTGAAAATCCGAACGCCGCGTGCCATTCGTGCCGATATCTTCGACCCGCAGCCCGAGATCGGCAGGCACGACTGCGGCGGGTCGTGACGGTGTCTGGTCATCTTCTTCGTAGCTGGCCACGCGATCGGGAAAGAGCCTGGCGCGGTCCTCTACAGTTACGTCGGTTTCGTGCTGCACGCCGCCATGCATGTAAACGAGATGGACCTGTATTTCCGACTGCAGTTTGGGTAATCGGGTCCACGAGATCACTGCCCGATTTCACGGGCTTACCGTTTACAGTGGTGACGACGTCGCCCGGTTGAATTCCCGCTTTCGCTGCCGGGCTGCCCGGCTCTACATACTGCAAGACCATTCCGTTGGCCGCGCCGAGTTCGTGAAGCACAATCGGGTTGCTGCTTTGCTCTTCGGTAAATGTGATCCCGATCGAGCCGCGGATCACCTTTCCGCGCTGGACAATCTGGTTGTAAACGCTAATCGCCATGTTGGACGGCAAGGCGAAACCGACGCCTTCATAGCCTCGCCCGCCAGTCATGATGGCGGTATTTATGCCGATGACGCTGCCGCTCATGTCCACTAACGGACCGCCCGAATTGCCAGGATTGATAGGCGCGTCAGTCTGCAGAAAGTGCTGGAACTGCCGCCCGACGTTGCCGCGGTCCTTGGCGCTGATAATGCCGGCGGTTACAGTGGACTGTAATCCGAAGGGGCTGCCGATCGCGAGGACCCAGTCGCCTACATGTACGCCGCTGGAGTTACCCAGCCTCACAACCGGCAACTCGCGGTTCGCCTCAATCTTGACCACCGCCAAGTCGGTCTCTTTATCCACTCCAATCACCTTGGCCGTGTAGAGCGTAGGCTCGGTGTTCAATTGGACTTGAATCTTAGTGGCCTGTTCGATGACGTGATTATTTGTGAGGATGAATCCTTTTTTGTCGACGATGATGCCCGAGCCCAAGCTCCGCTCCGCTTCAGGTCCTTCATTGGGGGAATCGAAGAAACGATTGAAAAAGTCGTGAAATGGATCCGCACTCCCGCCATGACTTTTCGGCTGGCCCTTTCTATCGATGACCTGAGTGGTGGAGATATTCACCACGGCTGGTTCGTCGCGTTCCACAATCGCGCCAAAGGCGTTGGAAAGGGAAACAGGGTTGGGAACCTCCAGTGGCGCCGCCCCGCTAGGCAGAAACGAGTGCGTCGCGTTCACGCGACCGGAGATCACGGTTCCGATAAGAATGCCAATGGATAAGGTTAAGCCGACGAGCGCGCCGGCAATAAACTTTCGATTGCGAGCCCAACTGGCCAAGTCCCGCAGATGAATACCCATGAGTGCTCCCCAGGGCCGCTGAATGCCGGCATAGATGGGATGCAGGATTATAGCATTCGTCTAGGCCTCAATAGAGAAATCGGTGGGCTGACTTGCTTGCTGGCAAACACATGTGAGCGCGCCCATCCCGTTCGGAGCCATATGCTAAAATACAATCCCCATGGCTCCTCGAACGATGTACGACAAGATCTGGGAATCCCACTTGGTGCGCGACGTTTCGGGAGAACCCAGCCTGATTTATATCGACCGACATCTGGTGCATGAAGGCACTTCCCCGCAAGCGTTCGCCGGAATCGAGGCTGCAGGCCGCAAGGTCCGCCGTCCCGATCTGACGTTTGCGGTGATGGATCATTCGGTTCCGACAAAAAACCGGGAATTGCCGCTAGTGGATGATAACGCCCGGCTGCAATTCGAAGCGCTGGCGCGGAATTGCAAGAACCACGGGGTGCGGCTGTTCGACATGTTCAGCCGCAACCAGGGCATCGTACACATCATCGGCCCCGAGCTTGGCATCACGCAGCCCGGCCTTACCATCGTGTGCGGCGATAGCCACACTTCCACGCATGGAGCTTTCGGCGCGCTCGCCTTCGGCATCGGGACAAGCGAGGTGGAGCACGTTCTGGCCTCGCAATGCCTACAGCAGGATCGTTCCAAGACTATGCTGGTTAAATTCAACGGCAAGCGCGCCCAGGGGGTATCTTCCAAGGACCTCATCCTGGCACTCATCGGAAAAATCGGCATCTCGGGCGGGACCGGCCACGTGATCGAATACGCGGGCGAAGCCATCTCCGGGTTATCGATGGATGCCCGCATGACCATTTGCAATATGAGTATCGAGGGCGGCGCACGGGCCGGCATGGTGGCCCCGGACCAAACCACTTTTGAGTATCTCGAGGGCAAGCCATTCGTGCCGCGCGGTCGCGAGTTTAACTTTGTCGTGGATCAGTGGATGGAACTACCGAGCGATTTCGGGGCGAAATTCGATAAGACGATGGAGTTAGATGCCGCGCAAATTGCTCCGCAGGTGACCTGGGGTACGAATCCGGGTATGGTCACGAGCGTGACCGAGCGTGTGCCCGATCCCAATTCTTTCCGCGACCCCGACGAGCAGAAAGCAGCGGTTCGCGCGCTCGAATACATGGCTTTGCGGCCGGGGACGCCTATCGTCGATATTTCCGTGGATCGCGTTTTCATCGGGTCGTGCACGAACTCGCGTCTCGAGGACCTACGCGCAGTGGCGCGTGTGGTTCGCGGTAAACATGTTGCACGCAGCTTAAAGGCTGCTTTAGTGGTGCCAGGCTCGCGTGTAGTCAAGGCCAAAGCGGAAGCCGAAGGGCTCGATCGCATTCTGCGCGAAGCCGGATTTGAATGGCGCGATGCGGGATGCAGCATGTGCATAGGCATGAACGAGGACGTGCTGCCAGCCGGCGAACGCAGCGCCAGCACATCCAACCGTAATTTTGAAGGACGCCAGGGCAAGGGCAGCCGCACTCACCTGGTGAGTCCGATCATGGCAGCGGCGGCGGCGATTGCGGGGCATTTCGTCGATGTACGTGATCTCGGCGTGGACGCGACGGAGTAACGCGATGCAGCCGATATCGAAACACACTGGTTTGGTGATGCCGCTCGATCGGGTGAACGTTGATACCGACCAGATGGTGCCTAAGCAATTTCTCAAGGCTCTTACGCGCCAAGGCTTCGGGCGCAATCTTTTTTATGATTGGCGTTACCTGCCGGGCGAGGTGCCCAACCCCGACTTTGTGCTGAATTTTCCGCGCTATCGAGGCGCCTCGGTGCTGCTCGCTCGCGCTAATTTCGGCTGCGGATCAAGCCGCGAACATGCGCCTTGGGCGCTGCTCGATTACGGCTTCCGCGTGATCATCGCGCCAAGCTTCGCGGACATTTTTTATAACAATTGCTTCAAAAACGGCATTCTTCCGATCACTTTGCCGGACGCGCAGGTGGACGAACTCTTTCGCCGCGCAGAAGCGAACGAAGGTTATCAGCTCACCGCCGATCTTCCCAATCAGACCGTTAGCGATACGCAAGGGCTGAAATTTCATTTTGATATTGATGATTTCCGCAAAACGGTGCTCCTCGAGGGACTCGACGATATCGGTTTGACTTTGAAACACGAGGCCGAGATTACGGCTTTCGAGCAGCGCCTCCATCCTCAAGCGACCGTCTACGAAGCCGTCGATTTCAAACAATAAAACGTCAAGCGCATTGCGGCGTCTCGGCTTACACGAGCTTCACATTGTCAATTCGGCCGAGATCAAAACTCACGTAAGGTGCTGCAAGGTCTGAGCGGGCGGAACCGAAGATTCGGCGGCGGGAGTGGGTCCCAGCAATTCGGCGATGAGAATTCCGCCCAGGATGAGGGCCGCGCCCACCAGCGACCGTGCACTGAGACGTTCGTGATAGAAAAAGAAGGAAGTCAGACCGGCGAACACCGGTTCGAGTGTGAAGATGATCGCAGCATGATTCGCGCTGGTGTACTGCTGCGCCCAGACCTGGACCGAAAAAGCCACCGCCGTTGCGAAAATGCCGGTCGTCACCACAGCCAGTATTAGTCCTCGCGTCCACATGACGCGAGGCTGCTCGATCCCAAACAAAGCGAACAACGGGACACATAAAGTCGTAAACAGCGCCGTTACGGCAACCTGAATTAACGTCAAGGCTCCCGGAGAATACCGGCTACTGTAATGGCCAATGCTGATGACGTGCAGCGCAAACATGAAGGCACATGCAAGGACGAGCAGATCGCCACGGTTCAGCGCTGACAATCCCGAGGGCGGTACGGCGAGAAAATAAAGTCCGATAAACGCCGAGAGAGCGCCGAACCAAACCCACAAAGGCGCGCGGCGCGATCCAAAGAGCGCGAGCAAGAGAGGAACAAACACAACAAAGAAACCGGTGATGAACGCAGCTTTCGAGGGGGTGGTGAGCGCCAGCCCGGCCGTTTGAAACGCGTATCCCCCAAACATGCAGCAGCCAATGAGTGCGCCTGCACGGAAGCCGCTTGCACCTGCCGCTCGAAGTTGACTTCCATACATCAAGATCAACACCACGGTGGCGAGGAGAAAGCGCAAAGCCAGGAAGACAAAGACGGACGCATTGGCCAAAGCGTCTTTGACCAAGACGAAAGTTGCGCCCCAAATCAGGGTACAAAAGATGAGCAGAAGATCGGCTTTGAGCTTCCGAGACACACGCGGAACTACGAGATCAGTCGGTTGGCGGATTCAGCCCGGCCACTTGCAGCAATGTAAGCAGAACCCGCTGCATCCCAATCTCGCGGCCGGTGGGATCGTACCATTCCTGGAGCGAGTGTGCGCCGCCGGAAGTTCCTCCGGCCCCGAAAGCAATCGCGGGAATGCCCAATGAGAGCGGAATGTTGGCGTCGGTCGAAGATCGTTCGATGCGCGCGCGATTGCCCAGATAATCGTCGGCGGCCTGCACTGCGGCGAGAAGCGGAGAATTTTCGGCCAATTCACCGCCCGGTCTTAGTCCCAGCACCTTTGTATCTATCGACAAGCTGATACCACTCGCCGCGCCTCGCTCGCGCGCAGCTTGCATCTCCTCATCGACACCGTTCTGGATGGACCGGCGCAGGGCCGCTTCCAGTTTGAGGATTTCCGGCTCGGCTTCCGAGCGCAAATCTACCTTGATCAAAGCTTTTGCGGGAATCGAATTCACCGATGTACCGCCCTCGATGCTGCCGATATTGAAGGTCGTCCTGGGGCTTTCGGGAGCGGGCGTTTTCACGAAAAGCGCGATACCGCGTGCGAGCGCATCGATTGGATTGGGCACGCCGAAATCGGACCAGCTATGGCCACCCGGCCCCATGACAGTGATCTCCACGCGACGCGACGCGAGGGCTGCCGTAGTGACGTAATCGATGGAAGCGCCGTCGAGCGCGATCACATAGCGAAGTTGCTTGCGATAACTTTCGACTAGTTTGCGAATACCGCGCAGATTGCCCTCTCCCTCTTCGCCTACATCAGCAGCGAAAAGAATAGAGCTGCGCGTTTCCAGCTTAGTGTCGCGCATAATTCGCGCAATGGCAGGCAACGTGGCAAGCCCAGTCCCGTTATCTGAGATGCCCGGCGCCCGGAGTTTGCTTCCTTCACGGCGGACGCGCACGTCAGTGCCCGCCGGAAAGACGGTATCGAGGTGAGCCGTGATCAAAACAAACTCGCCCTTGGCGCTGCCGGCCCGCTCCCCGATGACGTTGCCGACCTGATCGGTATGCACTTTGAGCCCTGCATCCGACAAGAGCTTGGCAAGATGAGTGCCGCGGAGAGATTCCCGAAACGATGGCGCAGGAATTTCGGTGATGCGAATCTGCTCCTCCGTTACAGACGGAGCCTCGCTTGCGAGTTTCGCCATTGCCTGCCGCACGCGAGGATCGGCAGTAACATCCGCTGCAGAGGAGCGGCTTGTCCGCACGACATTGCGCGAAGAGAGCACACCCATAGCCGAGAGCATAACGCAGAGCAGGCCCCAAGTCATACCGGGCCCACCCGCCAGTTTCAAGATGCGCATTGGTTTGGTCGCGGAACTCTATGCGGGCGTGAGCGAGGAAATCCGTGAGTCTTCATCTCGGCCATTCAAACGCTTGCGCAAAGAGCCAGGATCTCTTCATCTGTCAGGACCCGCGAGGCCTTCTTGGCTGTATCGAAAATACGCAAGACCAGTTCTTCGGTTACCGGAATGTCGTGCCGCTCAAGCCAGTATTGTACGTTAGAGCGGCCGCTCAACGGACCGATCTCGATAATTTGCTCAAGACCAAACAGGTGCGAAGGCACACCGCTATAGACCGTATTCGCCAGCATCGGATCCGATTTTTTGAAGGCTTTTATGATCGCTGCGGCGTGCACTCCGGTGGCCGTGCGGAATGCGTCGCGTCCTACGACGGGATAGTTGGGCGGAATGGGAATACCCGTTGCCCGCGCTACCGTCTCGCAATATCGCTTTAATTGCGAAAGATCACGGTCAATCAGTCCCAGGAGCCGCAGATTCACCAGCATCAGCTCCATAGGGGTATTGCCTACGCGCTCACCCAGCGAATTTGCGGCGGCATGCACCTGGTCGGCGCCCGCTAGTATGGCGGCGAGTGAATTCGCCACCGCGAGACCGCGATCGCAGTGCCCGTGCCAATCGACTCGGACCTGCACTCCGCAACGCGCCACGATTTTCTCGCGCACGAATTGCACCAAACTGTAAGCCCCCAAAGGCGTCGCGTGTCCCACGGTGTCGCATAAGACTATGGAGGTGGCGCCGCATCGGATTGCCGTCGAATAGAGGCGCTCGATGGTTTCGGGATCGGTGCGCACGGTATCTTCCGTTACAAACATAGCGGCAAGGCCGTGCCCCACCGCAAAAGTTACGGCGTTTTCGACTGTGCGTTGCAGATGGTCGGTGGTCCAGTTCTCCACCAGCCGCCGAATGGGGCTTGAACCCAGAAAAGTAGACGCTTCAATGGCAATACCGGCGCGCTGCGAAATTTCCACGATTGGGCGAATATCGTTCTCATGCGTGCGCGCGGCGCAATTCGGCCTGATCTTCATGCGCGAACGCGCGATTTCTTTGGCTAAGGCTTCGGTGTCGGCGTAGGCGCGCGGGCCGGCTCCCGGTAAACCGATATTCACCATCTCAATTCCGAGCGACTCCATCAGGTGGAGAATTTCGATCTTTTCGCCTATGGAGGGATCGATTACGGAGGGATTCTGCAAGTCCGTCACGCAGGGTTTCGTCGTCCAGCGTGACTTTCCGGCGCGTATCGAACTGGATCCGCCCGACTTTATTCCAGTCGTAGATCAGTTCTGCATCGTCCATCGCCGTTAGCCTATCGAGTGTTTCGATACAACTTCGTGCGCGACCCGCCCGCGCCCGGTAGCTGAATAGCTCTAATATCGAAGCGTGAAGCTATGGGGCAGTTGCTCCGGATCGGGCCGGTAAAGAGTCTTACAAAATTCGCAGCGGTAGATCTCCGCTTTCGGGCCGACAAGGTGTTCGATTTCTTTGGGATAGTCATACCATCGCTTCAGATGACCGGCGCAGAGCTTCCCTTTCGCGTCCTTTTCATCACAGGAACGTTGCCGGTGTTTTCGAACCTTAACTTTCGTTAACGCCGGTGCCGTCTGTTCGGCCACTGATGCCGTGGTCGCAGTTGCCTGCGTGCTGGCCGTAACTTTCTGCGCTGCGTCGGGTGTATCGCCCATTGGATTCTAATTTCTCCTGCCGGTTTCTCCGGAAATGATCAACTCTACATGTATTCTACTCGAACGCTTTTGAACGGGCCAAGGCATCAATCAGTATTGATGCCCTTTTGTCGGAAGCATCGCTGCTACGCTCTAGCATCACCTCACCGCGAGCATCTTGTCGCCGAGCGAAATAGTCGGATCGGGATATTCCACCGATTGCAAACACAAGCCGTGAGCCGGTGCGGTGGGTCCAGAACAACTCCGGTCGCGCTTTTCCAGCAAATTGGGAATCTCGCTCGCGGGACGCCGGCCTCGGCCCACTTGCAACAACGTGCCGACGATTTTCCTTACCATGTAACGCAAAAAAGATGAGCCTCGAACAATGTAGAGCCATTCGCCCGGACTTAGGCGGCGGTCACAAATCAGAGCCGACGCAGCCGACCCGCTACATGCTGAGTCAATGAGTTCCGAGTGGAAAATGGAACGAATCATCGTCTGGTCCCTATCCTCTTCCTCCGATCCTGTCGAAGCTGAAAACGAAGTGAAATCACGCTCCCCCTCGAAGTACTGTGCAGCCTGCGCCATGGCAGTAAAGTCCAGCTCCTGATGAACATGCAATACGTAGCGCCAGAGGGACGGCGGAACAATGGCGCCTCGATAGATCGAGTAGACATACGTTTTGGCTCGCGCCATCCGTCGGGCTTGGAAGTCCGGTCCGACTTCTTCAGCCTCTCGAATGCGAATCGATGGCGGCAGCAGCGCATTGCAGCCGCGCCGGAACTCCTCCGGCGCGAGTTTGGAATTCGTCTTAAAATTTACGACCTGCCCCCAAGCGTGGACGCCTGCATCTGTCCGGCCTGCTCCCTGCACATTCAAGCTCTCCTGCGTCAGTTGCTGTAACGCTTCAGTAAGAAGACCTTGAATCGTCGGCTGGCCGGGCTGGATTTGCCAGCCTCGGAAATCGGTTCCGTCGTAGGCAACCGTCAGCTTGATATTATGCATCGGCCAGGAATTATCGCACGGGAGGTCCGGACATGCTGGAACGCAGGGGCAGTTGCAAAGAAAGCGCTCGCCACTCTTGCCAAGGTCGCGTTCAAAAGAAACTGGGCGCGAGACTCGATGCCGCGTTGTCAAAACTGGAAAAAGCGCTGTTAGACTGCTTGGCTTCGGCGGCTTGGCGAGCTCTCCGCGACTTGACGAATCCAGGTGCAGGCGATGGAAGTCAGTTTGGGCCACAAACTTGAAACATTTCCAGGCGGGTAGACGTTACAACTAACTACAACTAACCGATGCCAGGAATTCTCCAGCGTTCTTAGCCGGCTGAGTGATCCTGAGGAGGTTTGTAATGAAGGTAAAGAAATGTCTCGGAGGCGTATTCGCCACCTTGATCGTTTTTTGCGCTACGCCGGGGCTACTCCGGGCCCAAGCCTCTCAGGACTCTCAAGCCTCTCAAGGCAATGCATTTCTCAAGGACTACTCAAAGGGACCCAAATGGTTTGGCAACTTTACGGCCCCGTATCGGCAGCAGCCGATCCCTCCCATCTCGCTGGAGAATTCCCCAAGACTTAAGGACCTGATCAAGGACGGTAAGCTGCAGATCTCCATGGCAGATGCGCTGGCTTTAGCGATTGAAAACAATCTGGATATTGCTGTGGAGCGCCAGGTGGTGCCGATGTCGCAAACCGATGTGCTTAGGCTTCGTCCGGATCGGCGGCGCGGGGATTTTCCGGCGCGACCATTCCGCTCGGCTTGAGCGCGGGCGCCCTGGGCACGGGCGTAAGCACTGCGGTGACTGGAGGGGGCGTCGGCAACACTGGAGGAATCAGCGGCGGAGGCGGCGCGGTGAATATCGCCGCCGGTGGGAACGTTTGATCCCACCGTCAACTTCAACTTCAGCTGGGACCGCACGGCGTCTCCTCTCAATTCGTTGGTGGTCGCCGGCGTTCCGAGCGTCACCGACTTACTCGACTTCCTATGAGCGGCAGCTATACACAGCTCCTGCCGAGCTGGCACCAGCTATTTTGTCAGTCTCAACGGCCTGCGCTCTTCCTCGACGCAGCAAAGTTTGCTCTTCAATCCGGATGTCGCCAGCCGGATGTCCGTGGGTTTCAATCAACCTCTATTGAGCGGATTCGGACTAAAACCGAACCTGCGGTTCGTGCTGGTGGCCAAAAATAACGAAAACGTTTCCGGGGCGATATTCCGGACGCAACTGCAGGCAAACAATGCAGCAGGTGGAAAATGCCTATTGGGATATGGCGCAGTTTCAGGAGAACGTAAAGGTCGCGCAAGACTCGCTCGCGGCAGCGCAAAGATTATACGAGAACAGCAAAAGGCAGGCCGAGGTCGGAGCTTTGGCGCCGCTGGATGTAGTGTCCGCCCAATCGGCGGTGGCTGCCAGTGAGCGTGATTTGGTGATTGCGCAGACCAACTTTCAAATCCAGGAAATCACGTTAAAGAACCTGTTGAGCAAGCGAATCGACCCTGAATTGGACTCGGCGGAAATTGTGACTACAGACCCGCTGCCGGAGCCGCGGGATAGCGACATTCCGGCGCTGCAAGATGTGCTGACCGAGGCGTTCCGCAGCCGCCCGGACTTGCAGGTTGCGCAGATGAACTTGCTGAATGAACAGATATCCACGCAGATTCACAGCCAACAATCTGCTGCCCGACAGGCAACGCTCTTTGGGCAATATGCGGCGTCGGGTTTGCAGGGCAACTGCATCGTGACCGCCAGGACAACATGCAATCAAACTGGCATCATTGCGCCCGGCACCGTAGTTCCGGCAGGGGCGGGTGGATCGCTAACGCAGACGATTGACGCCAAGTTTCCCGAAGAGTCTTTGGGATTCAGTTTGGCAGTGCCCATCAAGAACCGGTCGGCCCAAGCCGATAACCTGCGAGCCCAATTCGAGACGCAGCAAACTCAAGTCAATCTGCAGGCTTTGCGCAACCAGGCTGAGCTGGCCATCCGGCAAGCGATGATCAGCCTGGTTCAAGGAAAAGCGCAAATTGAAGCGGCGCAAGAGGCGGTCGTGCTGGCGCAGCAGTCGATGGATGCGGAACAGAAGAAGCTGGGCGTCGGCGCCTCGACTTTTTATAACGTCGTTCTGCGCCAGCGCGACGTGACCACGGCACAGTATGCAGAAATACAGGCTGCGGATGCTTATGCGAAAGCTCTGGTGGCCATGGATCAGGCTCGCGGAACAATGCTCGAGCGCAATGGGATGATATTCAATGACGCCCTGAGCGGCATGATCACCAAAATGCCAGCCCCTCCGTTCAATAAGGGAGCCATCCCCGGCGTCCGGTAAGCAATGATGGGCCTAAGAACCAGCTCGGAACTATCTGAACGGCGTGGGTGTAGCTGGCTGCGGGCGATTTTATTGCGACCCGCTCCGCTGAAGTTCGTCTTTCTTATGGCTATGATTCTGCTAGCTGTACAGGCCTCTCTGGGTCAAACGTCTCAACCGCAAAAGTCCGATTACAGTACGAATCCACGGTGGTTCCCGAACATACTGTCGCCATACAAACAGCAGCCGACTCCGCCGCCCGATCTAACAAATTCCAAGTCTCTTTCTGAGATGATTCGTGACGGTAAGATCGAGTTATCCCTCCAGCGACTCGCCGCTGTGGTTATAGAAAACAACCTGAGCCTTGCCGTGGACCGCTATAACAATTACTTCGCCCAGGCGGATCTTTTGCGAACGAAGTCGGGACAGGCGGCGCGAGGAGTCGATTCCGCCGGCGCCGTCATTCCGGACGCGCTCTTTTCCTCCGCAATTGGAGCGGGAGTAGGGGGCGGAGGAGGACAAGGCGGCAGTGTTTCCGGAGTCGGCGGCCATTACCGGCTCGGCGAAGTCGCTAACTGTGCAACCCCGCGGCGGTTTTGATCCCGACTTTGAGCTTTGATTTTAGCTGGGATCGCACGGCCAGCCCGCTGAACACACTGGTCGTGGCCGGCTCTCCGGTGGTAACCACAAATACGACCTTCTTCACGTTTGGCTGGCAGCAGGCTTTCACGACGGGAACCAGCTTCAGCGTGGACATCGCCAATCAACGCCAAAACAGTACGCAGCAATTTCTAATCTACAATCCTGACGTCATCACCAGAATGTCCATGATGGCGGTCCAGCAACTCACTAACGGTTTTGGTTTCGCATTTAATCGCCGCTTCCAGACAGTTGCGCGAAACAATGTCGAGTTCGTCAAAGAGTGGTACCTGCAGCAGGTGAACACCATGCTGGCGCAAGCAGAGGAGAGCTACTGGAACCTCGTGTCGGCTCAGGAACAGGTCAGATCTACGGAACAGGCATTGCAGGCTGCGCAGCGACTCTACGAAGACAATAAGAGACAGGCTGAGATCGGGACGCTGGCGCCACTGGACGTCGTGTCGGCCCAATCCCAGGTGGCCTCTACGCAGAGGGACCTGATCGTCGCCCAGACGAACCTCCAGCAGCAGGAGTTGACACTCAAGAATTTCTTCAGCAAACAGATCGCAGGTCCCGTCGCAGATGCACAGATTGTGGCTACCGATCCGCTGCCGACTCCACAGGATTCGGATATTCTGCCGCTCGATCAGGCACTAGCGACTGCGGCGCGGAATCGTCCCGAAGTGTCTGAAGCAGAAACAACGCTGAGGAACAACCAAGTGGCCGTCAAGGTTACGCAGAATTTTCTCAAGCCCACGCTCAATGTGTTCGGGCTATTCGCTACCTCCGGTCTGTCTGGTAACCAATTCATTTCAGTTCCCGGGGGAATCCCCATTCTCGTGAGGGGGGGCGTGGGCCAGGAATTGAGCCAGTTTATTCATGTGAAGTATCCCGAATACGCCATTGGTTTCGCTCTTACTATACCCATTAAGAATCGTACCGCGCAGGCCGATAACGCGCGCGCAAGTCTGCAAGACAACCTCTGCTGAGCGGGTTCGGGCGCAAGCCGAACCTGCGCTTCGTGCTGGTGGCCAAAAATAACGAAAACGTCTCGGGCGCGATATTTCGAACGCAGCTGCAGGCAAACGATGCTGCAGGTGGAAAATGCCTATTGGGATATGGCGCAGTTTCAGGAGAACGTAAAGGTCGCCCAAGACTCGCTCGCGGCAGCGCAGAGATTGTACGAGAACAGCAAAAGGCAGGCCGAGGTCGGAGCTTTGGCGCCGCTGGATGTGGTGTCCGCCCAATCGGCGGTGGCTGCCAGCGAGCGTGATCTGGTGGTCGCGCAGACCAACTTTCAAATCCAGGAAATCGCGTTAAAGAACTTGTTGAGCAAGCGAATCGACCCGGAGTTGGAGGCGGCAGAGATTGTGACTACAGATCCGCTGCCGGAGCCGCGGGATAGCGACATTCCTGCGCTGCAAGATGTGCTGACCGATGCGTTCCGCAGCCGCCCGGATTTGCAGGTCGCGCAGATGAATTTGCTGAACGAACAGATCTCCACGGGATACACGGCAAACAACCTGCTGCCGACGGGCAACGTGTTTGGGCAATACGCGGCTGTAAGGTTTGCAGGGCAACTGTATCGTGACGGCCAGGGCAACCTGCAACACAAGCTGGCGTCATGCGCTGGGCACGGTGGTGCCGGCGGGGACGAGTGGGTCCCTCCACCAGATGATTGATGCCACCTTTCCGGAAGAATCCGTGGGCTTCGCCTTGACCCTGCCCATCAAGAACCGGTCGGCCCAAGCCGATAACCTGCGAGCCCAATTCGAGGCGCAGCAAACCCAAGTCAACCTGCAGGCTTTGCGCAACCAGGCTGAGCTGGCCATCCGGCAAGCGATGATCAGCCTGGTTCAGGGAAAAGCGCAAATTGAAGCGGCTCAAGAGGCTGTCGTGCTGGCGCAGCAGTCGATGGATGCGGAACAGAAGAAGCTGGGCGTCGGCGCCTCGACCTTTTATAACGTCGTTCTCCGCCAGCGCGACGTGACCACGGCACAGTACGCAGAAATACAGGCCGCTGATGCTTATGCCAAAGCTCTCGTGGCCATGGATCAGGCTCGCGGAACGATGCTCGAGCGCAACGGGATGAGCTTCAACGACGCCTTGAGCGGCACGATCACCAAAATGCCAGCCCCTCCCTTCAATAAGGGAGCCATCCCCGGCGTCCGGTAAGCAATGATGGGCCTAAGAACCAACTCGGAACTATCTGAACGGCGTGGGTGTAGCTGGCTGCGGGTGATTTTATTGCGACCCGCTCCGCTGAAGTTCGTCTTTCTTATGGCTATGATTCTGCTAGCTGTACAGGCCTCTCTGGGTCAAACGTCTCAACCGCAAAAGTCCGATTACAGTACGAATCCACGGTGGTTCCCGAACATACTCTCGCCATACAAACCGCAGCCGACTCCGCCGCCCGATCTAACAAATTCCAAGTCTCTTTCTGAGATGATTCGTGACGGTAAGATCGAGCTATCCCTCCAGCGACTCGCCGCTGTGGTTATAGAAAACAACCTGAGCCTTGCCGTCGACCGCTATAACAATTACTTCGCCCAGGCGGATCTTTTGCGAACGAAGTCGGGACAGGCAGCGCGAGGAGTTGATTCCGCCGGCGCCGTCATTCCCGACGCCCTCTTTTCGACGGCAATCGGAGCGGGGGTGGGGGGAGGAGGAGGACAAGGAGGGAGCGTTTCCGGAGTCGGCGGGATCACCGCCTCGCCGAAGTCGCAAACGGTTTCAACCACGCGGCGGCTTCGATCCCGATATAAACTTTCAGTTTAGCTGGGACCACACCACCAGCCCGTTGAACACGTTGGTCGTGGCCGGCTCTCCGGTGGTCACAACCAACACAACGTTTTTCTCGTTTGGATTCGTGCAGGCGTTCACCACGGGCACCAGCCTCAGCGTGGACGTCGCCAATCAACGCCAAAGCAGCACGCAGCAATCGTTAATCTACAACCCCGACGTGATCACCCGAATGTCTGTGATTGGCGTGCAGCAGCTGACCAATGGGTTCGGCCGGGCCTTCAATCGGCGGTTCCAGACAGTTGCGCGAAACAATGTCGAGTTCGTCAAACAGTGGTACCTGCAGCAGGTGAACACCACGCTGGCGCAGGCGGAGAACGGGTATTGGAATCTCGTCTCGGCTCAGGAACAGGTCAGATCTACGGAACAGGCATTGCAGGCTGCCCAGCGACTCTACGAAGACAATAAGAGACAGGCTGAGATCGGGACGCTGGCGCCACTTGACGTCGTGTCGGCCCAGTCCCAGGTGGCCTCCACTCAGAGAGACCTGATCGTCGCCCAGACGAATCTCCAGCAGCAAGAGTTAACGCTCAAGAATTTCTTCAGCAAACAGATCGCAGGTGCCGTCGGAGATGCACAGATTGTGGCTACCGATCCGCTGCCGACTCCACAGGATGCGGATATTCTGCCGCTCGATCAGGCGCTGGCGACTGCGGCGCGGAATCGTCCCGAAGTGTCTGAAGCAGAAGCAACCCTCAGGAATAACCAGGTGGCTGTCAAGGTTACGCAGAATTTTCTGAAGCCCACGTTTAATGTGTTCGGGCTGTTCGCCACGGCCGGTCTCTCCGGGAACCAATTCATTCGAGTTCCCGGGGGAATACCTATCCTCGTGAGGGGGGGCGTGAGCCAGGAATTAAATCAGTTTATTAGTGTGAAGTATCCCGAATACGCTATTGGTTTCGCGCTTACCATTCCGATCAAGAATCGCAGCGCGCAGGCCGATAACGCGCGGGCCAGTCTGCAAGAGCGACAATCGGAGATATCCCTGCAGAGCACCGAGAACCAGATCGGCATAGAGGTGCGAACGGCCAGCATCAACTTAATGCAAGCCAAAGCGGTCGTGGCGGCGGCAGCATCAGCGGTGGACTTCAGCAGGCAAACGCTGGATGCTGAGCAGAAGAAAGCGGCTGAAGGACTCTCCACGCCTTACAACATAATTCTGGACCAGAGAAACTTGCTGGAGGCTCAGCTGGCCGAAGTGCAGGCACGCGCCAGTTATGCAAACGCGCTGGTCGAAATGGAACTGTCAACCGGCGTGCTGCTCGACAAGAGCCGCATTAGCGCCGAGGACGCCATTCGGGGCCGCATAACGCAGTAAGGGTGGCAGGACCTAGCGACTTCGCGACGCTGTAACTTCGCTGGCGGAGATTTCCCTCCAGTCGCTTCTGTCGGCAAGGCCCTTCACAACGTTTAGAGCCCCTGCGCTTGCGCACTCGCACTAGCCTTGATATCAGTAAGGAATGATGATTAGTGGATCAGCCAAGGCGAACAGATGGCCGGCGCCCATCTGGTTAGTGCTGGCACTCCTTGTGACTCTGCCTCTTACCGCGTGCCGCGGAACAAACCAAACTCAGGTGCGGCGTTATCACCTGAAAGGAACAGTCGTTCAAGTGGACAAAGCGCAGCAGCACCTCGTGGTCAATCACGAGGAAATTCCGGGGTTCATGGGCGCAATGACGATGCCCTACCCCGTAGTCGACGCCCAAACGCTCGAAAAGCTTTCGCCCGGCGATCAGATCACAGCTGATGTTGTTGTCACTCCGAGTGAGATCCATCTGGAAAATGTCATTGTGGTGAAGAAATCGGATGGAAAGACCTTGCCGCCCGGCGCGCAGTTGCAGCCTTCCGACCAAGGAGCGGCCGTGCCGGATTTCGCGCTGGTCAATCAGGATGGCAAGCACATCCGCTTGGCACACTATCGCGGTAAGTCCGTATTGCTAACATTCATCTACACGCGCTGCCCTCTGCCCGATTATTGCCCGCTGATGACCCATAACTTTGCTGAAATAGAAAAAACTATACAGAAAACGCCCGCGCTCTACGCCAAAACGCATTTGCTAAGCGTTAGCTTTGACTCGCAGTACGACACGCCGAAGGTGCTGCGTAACTATGCGCGCGCATTCGTGACGGACCGGGGCCAACAAACGTTTGCACATTGGGAATTCGCCACTATACCGGCGGCTGAAAAGAACGATGTGACGAAATTCTTTGACGTATTCGTGACGCAGGAGCAGGGGCAGATCACGCATTCCATGAGCACAGCCATCATTTCACCTGATGGCCGTATCTATAAAGCCTACAACGGGAATGACTGGAAGCCGGCCGATGTGCTCGCGGATTTGACGTCCTGTGCGGCCAGCGAGTCCTCAGAAAATATCAGCCAATCCCTTCAACGCTGATCCCGTTTCGCCCTTGGATCCCGACCAAACGTCTGCAATTCGGAGCGGTTACATCAAATTCCAAGCAGGTGCTTTGCCGCGCCTTGTACTGGGCTAAAATAGAAACCGGCGCCCCGAGGAACTTACAGCAGTGCGCAAAAAGTGGGGCGAAAGCAGCCGCGTGAGCAACGAAAAACCCGCGAAGCCATCAGCTGAAATCGAACCGCCTCGTTCTGCGGCGCGTCCGCAACGCTTCACCACTGTATCCGGGCACCCCATCCGTCAGCTTTATACCTCCGCCGATCTCGCAAACTGGGACCCGGAGCGCGACCTGGGCCAGCCGGGCGAGCCCCCGTACACGCGCGGAATTCACCCAACGATGTATCGCGGCCGGCTGTGGACCATGCGCCAATTCGCCGGATTTGGCAGTGCAGAGGATACCAACGCGCGTTTCCGCTACTTGCTTGCGCAAGGCCAGACCGGACTTTCCGTCGCTTTCGACCTGCCGACACTCATGGGTTATGACTCCGATCATCCGCTCTCGCGCGGCGAAGTGGGCAAATGCGGAGTAGCGATAAGTTCGCTGGCGGATATGGAAGCGCTCTTCGACCAAATTCCGCTGGCGGAAGTCACCACATCAATGACGATCAATTCTCCCGCCGCGATTATCTGGGCCATGTATCTTGCCGTCGCGGAAAAGCAAGGAGCGGATTGGAAGCTGCTGTCAGGCACGCTCCAGAATGACATTCTCAAGGAATATATCGCGCAGAAGGAGTACATCTATCCGCCCGAGCCGTCGTTGCGGTTGGTGATCGATACGTTCGAATTTGGCACACGCCACACGCCGCGGTTCAATCCCATTTCTATCAGCGGCTATCACATTCGTGAGGCCGGTTCTACTGCAATTCAAGAGCTTGCGTTCACTCTGCGAGACGGCATCGAGTACGTCGAGCGCGGTATCCAACGTGGTTTGGCAGTGGACGAATTCGCGCCGCGGCTGTCTTTCTTTTTCAACGCGCACAACGATTTTTTCGAGGAAATCGCCAAGTACCGCGCCGCTCGCCGTATCTGGCAGCAAGAGATGCGCGAACGATTTGGCGCGAAGGATCCTCGCTCCTGGGCACTGCGTTTCCATTCACAGACGGCGGGCTGCTCACTTACGGCACAACAGCCTTACAACAATGTAGTGCGCACGGCGATTCAAGCGCTTGCCGCAGTGATGGGCGGAACGCAATCGTTGCACACAAATTCGCTCGATGAAGCCTGGGCGCTGCCTACAGAATTTGCCGCCACTCTGGCGCTGCGGACGCAGCAGATCATCGCCTACGAAAGCGGTGTTACGAATACCGTGGACCCGCTGGGCGGATCCTATTTTGTGGAAACGCTAACCAATGAGGTTGAGCAGGGAGCACGCGAATACATCCGTAAGATCGATGCTCTGGGCGGCATGGTCGCTGCCATCGAGCGCTCCTATCCACAACGCGAAATTGCCGAAGCCTCTTACCGGTATCAGCAAGCGGTGGACCGCAAAGAAAAAATCATCGTCGGCGTCAACGAATACGTAACCGAGGAACAGCCGATCGAGGTTCTGCAGATCGATGAAAACGTCGCGCTGCGCCAGGAGGAGCCGCCTCCGCCGATTGCGCGCAGAGCGCTCGAGCGAAGAGGTGCACCGCCGGCTCGATCGTCTTAGGAGCGCCGCCGAAGGGACAGAAAATCTCATGCCGCACATCTACGAGGCAGTCAAAGCTTACGCCACTCTGGGAGAAATCTGCGACGCGTTGCGGACTGTCTTTGGAGCCTACGAGGAAGTTGCCATCACCTAGCAAACCGTTATTCCAGGGCGCATATTTGAAGTATTCTCTTGGACCATGTCCGAACGCAAAATTCGCGTGCTTATCGCCAAGCCGGGCCTTGACGGCCACGACCGAGGCGCCAAGATCATTGCTCGCGCCCTTCGTGACGCGGGGATGGAAGTGATTTACACCGGCCTGCGCCAAACCCCGGAGATGATCGCCTCCGCTGCGGAACAGGAAGACGTCGACGTCATCGGTCTTTCGATCCTTTCAGGCGCTCACAATACAATTTGTCCGGAATTGATGAAACTGCTGCACGCCAAACACATGGATGACGTGACGGTCGTGCTCGGCGGGATCATTCCCGAAGCGGATATTCCCGGCTTGAAGAAAGCCGGCATTGCCGAGGTTTTTCTGCCCGGGACCTCCACTCAGGAAATTGTTGATTTCGTCCGCACTCATGTGCGCTCTCACGACTGACGATGGCCCCGGAACATCCCTTCGGCTACCCTGAGAACATATGAGCACGCTTCTCGAGACTCGCATTCACCGGAATTCGCCTGATTTCGAGCAGAATACGCGCCGCATGGTAGACCTGCTGACGGAGATCAAAAACGAAGAAGCGCGCCTGCAGGAGGGCGGAGGCGCCAAGGCCGCCGACGCACAGCACAAAAAAGGGCGGCTTACCGCGCGGGAGCGCATCGCGCGGCTGATCGATCCAAAGACGGAGTTCTTCGAACTCGGGATTTATGCGGCCTACGAAATGTACCAGGAATGGGGCGGCGCGCCGGCAGCGGGAACGATTACAGGCCTCGCACGCGTCGCCGGGCGATTGGTGATGATCATTGCGAATGACGCTACGGTTAAGGCTGGCGCATTTTTCCCGATGACCGCCAAGAAAGTGATCCGCGCACAAAACATCGCCATCGAAAATCATATCCCGACGATTTACCTGGTCGATTCGGCAGGCGTCTTTCTGCCGCTGCAGGAAGACGTGTTCCCGGATACGCGACGATTTTGGCCGCGTCTTTCGCAATAACGCGGTGATGAGCGCCATGGGCATTCCGCAAATCACCGCCATTATGGGTATGTGCGTTGCGGGCGGTGCTTACTTGCCCGTGATGTGCGATCACATTTTGATGACCGAGGGCTCAGGACTCTTTCTCGCCGGCCCAGCTCTTGTACAGGCGGCCATTGGGCAGCGCGTATCTGCCGAAGAACTGGGCGGCGCGAAAATGCACGCGCAAGTGAGCGGCACTGTGGATTTTCGCGAACCCGACGACTCTGCGTGCCTCGAACGTATTCGCTCACTGGTCAGTCTGGCAGGTCATCCGAAAGAGGCTCGATTTGACCACATCCCGCCCAAACCGCCGTCCTATCCCGCCGAGGAGATTTACGGGATTTTCTCCTCCGATCCGGCGCGGCAATACGATATGCGAGAGATCATCGCGCGGATCGTGGACGGGAGCAGCTTCGAAGAATATCGCGCGGAATACGGCCAGACCGTGCTTTGCGGCTATGCGCGCGTCGGCGGGTGGGCCGTGGGCATTGTCGCTAACCAAAAAATGCACGTGCCAACGATAGATCCCGGCACCGGGCAGCGCCGCGTGGAGTTTGGTGGCGTGATCTATACGGAATCGGCGGAGAAAGCGGCGCGATTCATTCTCGACTGCAATCAGAATCTGGTGCCGCTTGTTTTTCTACACGACGTAAACGGGTTCATGGTGGGCAAGGAAGCGGAGTGGAGCGGCATCATTCGCGCCGGCGCCAAGATGGTGAACGCCGTGGCCAATAGCGTCGTGCCCAAAATCACCGTGATTCTCGGCGGAAGTTTTGGCGCAGGGCATTACGCCATGTGCGGCAAGGCCTATGATCCGCGTTTCATCTTTGCATGGCCTACCGCCCGTTATGCCGTGATGAGCGGGGATTCGGCAGCCGGCACGCTCATCGAAATTAAGGTGAAACAACTGGAACGTGAGGGCAAAAAGCTTTCGGCGAAAGAGCTGGAAGCATTACGGGAATCCGTACGTGCGACCTACGAGCAGCAGAGCGATCCACGTTACGCCGCCGCGCGACTCTGGGTGGATGCGATACTGGATCCCGCGCACACGCGCGAGGCCCTGATCTGGGCCCTTGAGGCCGCCGCATTGAATCCCGACGTCCGCGAATTCAAAACCGGGGTGCTACAGACTTGAGCTGGCCTGCCTCTCGATGAATTCCACCGAAGCGGCAAAAATCATCGAATGCCCGCGCGATGCCTGGCAGGGATTACCAGAAGTGATTCCGACGCCGGTCAAAGCGTCGTATTTGCTCGCGCTGGTCGAGGCCGGCTTCAGGCACATCGATGCGGTGAGTTTCGTTTCGCCGCAGCACGTGCGCCAAATGGCCGATAGCGAAGCCGTGATGGAGGCGTTCCTTGCTTCCCTGCCCCCGGGCACGGAGGCTCCTGAAATCATCGGAATCGTCGTAAACGAAAAAGGAATGGAGCGCGCGTTGGCTGCGCCCGGCGTGGGCACTCTCGGCTATCCTTATTCCATCTCAGCTTATTTTCGGCGCGCCAATGCCAATATGTCGCGGGCCGAATCACGCGCATTAGTGGAAAAGCTGAAAAAAGCGACAAAGGAAGCGGAACGCAACCTCGTCGTGTACGTTTCCATGGCTTTTGGCAATCCCTACGATGAACCCTGGGGACCAGAAATTGTCGAAGACACGCTCATCTGGCTGAAAGACATCGGCGTGCGCACGATTTCTCTGGCGGACACTGTGGGAACCGCAACGCCCGAAGCTGTGGGTAAGCTTTATAACGCGGTGAAAGATTGCGTCGCCGGAGTCGAATTGGGTGTCCATCTGCACAGCCGGCCGGAAGGAATGGCAGAAAAGGTGATGGCCGCCTACAATGCCGGATGCCGTCGGTTTGATTCGACGCTGACCGGACTGGGCGGCTGTCCTTTTGCCGGCGACGAATTGGTTGGGAACATCGCCACAGAGACAGTCGTACACACACTAAGCGAGCATGGAATCGATACTGGCCTCGAAGCTCTCTGCCCTTACGTCGGCACTCGCTCGCGCCGCGGAGATCCGCGACCGTTACGCACACTCCTGAGCGGCAATGCCCATCTTACAACACCATAAAACTTGAATGCGACGGCGCCCTGGCACTGATCACACTCAATCGGCCAGAAAAACGCAACGCTATTTCAGCGACCATGATTGCCGATCTTTTGGATGCGCTTAAGCAGGTGGAATCGGGCGGCGAGCGCGTGGCAATTATCACTGGAGCAGGCAAGGCTTTCTGCGCAGGCATGGATCTCGACGCGTTGAAGTCCCTCGCGACGCAATCACCCGAACAAAATCTCGCGGACGCGCGAAGAACGGCCGGATTTTTTCGTCGTCTGTGGAGTTTCCCCAAACCTCTGATTGCAGCGGTCAACGGCGCGGCGCTGGCCGGAGGTTGCGGCATCGCGACGCTTTGCGATTTCACGCTCGCCGTTCCCGAGGCGAAATTCGGCTATACAGAAGTCCGCATCGGATTTATTCCCGCACTGGTATCCATGTTTCTGGAAAGGCAAGTGGGAGAAAAACTGGCGCGCGATCTTTTGCTGACTGGCAGAATTGTTGACGCGGCGGAGGCCACAGCCATCGGCCTGGTTGCGAGAGTAGTGCCTGCCGATCAACTTCTGGTGTCTGCGCGCGAATTGGCTGCGACACTGATCGCCAACAGTCCTGGAAGTCTCCTGGCCACCAAGCGCCTGCTCGTGCGGGCCAGCGAAGCGGAAATCGACCGGCGCATCGAGCTCGCCGTTGCGGAAAGTGTAGCGATCCGTTCAACTCCCGACTTTCGTGAAGGACTCGCCGCGTTTCTGGAAAAGCGGAAGCCGCACTGGTCCGCCGGAAACAAACGATGAGCGAATTCTCCGAAACGCTGGCGCGTGTGCGGTATAAGGACACCGACCAGATGGGCATGGTCTACTATGGCAACTACTTCACATTCTTCGAGGTCGGCCGCGTGGAGTACATGCGCGAGCGCGGCATCGCCTACAAACAGATGGAGCGCGAGGACGACAGTTACATCGTGGTTACAGAAGCGAGCTGCCGTTATCTTCGGCCGGCGCGATACGATGATCTGCTGCGGATCAGGACGCGGGTGAGCGAATCGCGTCGCCGCAGCATCCGGTTTACTTACGAAATTCTGCGCCACGACAGCAGCGAAGTGCTGGC
This sequence comes from uncultured Acidobacteriota bacterium, assembly GCA_963804535.1. Lineage (GTDB taxonomy): Bacteria > Acidobacteriota > Terriglobia > Acidiferrales > UBA7541 > Palsa-189. The sequence goes on from CAWDQT010000015.1 coordinate 45,480, forward strand.
TACTGGCGAAACCGTTCACATCATCTGCAATCGCGAAGGACGACCCAAGTCGCTGCCGGAAAAATATCGCCAGCTTTTCCCGCTTAAATCCCGGCCTGACCCTAAGAAAGAGCCTTCCTTCCGCTAAAAGAACGCCGGCAGCCGGAAGAGCGACGCTCTCTCGATAACCAGATCTGCAGTCAACCTGATTAGGTGAGGTTTCGAAACAGGAATGAGCCCATCTTCAGGGCGGCGGCGTAACTGAAAGGCGCCAGCTCGAGCGAATAGTGGCCGCAAGGAAGGAACAAGACCTCGCATTCCATGCCCGTTTTTCGGACTTCACGGATAATCTCTTCGGAAAATTCGGGCAGGAACGTAGGGTCATAGCGAGCGCTCACCATGAGCATTTTCTGTCTACTTCCACGCATGCGCGGGACATAGGGAAATGGACTGATGGGCGACCAGAAGTGCCGAAGTTCGTCAGCAGATACGCTCGCGCGCAGGCTTTCCCAGACGTGCGCCGTATTCATCCCCGTCCTCACTACGTCCGCAAAATATGTAGAGACATGCAAGAAAACTCCGGCGCTTACAAGCGGCTCGTGCGCCATGGTGATGAATCCGACCGCCGAACCGATACTGGTGCCTACCAACCCCAATTTTCCGTAGCCTTGGCGAGCAAGCCATTGCAGGCATCTGCGCACGTCGAGAATGGCTTGCCGGTTGGCTTCGAGCGTGAGGCCGATATTGGGGCCCACGAGGTGGTCGGCTCGCTCGTGGCCGGGAATCATTCGCCGGTCGTGATAGGGCATGGAAAGACGCAGCGCCGTGATCCCCCAGCGGTTGAGCCACTGACAAATTTTCACTTGTACGTCCCATTTGGCATTCCACTGCGGCAGTACGACAACAGCAGGCCCGGAGTTGCTCGGCGCGAAAAGACGCGCGTGAACGCGATTGTTTTCCGGCCAGGAAGAAGTTATCGCGCTGGTGAAAGTGAGGACGCGATCTCCGTGCGCGCCATTTTGGGGAGCATCTAAGGCATAGTCGTGGGCGGGGTTGGTTTGGAACCACTCCTGGCTGTGCGCCAGCGTGTCTAGAACCCAGTTGCCCAGAAATTTACGAGGTTCGGGATCAGCCGCCTTTCCGCCGAGGTGCTCTAGCCCCCATGCGAATGGCCGTACGCGACGATTGTTGTCGGTAGTCCAGCGGCGATGCTCGTATTGCCGAATTCTTTGCTCGAGCCAGGACATTGCCGGGAAATTATCGCAAATTCTCGAGATGATATAGCGAAGTCGTCCAGATGCCGCTGCGGTTAGGAATCAGGCAACGGCTCACCGCCGCCAGATTGAGGACGCAAGACGATTGTGGCACAGTGAGCTAGAGTTTAAGGTGGAAGCATTGACGGAGAACTCTTGATTGCTAGCTCAGATCTGATCTTCAGCATGATCGCAGTCATCATATTCGTTTTTGGTTTGATCATCGGTAGCTTTCTAAACGTCTGCATTCTTCGCATACCCGTCTCAGAATCGATCGTATTGCCGCCATCTCATTGCCCATCCTGCGGAACCCCGATTAAACCCTATGACAATATTCCGGTGGTGAGCTGGCTCCTACTCGCCGGCCGCTGTCGCAAATGCAAAGCGCACATCTCGGCGATGTACCCGATGGTGGAAATTGGCACAGGTCTCCTTTTCCTGGCTTGCTATTTCGCATTCGGAATCAGCGCCGAAGCACTGAAATGGGCGATATTCGCCGCATTGCTCATCGTGCTCACGATCACGGACCTGCGCGAACGTATTTTGCCCGATAAGGTAAATTTCCTCGGCCTGGGGATGGGATTGGTGCTGAGTCTTTTCACCAAGCCTGTGGACGGCACGGCACAATGGCTCGCCGACCGTCTTTTTGCCTATCCTCCGCCGGAGGCGGCCCTCTCGTTCGCCGATGCGCTGATTGGTGCAGGCGTGGCGAGCGGACTGCTTTGGCTGGTCGCGGAGGGTTATTTTCGGGCTCGCGGCCGCGAGGGTATGGGGCTTGGCGATGTCAAGATGATGGCCATGGCCGGCGCATTTTTGGGTTTGCAACGCGCGCTGCTTACGATCCTGCTGGGATCTCTGCTCGGCAGCGTTATTGGGATTGCAGTAATCGCAATCGGGCGTAAGGGACGCGATTTCGAACTGCCGTTTGGGACATTTCTAGGAGCCGGAGCGATCCTGGTCATGTTCTTCGGCTCGCCGGCCCTGGCCTGGTATCGGGCATTCACACATGTTTGATCTGAAGAGCACGCTACTGACCGGGTTGTGGCTGGCCTACGTCCAGTCGTCAACACTGCCCTCTGGCTGGGCAGCCGCAGCGGTCATGCTCGTGCTGTTTATCGTAGGGGCGGCAGCGTTGGTTTTCTTCGTGATGCGCCGCGCGCTGCGTGGGCGAGAATCCCAGGAGACGGGTGATCCTTCGCTGCCTAAGCCTTCGCTGGATAATCCTTCAGCCTTCATGGCTGCATCGATGCAGGCTGTTATTCAGAAACTTCGAGAACAGGAAAAAGAACTCGCCGCTTTGCATCGCCGCGATCGGGAGCGCGCTCAGCAGACGGAGCGGCTGAGCGAAGCAGTAACGCGTAATATGCCTGCTGGACTCCTGCTGATCAGCTCCGCTGGCTTAATAACAAGCGCCAATCCGGCCGCAGAAGCGGCCCTCGATGTACATGCTCTCGCCTATCGCCGTTATGCCGAGGTGTTCGGAAAAGAGTCGTCCCTGTCGAGGCTCCTGGCCGCGTGCTTGAGCGAGGGCCGCACTTTTCGTCGTGAAGAGGTCCAGTATGCAACTCCACAAGGCGAATTGCGCCAGCTTGGCGTGACCATTTCGCCGATTCTGGGCAAGTCCTCACAGGTTACGGGTGCGCTGTGCTTACTGAGCGATCTTACCGAACTGGCAGCGCTGCAGCGCCAAGTACAAGTCAAGGAGAATCTGGCCGCGCTGGGCGAACTCTCTGCTGGTATTGCTCATGAGTTCAAGAATGCGCTGGCGACGATTTCCGGTTACGCACAGATGATACGGCGGGAGTCCAAAGGCGAGACTGCGGAGCATGCTCAGCTCATCGTGGATCAAACGCGGGCTCTGACTCACGTAGTAACTGAGTTCCTGAAGTTTGCCCGCCCGCTCGACCTCTCCACAGAAGAAGTTCCGCTGCGTTCTGTCGCTAGACCGCGTCATTACGGAAATACAAGAAGCCATCCCAGGAGTGGTTATCTCATCGCGTGGCGAATTCGAGAGCATCGCCGGAGATGAAGGTCTATTGCGCCAGGCGCTTCTGAATCTAACTCGCAATGCCGCGGAAGCGGCAGCCGGCCAGCCATTTGGCGGGCATGTTGAACTCCAAGGCGCCATCGAACATGGGCCGAGTGGTGAATTGCAGCGCATCACAATAGCGGATAATGGGCCGGGCATAGCGGCCGATGATCTTTCCAAGATTTTTGTACCTTTCTATACCACCAAGACAAACGGAACGGGACTGGGCCTCGCAATCGTACAGAAAATCGTCGTGCAACACGGAGGCTCGGTCGAAGTCCGCAACCAACCTCAGGGCGGGGCTGAATTCATCGTCTCACTCCCACTTAGCAGACAGGACACCCTCGCGGGCGGGGCCGTTGATTCCCGCGTCGCCGGTATCTAGACTGTAGGTAGTTCTAGTACTCCGTCAGCTCTGAAAGGTGATCGCTTATGATTTCGAGAAGGCTAGTCTCCTTGACCGCCGTGCTTTTGGTTGCCGGGAGCATCTCGCTTGCCCGCGCTCAAGATAGCGCCGAGCCCACCTCAAGCTCACAGTCCGATTCTCTGGGGGATGCAGCGCGAAAGGCTCGCGCTCAGAAGAAAGACTCCAGTAAGCCTGCAAAGGTATTCACCAATGAGGATATGGCAGGCCTGAAGGGCACGATCTCGGTCATCGGGAACGAACCCGCCCAGGGAACCGGAACCGATAAAACGGCAGAGAAGAACGACGACAAGAAGCCGGCAAACGGAGCCGACGCCAAACCAACGAATGGAGCTGACGTAAAAGACGCAAAGAAGGAACAGGCGAAGGATGAGCCCTACTGGCGCGCGAAATTTGCCGCAGCACGAAAGACCCTGGCTGATGATACGAAGGAGTTGGACATCCTGCAGCGGGAATTCAATCTAAAGCAGGAACAATACTCTCAGGACCCGAACTGGGCCATGCATGAGCAGAACAGTCGCGCCGACATCAATAAGACGCAGAGCGACATCGACACTAAAAAGCAGGATGTCGAGAAAGATAAGCAAGCACTCTCCGATCTCGAAGACGAATTACGCAAGGCTGGGGGCGACCCCGGCTGGGCGAGCGAAACTCCGGGATCCCCAGATTCGAGCGGATCAAAATCGGCCGCCCCTAGCTCATAGGATTCAGGAACTTCCCACTCTGAGGCTGGCGCACATAGATTCGTAAAGACGGCGCCGAAGAAACCGACAGCCTTGGTGGAGGTGCTCCAATAAAGCCTTTCGTCTAGCTCGCGACAAATTCACTGAGGTAACTCGCATTGCTAAAAGTTGCAACGTTCCCCTCTCCACACATACCTAAGTCTCGAGACAAATCCTCCCCACCAATTCGTGATAGAAGAGAACGCGTGGAACCTCTTCTCCTGGTGGAAGACAAGCCGGAATTGCGCGCTATGCTGCGCAAGGCGCTGGAACGTGAGGGTTACACAGTGGACGAGGCTGCCGACGGTTCAGCGGCAGTAAATAAAATCCACTCGCGACGCTACCTGCTGGTACTCAGCGATTTGAAATTGCCGGGCTGCTCGGGCCTCGAAGTGCTTCGCGAATCCAAGCAAGCCGACTCCACAATTCCCGTAATTCTCATTACGGCTTATGGCTCGATCGAAGAGGCCGTGGCTGCTATGAAAGACGGAGCATTTGACTTCATTCAGAAGCCGGTCGATCTCGATCATCTGAATCTGCTCGTGGCGCGGGCGGCGCAGCAGCAGGAATTGCTGCGAGAAAACCTGCTGCTGCGCGAAGAATACACGGCACGGTACGGTTTTCCCAGAATTATCGGAGAGCACCCCTCCATGCAGGCAGCGACGCTGCAAGTCCAGCGCGTGGCGGCAACAGACTCTACCATCCTGCTGCTAGGCGAAAGCGGCACGGGCAAAGAACTCTTTGCGCGCGCGATTCACGGGCTCTCCCCGCGGCGAACCCAGCCTTTTGTAGCCCTGAACTGCGCCGCGATTCCCGAGGGGCTCGTCGAAAACGAACTCTTTGGCCACGAGCGCGGCGCATACACGGGCGCGGGCTCCCGCAAGATCGGCAAAATGGAACTGGCTCATCGCGGTACCATTTTTTTAGACGAAATCGGAGAATTGCCGATCGCCATTCAGTCCAAGTTGCTGCGCGTCCTGGAAGAAAAGCGCTTCGATCGCGTGGGAGGCACCCAGAGCACGGAGGTTGACGTCCGCATCATCGCTGCAACCAATAAGGATTTGCACGCGGCCGTGGCGGCACGAATGTTCCGGGAAGACCTTTTTTTCCGTGTTGCCGGGGTGCCGATCACGATTCCTCCGTTGCGCGAGCGCGGCAATGACGTCCTGCTGCTGGCGGACGCTTTTCTGGAGCGCTTTCGCACCGAATTTCGCAAACCAGGTTTGGAACTCACGCAGCAAGCCCGAACCGCCCTGCTGACTTATAGCTGGCCGGGCAACGTGCGAGAGCTGCAAAACACCATGGAACGCACGGCCATTCTCAGCGATGGTCAAAAAATTGACGCCGCCGCGCTGCAGCTTTCTGCGCCACGCCCTGCCGAAGGCGAAATGCCCTCCGGAATGCTGGAGGAGAGCTTCTCCTGGGAAGGAACTCTGCAGGACGTCAGTACGCGAGCTATCGAATACGTCGAGCGATTCAAGATCGATGCCGCACTACGCGCCTCGAAATGGAATAAGACGCGCGCCGCCGAACAGCTTGGTATTTCCTATAAAACTCTGCTCACCAAGATTCGCGCGTTAGGCCTCGAAGAGTAATACGCACAATTCCAGAAGCTCCTATCTAAAGGCAGATTCTGTGTGCCGGTGGCTAAGGCCGATCTCGATCCAAACTTGCGTCCGAATGGATCGATAGGTATATACTCTCAGCCACAGGACGACCCAAAACTTGCCCCGAGGTGAGCTATGCCAACACTAGGCCCAAGCTATCGTGGGTTGCGCGTAATTCTCTTCTCACTTGCCACTGGAGTCGCTCTCTTTTTGGCTGGCACGGTAGTCTGGTTAGGAATCGCCAGCGCTGCGCCCAGGCCGAAGCCGGCGGCTGACGCCGATAAAGACAAAATGGCCGTGGACAATCTTCAGCGTTCACTGCAGCTGGATACTTATCGAATCGACGGTGATAGCGGCGCGGCGCGCGGGGAAGTGATCTACGCCTACAAGTGTTGGATGTGTCACAACAAATACACCAAGAGCGCTCCTTACTTGGCGGACCTGTATAAGCGTACGTCGTTGGTATCCGGCAGTCCGGTAACCGACGAAAACGTCGCCGCCAAGATCAAAGATGGCGGCCCTCTCATGCCCTCCTCCGCTCACACTTTGTCCGATTCCGACATAGCGGACCTCGTAGCCTACATTCGCTCCGGCAAATGCTGCGTGGAAGGCGAAAATCCGCCCATGAACCCCTCGTACCGAGCGGAGACGCACAAGTGGCCGGTTCAAAGCGGGCTCACCGGCGGGGCGACTGGAGTTGTGCGGATCAAGAACGGAGATTCCCCCGAGGGCGTGGGCGTTCAGCTTATCGCGCCCAACGGCGTGCGAACCACGGTGTACACGAACGGCGACGGAAAATTCGAATTCCCCAAGATGCAGGCAGGTTCCTATACGCTGCGGATTCCGTCTCCCGTGCCTTTCAAGCCTTACGTGCGCGATGCGGTTTCCATTGACGGGGCCACAAAACTTGAAGACATCGTGCTGGAAAAAGTGGCTGATTCCGACGATCTGCCCGCCTCAGCGGTGCTCGAGTCACAACTCAGTGGCGCCGAAATCCTGTGGAATCTTCCCGGCAGCGCGGAAGAAAAAGCCATGCTGCAGAAGAACTGTTCCGGGTGCCACTCCTGGCAGCAGATTTTCCGGAACCGCTATGACGAACGCAGTTGGGGCCTGATCGTAGATCGCATGATGCATTTCACGGGCACTGCCATTGCGGTTCGCAATAAGCCTATGAATGCTCCGGATCCTGAAGCCGCGATGCTCACGAAGTTTCTCGCGCGAGTCCGCGGCCCCGAATCGCAGGATATGCCGATCCGCACCTTCCCGCGTCCTCGAGGCGAATCGACCAGGGTCGTGGTTACCGAATACGAGCTGCCGCGGAATTTGCTCATGCTGCATGATGCCGCGCTCGATGCTCAGGGGAACGTCTGGTACACCAGCCACAAGACTCGCTATGTCGGCAAACTCGACCCAAAGACCGGCATCGTCACGGATTACACCATTCCGTTGACTCCCGGCGCTATGCCCGGTACGCACCACGCCGTCATTGATAAGAACGGGATCGCCTGGATCTCAGAAAACTGGGCGCACCAGCTCAATCGCCTCGATCCCAAGACAGGCGAAGTGAAGCAAGCCAAAATTGATAGCTCCACTCCCATCAACGCTCCCAGCTTTGGGAATTTCACTCTGGACGCCGACGGGTACGTCTGGGATGGCCGCCACAGCTTGATCGTGAAGATGGATCCCAACACCGGCAAGGTCCTGCAGCAATGGCCCCTGCAAGCAGACAGCACCTACGACAACACGATTTCTTATGACGGAAAATATTGGGGCGGCAGCGGGCCGGCAAACTGGGGCAATACCGTCGAAATATTGGATATTCAGACCGGGAAACTCCTGAACCTGAATAGCGGTTCGCACATGATGACCGCGAAGCGCGGCGGCTTTGATCCCTTCGGAAATACGTGGTGGGGCGGAGCCGACGGCTCTCTCATCGAGCTCAATTTCAAGGCACAGCGCATTGACGAATTCACGCCCCCGATTGCGCCGCATCCCTACACTGATTTTTACGAAGCCATGCCGGATAAGAACGGCGAAATATGGGCGGGCGTGCTGCACGGCCGGCAGATGCTGCGGTATAACCCCAAGACGGATCATTGGACCGTCTATCAAATGCCGGAGCCATATTCGTATAACCGGCGAACCGTCATCGACACTTCGACGAAGCCGGCAACCGTCTGGTACGTGGACTACAACGGCTATCTCGTCCGCGTTCAGCCTTTAGACTGATTTTCCCGGTTATCACATTTTCGCGATCATGAAGAGGACGACAGGAGGAAGAGTGTGTCTAAACTCCGCCGACGCGACCTTATAAAGTTGGGAGCAGGTGCAGGCGTTTCTGCGCTTGGGCTGCTGACGGCCCCTGCGGCATTCTCGCAACAGGCGCAACAGGGATCCACGCCGCCGACGGGCGGCCTCGACCAGGCATCATCGGACAGGCTCCAACATTTCCCCGACATTACGGAGAGCGAAGAAGTCATAACCACCGTGCAGCCCGGCTACGTGACCAAAACCGGCCCCGGTTGGGTGAACAACTCGGGCCGAGCGAATGGCAACGGGCCCATGGACGAATGTAGCCGCCGGATCGTGGACTGGGTGCACGGGTTCTCTGAATCGGACCTGACGGATTCGTGTATCGACACCATCAATTACCTGCAGAATGACACTCTGGGCAGCCTTTATGGCGGGTTCGAAAGCGAGCCCGCACGAATTAACGCGCGTCTATCGCAGACGATGCCGGGCCCTTGCACAGTTATGGGCTACGGCATCAAGACGACGTACGAGATGGCCGCTTTCACGAATGCGGCCATGATCCGCCACACGGATTTCAACGCCACTCCTCATAACAACGAAATGTTTGGGGGAATTCTGGCGGTTGGAGAAGCGCTTCACTCGACCGGTGCGCAGGTGCTGGCCGCGATGGCCATATGCTACGAGGTCGTAACTGCGATCGGAAATACCGGCCAGGGGAACTACGATCCCTCCGGCTGGGACAGTCCCTACCATAGCGTCGGCGTAGCGATGGCGTGCGGAAAGCTGATGGGGCTGAATCAAGATCAGCTCGCCAACGCCCTGTCGCTTGCTCTGGTTCCTCATATGCCGATGTATGTCTGCCATATCGGCACGCAATCAATGTGGAAGGGCACTCATAGTGCAGAGCAGGTCCGTAATGGCGTCTGGGCCGCCATGCTGGCGCGCGAGGGGATGACCGGTCCGTGCATGCCGTTCGAAGGCAGGGACGGCTTGATCGCCCACATCGGTCCCTTCACCAGCGATCTGAAGTTTCCCACCAGTCCCGATGGACGGCTGGCCATCGAGACGATACATGGAAACGGCGGAGGCTATAAACGCATCGCCACCGAAGGCAACAATCAGAATTTTCACCAGAATATCGCTCCCCAGATTCTTGCCTGGACCAAGCCCGAAGAAATCGAATCGATCGACGCCAAATTCCACTATTTCGGCTGGCAGGAGATTTGCGATCCGCCGAAATGGGATCCCCGCAACCGCGAGACCGCCGACCACAGCGCGCCCTACAACGTCGCTCGCATGCTCCTGGATGGGCACATTTACCTCGATTCCTTCACAAAGGAGAAGTATATGGACCCGAAGGCGAGGGAACTCATGGCCAGGATAACGTTCTCTCCGAACAAACATCCCGAGTACGGTGGCGACATTTTCACCGTGCGCAAGAAGTCCGGGGAAGAGCGCACGTTTTACGGTGGGCCGGTAAAGCCGATGACTCGAGAGGAGCTCAAAGCCAAGTATTACCGTATAGCCGAATTCAGCCAGGTGGATAAAGCTCAAGCGGAGCGCGCCATCCAGCAGTGGATGAATCTAAAGTCGGTCAAGGACATCGGAGAAGCAATTCAAACAGTGGCGAAGTTCGGCCAGCCCAGGCCCCTATCGGACAGGAGCCCGGCCCGAATTTCGTAGAGCTTTTCCTCAGATGTGAAAATCCGCGCAGCAGATGCTGATTTTCTTAACTCATTCTCTAAGTTATGCTCTTCATTCGTGAGGGCGCGGCCGCGATTTGCCGTCACCGTTCGTCAGAATAAATTTCTGTATCCGCTTTCCCGTTTCCACTTCCCCCGTGTAGAGATTCCCTTTCGAATCCACGGCGATCGCATCGATCCAGTGGAAATAGCCGGCCATGCGGCCGTTATCGCCGATTGAACCCTTTAGCTCTCCGGTTTTGCGATCGTGGATCCAAATCTTGTCGTTGGTGCCATCGGCAATCAGCACATACTTCCCATCAGGATCATGTGAAAAGGTCAGATTGTAAGTTGTTCCGCACATCCCGTAGACCGTCGAGCCGGGGCCGCCGCATTCCATTGCGCGCGAGGGCGTGGTCGGATGCACGAAAAAGCTGCTCACAAATTTCCCCTGCTTCGTGAACACCTGAATCCGGTCGCTGCCCCGCTCGCACACATACACCAGCCCATCTGGGCGCGATGTGCACGCAGTGCAGCGCGGGCACGAATGTCTTCAGGTCAGGAGGCGTCGCCCCCGATTTCCAATCGTAGGGTGGCACCCGATCATTGCTGATTTCGCTCAAAGGCATGCCGTGGCCGCCCCAGCCGCGTTTGAATGCTCCGGTGTCCATGTCGTAGACAACCACGCGTTTTTGCTCGACGACGTACATCTCGTGAGCGTCCTCGTCCAGATCGAATAGTTCCACAGGCATCACAATGTGGTCGGTGTCCTGATTATTTTCCGGGACTGGCCCGGTGTTTTGTCCCTCAGGTTCTTTCGGATGCCGATGGCCAAAGTCCCAGAGGAATTTTCCATCGCTGGTAAATTTCTGAATGCCATCGTACCGAGCATTTCCTCCCAGCCACACGTTGCCCTGCCGGTCCACCACGATGGCATGCTCGGCACCGGCGCCGGGTCTCGCAATTCCCTCAGCTGGCCAGCCCGGAACGTAATCCGGTCCGCCCCAGGCTTTCAGCAGGTTGCCGTCAGTATCAAATTCCAGAACCGCAGGCGCTGGAACGCAGCAATCGGTACGCGGAGGCGTCGACGCTGCGCCTGTTTCATCCGGATTGGCGTCTCGCGGGCGGCTCACCACCCAAATATGATCGTCTTTGTCGGTGACCATGACCGGAATGCCTTCAAGGATCCACTTGTGCGGCAGCGGCTTCGGCCAGAAGGGATCGACTTTGTATATCGGCACGGGCACATCTTTTGAGGAGGCCTTTGTCGCAGCCCCCTCCGTTTGTGCATTCGCCGGCAGTCCTAAGCCCGTAATCACGGCGAAAATGCCGGCTATTACGGATGCTCCCGCAGTTCCCTTCCAAATCTGCATCGCGGTACCTCTTTCGTCAGATCAAATCGGAAGATCGATGGCGCGGAGTCTATTTTCCGGCGCCGGAGATGTCAATTTCTGATTTCCTAGTGATTAGCCAAATTGCGCGAGATTGTAGACGTTTTGCTTGTGTTTTTATCCGGCAAAGCGAAGACATAGAGCGCATTGCCGGTTTGAGGATGGTGCACATCCGGTTCTATCATGCGGGGCACGTTGCGTGGACTGCCGCCGCCAAGCCCTGTCGTGACGGCGACGTATTGTTTGCCACCGACGCTGAACGATACGGGAAAGCCTTGTACCGATGTCCCCAGCCGAGCCTGCCAAAGCACTTCCCCGGTGTTCACGTCCAAGGCTCGAAAATAACGGTCCAGATCGCCAACGAACGCCAGTCCGCTGCTTGTTGACAGCACCGACGTCAAGAAAGCGGGCCTTTGATTATGCGTCCAGACCTCTTTCATCGTTTTCACGTCGAACGCCGCCACTTTGCCGACGTTGCCGTCAGATCCGGGCATTTCATAAAACCGCCGGTCGCCTGAGGTGCCGCCGGAGCCTTCGACAAATTCAACTTTGCGTCCGGACATTTCCATGCAGCTCTGGCTTAACGGAATAATCAGCACTTTGCTTCCGGGATCGTAGGTCATGGCCTGCCAGTTGTGGCCACCCTCCGTGCTAGGACAGGAAGGGATCCACTGGCCGGTTTTGGAGGCAATGATGTCCGGCCGATAGGCAAGCAGTCCCTTTTTTCGATCAAGCCAGGTAAAGACGTTCTGGAAGATCGTTTCCTTCGCATCGAGGAACTCGCCGGTTTTCCGATCGAGCTTCCACAGAATGCCGGCCTTGCCAATCGTGAACGCGACTTTTCGATCGCCGATATCAACCAACACACGTTCGTAAACTTCGTCAAGATCGAGGGACTCACCGGGAACGTGTTGGAAATACCACGCGACAGTTCCATCCTTGGGACGCAACGCCAGTGTTGCGCTCGAGTAAAGCGCTGCCGCGGCCCCGGTTCCTCGGCTCGCCTGGACCCACGGCTTGGCCTGCGCGACGCCCCAGTACGTGAGGTCCAATTCCGGATCGTAGCTTCCGGTGATCCAGGTTTCGGCGCCGGCTCGAAGCATGTTCGGAACGTTGCCCCAGGTATCGCCGCCCTGCTCGCCGGACCGCGCTTCGGTGTTGAAACGCCAGAGCACTTTTCCGTTCGCAGGATCAAACGCCGTGATAAAGCAGCCTTGCTCGCTATCTTTGGCCTTATAGCGGTCGCAGCCGCCGAGCCCCTGCAAAATCTTGCCATTGATCACAACCGGGCCACTCGAGTTCCCGTAGCCTTTCGTGGTATCGGCGATGACAGCATCCCAAACTGTGTCGCCGGTCCGCGCATTCAGCGCGATCAAATGCGCATCGGTGCTGGCAACGAAAACTTTGTCCTGATAAATGGCGAGATTTCGCATTGCGCCGGTGCCGCCGCCCTGCGATCCGCCCGGCCTGACGCGAGTTTCCCAAATCAAATCACCGGTGCGGGCATCGAGCGCCTGAACAATGTTGTCGATATTCGCCAGATAGATAATTCCGTTATGCACCAAAGGCGAAGGCTCATTCGCCGCACTGCCGTCATGCATGGACCATACCCAGGCGAGGCGCAGGTCGCGCACGTTATCCTTTGTAACCTGAGTCAGGGAGGAGTGGTTCCACGCTTGATAGTTGCCGCGGATCATCAGCCAATCATTGGGATCGGGGCGATGCAGCATTTCGTCGGTGACGGGGACGTAGTCCTTTACTTCACCGCTAACCGTAATACCCGCAGGAGGCCCGGACGCTCTGGCGGCGCGAGCGGTCGGCGCGGGCGTTTCGTCGGATGCTGCCTGCTGCGCCGCCGCAGGCGCTTCACCGCTGGCGAGTTCGCCGATGGGTATCGCGGCCGTTGCCGTCAGCGGTTTCGTGCCGGGACGCGCGCCGTTGGATTGAAGGATGAAGGCAACCAGGCTAAGCACGTCCTGCTCCGGGATCAAGCCCGCTTTGCCCGGCGGCATGCTGGTGGAAATTCGTTCGAACAAATCTCGCGTCGTGCGGCTACGCCACACGCTTGTGAAACCTAATCCAGACAGCGGAAGCGCCTCATTGCTGCCTTTGAGATCGGGCATGTGACACGGCGCGCACATGGCCATGTAGTTGGCTCGGCCGGTGGTCGCCTGCTCGGCGGTAAAGGAATCCGGTCGTGGCGTTTGCTGTGCGCGTGCGCTCACTGCGCCAAGCGCAATCATTGCAAACGTTGTGACAAAAAGCCGTGCTCTCGTCGTAATCATGTCAGCACCTCAGTGCAATACCCATCCCCACAAGTTCCCTTCGGGCGCCCGCTCAGAATCGATCTGCACGTATAGGCGACCGTTCTTGAGATCCTCGACTTCCGAAGCCGTCAGATCGACCGACCCGCTGACGCTGCCCGCTTTCTGTTTGGTGACCTCGAGATCGTGAACTGCCGGTCCCCGAACGCCTTTTTGCGGTCCGATATGAATGCTCGCGTGAATGGCAGGCGAGCGCAATCCCTCGAAGGACCCCGAGATCGTAAGCTTAGTCGCCTGCCAAAACAGCTTTTAGCGAGCCCGAGCCAGTGACGGTGGGCAGCATCGTCGCGTCCACTGGGACCGTGGAGAGTCGAGCCTTGAACGATTGTCCGTTCTGAGCAAGGGCCGAATACCCCGCCAGCAAAATCACGACAACTAAAGCGTTGAGGAAACCGTAGCGTTTCACCATCGTCCAAGTATGAAGTTGTTTCAGGTCACCAGTCCGTGAGGCATCTTACGCCTACTGTTTTGCCCCTTGCAAACCTTGAATGTCTCAGGCGACAGCCATCCCGAAACCTATCGAAGAATCCGATAAATTGCGATCCGGTGGTAGTATTGGACCGTCTAAATCGAATCAAGTGGCGCCTCAACTTCGGCTGGAACGTTTTCAGCCTGCATACCGGAGTAAAACATGAAAACTCTACTGAAGATTGCTGGCGGGATCGTGGTTTGTGCGGTCCTGTTGCTGGTGATCCTGCGTTTCACGGGCTTCGAACCCGGCGCATGTCCGGACCCCGGTGCCTCTTTGGCGTGCAGAGTGCCCGGTTTATGGCTTAGAGGGAATCTCGTGACCACTCCCGTCGCGGATTGGTCGTTCACCGACCAGTATCAAAATGCCAAACTGCAGACCAGGGGCCCATTCGGGCTTCCGCACTCGATTGGCACATATCTGGTCTCTTATAACGGCCAGCTTTATCTGACATCTGTGTATGCGCCGGGCTTGCCGCCGTATCCGCATGGGCGGCGTTGGAATGAAAACGTGGCGCGCGATCCTCACGTCCGAATAAAGATTGGAGATAACTTATACGATCGGACGTTGGTCTACCTCACCGATCCTGACGAGAGAGCAGCTGTTATCCAGAACAAGAGGAAGAAATATCCGCAGCAGATCATCAAGCCTGGTTCCTACATCAATATTTTCCATGTCGTCTCGGATGACGAACATGTCCCAGACTGAGGCCTGACACAGCCCAAAAGCGATTTACGCTGAAAATCAGTAGCCGGTCGCGCTAACCGGAGCGTGACCCGTCGTGGCGCCCAGCATGGGCATTCGAACGGATGGCATGATCTCTTCCGCATCGGGGAACTCGAAAGTCTTGCGGATTTTATAAGTCGTAGAACGCTCGGCAGGAATACGCCCTATCGTTCGGATCAGGGCTCGAAACTCCCCGGGCGAAACATACTCGCCGAAATTCGCTCCTGCCGCCTTCGAAATGCTCTCTTCCATCAACGTGCCGCCGAAATCGTTGGCCCCGGCTTCCAGGCAAGCCAAAGATTGCTCGTAACCAAGCTTGACCCAGGAGACTTGAATATTGGGGATGTATCCGTGCAGAAGCACACGAGCAAGCGCGTGAACGATTATATCCTCGTCAGGCGAATGTCCCGCGCGCGCGCCGCCAATCTGGAAGAGCTTGGTCTGAGAGTGGATGAATCCCAGGGGAACAAATTCCGTGAATCCGCCGGTTTCCTTCTGAATTTCGCGCAACAAAAGCAGATGCCTTACCCAATGTTCGGGCCGCTCGGTGTGGCCGTACATCATGGTAGACGTCGAAGGAATGCCGAGACTGTGCGCGGTTTTAATCACTTCAATCCATTGCCGTACTTTCAATTTATTCGGACTTAAGGATCTGCGCACACTATCGTCCAGAATTTCCGCGGCCGTTCCTGGAATGCTGTTCAAGCCGGCTTGCTTCAGCATGAGCAGATACTCGGGTAGCGGCATGCGCGTCTTTTCGATTCCGTAGGTTATTTCCATGGGCGAATAGGCATGCACGTGAAGTTCAGGCAGCCGCGCCTTGATGGCCCGCACAAGTTCTACGTAGTAGTAGCCATCGAGATCTTTGGGCAGTCCGCCTTGGATGCACACCTCGGTCGCGCCCCGCTCAACCGCTTCTAGCGATTTGGCCAGCAACGCATCTGTGGAATGAAAATAGGCATCGGGTGAATCCGGCCCTCGGCTGAATCCGCAAAAACTGCAGCCGACGATACAGATGTTGGTGAAATTCAGATTCCTGTTCACCACGTAGGTGATGCGATCGCCCACCGTGCGCCGGCGAAGCTCGTCCGCGACTTTCGCGAGAGCTAAAAGATCGTTTCCTTCGACGCTCGCCAGCGTCATCCCCTCTTCGAAACCGAGGTCGCCGCCGGCAAGTGATTTCTCCAGGGCATTGGCGACGGCCGGGCTCGCTGCCGCAAGCGCGCGATCCCAGGGAATTTCTCGCCATTCAGGATTCATTGCTCTTAGCATTGGGCACCGTCCCGAGCATAGCCGTCGTCCCCCCGAAGCTTCCGAACGTGCGGTTCGAGGCGGTCGTTCACGAATTCCTTCCGCGCGGAAAATTCCGGATAAATCGCCAGCCGTTCGCGCAACACAAAGCCCGCGCTCGCCGTTCTCGCCGCGAGCGACGATATCTGCGGCCACGCGGCTTCAGGATTGATGAAATCTTTAGTCACCGGAGATATGCCGCCCCAGTCGTTGATACCGGCCTTCAACAGATCGGGATAATCCTCCGAGAGCAGATTCGGCGGCGACTGAATATTCATCTCGCCGCCAAGGATCAGGCGGGCGACGGCAATTGTACGCTGCAAATCTTCGTTCGAAGGCTCAGGAGCCTGAGCCATACGAATATCCGGCTTGGCGCGAAACGGCTGGATGATCACTTCCTGAATGTGACCGTGCCTCTCATGGGCGGCGCGAATCGCCAGCAGCGCATCGACGCGTTCTTCCGCAGTCTCTCCGATCCCGATCAAAATGCCCGTGGTGAAAGCCATGGACAATTCGCCCGCATTCTCAATCGTCCGCAGGCGAAGCGACGGGACTTTGTCAGGCGCTTTCCAGTGCGGCCCGCCAAGACGCAAAAGCCGGGGACTAGCGCTCTCGAGCATAAGCCCCACGCTGACGTTCGTCTCACGCAGGCGGCGAAGATCGTCCAAACCCATCAAGCCCGGATTGGAATGAGGAAGCAAGCCGGTCTTCTCGAGCACCAACTCGCACATGGCCGCGAGGTATTGAAGCGTGCTATCGAAGCCGAGCGCTTTCAGAAAATCTTTTGCTTCCGGGAACACTCGTTCAGGTTGATCGCCCAGGCTGAACAAAGCTTCTTTGCATCCGGCGCGGCGGCCCGCTTCGGCCACCGCAAGCACTTCATCCGGCGTCATATACGGCTGGACGCCCGGCTGCGGGTCGGCACGGAAGGTGCAATAGCCGCAATAATCGCGGCAAAGGTGGGTGAGCGGGATGAAAACCTTCCGGGAATAGCTGACGGACCGGCCTTTGAAGCGGTCCCGCACGGCGCCAGCCGCATCGAGCAAAGCAGGCAGCGGCGCCTCGTTCATCAACGAGAGCGCATCATCGCGAGTGACACCGCAGCCCTCCAGTCCAACTTGAAGAGCGGCATCCACATGGTAAGGAGCGGCCAGACCCGGCATTTTGGGACGCCTTCGGTAGAGATTCCCGCTAAAACCTAATTCACTCAAAAAGCATATGCTTGCGCACTTTTAGTGTCAACGTAACTCACGATGCTCGGGCGGCTGCGGTCGCGTTGCCGGTTGGGCGAGCGGGAAACAATTCCAACGATCCTGACCGAAGCCACGTACAATATGGGCGCAAAACAACTTCATGATCTCGCCACCATTTTGCTTGAGCGCTTATGGCTAATGCCCTGACGGCTATTCGCTTGCTTCTCGTAATCCCATTTGCCGTTTTTCATGTCCAGAGCAGACGAGCGTTCGGCGATTTTCGCCTTGATTGCATGGGTAGTGGCTCTTGCGACGGATTTTCTCGACGGCCCCATCGCTCGCCGCAGAGGAACGGTCAGCGCCTTGAGCGGCGCCTTTGATCACACGAGCGATTTTCTCTTCGTTGTGAGCGGCATATTCGCGGGCGCATATCGTGGGGCATTTCCGTGGATATTGCCCGTCTGCATCGCCGCGGCATTTGCTCAGTACGCCATCGACTCTTACTGGTTTCACCGGCAGATCAGATTTCGCGGGAGCAAACTGGGCCGTTACAACGGAATGCTCTACTTCGCCCCGCCCATCGTGGACATTCTGATTCGCTTGGGCGCGCGCGTCGCTGCAGCCGTTGCTTATGATTTTGGTGTGGGCACTGGTTTTGAGCACGCTGGTATCCATGGGCCAGCGCTTCATGTTCAGCAGATTAGGCTCTGCCGAACACCTCCCGAGTCGCTCGCCGGAGAAATAGCAGGCCGACTCCGGCATTAAAAATGATAAAGAAGTTGTGCATGACGAATCCGAAGGCGGTCATCTGTCCAGGCCGGTCGGGAAACAGCAGAACCCAGAAAAGAATCGCGACGGAGTGCATCGGTCCGGGCATCGCAGCTCCGAAAAAGATCACCGGCAAATATCCGAGCATTTCTCCGAAGCTTACGGAGCCCCCAAACAGCCTCAACGCCAGCGTATAGACCACCACCCCGGCGATCACGAGCGGCGCCCGCATCGCAATGATGGCCGCGTAGTGCCAAACCTTGGCCAGCCGGAACGCGCGCAGAATCGGGCGCTCGCGCAACTTGATCTCTGAGCCGATTCTGCCGCTGAAGAACAGATGGAAAAACACGAAGAAAACCGCCGAGCCCAAGGCAATCCAGGGTATTACGTGAAAGACAGGCTGGATGGTACTCCATTGCAACGCCACGCCGATGGTCGCCCATAACATCAGGCTGTAGTATTCGCAAAACATCAGGAACAGCATGCTCGAGCCGACTTCCCATCCGGGTACCCCATCGCGGCGGTTCAAATACAGGGCGATCGCGCCTTTGCTGACTTGCTCGTTCACCAGCGAGAGTATGTAGGCGCTGGCGCGAATGGGCAAAATATCCGCGTAGCGGATTTTGGCGTTGAACCAATTGATCACGCTCCAAACAACCGCGCTGTCGATGAGGAGATAAAGAAAACAGTACGGAATCATCAGGGCGAGCCAGCGCCCCCAGCTGACGTTTTCAAAACTCTTTAAAAGATAGGGGAGCAGCCCGCTGCCTTCAGCTGTGGCGGCATGGCTGAGCCGATTGTAAAGATAGGCGAAGCAGCCCAACGTGATCAGAAAGGGCAAAAGCCGTTGCCACGGCTTGGCCTTTCTGGCGGCCGCAGCGGAAGGAATGCTTGCCGCCGGAATGCTCTCGTTCATCTCGTCATCCTTCTCTCAAGCTCGCTTGAATCATCTCATCGATTCCGGTGAGCCGAATCCCGATTTCGTTTGCGGCGACCTGGGGATCAATCCGTGTATCGGCCGTGATAACCTCCAGAACATCCGGCGAAAACCCCCGAAAGCCCACTCGTTGGCGGATGGCCAGCGCCAAAGATAGCAAACTTTTCGGAATCGAGCCGATTTGGACTTCGTGTCCCAACGACCGAGCTGCTCGCTCGACCAGTTCCCGCTCAGGCAGCGACACGGGGCCGACGAGCTCCAACGTGAGATTGTTTGCAACTGATGCTTGGGTCGCAGCCATCACTGCGGCACGCGCCAAATCATCTACGTGGAGGGGTTGCTGAAGATTCCGGCCGCCCCCGATCAATCTCGCTTTCCGAGGACTCGCATTGCGCTTGAGTGCAGCCGCGCCCGCCGTCCCTGGACCAAGCAGAAGTGGAGCGCGCAGCACACTATAGGCTAGTCCCGATGCGCGCACAAAAGTCTCCGCCTGCCCTTTGGTGCGGTAGTAGCGATTGGACGAGGTTTCATCCGCTCCCGTCGCGCTCACCAAAACCAGTTTTTGCACTCCGGCACGCTTCGCGGATTCAACGACGCTGCGGGTGGACTCAACATTTGCCTGCTCGTAAGTCGAGTCCGCGCGTTCGACGAGAATTCCGGGGAGGTGAATGACTGCGGCGGCGCCTTGAAACGCCGCGTCCAAGCTTGCCGGGAGCGTCGTAGGAAATACGAACTAAATCGTTGGAATTGTTTAGCTGCGACCGGATCTGTTCGGCCGCACGGTCCGAGCGGACCGCGGCCACAAAAGTCGTCGGCGTGAGCGCCACTTTCGGTCCGCATCTCAGGATGGCCTGACCGACGGCGCTATTGGCGCCGGTGACCACTACCTTCATCAAGAATCCTAATCATCCGACAACGTGAAATACGTGAATTGTCGAATTCGGCGGAACTTTTAGCTGCGGGTATTTGTTGTGCCTGGCTTGAAGGACGCCTTCCTGCTCGGCCGGATCCGTTACGAGCGAGACGGTGCGATCATAAATTTGGTCTCCGATTTTTAAGCGCACGTGCGGGTCGCGAATTACGTTGTCATTCCAGGTATGCGCGGTACCTGCAGGATAAACAGAGACCAGATAAAGCTGGCCATTATAGTTCAGGCAATTAATGTTCACCGAGTGCGGCAGCAGGTACCACGTTTCGGTCTGGAGCTGGACGACTGGAATTTTGTCCGTGAACGACCAGTCCATTACCGGAGTGGTGACGACATTCCCTTTGAGCCACAGTCCCGGCGTCCTGGCATGAGGTCCAAACCCCGTGATTCGCAGCACGATCAGAATCAGGATCAAACAAACGACGATTATTCCAAGGCTCTGTAGCAACCTCTTCATGGTTGGCTCCCTAAAACATAGGAAATGAAACTTCCTAAATGAGGTGGGCTATCGCATGGTCGTTGATGTGAAGGCTCGTTAAACAGGGTAATCGCTGAACGCGGGCTAGCCCATTACGTGAGCGCCTTTGGGATCAATCTTATAGATAACCCGTACTTCGCCTGGGCTGCGATAAGGATACTTATCCTGGCCAAGATACTTCTTGGCCATTTTGTCTATGTGCGCATCGGCGCCTTGTTCCGTGCTGTCCACAACGCGTCCACGAACCGATAGATGACGGTAAGGATTGTCCGGGTCCATAAGGTCCAATCCAACTCGAGGATCGCGTCGCATATTTTTATCTTTGACGCGGCCCTTTGCGGTGTTGATGAGGATATGCTTGCCATCATAGTCGACCCAGACAGGGGATACCTGCGGAGTTCCGTCCGGCATTAGTGTCGCGAGCTGTGCGAAAGATTTCTTCTGGAATAGATCGAGATATTTTTCTGGGATCGCAGCCACCTTTAGTCTCCTCTCTAAATTAATTAGAGGGTACACTAAGCCCGATTCCAGCGGTACGACTTATTTCGGGAACAAACGTGCAACAGGTCGTTGCAGTTGTAGGCGGCACCGGAGCAGAAGGAAGCGGGCTGGCTCTTCGTTTTGCTAAAGCCGGCTTACGCGTCTTGATTGGCTCACGGAATCTGGACCGAGCGCAAGCTGCCGCGAAAGAAATTGCGGCGCAGGCAGCGACCGGCGAAGTCACAGGCCACGCGAATTCCGAGGCCGCCAGCAAGGCGGCAATTGTGATTCTCACTGTGCCGCTCTCCGCTCAGGTTGAGACGCTTAAATCCATTCGTACAAATTTCCAATCGGGTGCAATCCTTGTGGATGCCACCGTGCCGCTCGAAATCGCCATCGGCGGCCGTGTATCCCGCACAATAACGCTGTGGGATGGATCAGCCGCGCAGCAGGCTGCGCGACTCGCGCCTCCCGGCGTCGCCGTGGTGTCAACCTTTCATCTTCTTGGCGCAGAGGCTTTGAAAGGCCTTAATCACCCGATTGACTGTGATGCACTGATCTGCGGCGATAGTGCGGACGCGAAAGCCACCGTGAGCCAGATTGCCGAAAAAATTCCAGGCGTGCGCGCCATCGATGCCGGACCGCTCGAAAATGCTCGTTATCTCGAAAGCTCCGCGGCGCTGCTCATCGCTTTGAATCTGAAACATAAGGTAAGCCATTCTGGCTTGAGGATCACCGGGCTCGGCCTGAGTGGCGTTTAACTATGAGCCCTGGCTCGGTGGTTGCGCTCGCCGGTGGCGTGGGGGCGGCGCGTTTTCTCGACGGACTGACCCGCGTGCTTGCACCCGAGCGCATCTTCATTATCAGTAATACTGCCGATGATGCGGAGATTCACGGCCTCCACATATCTCCCGATTTGGACACCGTAACATACATGTTGTCCGGTTTATCCGATCCCAAGCGCGGCTGGGGTATACGCGGCGATAGCTTTCGGTGCCTTGACGCTCTAGGCCGGCTCGGCGCAGACACATGGTTTCAACTCGGCGATCGGGATCTAGCGACGCATCTGTATCGCACACAACGTCTGCGCCAAGGCGCAAAGCTAAGCGATATAACGGGGGAGATAACGTCAGCGCTTGGAGTGCGCTCTCAAATCGTTCCAATGTCAGATGACCGCGTGCGAACACGCGTTTGCACACCGACGGGCGAACTCGAATTCCAGCCTTACTTCGTGAAGCGCCGCGCGCGCGATAGGGTTATTAGCGTGCGCTTTGAGGGAGCGACAGAAGCTGCGCCGGCTCCTGGGGTGCTCGAAACGATTGCAGGCGCCGAGGCAATCATCTTGTGCCCTTCGAATCCGTTTATCAGCATCGGACCGATTTTATCCATTCGAGGGATACGAGAATCGCTCCGGTCCAAACGGGACCGAGTGGCAGCTATTTCCCCGATCGTGGGCGGTCGCGCGCTGAAGGGACCTGCAGCGGCTATGATGAAGAGCATGCGCCTCCGGC
Source organism: uncultured Acidobacteriota bacterium (assembly GCA_963804535.1). GTDB lineage: Bacteria > Acidobacteriota > Terriglobia > Acidiferrales > UBA7541 > Palsa-189. The sequence goes on from CAWDQT010000015.1 coordinate 67,924, forward strand.
CCGCAGCAATTGAAGTCGCGCGGCTCTATGCGGATTTCGTCGGCACATTCGTGCTGGATGAAGTGGACCGAGCGCAGGCTGTCTTAGTAGAAAAGCTCGGGATCCGGCCTGTTGTGACGAATACCGTCATGCGCGGACTGCGCGAGAGGAAGTCGCTAGCGCGAGTTATGGTCCGTGAACTGGGGATCGGCTCATGATATTTGCCCTATTGCCGGTCAAAAGTCCCCAAAACGCCAAGCAGCGGCTGAGTAAATTCCTTTCGGCAGAGCAGCGAGAAAAGCTGGCGCGGATTTTATACAAGCAGACGCTTGCAGCGCTGTGTCAGGCCGAGGGCATCGATCGAGTGGTAGTGGTGACGAACGACTCGGACGTCGCCGAACACGCGCGTAGCTCCGGCACGCTGGTTTTTGAAGAGAACGAGCAAGTGAGTCACAGCGTTTCGGCAGACGCGGCATGCTTGCGCGCGATCAAGTTGGGAGCTACGACAGTTTTACTTGTACCAATCGACGTCCCTCTGGTTACACCTGCGGATTTCAGCCGCCTTGCTGCTGCCGCCCGGCCCGGCCTGCCAGCAGGATTGATTGTTGTACCCTCAGCTGACGGAACCGGGACAAATGCTATGGCGCGTACTCCGCCCGACGTTATCGAAAGCCGCTTCGGCCCGGGTAGTTGTCGCGCGCATCTCGATCAAGCCCGCCTGAAAAGCGTTCCCGCCGACATTCTGCGCCTTCCTGGTCTGATGTTTGATATCGACACGCCGGAGGATGTGGCCGAGCTTCTTGCCACTTCACATCCTGGCGACGTTACGGCCTTTCTGCGAACCGCATGCGCCTCGAAATAGTCGCGCTGTCGGGCATTCCGGAGGTGCATCGCGGCGACGATATTGCCTCGCTGATTCGCGACGCGGCGAAAAGAGACCAACAGCCGCTCGACGGTTCCGTCGTTCTCGCCGTCGCCCAGAAGATCGTTTCGAAGGCTGAAGGCGCTATCGTTGATCTTCGCGAAATTCAGCCGTCTGCTCTCGCGCAATCGTGGGCTACTGATTGGGACAAAGACCCTCGGCTCATCGAATTAATCTTGTCGCAATCCAAACGGATCATCAAAATGGATCGCGGCGTTCTCATAGCGGAAACTCACCTGGGCTATGTCTCCGCAAACGCCGGCGTGGACCAGTCAAATCTCGAAGGCGACGATTTTGCCACCGTGCTGCCAAAGGATCCCGACGCTTCCGCCGCGCGCCTCCGCGCGGAACTCGGATGTGGCGCGGTCATCATAACCGACACGTTCGGGCGGCCATGGCGCGAAGGACTCGTGGATGTGGCGATTGGCTGCGCCGGGCTCGCTCCGTTAGAAGACTACCGGGGATCCTTGGACCGCCGAGGCCGAAAGCTTACCGGAACGATCCTAGCGGTTGCCGACCAGCTTGCCGCGGCAGCCGGCATCTTGATGCGCAAGCCCGTTGGATGTCCGGTAGTTTTAATGCGCGGGCTCGACTGGAAACACTCCCAAGACTCAGCACGTGCGCTCATCCGCAGTCGCGAACTGGATCTTTTCCGATGAGCAGCTATAGACAGCGCGCCATAGCGGGCTTTCCAGTAATTTTTAGGTTGATTTTTCGAGTTTTGGGGTGAGCGACGGGATTTGAACCCACGACCCTCGGTTCCACAGACCGAACCATGCTTTGCGGGTGCTGGGTTTACAAGAGGATGGAGTCTTGCGGTGTGAGTGAAATGAGGGTTGGGCACATGTGGGTTGGCTCTGCGCAAAGGTTTGTGCAATCGATTACGCAAAAAGAAATCGTCGCGAATCGACTGCCTCATTGATCTGGTTAACCCTCTACCCGGGGGAGAATTCGCTCCGCTCTTCTGAAAGAAGGTGTCGATTGTTTTCCACGTCGCGAAGTGCGTCGGCTGGAACGGATTTGATGTAATAGCTCGCCGTGGTTTGAACGTTTGAGTGCCGCAAGAGCGACGTGGCCGTGATTTGCGTATCGGTCGAAACCCTGTTGTTCTCTTACCCAAGCAAATGCTACGTGCGGCCAATAACAGTCTGTACGCTTGTGGGCGTAGCTGGAGGCACGGCACAGGCGGCGCCTCCAGGCACTTGGCGGTTTCAGTTTTAGCCGATGGCGATCCTATTCGTCTCGGTTACCGTTGTCCTTACCCTGGTCCTTATCCTCACCCTGGTCCTTATCCTCGTCCTTATCTTTATCCTTGTCTTTATCCTTATCATCGTTATCGCCCGCTTGGCAGGTAGCCAGCGCCTGGCTCGTTAGTGCGCAGGAGCCGTGGATGTTCGTGCCCGTCATCGTGATGGCGACGTTCGCCAAGACACGCCCGATCAAGCTACCACCGGTAATGGTGACGGACCCGCCGGCGGCGTCACCCGCGAGAATATTTCCCTGGAACAGCGGTTGAAGCGTCGAAGTCGACAGCGTCACAGCAGCGCCGACCGACCAAAACACGTTACACGGCGGTGCGCCGTTGGCCAGGACCACGTGGAATCCACTGCCGGTGAGGGCTGCCCCGACTTTGAAAACCCAGATCCCGTTCGGATTCGTGGACCCATCGAGCGTCAACGTTGTGTCTGTAAACGTTACCGCCGCGGGAAAACAGTAGACACCAGGCGCGAGCGGCCCAAGCGCAGGCACATTTCCCGTGAAGGCAGCAGTTGAGAAAGTCTGGCCACACGGCATGAGACCGAGCGCGTTGTACGTGCTGAGGAAGGCAGCACGCGCCAAGGCTGCGGCCACGTCGGTCGCAGGCGGCGTATTGCCCGCAATCGTGCAGCCTGCATTCGTGAACGCGGGGGTGGGGCTGACGCCGACGTCCCCGGTTATTACGGAGTTGGTACACGTCACCGCCTGGCCGCCAAGGACCGAGAAACCCGACGCCGCACCGAGTGATGGCGTGGATTGAGCCGAGGCTGGCTGGAACGAGGCCGGGAAAAGAAACGCTGCGATCGCAAGTAGACACACGACGACGTACTTTTTCTGATGATTCATGAGGACCCTCCTTTGTGGGTCTTACGACGTTGCTACTTTCCTGGAGAAGGGACGTGCAGGCCAGGAAAGTTCACATTGCTGACTGCAAAGCGGAGCAAAAATCCTGCATCACAGCCATCGACCACTTCGCACCCAGTTTCGGGCCGAATCTGCTGCTCTATAAGGAACAAGGGTATAACGGTACGGGGACAATATCAGTCCAACGGCATATAGGCTGACGGAACAGTTCCTTTAACTGCGCCGCCTATTTCTTTTTTGCCGCTCCTTTATTCGTTTCTTCGCCTTGCGTGCTGATCAGGGTTA
>CAWDQT010000016.1:0-105839 GCA_963804535.1 uncultured Acidobacteriota bacterium
TCCAGGCGTTCAGCCTCAAATCGGAACGGATTGGAGCCTGACGGGTCAGATTTATTGGTACACACTGCGGAGCACCAATCCGAAATACGATTTGATGGAGTTGAGGTCCATCGAGGACTGGGTCCTGCTAAAGGAATTCAAGTCTGTTAAGGATATTGTGGACGTCTCCGACTTCGGCGGCACAGCTCGGGAGTATCAGGTACGCCTGGACCCCGACAAGCTTGTCTCCTACGGATTGAGCATAGGCCAAGTGGTGCAGCAACTGGGCAAAACAACATCAATGCCGGCGGCAGCTTTGTGGAGACGGGCTTGCAACAAATGAACGTCCGCGCCCTCGGACTCTACCGCAACTTGCAGGATATCGAGCAGACGGTCTTGACGACAAAAAATGGGACGGCGCTTCGCGTCAAGGACATCGCGGTCGTCGAGATGGGTCCCAGAATTCGATTGGGACACATGGCCAGGGCGACCCATCGTCCTGATGGCGTGATCGTCGATGAACCGGACGTCATTCAGGGCAGCGTGCTGATGCTAAAAGGCGCGGAGGAAGGGCCCACGCTCGATGGGATTCACGAAAAAGTGAAAGAGCTCAATAAGCGCATACTGCCTGAAGGCGTGAAGATCGTTCCCATGCTGGACCGCAGCGATCTGCTTCACTTCACCCTGCACACTGTGCTACACAACCTGGGGAGGGAATGATTCTGGTAACCATCATCCTGCTTCTGTTCCTCGGCAACGTTCGCGCCGCCTTGATCGTGGCGATGACCATCCCGTTTTCCTTGATGTTCGCTTCGATTTGGCTCGATTTGAGCAAGATTCCCGCCAATCTTCTTTCGTTGGGCGCGTTGGATTTCGGAATGATGGTGGACGGCGCCGTGGTCATGGTCGAAAACATCGTGCGGCACTTGGGCCAGCGCCAGAGGCGCTGAATCTGCCACCGGAAGCGACGCCCATCCCGGGCGCATACAGTGATACTCAAATCGCCCGCGGAAGCCATCCGCGAGGCCTGCCACGAAGTTCAGCGGCCAGTGTTCTACGCTATCGCCATCATCATCACCGCCTATCTGCCGATTTTCACGCTGCAACGAGTGGAAGGCAGGTTATTCAAGCCAATGGCCTGGACCGTAGCGTTCGCTCTTCTCGGCGCCATGACATACTCGATCCTTGTCGCACCGGTACTGAGCAGTTGGTTGTTCAGCAAGGGAGTCAAGGAATGGCACAACCCAGTCATGGCTTTGCTGATAAAGCGGTACCGCAGCGCGGTCCGGCAGGCCATCGACCACCGCTGGGTGACTATAGGCGTCGGAATGGCGGCTTCGCTGGTGGCGATGTACCTCACCTTCAGCGGAATCATCGGCGCGGAGTTCTTGCCGCACCTCAATGAAGGCGCGATTTGGGCCCGCGGTGCGATGTCCAACAGCACAAGTCTCACGGAAGGGGAGCGCTTCGCCACGCAGTCTCGGCTGGTCTTCGCCTCGTTCCCCGAAGTCACCACGGTCGTCTCCAAGCCGGGCGCCCGACGACGGAACCGATACGGGTGGATTCGGCAATACCGAGTATTTCGTCGACTTGAAGCCAAAGGAACAATGGCGTCCGGTCTTTAATCAGGACAAAGATGAGCTGATTGCGGCCATGAACCGCGAGGTGCGAAATTTCCGGGCGCTTTCTGGAATTTCTCCCAGCCCATTGAAGATAACGTGGATGAGACGCTGACCGGCACGAAAGGCGGCCTGGCGGCCAAGCTTTTCGGGCCGGACCTGGACGTTCTCGAGCAAAAGGGCGAGGAGATCAAGGAGGTTATGGCCCAGATTCCGGGAGTCCACGATCTGGGGCTTCAGCGCGATACCGGCCAGCCGAATCTCGATCTCACCGTCGACCGCCAAGCGGCTGCGCGGTTTGGCATCAATGTGGCGGATGTACAAGATGCCATCCAAACAGCCGTCGGCGGTTTTCCGATCAGCCAAGTCCTGCAGGGCGAGGCCGTCTACAACTTAACCGCTCGTTACCAGAAACCATATCGCGATACGAAAGAGGCGATTCAGGATATTCGCCTTCTCTCCCCTTCCGGCGAGCGCGTGTCTCTGGCGCAGTTGACCAAAGTGCAGGTCAAAGACGGCGCCTACGACATTTACCGCGAAAAGACTCGCGTTATGTCGCCATTCGGTTCGAAGTGCGTGACCGCGACCTGGGCTCCACCGTCGAGGAAGCCATAGACAAGATCAACCAGAAGGTGCAGCTGCCGCGTGGCTATCACCTCGAGTGGGCGGGAGAATATGAAAGCGAGAAGCGAGCCGAAGCCAGATTGCTGATGATCATTCCGATCACCATTCTGATCATCTTCATCATTCTCTACACCATGTTTCACTCGGCCAAATGGGCTCTGCTGATTCTGGTCACGGTGGCTATGGCGCGCGTCGGCGGGCTGCTGGCTCTTTTGGTCACCCATACTTTCTTCAGCGTTGCGTCGGGCGTTGGTTTCCTGGCGCTTTTCGGGGTTTCGGTGCAGACGGGCGTCATCATGCTCGAATACATCAACCAGCTCCGCGCCCGCGGTCACACAGTCGTCGATGCCGCGGTTGAGGGCGCCGTCCTGCGGCTGCGGCCCATCATGATGACCATGCTCGTGGCGACGTTTGGGCTGTTGCCGGCCGCTTTCTCGCATGCCATCGGGTCCGATTCGCAACGGCCCTTCGCCATCGTAATCGTCGGCGGGTTAATCGCCGACCTGGTCATGAGCATCTTCATCCTTCCCACGCTCTACGTTTGGTTTGCGAGCGAAGGCGATACGTTGCCGCAACCGGAGGAATCGTTTGAAACTTAGTCGCCACGGTCGATATTCATGCAGTCGGGAAAATGTAGCAGGCGACAGGTTGGTCGTCACGTGCGAGGAGCTGGCCCAGTGAAGAAACACGAGGTGCGAGCCTGGATCGAGGAAATCGGTGTGATTCCGGCGGTTAGGATGCGCTCGCCCGAGGATGCGCTATTCGCTGTTAATGCCATCGCTCAAGGCGGGATTCCCATCGCGGAGATCACGCTGACTGTGCCAGGAGCCATAAAACTCATCTCGCAACTTAGAAAAGAAAATCCCCACATGGTCGTTGGCGCCGGCGGAGTAATGGACGAGGCGGCTGCGCGGCAAAGTCTGGACGCGGGCGCGCAGTTTCTCACCAGCGACGGCCTGCATCGCGAGGTGGTCGAATTTGCCCAACTCCACGAGTTGGTCGTATTTCCGGGTGCCCTGACTCCTACCGAAGTTATCACCGCGTGGCAAGGACGCTGCGATTTCGTCAAGGTCGTCCCATGCGCTCAGCTTGGGGGCGAGACCTACATTCGATCTCTTCACAGGATGTTTCCCCATCTTCCACTGATCGCTGCAGGAGGCATCAACCAACAGACTGCCTCACAATACATCGTCGCGGGCGCCGTCGCGCTCGGGATAGGCGGCGAATTGATCCCTCAGGATGCAATTCGCGCAAGGCAAGTAGATCGCATCGCTGAATTGGCACGCAGGTTCGTTGGCTTCGTCAAGAGTGGCAGAGAGCATCTGCTAGCGCGCAGGCCCGTTGTTAGTGCTTAATCTCTTGATCGGGTACGGCCGCTTCAAAAGGATTTAGGATTCGGCGCGTTGTCTTAGCGCCCGTCCGATCCATAAAGGCGCTGACTGCTGGAATTCGGACCGGGATAAATGTCTATCGCGCGCGTTTCCACGAGTCAGCTGAGCCGATCGATCTGTCAGAAGATTGGATGCCTCCTCAAGCAGAAGCAGAATCCTCCGACTTCCGAACGGAATTCGATGGCTAGCTCTAGGACACCTTCTTCGGCCAGAGCACGCCCTGATCTTTCTTTGTTACCGGCGCCATGCCTTTATAGATGAACTTCTGCACCCGCTGGCCTCGATAGGTTTCGGTGACGTATATGTTGCCCTTCGAATCTGTAGCTATGCTGTGAGGTCCATAGAATTCGCCGGGTTGACGTCCGCCCTCACCAAAAGTGGTCAACACTTCAAGCGTATCGCGCAGCAGAATGTGAATTCTGTCGTTTTCACCGTCGGCAAGATAGATATAGGTTTGCTTTGGATCTTTGGAGAACGCAACGTCCCACGCGGAACCGGAACCGAGCGTTCGTTTTTCGACGAATCCTTCTTTCACAAACGTCCCATCTTTATGGAATACCTGGATGCGGTCGTTCACCCGATCACACACGTAGAGCAGCCCATCGTTTGAGATTTCAGCGCAATGCACGGGATTGCGGAACTGCTGCGCGGGTGGCGCGTCCGGATCGTACTTGCCCAGGTCGGTGTCTTCGGGTTTATGGCCGTAAGCGCCCCAATGCCTCTTATATTTCCCGGTATCGGCGTCATATACGATCACGCGATGATTGCCGTAGCCGTCGGCAACGTATACTTCGTTCGCATCTTTATCGATAAAAGTCTTGGCGGGTAATCTCAGGTTCTCCACATCGTTGCTGCCTTTGCTCTGATTCGGTTTGCCAATTTGCATCAGGAACTTGCCGTCCTGGGTGAACTTCAGGACCATGTTGTCGTAGAACCGTCCTCCGCCGACTTGCCCTTCGTTGTCACCACCACCGCCTTGGGGACCGCGGCCATTGCCGCCAATCCACACATTGCCCTTATAGTCGATGGTGATCCCGTGATTCGAATTCGGCCAATCGTAACCCTGACCCGGACCGCCCCAGTGCCGGAGGAGGTTACCGGCCTGATCGAATTCAAGAACGGGAGGAGCCGCAGCACAGCACTGCGCAATTGGTGGGTTACTCGAAGCGTGCAGCTCACCCGGTTCGAGGGAACCCTGCCGGTGAACAATCCAAACGTGTTCCTGGGCATCGACGGAAACGCCAATGGTCATGCCGATGAGCCAATGATTGGGCAGAGGTTTGGGCCAGAACGGGTCCACTTCAAAGGTCGGCGCCTGAACCCCGGCCGCTTCGACAGCTGCCTTCCTCTCCAAGACGCTAGAAGCGATTGCCAACGTGATGATTACCACGACAAAACTAGCCCCGATGTATGCATTACGCCGCATGTCGGACCTCCGTGTAGTTGGGACCGAGTCACGCTCGATCGCGCGAGGCGAACTAGCTTCAGCCGATCTATCCGAAGTGGGCATGGTAATGAACGCTGCTTGAAGCAATAGTTGAACGCATGTATAAGCTTTTCTTTCGCGATGTCAAGCGAAAACGGTCTGACTTATGTGTGGAATCTGCCCGATTGCCCAGATCGGCCCGCTTGCCGGAGGAGAGACCTGCCGTGACAAGAAGGCTCAGTATGAGAGATAGGCGAGCTAGAAAACCATCTACTCGATGAGACTTCTGCGTGAGAAAATGCGGGCGGTCTCGAAGGAGAAGATTAAATGAACACGAGGATCTCCGTCTCCCTTTTGATATTCGCTGCGGTTCTCGCCAGCACTTGGTTTGCTCTGAAACCTCGGGCCGCCGGCTCGGCGCCTGGCGCATCGATCCCGACATTTTCCACCGCCGAGATCGGGCGGCAAGGTCATTTCTACGTGGGCGGCCATTACGTCGGCGAGCCTGGCAACGAAACCATGCACGGCGCGATGTATGTTGAAGTGTGGGTACCGAAGAGCATTCGCCATCCGTATCCGATCGTGTTCATTACCGGTGGAGGCGGCCAGGGAGCTTACGCTCTCATTCAAACGCCGGACGGACGGCCAGGGTGGGCCTATGACTTTGTCAACCAAGGCTACACGGTCTATATGATGGATTACCCGGGGAATGGGCGTTCGGCCTATGTCCCGGGCGTCGACGGCATGATCACGCCGCCGCGTTCGGGCCCGTTGATGGAGGAGGTCTGGACAGGCGCACGGTCGCCTGCTTCTGATTGGAGTAAAGAGCAGCACATCCGCGAACATCGAGCACAAGAAGGCGCCGAGTGGCCGCAGCTGAAAAAGTATACGCAGTGGCCGAGCGACGCTCCCAACAAAGGCAAAATGGGCGATCCCGTGTTTGACTATTTCGCCAAGACGGAACTCCAGATTGCTGCGGTACCTGAAAAAGTTACCGTAGACGCCATCGTGCAATTGCTCGACGACATCGGGCAACCGGTCATCCTGTTATTCCACTCGGGTATAGCCGCCACGGGTTGGCTGGTGGCAGACGCCCGTCCGAAGCTGGTCAGAGGCATCATTGCAGCCGAACCGGTTGCCCCGCCAGTCGAAAACGCGGAGCGCGGGTCCTCAGGTCCGGGCCGTGTGTGGGGTGTGACGAACTCCTTCATTCATTACGATCCGCCAATCAAAGACGCCTCAGAATTGCAGCCTCGTTCGCGAAGAAAAAGCGGATGGGCCGGATCTGATCCCATGCTGGGTGCAGAAGGAGCCAGCGCATAAGCTGGTTAACCTGGAGGCCATACCGGTGCTCAACGTGGCTGGAGAGGCGAGTTATCATCGCCCCTACGCCCATTGCGTAGCCAAGTGGCTCAATCAGGCAGGTGTTAAGACTACGTTCGTAGGGCTCGAGACTGTGGGACTACCCGGCAATGGACACCAGATGATGTCAGAGAAGAACAGCGCGGGCATTGCCAAGTTCTTTATGAGCTGGCTCGATAAGAACGTGCATTAGAGGTTTTTGCGAGCGAGGCAATTGAATTGTTCGTCCAGATGCCGGCCGAATTCGGGAGGCGTTATGCGTTATAAGCTGCTATTCCTGGGGGCCATTGCGGCACTGCTGATTTCTCCGCTCGCATGGCCGCAAGCCAGTAATGCCCTCAGCATCTATTTCGTGGACGTCGAAGGTGGCCAATCGACGCTGTTCGTCTCTCCCTCAGGACAATCAATGCTGGTCGATACCGGTTTTCCTGGGGAACGGGACGCCACTCGTATCGCCGCCGCGGCGAAGGATGCGGGCGTCAGCAAGATCGATTACCTGCTGATCACGCACTATCATGGCGATCACGTTGGCGGAGTGCCGGAACTTGCCAAGAGGCTGCCCATTCAGACCTTCATCGATCATGGCCCTAGCGCCGAACAGACTCTTAACGTGCCACAGAGCTACCAAGCCTATGCAAGCGTGCGCGATCAAGGCGGGCACCAGCATATCCTTGCCAAACCAGGCCTGAGGCTTCCAGTTAAGGGAATCGACGTTGAAGTTGTCTCGGCGGCTACTGAATTAATCAGCAAACCATTGCCTGGCGCAGGGGCCGCGAATCCACTCTGTTCTCAATTCCAGCCCAAGGATGAAACGAAAGATCCTCTGCTCGCTGGCGAAAACGCGCAATCCGTCGGAACCGTAATCTCGCTAGGCAAATTCCGTATGGTTGATTTCGGCGATCTAACCTGGAATCACGAACACGGACTCGCGTGTCCCCGTAACCTGGTCGGTTCAGTCGATTTGTATTTGACTACACATCACGGGCAAAACATTTCCGGATTGCCAATGCTCGTTTATGCGCTTCATCCGCGCGCTGCAGTGATGAACAACGGCGCCAAAAAAGGTGGGGCTCCGGATACATTTCAAATCCTTCACAAGGCGCCTGGCTTGAACGATCTCTGGCAATTGCATTATGCCGTCGACGCGAAAGAGCTCAACTCGCCTGCCGATTTGATCGCGAATCTGGATGAAAGCACTGCCTACTACCTTAAAGTCACCGCCCGCGCGGATGGCAGCTTTACGATCACGAACAGCCGGAACGGATACCACAAGGACTACGGCCCGCGCAGTTAGCATCACATCACGTAGTTTTCAGCCGAAATTCGGTACTTCACGGCTTTCTTTTCCCCAACACTGATTGGAAACGTTGCGGGTGGGGTGTCGCTCGTAGCTGCACTTGCGCATGCCCAAGTCGTAGGAGGCAAGAAATAGCCACTCTGCCAGCAGGTGTTCTATCCAGACGTTTGTGACTTAGGGTCGGTCTTGAGCAGTTTTTGTTCTGTTGGCATTACGTCGATCTGATCTCCAGGCGCCTGAACTCGCTTCCATTTCCGATATACGTTGACAACCGCCAGCGTCCAGAATGGGACCATATCGATCCCCGGGACTAGCTTCCCGATTACAGATGGCGTGAATTCCCAATGCCAGCCGACCAAGCCGGTGAGCGCCACTGCCACAACGGCATCCAAAATGTCATCCAGCGGCGATATTGCGCCCTCTGCGAATAACGGAAAGCCGACAATCTGTACCACGTCGGCGACCACAGCCACCAGCAGCGCGATACGAAATCGGGATCGTTCCGAGTTGGGGGATAAATCAAGAGACATAAAATTGTCCAAAGGCCGGTTCTTTTAGCTTAGCAGAAATCCTCGAATACTAAGAAGCGAGCCATCCGCCGGAATTTCAATTACGGACGTGGCCCATGAACCAGGCTGGCCACATCCAGCCTGGAAGCCGTATCATTCTCGCATTCAGGAGGGGCTTTGAAGCCGGTTGTCCGTCGCTCCAGCGTGGTCGCCTTCGTGCTGGGAACGATCTTAGTTTGCCAATCGGGACCAACCCGATTTGCCAGGGCCCAATCAATGCCAATTTCCAAGCCTACCGGACTGCTCTATGACGACATTTATTTGCGGCATTTGTCGGGCAATACCGGCCATCCTGAACGGCCCGAGCGCCTGATCTTTATTCGAAACGCCTTGGAAAAGGCGGGCCTCACGCAGACCCTTTACCCAATCCATCCGCGCCGTGTCACTGACGAAGAATTGGAGCTTGTGCACAAGCCCTCTTACGTCGCGCTGGTCCGCAAGGAATTGTCGAACGTGCAGGGCGTGCGTGAACTAAGCACAGGCGACACGCTTGTGTCGCCGGGCTCGCTGGAGGCCGCCGAATTCGCGGCTGGCGGCGTCCTTAACGTGGTGGACGCCGTGATGCAGGGAAAGGTCAAGAATGCTTTCGCCGCTGTAAGGCCGCCCGGACACCACGCCACGCCGACTCGGGGAATGGGCTTCTGCATTTTCAACAATGTGGCCATCGCAGCCCGTTATCTCCAGAAAAAGTATGGTCTGCAGCGCGTTTTGATTGTGGACTGGGATTACCATCACGGGAATGGCACGCAGGAAACGTTTTACGAAGATGGCTCGGTCTTCTACTTCAGCACTCACCATTACGGAGCTTATCCCGGCACCGGGTCTGCGGCGGAAACCGGTGCCGGTAAGGGTGCGGGAAAAATTCTGAACGTCCCTCTACCCCCGGGAGCAAGTGATGCGCAGATCGTCGAGGCGTTTCAAACCAAGCTCGTTCCTGCGGCGCGAAATTTCAAGCCCGATTTCATCCTGATTAGCGCCGGCTTTGATGGAATGCGGAACGATCTGCTTGGAGTGTTTGATATAACTCCGGCGGGTTTCGCAGCTATCACGCGCATAGTGGTCCAGCTTGCTAAAGAACTCTGCCAAGGCCGCGTTGTATCGGTGTTAGAAGGCGGTTACCGGCTGGACGGGCTCGCTGAAAGCGTTGTGGCACATGTGCAGGTGCTGCGAGAAGAATGATCCAATGATGTGGTTCGACCCGAACGTGAACGCCGGAGAGGAAGAGCTTCTTACCAGCTGATTGACATTCGGGCCGGATCATCGACGCAATCGGAAATAAATTCGATCCGGCCCGCTAAATTTTAACGCCGCTAACAGCCACAGCTTACTTCACTGGAAACATCTTCGCTTCCTTCCAGACAGGCGCCGCTTCGCTCGACTTCAGATAGGCCACGAGAGCTTTGGCCGTTTTGGTGTCCTTCAGACTGTTGGATAGGAAGCCGGTAATATCGACGGGAGTCGAGGCCCCCGGCGGCAGCGCACCCACAACGTCCACACCGGGATTATTCATATCACTAAGATAGGGGCCCAAGGCGATTTCGACGTCACCCTTGGCTACCAGGTCTTGTACGACACCGCCTGTAGCAACCCACTTGAGCTTCGGCTTCACCTGATCGGCGATGCCCAGCTTGTCAAGCGCCGCCTGCGCGATTCCTCCCACGCTTCCCTGTTCCGGATCCACAGAAGTAATCGATTTGGCATCGAGTAGCGTCTTTTTAACGGCTGCCGGCGTAGAGATGTCAGGCTTGGGCGCGCCTTTCTTCACCGCCAGCGCCAACCGAACTCTGGCGACCACAGTTGCGCTGCCAGGAACAATGTTGCCTGTCTTCAGCACTTCCTGAAAGGGCGCAAACAGCAGGTCGACATCAAGCCCCTTGCCGCTCGCAACCTGCTTTCTCGTTGGGACACCACCGGCATAGGTAACCTTCACGCGAGTACCGGTCTTGGTTTGAAAGCCGGCGAGCAATTTGTCCAGCGGTTCCCTGATGGGGCCCGGCGCCAAAAGAGTGATCTCATTTTGGGCTCGCACGGTAGCCGAAAGACCCAGTACAAGAGCGACGGCCAGAAATAACGAGACTAAATGTTTCAAGCTTCCTCCTCAAAATTGCCACTATCGGTATTATGCTTCTACCACCAAACTCTTTCGTCCTTCGCCGGACCAGATCTTATATACCAAGCTCGCTCCTCGCGTCACGCATTTCCGTGTGGTGCGGCAGCGCTTCTCACCTCGAAAGCTCATCATTTAGGTGCAGCATCATGCTAACCAGGGCCGCCCATAGTCTGAAACATTTTCATGTGCTATCGTGCGGTCACTATGAAGCTTCCACTGCACTTTGTCATCGTTTCGCCCAATGCAATCACGAAACGTATACGAGCCAGATGACAAACTATAGGGCTGGAAGCGGAGATCAGATATGAGCGTCGTCTCCCGGCGAAAACTTATCGCCACCGACACACCAAAGAACGTCGGTAAAGGTTTAGGATCCATTTCTCCGGAAATTGGCTATTCCTGGTACGCCGGGATCTAAGAAAATTCCAGCGAAGTTGTTCGGCGCACAAGCGAGGCCACTATGCTTCTAACGAAAGCTCTGGGAATTGCGATTGCGTTCTCGACCGCCGCCATTCTGTTTGGCCCACCTCCGGCGGACGCAGGCATCACCAAAATCCAGATCATCTCGCGGAGTCCTGCGTTCGGTGGGTATTCATTTCCCCAGGTTGGCACGTACGAGCGCATCATTGGCAAAGGATTCGGGGAACTCACGCCTGGCGACCGCCACAATAATGTAATCGTTGACATTAGTCTTGCGCCGCGTAACGCAAAAGGCAAAGTCGAATACTCGTTCGATTTTTACATCCTGAAGCCGACCGACTTGAGCAAAGGCAATCACAAGGTTTTCTACGAAGCGCCGAACCGCGGCAGCAAGGCTTTTGGCAATTTCAATCGATCGACGGGCGGCAATGATCCAGCGTCGTCCGATCCGGCCCCCACCTTCCTTGCGCCGCAGGGCTACACGATGGTTTGGAGCGCCTGGGACTTTGGCGCCGGGACCGACAATTCCAACTTGAATCTGACCATAACGCTGCCGATTGCAAAGAATCCTGACGGTTCTTCGATCACCGGACCGGCCTACGAATACATCGTCAGTCCGGGCGCTTCCTACACATTGAATTACCCGGCCGCAACGCTCGATCAAACGAAAGCCACGCTGACGCATCGCGTTCACTTGGACGACGTGCCGCAGGTCATCCCCGCATCCGGCTGGGAATATGCGAATAACGGCGGTGCGATCAGGCTCCTTCCCGCGGGAACGTCTTTCGTTGCGAATGACATTTACGAATTCTCGTACACGGCGAAAGATCCCACCGTCAACGGGATCGGCTTCGCCGCAGTCCGCGACTTCAATTCGTTCCTTCGTTACGCGAAAGCGGACAATGATGGCGCCGCCAATCCGTTGGCCGGAGATGTTACGCGGATTTACACGTTCACGGTTTCGCAGCCGGGCCGGATGCTCAATGACTTTCGGAATCTGGGATTCAACGAGGATGAAAACGGCCGGATCGTCTTCGACGGCCTTTTACAGTGGATCGCCGCCGGGGATGGAATCAACATGAACTACCGTTTTTCCCAGCCGGCGCGCACCGAACGCAATCGCCAGGATCAACTCTATGTGGAAGGCGTTTTTCCGTTCGCCCATCAGCGATCAACCGATCCGATCACTGGCAAGACCGCCGGTCGCTACGATAAGTGCACAAAGACCAAAACGTGTCCGCTCGGCATGGAGGTTTACTCCGCGAACGAATACTGGGTAAAGGCGGCATCGCTCTTCACCACTGATCCTTCCGGCAAAATGGATCTGCCCGGCCATCCCATGGCTCGTTATTACTTCATTTCGAGCGAGCAGCATGGCACTGGCAACCCGGCCTCAAAAGGTAATTGCCAGCAGCTCCAGAATCCGTTGGACTCGGCTCCTGTGCTGCGCGCCTTGTGGGTGGCTCTGGATGAGTGGTCAACGAAAGGCATCGCGCCGCCACCCAGCGCGGTTCCTCGTTTGGGCGATGGCACGCTCGTGCCGCCGGTACCACAAAGCGGCGTCGGCTTCCCCAAGATTCCCGGCGTCACATATACGGGTCTGATGTCCACGCGGTACTTATTCAATTACGGCCCCGATTTCTACAGCACCGGCGTCATGGCGATCAATCCTCCGGCCATAAAGCCGCCCGTATTTAGCAATAAGGAGAATGGGCCAATCTATCCAAGTTATGTGCCGAAAACCGACGCCGACGGCAACGATGTCGCTGGCGTCCGCTTGCCTGACGTGACGGTGCCGTTAGCCACTTATACCGGCTGGGCTCTCCGATCAGGTCCGCAAGCGAACGACGGCTGCGAAGCGGCGGGGCAATACATACCATTTCCGAAGACCAAGGCTGACCGCATGAATTCTGGTGATCCGCGCCTGTCGGTCGAAGAACGCTATCCGTCTCTTTCGGCGTACTCCTCCGCGGTTGAAAAAGCCATCGACGATATGATCGCGAAGCGGCTCATGCTCCCGGAAGACAAGGCGCCCAATCTGAACCGTCTCGTGCGGGCGGGCATAGCGACGGGAGTACTCGAACCTCCGCGCAATGCGAGCAGTCAGCCTTGACGCCAGGGCGGCACTGCCCGCGCAGAAGCGTTGGAAGAAAGCAGAAAAAGGAACTCGATCAGTTGAAAAATGCGACGGCCGAGAATGAGATGCTCCCGGCTGACCAGAGTCTCTGACCTCCCGAGTGGCGATTAGCGCATTCTTACGCGAATCTGCTATGTGTTCCCTCAGTTAATGACCTTTCCTGCGCGTGGCGAACCGCTTCTGTGCGGTCGTGCTAGCATTCAGGGAACGGTGGTCAAGCTTCTATGAACATTGAATGCCCTCATTGTGGCGCGAACTGCCCGGTAGAAGAGAAACTGTTCGCGCGCGAATCCAGAGTGCAGGTTGATTGCACGCAGTGTCATTCCAATTTTGCCGTTAACGCTCCTACTGACGGCCCTCAGTTACCCACGGACCAAACCATAGCACTTGCGGTCATCGAGGGGCCGGCGAGAGGGCAGGTATTTCGTTTGACTAAAGCTCGAAGCGTATTGGGCCGGTCCGGTGCGGATATCGTGCTCTATGACCCCGAAGTATCTAGAAAGCACTGCATGATCGAAGTGCGCGGTTCGACTGGGACCCTCATTGACCTTGGCACTACGAATGGAACGTTTGTGGCGGGGAAAAGCATTAAGACCTACGAACTGGAAAATCTTTCCAAATTCCGCATCGGCGCTACCACCATGTTGTTTACGGTTACGGATAACAAAGCGGGTGAGTCCGCTCCGCCTCCTACTCTGGTAGCTAGATCTCGCCGCTAAACATCTGTCGATTCTGGTGCGACCACGAAGTTGGTGAGCGTGCCAATGCGATCGACTTCGAGTTCTACCTTGTCGCCCGCTTTCAGATAGCGCCCCATCTCCAATCCACAGCAGCGGCGGTTTTCCCCTGATTCGGGAACCGTGCCAGTGCCGGAGCCCAAAAAATCGCCGGGATAAAGCGTTTCGCTGCGGGAGACGTAAGCGATCATCTCCTCGAAGCTCCAGCGCATGCCCTTCGTGTGCCCGTAGGACACTTCTTCCGAATTCACGCGGGCGTGCATCGTCAGTTTGTAGGGGTCCGGAATTTCATCCGGTGTGACCAACGCTGGACCAATCGCGTTGCCGCCGTCGAAATCTTTTCCTTTCGCGGGACCCAGATGCCCCGCCATCTCTTTGGCTTGAATATCCCGCGCGGAGAAATCGTTGAAGATGGTATAGCCGCCGATATAGTCGCGAGCTTTTTCGGCGGAGATATCTCGGCCTGTCTTACACAGAAAAACGCCCCACTCCAGTTCCCAATCAAGTCGCTGGGTAAAAGACGGAATAGTCACCCGCGCCCCGTCGCCCACCACGCTTCGGCGATTGCCTTTGTAATAGAGAGGGCGCTCATACCACGCTCGGTTCATCCGATAGGCGAGTGTGGCCTTGCGCCCGAATATACCTTCGATCCATTCGTCGACCACGCCGCGCCACCGCGGCATGGACAGACGGCGCAGGCAGTTGATGGCGTGCTGCTCGAAACTCATAAAGTCACGGATCGACTCGGGGCGGGGTACGGGCGAGAGTAATTCGACGCTGCTTCGCTCCACGATTACACCCTCCGGTCGTCGCGAGAGCGCAAAATCGAGTGCCGCCTGGGCCGTTTCTCGCGCCGCTGCGCCGCCCTCGAGGAACGCAATCATGCTGGCTAATTGTGGATGAAGTTGGCCACTGCGAAGCTTTTCGGCAGCCTGCAGCCGAATAATCTTTGTGTCGCCGTCGATGAGAGCGCCAATTTCTTCCAGCGACTCTTCCCGAGTCGGGTCGCGCGGCTTATTGCGGAAGGTAATCAGTCGCACGATGAGGATCGGACAAATGCCATGGAACTCCCTGTTCCGCGCGAGGCAAAGTATCAGGAGTAGACGGTGGCTATTTTTCAGCGACCTTCGACGATTGCTGTGTAGCCATCTTCACATTCTGAGGAATGGGAAAGACCAGATAGGGATTGTTAGCGTCCCAGTTCTTGATCTGGATATCCAGCACTGTCGAGCCGCCCTGCTTCTCGACGATGTGGCCGGGGGACTTGATGTCGGTCAGAATTTCGCCGTGGTCTGCGTAGTCGGAATAATCCGCCTCGATATCCATTCCGCCGCCGGTTTGAGCCACGACCTTGGTGATAAAGTTTTTGGGATCAAGCGTCGCTTTTAGCGTAACACCGGCCAGTTCCCCCGAAAGAGGAACGCTGAGGACCGTAGCTCCGTCCTCAGCTGACACTGTGGCTTTGTCGCCCGCCGCAAATGCTGCTTTGAGGACGCCGTAGGGAAGGATCCAGATCTGAAGCAGACGCTGCTTAACCGCGGTCATTTGCGGAGTCGCGGTGCCCTTTCCCGGAACGAGACCTGCACCCATCATGGACTCATCCCAGGCGTATTTATCGCGGACGGTCTGAATCGTATGCTGCGGAGTCCCGCCGGCATTCGTGCGCGTGATCTCCAGCCGCATGGCCGGAGGATTGTAGCCGAGCGCGGCGTGATATTCCGTCTTCACCGTTTGACCGGAAACCGAACTGGTGCCGCTCCCCAAAATCTCCATTCGGTTGATCACGTCGATTTCCGGAAGCAGCGCGCCTCCTGGTCCCCCGGTTCGAGGCATGCCTAAAGCGTCTGCCGCAGCTTTGACCGCCTTGGCAGCTTCAGACATGTTGGCGGCCGTTTTGGTCTGGGCGCTTTGCGCCCCGGCGCACTGGAAAGCAACTATCGCAATCGCAGCGCCCGTTAGCACCTTCATCAATTTTGCTTTCGTCGACATGCGGTCTCCTCCAAACGTGACACCTTATGGGGCTCCTGCGCGCCTTCCCATGGCGAGAAATCTTTAGTGATGTTCTTTGGTAACGGCGTGAGCCAGATCTCTTTCGCTGCAGGGCAGCGATTCGGGCAGCATTGCCTTCGGATTGGCATTGAGAAGTTGTATGCGCGGGGTCGTGGTCCAAGGCTCCAGCAGCACGTCTGGATCGTCGATTGTCGCGGTCCATGTCAGCGTGTTTCCGTTGCGTTGAAATCGCTCGACAACGTGCATGTTTTCGCTATGAAAATAGCCGCCGAGTTGGTCAAACCAGGTCGCGGTGTTGAAACCCCACGTGTCGACCACTAACGTGTCTCCATCCCAATGGGCGATGCCTTCGCCGGTATAACTCCCGTCCAAATCCTGCAGCGGCGTGTGCTTGCGGCCATCGAGAGGGATCATCCGGTACATCGTCTGCGTGGCGATCAGGCCGCCCTGACCCGGATAGACGAAGATCAGAGTAGTTGGGGAATTGGCCAATATAAGATGGACTGCCCACGCGAGGAACACCTGCAGGCATGCAGTTATTGGAGGGATCTTCCTCGTTGGCGTTGGCGTCGAACTGCTTCACCATATCCCAGTATTCAGGCTTGTAGATGGGCCTGCTTGCGCCCATCCGACGCAGCAGGGTGGCCGCACGTTCGCTCTGCTCCCCATTCTGCCGTCTGGGTTTCGCGAGCGGCCAGGTTGCAATCTTTGCGCCGGTAAGCACGTCATAAGTGGAATGGTCGTTCTCCACGGCGATGCCTTCGTTATGCATTTGGTTTGGCACGCCGAGCAGATTGTCCGCCATTCCGTTCCAAACGCCCGTAAAGTCCGGGTGTCCATCCGCAGTCCGCGGCGTCACACCGGTCGGCGTCGGTCTTACAGTGACGTTGTGTATCATCCCCGGCGCTTCCTCCTGCGCAAAAGCCGGAGCAGCTACCAGGCAAAGCAATACGACCAGAACAGCAAGCCCAAGATGTCGAAGATATCTCATCGCGAAAAACCTCCTGTCGCGTACTTGCGGCTCAGTTGCGCCGGTTAGTTGCTGCCATCCGCGACGTTGCCGTTCGGATCATAATTGAACTTGAAATCGCGGCCATCGCCCATCTTCATTTCCCGCATAATTCCATTCGTTGAGCCGTCCCGCGCGGGCTGCGCGATGATCGTGACTTCGTCTCCCGGCTTTATGCCGCCCCGGTCGGCCCTGCTCAGTCCCGATCTCCGGAGGGCTGCTTGCGCGCCCAATTCGAAGCCCCACTTCTGAGTGTTTCCGTTCGCATCCTTGGCATTCACCGTTATGTACGAATGGGGATTGATCCATTCGACTTTCGCGATGGTTCCAGTAACGGTAATTGTCTTGTGGATATCAAACACCGATTGCACCGAATGGTGCGCCGACACGGGTCCCGAAAGAGCTAAGCTCAGAACCCACAAAGCAGCCATCACCTTGAAACCCCTCATATTGCCTCCTTGGAGTCGGTGAGACGTTGATGTCACTTAGACGTTCGCACCCCGTTGTCTGTTTCCAGTAAAAGACCGCCGGTCCTTTATCGATCCTAATTGGTAATGGTGAATAACGTTGTGCCAATCCTACACCGGTTCGGCCATAACTTTCCACAACAGCGAAGGACGGCCTGCATAGAAGCTTAAGTTTTATATCGCGGGAAAAGCCGTGCGGCATTCTCGCGATCGATTGCCTGCAAATCTTTGGCGCTAAACAGCCCGCATTCCTTGAGCCCCTTTACGTGATCTGCAGCGGTGCGGAAAGGGAAGTCCGTGCCGAAAACAATTTGCGATACGGGCACGACCTTCAGAAGCGCAGACATGGCGGCAGCATTAGCGGTTTGCGCAGTGTCGTAGTAGAACTTCGTCGCCTCGGCCAGAAACCCTTGCGGAAGCTGCGCCGCAAATGCCGGACTCTTCGCTAAATTGACGAAGCGCTCGATCAAAAAGGGCATGGTGCCTCCGGCGTGCGAGAAGATGATGCGCACGTTCGGGCAACGCCTGGCCGTTCCGCCGAAAACGTATTCCGTGATCGCGCGAGTGGTATCGGTTCCGTACTCGATTTCCGAGTCGGAGATATTGGGCAGAACGTTTTTGCAGCAGGCGGCGGATTTGGGATGCGTGTAAACGACTGCGCCACGCCGGTTGAGTTCGTCGAAAACAGGATTGAAAGCCAGGATCGCCGAGCCATTTGGTGTCGTAGCTTGTGTACATGGCCACGCCGTCAGCCTTGAGAGTATCGAGACCGTACTCGATCTCCTTCAAGCTTCCGTCGACGTCCGGCATGGGCAGGTTGACGAACATGCCAAAGCGGCCCTTGTGATCGGCAACCAGGCGCGCCGCTTCCTCGTTGGAACTACGGGCCAAACGCCGGGCGGCTGCGTCGTCGCCATGCCATACGCCAGGCGGCGCAAGCGACAGGATTGAGGTTGCCACTCCCGCTCGATCCATATCTTCAAGATCTTTCATAGGCGTCCAAGTGAGAACCGGCTGGGAAATAAGGTGCTTAGGACCGAGTTCGGCCGCATAGGAGGCGGGGGTCAGGTGGTTATGAACGTCAATCCGGTGCGGCGCGGCAGCGGCCTGGGCTCCAAATGCGCTTCTGGAGATAAGGACATTCGCGCCGATGGCGGCGAGGCCGCCCAGGAATTCCCGCCGGCCGAAGTCGGCTGTGGCATGACGTACGAGCTTCATAGTTACCTCCGGATGCGTTTGGCTTGGCCGGTCCGTGGAGGACGCCACTCTACACTTCTTGTAACGGTTCCCGCAAGAACGAGATTCCCGCGAAGCCGGCTTCGGAGATTGAGTAATTATCGAAAAACCATGCGGGGTACCCCCCCACCTTTTTTGCGCAAGTGTTCATTTCAGAAGACTTGTGCCTGACACAGTATGTGCCCACTTGGGGGAAATAACGGGACGATCCGGAACAAACGAAACGACACAGAGGTCACCGAGACACAGAGAACACGGAGAAGCGCGCCTCACACTTGGGAGTTCGATCTGGACAAGAACGTCAGCTCCGGCAAATCCCGGGACCGTCGAGAAGGAAGTCGGTTGCCCTTTCATTCGAAAGGATCGCGACTGGAAGTGTGCTTGGTAGGGAAGGGATAATTTTTTAGCGAGCGTAGATAAGCAGATCAGAACGACTCCAAAGTCCAGTTCACCGCCCGGGGATGACGCTTCAAACCAAAAGCAGATCCCTCGGCCTTCGGGCCTCGGGATGACAGCTTTAAATTGCGGCGTTACCCGCATTCGCTCTGGGCCAATACGACAAAGCTTATCCCGCAGAGCGATACCGCAGAACAACCCGCCTCAGGCGTATATCTATTTTACCGCGCAAGTAAAGAGCTCGTTAAGAAGAGAGATCCCCCTCTCGCGATCCTCGCTCGGGACGATTTCATTAACCGGCGAAAGCTCATCCTGTAGGTAGACTTTCGCCGGAGGACCTGATCGGATGGTCGTTTTAGCGCGCGAGTAAAGAGGCTCGCGGAAAATGGAGGAATCCGACGGGATGATGGTTTTTGGACTCACGGTTAGCGGTGCGATGAGAGGGCTTGTGGAGGCGTAGCCGGGGTGCTATAAGCAGCGTATTCGATGTGCTGCCGTGGGATTCCCTAAAGCGCAAAACGCCAGGAAGTAAGTCCAAAGGAGATTCAATCCATGAAGAGATATTGGCTATCGCGATATTTGCTATCGGGGCTGACAATTCTTTTGTTTATCGCTATCACCGCACCCATTTCGTTGCGCGCTCAGTCAGCGGATGCGTTGCGCGATTTTGTGCATGTTGGCGATAACTACCAGTTCATTTCGAACATCGTCTATCGCACCGCGAGCAACTGGGATGCGAAGCTGGACGTGTATGAGCCGCGTGGCCTGAAGGCTCCCAATCCCACCATCATGTTTTTTCATGGCGGCGGCTGGACGAATGGAACCAAGGAAGCCTCCACTTTTTCGCTGCTTCCTTATCTGCAGATGGGCTGGACCGTGGTGAACGTGGAATATCGAATGACGAACGTGGCGCTCGCTCCGGCAGCAGTGGAAGATGCACGTTGCGCCCTGCGTTGGATTTACCGCAACGCGGCGCAATACAACTTTGATACCAGCAGGATCATCACGAGCGGGCAATCCGCCGGCGGACATTTGGCGCTCATTACGGGAATGCTGCCGGCATCGGCTGGCTTCGACAATACCTGCCCCGGAGACCGCGCGGGAGGCGCTTCATCGAGCGCTCCGAACAACACGGATGAATTAAAGGTGGCGGCGATCGTCGATTGGTACGGCATCGCGGACGTAAACGAATTGATCGGCGGCCCCAATCAGCGATCCTGGGCTACGGCCTGGCTGGGTGTGCTGCCTAATCGCGAGGAACTGGCGAAGCAAGTGTCTCCTCTCACTTACGTGCGCGCCGGGATTCCGCCGATCATCAGCGTGCATGGCGACGCCGACCCGGTGGTTCCTTATACACAGAAACAGAGGCTGCACACGGCTCTGGCGAAAGCAGGAGTGGCTCACGAGCTCGTCACCATCCCGGGCGGAAAACACGGCGGCTTTACGGACGAAGAAAACCTGAAGGCTTATGCCGCGATTCGAACTTTCCTGTCGCAGCACGGGCTGCCGACATCCACATCGGAAAAAGCGACGCCGCTCAGCGCCGGGCGCTAGTGACTGCGGAAGGGGTCACTATTAGGATCGGGGGTGTGAACTGGTCCGCTTGAACGGGCGGTTGGGCCGGGACAACGGACATCTCCCGTGCGAGAACCCAGCCGTCCAAACCGTATGACGAAGATAGAATAAAGGCCTGTATCCCTGGCTGCAGCAGGTATTCAGGAGCCGTGCCAAGACTTGCCGCCCAAGGGCCAGGAGACCGAGCCGTGCGATAGGACTCTGAAATCTTAGGGCCATATTCTGCTAGGAACTCTTCTACCGGTACTGTCTTAAAACCAAAGATGATAGTTTCCGAATGCATCATTCTCAAAGTGGTAGCCCTGAACGTCCTTGAAAATGACGTTCGTAAACTCCGTCGGCTCGTTTTCCACGCGATATTCAGTACGAAGTATGATTGTCCGCGCCTCGCACTGAACTTCGTAAGAAATCAGCAAATTGTCGTGAACAGAAACCGCCATTTTCCCGTGGCCTCGCAGTGAGAATTATATCAGGGCATCAGCAGGGCACCGCGGACGAGCGAAGCTCCCGCGGATGCGAGCGCTTTTCTCGTTTGGGCGCGTGTGGGTTTAACTCTATAGCTCGCGGAGGGCGACGGCGACGGGGCGAGTGGCCGCGCGAATGGCCGGCAGCATTCCGCCGAGAACGCCCATCACCAAAGCAAACACAATACCCAGAAGCAGGAGATCGAAAGTGATCTTGAAGGCGAAGGCGACATTCGCGAAGGTCTGAAAATTCATGGTGTTGGTTGTGAATCCGTTGAGCGGAAGAACAGCCAGGCATCCGAGGATTCCGCCTACCAAGCGAAATCGATAACGCCTCAAAGAGAAAAGACAGAATCACGTTCGAACTGCTGAACCCGACAGCGCGCATGGTAGCAATCTCGCGGCCGCGTTCGGCTATGGCGGAGTACATGGTATTGAGCGCCCCAAAGACGGCGCCGATAGCCATAATCGCCGCAACAAGGCCGCCAAGCACAGTGATGAGCCGCGTCATGGTCGTGGATTGCTTGGCGTAATAGTCGATCTCCCGGGTGACGTCCACGTTCATGCGCGGATCGGAGGTGACAGCGTCTTTGAATTGCTGGAAAGTCTGCGGAGACGCCAGGTGAACCGTAACGGATTGAAAGATATTGTCCGGCCGCTTCAGAATTTCATTGAGAAGCTTGGCATCGCACCAGATCTCGGAATCGAACGCGGAGCCTCCGGTGTCAAAGATGCCGACCACCTGCCAACGGCCGCCGCCGAACTGAACCGTATTCCCGAGAGTAAGGCCAATGTAGGTTCTGGAAGCATTTCTGCCGACCACGATTTCGGAAAGGCCGGGCTGGAACATTCGCCCTTCCGTAATTTTTGCGAACGTCCGCACGCGCAGGACGTTGGAGGAGACGCCGCGGACCTGCACATTGGCGTCGGTGCCGGTGGAGATTAAGCGGAAAAGGCATGACGCCGACCACTTCCTGCGTCACCAATGGTCCCGAAGAGTCTCGCGCCACGCCCGGGGCGTCTTGAACCACTCGCACCGAATCCAGAGTCACTCCACCCATCATTTCCGTGGGAGAGCCGGCGCGCAGGATAAGCGCGTTCCCCGGAGAACCTGAAGCGACTAGCGTCGCTTTGAAGCCGTTCGCCAGCGATAGCATGGCGACAAAGACGCCCACCGTGCCGGCTATGCCTAGCACGGCAACAATTGTCGAAGTCCAACGCGCTCTTATGCTCCTGAAGTTGTACGAAATGGGGACAGACCCGAGGAAGGGGGCGAGCAAGCCCGCAATCAGGCCCGCGAGGATCAGCAGCACAAAAATGGCTGCCAGCGTCAGAATGAATCCAAAAAGGAGCTTGGCCGCGATTCCGGGCATCTTCAGACTCTCCGCAGAGCGTTCACGATTTGCAAACGCATGGCCCCTAAACCGGGCAAGAGACCGCTGGCCAAACCAACAGCCAGGGCAGTAACCATTCCCGAAACAAGGACGGATGGCGCAAGAACCAACTGCGGCAACATGCCGTTGAGAGCGTTCGCCATAACGGGGATAGCCATAACAGCAAGCAGCAGTCCCACAAGCCCGCCAAAAAAGGAAATCAGGAGAGACTCGGCCAGCACGAAAAGGAGAACCGCGCGATTGGAGAAGCCGATAGCTTTGAAAACGGCGAGCTCGCCGGTTCGTTCACGCACGGAGATAGCCATGGTGTTTCCGGTGACGAGGAGAAGAGTGAAGAAAACAACCGTGCCGATGCTAAGGATCAAGAAGCGGATGTTGCCGAATTGCTTGACCCAACTGGCGGCGAAGGCGGATTCGGTTTCGGTCTTGGTTTCGAACGGAGAATTGGCAAATTCCGCGTCGATACTTTTGGACACGCGCACGGCATCGTCCGGGGAATCGACGCGGACGACATACCAGCCGACCTGACCTTTCAGTGCGTCGGGAACGTGTTCCTCAAAGTAGTCCCACTGAAACCAAAATTGCGTCTCGTCGTCCTGGGCACGTTTGCCGTGGTAAAAGCCGTCGATATTAAATTCCCAATTGCCGCTGCCCCAAATCGTTGTTTTGATGGGCACCCGATCGCCGATTTTCCAGCCGAAGCGCTGCGCTGTGTGAATGCCTACGATCGCACCCTGACGGTCTTTGACGAAATTGTTCCATTCCTCGTCGGAAACGATGAGTTCGGGGTAAACCTGCCGCTGATTTTCCGGATCGATAACGAACTGGGGAAAGAAATTCTTTTCGTCCTGATAGACGCCGCCGAACCAGTTATCGTGGGTGGCCATTTTGACGCCGGGAATGCGCAGCATTTTGTCGCGATAGGAAAGCGGCATCGGATTGATGATCGAGGTTCGATTGATGACGAACAAGCGATCGGCGCTGGCGATATCCGCGCCACGGCTGAAGGCGTCGCGCACTACCGCAAGAAACGAGAAAAGGAAAAGCGCCACGGCGAACGAGCCGATGGTAAGAGCCAGACGGATTTTCTTGCGAAAGAGATTGGCGAAAATCAGCCGGCTAAATTTCATGACGTCCTCCCGCCCCCACTCTCTGTGACTCCCGGGATTCCACGAGCACTCCTTTATCCAAGTGAAGCGTCGTGTCCGCACGGCGCGCCACGACAGGGTCATGCGTCACCATCAGCACCGTCTTGCCATACTCTTTCACCAGCGCTTCGATGAGCGCCATAATTTCGTCGGCACTTTGGCGATCCAGGTCGCCCGTAGGCTCGTCGCATAGCAGAAAGGTGGGATCGGCTACAATCGCGCGCGCAATGGCCACGCGTTGCTCCTGTCCGCCGGAGAGTTGCCGCGGGTAATGGTTCATGCGATCTCCCAACCCGACGACGTTCAATGCCGTCTCCACGTGCTGGCGGCGCTGCTTTTTGGAAAGCTTGGTCAGCAACAGGGGAAGCTCCACGTTTTGAAATGCGGTCAGCACCGGAATCAAGTTGTACATCTGGAAGACAAAGCCAACGTGGCGGGCGCGCCATTCGGTGAGCTTGTGGCCGGACATGTGCGTGATTTCGTCGCCCGCAACGGTGATGGTGCCGCGGGTGGGCACGTCCAAGCCGCCGAGCAAATTCAGGAGCGTGGTCTTGCCAGAGCCGCTGGGGCCCATGAATGCCACGAAGTCACTCTTGTCCACGTCCAGATTCAATCCTTGCAGAACGTGAATCTCTCCGCCGCCGCGCTGGTAGGTTTTGTCCAGGCCGCGTACTTTAATCAGGCTGTTCGAGCCTGCGCTCCCATCCACTCGGACCATTGTCTCTCCATCTCCTATTTTCGGACCTCGACGCTTTGCGCGTCCCGGATGTCCGGCGGCCCCTTGACGATCACCGTATCGCCCGGCGCGAGGCCGCCGATGATTTCCGCCTCTCCGCCCCTCGACGCTGCCAAGGGTGACGGCGCGGCGCTCGGCGTGATTGTCCTTTACCAGGAACACAATCTTTTGGCCGTTATCCTCTCGCACGGCGCTTTCCGGGACGAGGACGCCAGCCTCGGAACCAGCGGAGCTATGCTCCTTGCGCTTTTCCTCGCCAAGGAATGTCACCTTCACGCCCATATCAGGAAGAATTCGCGGGTCCAATTTAAGGAAGGAAACCCGTACCTTTACCGTGGCTTTCTGGCGGTCGGCTGACGGAATTACTGTGCGCACCTGCGAGGGTATTTGCCAATCGGGATAGGCATCCAAAACGGCGGTCACGGCCTGGCCGGCAGTGACACGGGCGATATAGGCCTCGTTAACGTCCACTTCAATTTCATTCGAATTCATGTCCACGATGGTGGCAATTCCCGTACGCGTGAAGCCGCCGCCGGCGGAAATGGGCGAGACCATCTCGCCAATTTGGGCGTCCTTGGAGACCACAATGCCGTCGAAAGGCGCGACGATTGTGCAATTGTCCACCGCCTGCTGCGCTTCCCGGATCCGGGCTTCCGCGGTGGTAACCTGCGTTTTTACCAGATCGATCTTGGCCTGCAAACTATCAACGGCGGTGCGTGCGTTGTCGAGTTGTTCCTGTGTGTCGATGCCAGCTTGCTGCAGTTGTTCGGTTCGGCGCAGCGTGATGCGGGCGTTGCGAAGCTGCACCTCGAAGTCGTGAACTGTCGCCTCGGTGGAGTCGCGATCGCCTTTTGCCGAGTCCAATGCCCGGCGTGCATCAGAATCGTCCAGCTTAGCCAGCAATTGCCCCTCGCGCACATGAGTGCCCTCGTCGAAGAAAACGCCCGTGACGAGTCCAGTGATTTTTGCCGCGATCGTGGCGCGGCGGCGGGGCGTGACATAACCGCTGGCGTTCAACAACGCCTCGCGCCCTCCGACGGGCGGCTTTTGCGCCACGGCGACCTCGACTTCGGGAGTTCTTCCCCGGAAGGCAACGACTGCTGCGGCGAGTCCCGCGAGCAGGATCAAGCCGCCGATGAGCAACGCCAGGCGCTTTCCCAAATTGCCGTGCTTGCGCTGAGCATCATCGATGCGCAACGAGGAGAGATCATGCTTGGGCGCGTCTAAGCGGGTAACCATCTGCTGCTCGTCCTAGTGGGAGACTGAACCGTCGCTAAAGGCGACAAAATCGTGCCGCCAGGCATCGGCGGATGATTTTGCCGCAATCATTGGTACACGGATCATTGTAGCGTGCCTACAGATAAGTCGAAAATGGGAGACCAGTTTCGACAAGCAGGAAAGGGATTATCGAAAATACTCTGGTGATTAAAGAACCGCGAGGGCGGAACAGCGCCTTGATTTGCCCACCAGCCCAGTCAGAGTCGAGGCAGAAGCTTAGGGGGCTGCGGTTTTGCGTGCCGCTGCCGGCTTGGCAAACTTCGAAGCATCCACGGGTACATTCGGCTGGATGGAGCTGAGTTCGGTGGTCGACCGGCCATCAGTCCAGGTTATGGTGTAGTGGAAGGGCATCTTCACACCAGCGACGTCGCGATAGTCGGAATAATCGACCTGTGTGGGATTGGTACCGATCGCCGTAACTGTGTAGCGCACGAGCCGCGTCAGGAGGCCGGATTTTTTGTCGAAGAATAATTTTACTGGAGTTTTCGCAGCACCCATTCCTTCAACGACATCGACCTCATTATCGTCAATGTAAGTGGGCGGGAATCCTGTGCGCCATCCCGCGAGCATTTGCTTGATCTGGCCAGGAAATGAGAGCTCCGCGTCGAGTTTGGAGCCTTCGAGATTTCCTCCGGCGAGGTCGTACACGGGTATGGGCAAGAGCGTTCCCGTGGAGGTCAGCCAACCAATGCGGCCGTCGTAGGTTCTGATGCTGTCTCCCTGCGGGATATGAACGACGGCAGTGAGCTGATTGGGAGCCTTGGCGTAGACTTCGACCGGGGCCTTCTCGTCACCCGTATCGAAACCCTCATAAGTCCCCTTGCCGACAAAACTCGTCAGCTTGGCTAATTGCTGCGCGCCTCCGAGGGCCTGGATGTATTTGTCGAAAATCTGATCGGCGGAAGGCGCACCGGACCTGGGTTCGCCGACAAGGTCTATCTCATTTGGATCTTCCGGGGGCGGAACGCCATATTGTTCCGCCAAACTTGGTATGTTCTTCGGAAAGTTCTGGCTACGGTGGCAAGAGTAGCAGGTGACGGTCTGTTTCCCGCCGAAATTGGCCGCATTGATGGATTTCACCATCAGGATCATCTTGCGCGCGGTCTGCTTGGTGGGCGTATCGACGGCATATTTGGTCACGTCGCTGGAGGCTTCCACGCTGTGGCAATCAATGCAATTCATGCTCAGGGCAGCGGCGATGAAGCCCATGGTGCCCATGAATTCGTCCACGGTGAGTCCGCGGAGAACCTGCACGTTTTTGAAAATATCGTCCGCCATTTGAGGCTTTTCCTGTGGCGCAGCCTGGCCGTTTGCCGACGCCAAGCCGAGCAGCAACACGGCCGTCATTGCGATGGCTTTAACGATGACTCGCCTGGACTCGAATTTCATATCGCCTTCCTTGCCCTGCCGCGCACAAGAGAACGCATTTGTCGCGCCGGCGGATATTCGGGATTGCCGCGCCGCAGCGCTTCTGAGCTTAGCGGCGCATATCCTACCACGTTGCAACTAGCCGGAAAAAATTTGGCAGTGTCCCCGGTGAGACACTGCCAAAAAGATCATCGATAGGTAAATTTAGCCGGCGAGTTAGTTCACGGGGTCCTTATCGATATCTGAAGGAGCGGGGCCCTCTCCGTAGTAGCGCTTTCTGCCGACCACGATCTCACGATCATCGGAAACCTTCACGGTCTCGGCAGCGCCCTTCGGGAGCCCGCCCTTGCCCGGGCATGCTCTTACGGTGACGGTCTTGCCGATGCTATCCACCAAATCGGTGCGACGCGTGCCGGTTCTTTGCACCAGGCTGACCGAGGAGCCCTCAAAACGCCAACTGGTCACTTTGCCCGCCGGATCCGGAGCGCTGGGATCCTGCGGCCCCACTTTGGATTCGACGTTGAAATAGATGTGGGGATTTTCCCATTCGACCTTCGTCAGCGTGCCCGTGATGTAGATGTATTTGCTTCCGTCGAATTCGAACTGAAAACCGTGATGGGCGAAAACTGGAATAGCTAACAGCAGGGAACTAACTACCAAGAGGCTCAAATTTGCAACGATTGCGACCGGGAGCTGACGTCTCATGGGATTCTCCTTCTCCAAGTTACAGGTCACCAGGGTGACCCGAATTTATAGAAACGCAAATCTTGTGTCAAGGTTTGGACTTTCCAACCGCCGCGTCCCTGACTCGATCATTGAACCGATTTTCTTCCGATGGGGCGCAGATCTCTTCAAAAATTGCGGCTTTTGCTCTCACGAAAGTGATTTTGTCGCTCACCCACGGTTCCGTGTAGGCCTTCGGGTCGGTGAGAGTCATGGTCACTTCCAGAGTATCGGGATCGACGCGGCGCCAGCGTTCCTGCAGGCGCATCTGGTCGCTATGCGGATTGCCGAAGTGGTCGAGCCAGGTTCGGTCGTCGTAACCGATCGAGTCGATGACAAGAGTGTCTCCCTCCCATTTGCCAACGGAGTATCCGTACCAGGCTGGGTCGGGATCCTTCGGCAGCGCTCTGCCATCGGTCCAAATCGTGCGCCAGACGTCATGGTACTGCATGTGCTGCAGAACTCTGTCGGACGCCAAGACAAACTCAAAGGGCCTTAGATTGGCCTCCCAGAGGTCGCGCGGATAACCGAGCGGTTCGCACGTCGAGACGGGATCATTTCCCGTGCCCGGGGGCACAGACCGGGGACCGTAACTCACTTTGGTCTCGTCGAGCCTGGCCTTGCCCCAAGCCGTCATCGGAGGAGGCACAGAGGTTTGCTTCATCTCCGCGGGAACATGCTCCAGAGCCAAGGGCTTAGAAGTAAGCGAGTGCTTTTCGAATCCCTTGGTAGGCATTGACCATACGCCGGAGAGGTCGTGAGCATTAAAAGGCTTGGGTTTTGAAAGTTCGGGCGATAATTCTTCGGGTTTCCAGGCTCCCGGCGCGTAGCCTTTCGTGCCGTAGGTCTGGGCGAACCCGAGGCTGCAAAGAGCCAAGACGGACGCGAGCAGGCCAAATGAGTTTGCAAAATACTTTCCCATGGTCAGGCTCCGATCTGTTTTACGAGCGACTGTCTCAATAAGAGGGATCGTCCCGCTCGCCATTTCCCTTGACGCCCTTTCCCGAAAGCACCCGGCCATCAGACAAGCACGACGTGGTCGAGCGTCATGCGAGGCGCGCCGGATTTAGCAGGGTGACCGGTCGCAGTAATCTTGTCGCCGGGCTTAAAGGAATCTTTGCCGAAGCCCGCGCCGGACATCTGATGAGGATTACCGAGTTCCGCGCCCCAATGCACTAAATTGCCTTTCTCATCTGTCGCATCGAAAAGAAGCCCGCAGTGGGGATTGGACCACAGCCAATCCACTACCGTTCCTTTTATGGTGACGAGTTTATCCACCTCGTAGGCAACGCCCGTCCCGTGATGTGCAGACAGCGGAATTCCGAGCATCAGAAAACTCGCAACCAGGATTACGTATATCGCGAATTTGAACTTCATGGCGCTCATCTCCCTATCTTTCATTTGCTGCTGATTCCTTTGCCGGCCGGATCGCGAACCCCTTGGTTAAAGCTTTCTTCCTCGGAAGGCACACAGTAGGCCTCCTCAATTGCCGGGAGCCCTCATCTCGGCGGCCCAATGCGCGACGTTGCCCTTATCGCCGGTCACATCGAAATATAACTGCGAGTGCGGATTGGCGAACGCAAAACGCGTGACGACACCTTTTAGGGCGATCACTTTTTTCATATCGTAAGAGACGCCAGTTCCGTGATGCGCCATCAGAGGAGACGAAACGATCGGCATGCCTAAGATCACGCCGATGTAACCTAAACAGTGAGCACTGAAGCTAATGGCTCGATTCCTTGCTGATATCATCCTCGAGCCGTTTTTTCGTTTCCTTCAACGCCCGCACTTCCTCATCGCCGTCGGGGTTGATCCCGCAATACCATTCGTTCAACGGCTCGCTCGAAACGGAGAGCGAGTATTTGTGAGGAGCGGAGACCCAGGGCTTGGTGAGCACCTTGGGGTCTTCCACCGTGACTTGATAGATCAAGTAATTTCGCGACGGACGGCTAAAGCGCTCTACGACATGTTGCTGGTCACTATGAATCCATGCGCCGGCATCATTCCAGGTCCTGTCATCAAGGCCAATGGTGTCGATGACCAGCGTGTCTCCCTCCCAATGAGCCACGGATTCGCCGTTGAACTTGGGATCGGGATCTTTGCTGTGCGCGCGCCCGTCGATAGAGACGACGCGATAATCGTGGTTCAACTCCGTGAGCTGCACGAAAACGCCGGGCGTTTCGACACCAATTCCATCCCGTGCATCGCCCCAATCAGGGTGATCCCCGGAACGCCATGGGGCACACACTCTCTTTCCAGTCTACCGATCTCGGTGTTAACGGCGGTGAGTTGCTGCGCCTTGGTCATTTTCGAGAGTTCTCCCCGAGCCGGCCCCCGCCCCAATTGTTTGACTTTTTCGGCAGCCCATGGCTGGAAAGAAGGCCTTTCTTCCGGCGTCACTTTGGGATCGAAGGGCTTCAGAGCTGGATCACCTGCCGTGGCCGCGGACTGAACGAGGAGCGCATCTTCTTTGCCTAAGGCGCCGACAAACCAGATTCCAGAAAAATCTGGATGGCCATCGGGCAGACGTGGCGCCGGTCCGCCATCGGGCAGGGCCTTCGAAGCAGCTTTGCCAGACCCTGCATAGGGGGGCGCCGATCCTTGCTCTTTCGCCTGTTGGGCGCTAGCACATGGAGCAAGCATGAAGACAAAGGCCGACACAAATACCCCGATCACAAGAGGGTTAGCCAGAACGAGTTTTCATATGTAATCTCGCAGTACGGATGTATTTAGAACGTTTCCGCGATGCAAACCGTTTCAGATTTTTGCCAAGGGTGCCCACGACCTGCTTCAGTTAGGTTTAAAAGGGGAAAATCGCGGACTCCTTTGGGATGACAACACAGGGTCTGGGTAACGGCAAAGCGTAAGGCCAAAAAAAAAGGGCCGGAGTTGAAATGACTCCGGCCCTTTTTTGCTGTCGCTGCTCGCTCTGTCTCGCGGGAGAGGAGCAGCTGCAGCTTTGGTTAGAAGATAAGCTTCAAGCCGAGTTGCATGTCGCGGTTGCCGCCGGACCCGAGGATCGGGTTGGAGCTGGCGGCATCGGGAGTATTGATAACGTAGCCGAACCCTGTCCCGCCGAATGCCTTGGAAGGATTGATGTCGTTGGTAGTTCCCGCTCCGCCGGGGCCACCGAATGGGTTGACAAGATTACGTGGTTGAGAACGTTAAAGAACTCCACACGGAATTGAGCGGAGAGCCGCTCGTTGAATTTGAAGGCCTTGCTGATGGACAGGTCCCAGTTCCGGAAGCCCTGATCGCGCCAGGGGTTGCGAGGCATCGTGCCGAAGCTGCCGTAAGCCGCGAGGAATCAGCACGGAGTTACCCATGGCGTAGCACCCAAGCACGTCCAGACGAAGCTGTCGCCAGAGGACCAATGGCAGCGGCTGTTTGGTTGCAGGTTGCGTTTGCGGTCGGCGTAGCTAGTCCGCCCTTTCCGGGGAAGAGTAGGGAACGACCGGTGATGCCAGTGTGGTCCCCGGCGTTACGCCAGCGAAGTCATGCACGGCTTCGAAGTCATTGGGATTGCCGAAGAAATCCCACTGCATGCCTTCATTGGCTTGCGGGTTGCGGCCATTGGCCTCGCCGACACCCGCAAAGTCGGTTGCTGGTGTCGTTGATGCCCCAGGGAGTACCGGTCTGAATGACGGCCGCTGTGTTGATGGACCAGCCTTGCAGCATCTGGCCGAAGCCCTTGCGTCCGGGAATCGGCGTACGTTCCGGAAATCGTGAAGCGATGGCGCATGTCGAAGGCGGTGCTGGTGTAGAGCTGGCAGCGGAAACATCCGTAGCTGTTAGCAGGAATCTGGAGACCGCCGCTGGTGCCTTGGTCGGACGATTCGCCGAGTGAGTGGGAATAGGTGTAACCGCCGGTGAGCGTGAGTCCATGATAGTTGCGCGCGGTGAGAACCGCTTGTAGCCCGTTGTAGTTAGAGGTGTCCAGGTTCCCAAAATAATCGACGTACTTCAAGTACGGGAACGCGGAGTTCAAGGGGCGTCCATTCTGCTCAGCCCCGGCGCTGGGTGTGCATGCACCCTTTGCAGTTGGATTCAACATGCAGTCACTGAGAATGTTAAGTGCGGTTGGGTCGGCTGCATGCCGCAATGCACTGGGAGCTGCGGCCCAGCCGGGTCCGGTCATTACGGTGCCCACGCCGGGAACAACGACGGGTACTGGAGTGTCTTGGTTGATGTCCGTAGCGCCGATCAGCTTGACGCCATGGTTGCCAACATAGCCGATATCGAAGGAGAGATGGCTGCCCAGAGCCCGCTGGAGGTCAAGAGTCCAAGTTTCGACGTAAGGCGTGCGGAGCTTGGGATCAACTTCGATGGCGTTGCATTGGGACGGGGTGACGGTGGTCCCGGTAAGGACCGTTTTGCCATCGCCGCAGGCGGTGACAAATGGGAAAATGCTGCCATTGGCAGCGTTCAGGCCCCAGTTGTTGGCAAGGCTGCCGGCGGCTGCCGTCGTCCATGAAGCAGGCGCGGTTTTGCCAGTCTGGCCGTCAAGGGCGAAGTATTGGAGGCGAGGCTGACGTTGGCCACGGAAATAGTGCCGGGACCGGCTGTGCAGGTTCCCTTGGCACAAAGCTGGTCGCCGGTTGGCTCGACGCGCAGGCCAAACGAGTTGCCGATGCCCTGGAATACATCGAGGCTCAGCTGCTCGTAAAGGAGGCCGCCGCCTCCGCGAAGTACGGTCTTGCCGTTGCCGAACATGTCCCAGGCAAAGCCGAGGCGCGGAGAGAAGTTGTTGTGGTCTCCGCCATAAGGACTATTGGTCTGCATCAATCCTTGGGTGGGGCTAAAGTTGCCCTGCAGACCGTTCGCTTCCTTCGGTACGGTGGTGATTTCGTAGCGAAGTCCGAGGTTGATAGTGAGCCGGGGCTTGACGCGCCAGTCGTCCTGCAGAAAGGCGGCATAGCCGGTATAAGTGAAGTGCCGCACCAGGTTACCGGCAAGGATGGCAGCACTGCCGCCATTTACGCGCATCGATCGAGGAATCGGGGACGCCGGTAAAGAAATCTTGAAGCGAGCCGAAGGTGAGCGTGCCGCGGCCATTCGAAGTTACGTCAGAAGTGCTTCGGTTGTAGAGAACCTCGCCGCCGAATTTGAAAGCGTGCTTGCCCTTCAAGTAAGAGACGTGGTCCATGATCTGCAAAACGCCATTTGGCCCGACGACCTTAGGCCAGTCTCCACCGCCGAACTGACCGGTAAAAGCACCGATGGTGACGACCGGGAAGCCAAAATACAAAGGATTCGTCTGGCCTGTGTTGAAGTTGTAGGTCGAGCCGTTGAAAGAGTAAGTGGCCGGATTCTGAGCTTTGTCGGCGACCTCGAAATCCTGGAAATAGTGGGAATAGCCGACACGAAATTCGTTGACCCAGGTGGAAGTCGGTACCCAGGTCCAGTTCGCGGCAAATACTTGAGAGCGAGCGTATTGATTCGTCAGCCAGATGTTGTTCGTCTGGGCTCCCGGGGGCGTCATTAAGAAGGCCACGGCCAGGGCTGATCTCGTACATTCCGCTGAGGGAGTGTTTGTCGCTCAGGTGATAGTCGATCTTGGCGATGCCTGAGTCGATTTTGTTGGTGTTACTCAGCGCATTCTGGATGGTACCGGTGCTCGAGCTGACCGCGGGGAACAGGCCTGGATAGTTGGAAAGCGGTGTTACAGCTCGGGTTCAAACCCGCCAATTGCAAGCTCAGCGGCGCTCGATTGGCTACTGGCACGGCATGACAAGACCCGATCATATTATTCGCCGCTGATCCGACTCCTGCGGTGGTGATCGGATCGCTGATGAGACCTGTGCTGCCTACCGTATAGCGCTGGTCCTCGAAGCTCAAGAAGTAGAAGATTTTGTCCTTCTTGATCGGCCCGCCAACCGTCGCGCCAAACTGTTCGAGCGCCAAGGGCGGAGCCGGCGCTGCGACGCCTTTGCCGGTCTCACCCGCCGTGCTGAAATAGGGAAGAGCATCCCAGGAACCATCACGGCCATATGCAAAGGCCGTGCCGTGCATGGCGTTGGTGCCGGACTTGATGCCGACGTTGACGATGGCGCCGGGCTTCCAGCCATATTCGGCGCGGGGATTCTCTTCGGTCTTGAACTCGTCGATGGCGTCGATGGAAACGAGGGTTCCGGCATCGCCGGCGCCCATAACCGCGCTGATAATCGGCTGGGCCATCCAGGGATCGCTGCCGTTCACGCCTTCGAAGAGGTAAACGTTGTCATGCGCGCGCTGCCCGTTGGTGCTCTGGGTCCATCCGGAGCCGCCGGGATAGATCGTGACGCCCGGCCGGAGTTGGAGCAGGTTGGCGAAGTTGCGGCCGTTCATCGGCAAGTCCGCGATGATCTCGCTTTGTAAAGTTCCGCCGAGCTCTGCGTTGCTGGTTTCCACCATAGGCAGCGCTTCGGTGACGACGATCCTTTCAGTCTGCTGGCCGGGCTGCAGCGTCAGATCGACGCGCAGGTCCTGATTGACCTCGAGAATAACGCCGGAGCGTTCCTCAGTCTTAAAGCCCTGATACGCCGCCCGAACAGTGTACGTGCCGGGGAGCAGATTGGGCGCGTTATACTCGCCCGCGGCGTCCGCGGTTAGCGTGCGAGCGAGGTTTCGCTGTGTATCGATAATGGTGACCGTGGCGCCTGAGATGAAACCGCCGGTCTGGTCGGTGACGCCGCCGAGGATACGGCCGGCATTGCCTTGCGAGAATGCCGGCAAACAGCCTACGAGTACGGCAAGGCTCACAGCGGCCACTCCCATCGCGTTTCGCAACGAGGCAAAAAAAAGCAGAAGGGAAACGTTCTTAAGCCTCATGACACACTCCTCAGTTCGTGTAGTCTGTGCAGACATTTACCCCATCTCCGCGTTGTTATAGCATGGTGCGCCAAAACGTGTGGCATTGATGCTTCTGCTGTTGTCGTATGACCAACGCCGAAACCGGCTATCGCAAAAACCGAGGGCGTCTCCATTGAAACGTTGGATAGTGACATTTTTTGTCATTCTGGCCTGGGACGCAGTTGCGCTTGATGCGCGCGCGCAGGCAGACGCGGCACAGGCTCACGTCGCGGCGGCGAAGGCAGCTGTTTCGCCCAAGGCTACGAACCCGCAGCCTTGGCAGGCGTTCAATTCGGCGTTCAATCAGATGTGTGCGGAGCCGAAACCCGGAGCGCGGCCACAGCCGGTGGGCAAGGATGTTCCGTTGGAACCAGGTGAGGCGGCGAAATTGATTCCAACTCCGCGCGAAAAGTGGTACGCGCCGCCGGCGAAGGTCTTTGACAATCTCTATTACATCGGGACGAAAACAGAATCTACCTGGGCGCTCACCACATCAGCGGGCATTATTCTGATCAATACGAATTTCGATTGGGTCACGCCAGCGCTGCTGGACGAATTACGCACGTTCGGCCTCGATCCGGCGAACATCAAATACGCCATTATCGTGCGCTCGCATTCCGATCAGTCGTGGGGAATCAATGCCCTCAAGAAGATCGTGCCCTCCGCGCGCGTGATCATGTCCGCAGGCGATTGGGATTTTCTGGCCAACGATAATTCACCCGCCAAGGTCAAGCCGGTTAAGGACATGGTCGCCAGAGACGGGCAGAAGGTGACGCTCGGAGATACAACGGTACTGCTCTACTCAACCCCCGGCGCCTCAGCGGGCAATCTCTCCATCATTTTCCCCGTGAAGGACGGCAACCAGCGGCATCTCGCCGGCATGATCGGCGGCACAACCATGAATCTGGTGCAAGGGGGAGTTCAGGTCTTTCCGGACACGCAGACGATGATTAAAACTTATATCGCATCCGCAAAGCGATTTAAGCAACTCGAAGACAAAGCCGGCGTGGACACGATCATCTCCATTCATGCCGCGCTCGATAATATGTTTGAAAAGATCGACGCATTGCGTTCGCGTAAGACGGGCGATGCTCATCCGTTTGTCAGCAAAGACGACGTCGATCGCTTTAGCACCATCGTGATCGAATGCGGCGAGGCTAAACTGGCCTGGGCGAATAGTAATTAGCTTTTGCACGGCCGCAGCGAAGACCGATGATCCGCAGCGAAGAAGCTCATCGTAGGGACGTTGGTCCCTGCATAAACATAATTCCCGTCACATTGCCGTAACAAATTTTTTTTCGAGATTGGTCGCATATTCCTTGACATTGGAATGCCCGAGTTGGAAACTGCGCTTACTGCATTTTTCTTCGAAGTTGCCCAGCTCCGGGGTGCCAAACACGCGTTAAATTTGCGCGCGTTGGGGTGGAAGCGAGTCCGGCCCGCAAAAATCATCAGGAGGATCACCATGCCGAATCCAGTTAAAGCTGTTCCCGAGAGATACCGTTCGCTAACTCCAAATCTCGTTGTACAGAATGCCGCCGGGGCCATCGATTTTTACAAGAAAGCCTTTGGTGCCACGGAAATTGAACGTTTTCCCGGCCCTGATGGCAAAGTCATGCACGCCGAGTTGAAGATCGGCGACTCGATTATTTTCGTGAACGACGCCATGGGCCCGGTTGCCACTGCGGCTCCTGGCGCCAGCAATCCGATGTATCTGCACCTGTATGTTCCGGATGCGGACACGGTTTTCAACCGGGCGGCAAACGCAGGAGCCCGCATAGACGCGCCGATACAAAACATGTTCTGGGGCGATCGGTACGGCAAGCTTACCGATCCCTTTGGACAGCAATGGGGCATCGCCACACACGTCGAAGATGTCGCACGTGAGGATTTGCCGCGACGTCAACAGGAGTTTTTCGCTAAAGCCGCCGCTGGCCGGCGTTAAAGTCGATTAGAAATAGAAGGCTGAGTTGAATTGACAGGCGCCCCGCGAATAGGTCGCGGGGCGCTTTTATTAGCGCGGCTGAAAAGTAGCTGCCGGACGTTGCTGCTCGTAGTAGGCCAAATACAGCAGCGAGCCGAACAGCAGAATCCCTCCCCAGAATACTGCGCCATAGATTTCAAAGCCCCGTCCGAGATCGAGCACTGCTCCCACGTTCAGCAGCCCCACAACCGTAAGCATCGCGTACCCGAAGCGGCGCGTAAATCGGTTTGCATCCATCGACGCCGCCAGAGCATAAGCCGCCGGCAAAACATACAGCGAGAAATAGTGATCTTCGGCCACCGGCGAAACGAGCAGCATCCAAACCACTACCGCTCCCAAAATAAGAGGCTCCGAGCGCGCATTGGCTCTTCGCCCCAGCAACCAGATCGGTAGCGCAAGCGCAGCAGCCAGCGCCAGCACCATGAGCCGAGTTTGGTGGCCTTCGATGAGCCGTTGCATCACGGAACCCAAATCCTGATTTCGCGGACGCTCCATGCTGAGGAGCTGATCGTACAACTCGGAATGCGTGCGCGACGATTCCGATCCCAGAGCCGGCGCCGCCACTTCGTGGGTCCATTCGCTGATGTAATGCAGATTTCCGTGCCAGCCGAAAACCGCACTCGGCAGGACCAATCCGCCGAGCAGGATCGCCACCAGCGTTGCGGCCACCATCTTCCATTTGCGGCGCCAGATGTAGTAACACAAAAGCGTGAGCGCGAAGGCTTTCAGCAGGACCGCGCCCGCAAGACACGCGGCTCCTGCTGCGGTTCGTCCCTTCTTTTCCCAAAAAATCGCGGCGATCACGAGCCAGGTCATCAGTACCGACGCCTGGCCTCGCGTGAGACCCACGGTGAACCACACCGCCACGATCAAGGCGGGAATGAAGAGGACCGCCAGCTTTTTGCGCTCGCTCATGGTGCCAGTTTCCGCGAGCCGGCCGGACATACTCACTGCCGAAATCGTTAGCCCCACGCACACGAAATACCACGCCAGCACACTCACCGGCAGCGCCAGCAGGGCGAACGGCACCATCACGATTGAATACGGCGGCGGATAGACATACGCCCAGCCGCGGACGTTGCGAATGACATAGGGATCCTGGCCGTGCAGTACCGCAGCAGCCGCATCCCGATACACGGTGAAATCCGTGCGGTGTGCAGGAGAACCCCATTGGTGCCCGGGCGGGCCGTAGGGTCCGGCGCGGAAAAGCGTGATCCAAGCGAAAAATGCAAAGAAAAGAATGGCCGCGCCCACCAGCCAGAGCTTTAGGGTTCGTGCGCTGTCAACTTCGAGCGCAGGCTGCGTCAGCGTTACCAAGTCGGAAGGTAGTCTACAAAATGAGAGCCCCGCCAGCTAGGGAGGACCGGCGGGGCGTTTCCAGAGGTGACCGCAAATGGATTTAAAAAAATAGTACGGGCACGAGCGCTGTTGCACAACTTCATAATTTGGATGGCGTCCATCACTTTTCCCGCGTGCAGTAAGCCAGGAACGCGGCACGCTTGCGGACCTCGAAGCTTACACTTCAACCAGACGCGAACGGCATTGACGCCGCTTCCGTTACCCGGCCGTCCAGTAAATGAACAGAACGGTCCGCGTGTTTCGCGTAGCGGACATCGTGCGTAACCATACAGATCGTCGCACCGCCGCGATGCAATTCCTGAAGAAGCGCCATGACAGCTTCGCCATTCGTGGAATCGAGATTTCCGGTAGGCTCATCAGCAAGAAGAATAGATGGACTGCCGGCCAGCGCTCGCGCTACGGCCACACGTTGTTGCTGACCTCCAGAAAGCTGCGAGGGAAAATGCCTCATCCGATGCGACATTCCGACCCGTTCGAGCGCCTCTTGCGCTCTCTTTTTCCGGTCGGCTACCGGCATATTTCGATAGGTGAGAGGCAGTTCCACGTTTTGATAAACGGTCAGATCGCCAATCAAATTGAATGCCTGAAAGATAAAGCCGATCTCTCGATTTCGGACACGCGCTCGCTCGGCCAGAGTCAGGCCCTCTACCGGCTGCCCTTTGAGCAGATAGGTTCCATTCGAAGGGGAATCCAGTAATCCCAGAATCGCCAGCAGAGTCGATTTCCCGCAGCCCGAGGGTCCGGCAATGGCGAGATACTCGCCAGCCTTAATTGCCAGATGAATATCGAGAGCGCGTGCGTCTCGACCTCATCGGTGTAGAAAGTTTTGCCGACTCCATCGAGTTTGATCAGAGCGCCATTCTTTGAAGTCATTTTGGCTCTCCTGCGAACCGGTTAGTCGAGACGGATACGGTCGTAAGAATCCCAAGCGGACATATCCGATAAGATCACCTGATCGCCGGCTTGCAATCCATGCAGCACTTCCACCGAATTTACCGAAGTGCGGCCAAGCTCAACACTAACGCGGGCAGCTTCCGCCCGCCCGCCAGAACCCTGAACAATCCGATTTTCGAATTTGGCTGGCCTTGTACCGGGCGTCCGACATACAGAATGTTTGGCAGGCGCTCGATCTCAATTGTGCCGTCGACGCTAAGATCTGGACGCGCGCCTGGCGGCAGTGCGCTATCGAAGCTGACATCCACAGCGACCGTCCCATTGACAACCGCGGCGTCAACACGGCTGACGTGCCCGTCGGCGGTTCCGTTGTGTGTGTCGATCGTGGCCTTTTGACCGATCGACGAGTCTTTCGCTTGAGTTTCCGGAATCTGCACGGTGGCTTTCAGATGAGAAGGATCGGCTACCCGGACCAGATTCGTACCCGCTGCCACCTGCTGGCCCACTTCGACTGACACTGCCGAAAGCACGCCATTCAGACCCGCTCGCACATGCAGCGCGTCGAGCTGGCGTTTCTTGAGCTCAAACAGAACGCGCTGCTGTCGAGGTGGGCTTGTTGCGCGGCGATCTGCGCCTTTGCGGCATCATCGGCAATCTTGAGCTGCTCCTGAACGAGTTCCTCTTTGATCGCCAGCTGTTCCGCGACGACAGCGGATTTTTTGGCGGTCAGTGCTGCTTGTATTCCCTCTTCGCTCAATTGCTTGTCGACGTCAGCCTGCATCTTCGCTTGTTGGTATTCGCTCTCGATATCCGCGGCCGTGCTCTTTTGAGCCATGAGGCTATTGGAAAGCTGCACCTTGAGATTGGCGAGATCGGCTTGTGCTGCTTTGTAAGCGTATTCCGCGTTGAGCGCATCCAGTTGGAGCTGCGGATCGCTAAGTTCGAGGATGATGGAATCCGGCTTGACCATTGCGCCGGACTGAAGAACGATTTTGTCCACTCGCGCCGACGATTGCGCCGGAAT
Organism: uncultured Acidobacteriota bacterium; assembly: GCA_963804535.1. Lineage (GTDB taxonomy): Bacteria > Acidobacteriota > Terriglobia > Acidiferrales > UBA7541 > Palsa-189. Next base: position 39,568 of record CAWDQT010000016.1, read on the forward strand.
CCACCGAACGTCCACGGGAACCAGAGTGCCGAGGCCGCGAACGTCACGCAGCATTTCTCCCCGGCGCACGGTATCCAGCCAGACCGTCGAACGTTCCACCGCCGGAGCGGCGGGCTTCAGGCGAGAAACTCCGATAGTGAGAGCAGGCACAGCAACGACCAACACGGCCCCATAAACCAGGAGCCGGAGTCTTTTCTTTCGGGCGAAATCAGGTCGGGCGATGTCCATATCTTTCCCTATTCGTGCCGCAGCGCCACGGCAGGATCGACGCGCGTCGCTCTGCGCGCTGGGATGTAGCACGCCACCAGCGCCACGCGATCAGCAGAGTCGCCACGCCTGCGAAGGTTAGGGGATCGGTTGGACTCACGCCGAAAAGCAGATCTCGCATAAGTCGCGTCAGCCCTATCGCCCCCACGAGACCTATCGCCACGCCAATAAGCGCGAGCTTCCCTCCTTCTCGCAACACGAGCCGAAGAATGTCCCCGCGTTCGGCTCCGAGCGCAATACGAACCCCGATTTCGTTCGTGCGGCGCTCCACCGAATATGCGGTAACTCCGTAGATACCGACCGATGCGAGGACGAGTGCGAGCAATCCAAATAACGAGGTAAGGGTTGTGATCATCGTCTGCTGAGAAAAGGCGTTGTCAACCTGGTTTTCGAAGCTCCTGAAGTCAATGACGGCGAGATCCGGGTTCACCTCGGCGAGCGCGCTGGCGCACATCCGCTTCGAGATTCGGCACCCTGCCGAAAGTACTCAATTCCACGGCGTTAAGGATGTGCGATTCCTCGTCAAACGCAACGCCGCGCGGATCGTCAAACGTGACGCTCTGTGTGGATGGCAGGAAGAACATTGGTGGAGTTTCTTTGGCCGGGTCGCGATATTTCGTGTCTTCCGTTACACCAATGATTTCAAAGTCTCCAAACTTTTTCATATCTATGTCGAAGCCGAAATGCTTTCCGAGCGCGCTCTCCCCATTGAAAAACCTTCTTGCGAAGGTCTCGGTTAACGACTGCAACGGGCTGCGATGTGGGGGAATCGTGGTCGGTAAAGGAACGCCCTTGAATAATTTTGGTACCAATAGTTTCGAAATAACTTGAACTAACCCGAAGCCATGAAGTCAAGGTTCTCCTCAGAGGCAGGAGGCGGCGGGGCCTGCCCGTCGATGAAAACGTTCTCGGACCAATTGTCATCTTCCATTGGCGTGTAGAGTGAGAAACCGACGTGAGCGACACCAGGAATGGCTGCTAGACGACTCGTGAAGCTTCTGAAAAAGCGGCTGCATCTGTGCCGTTTTATAGCCGGCCATTCGCGGATCAATATGAATTATATAGCGATAAGAAGTATCAAATCCGAAGTTTTGACCTCTCATGTGGCGAAGGCTTTGCGTCAGCAATAATGCGGCCGTAAGAAGCGACGAGTGAAAGCCCAGCTTGCGCAATAACGAGTGATTTTTGTGTCCAGTCTGCCTCGACGAGTCAGCGTCCTGACACCTCGAAGCGACATCGGCGGGGGCTGTATTGGCGGTGATCCAAGCGGGCGCTATGCCGAATAGAATTCCCGTGAGGAGGGATATAGCAAGTGTGAAAGCGAGCACAGGTAAGGATGGAGAGGCACGGATTGCCACCGCGACGGAAGTGATTTGAAAGGCAAGGTGCAAAATGAGACTGGATTCCAGCAAATGCAAAACCGATGCCGACAAATCCTCCCAGCAGCGCAAGCAAACCACTCTCAATAAGAACCTGCCGAATTTGGCGTGAAAGAGGCGCGCCGAGCGCGGCCTGGATGGAGGTTTGAATTTTGCGCGTGGTGGCACGAACGAGCATCAGGTTTGCGACATTCGCGCAAGCGATCGCCAAAACAAGCGCAGAGATCCATATCAGCAAGTGAAAACTAGAGAGGTATTCCTTACGCAGTATTTGAATTCCTGCGCCGCCGGGCGAAAGTCGGAGTCTCTGCTTGGGGATCAGGTCGCGGAGTGCTGACGGCAGTTGCGCAATTGGGCTTAGCAGCCACTGCTGCAATTCCACCTGCATGCGCGCGCCGATTTGCTTCGGGTCCACCCCCGGGGCGATGCGACCAATGAGATCCAGCCATTCCTGCTGCGGAAAGCCAATTAGTGCGTGGGGGCCGCGGATGATCTGCTCATCTGCGATCGGAATCCAAAAATCCGGAAGGTACGTCAGGCGATCTCCGAAGAAAGCTGGCGGGGCAACACCAATGACCGTAAACGGCTGATTGTTGATCGTGAATGCCCCTCCAACTACAGCGGCATCGCCACCGAACGTTTCACGCCAGGATCGATAGCTGATGACAGCCACTGTAGGTGCGCCTTTGCGATCGTCGTTTGGCCCGATGATGCGCCCTTCATAAGGGCCGACACCGAGCATGGCAAAGTAATTTCCCGAAACGAATTCACTCCTCATGGATTTAGCAGGCTGGCTGCTATTGGCGCGCCGCACCCCGAGCATGCTGGTACCTGCCTGAAAAGCAGCGAGTTCAACAAAACCGGTTGTGTTATCGCGAAACATTTTGTATTGGTCATACGAAAAGAGTGACCAATTGTCATCGTTCCCGAGTCCGCCCTGAACGCAGCAGTTCTCCACGTCGCCCACACGATAGAGTTCGCTAGGCTTGGCCACGGGCAGGGAACTCAATAAGACGGCATGGGCCAGAGTGAAGATAGCTGTTGTCGCGCCGATGCCGAGCGCGAGGGTGAGCACGGCGACGGCCGTGAATCCGGGATGCTTGCACAGCATGCGAACGCCGAAGCGCACATCCTGAATGACGGCTTCGAGTGCAGGCAAACCGCGACGGTCGCGATAATTCTCTTTCGTTTGGTCGATGCCGCCCAGCGCGAGCACGGCTTGGCGCCGTGCCTCTTCGGGCGCAAGGCCGGAGCGAACACCGTCTGCGATGTGCATCTGGAGATGGCTCTCCATCTCCGCGGCCAATTCCAGATCGCGACGCTGTCTGAAGGCGAGTTCGCCCAGCCGCGCAAACCAGGCCCGTATGGCGCGCATTACAATTTCTCCTCCGCCAGGAATCGCGCCAGTATCGCTGTGGTTTCTTCCCACTCACGTGTTTCGCGTCGGACTTGTTTTCGCCCCCCGCGCGTCAGTCGGTAATATTTGGCACGGCGATTGTTATCGGAGACGCCCCAGGCGGAAGCGACGTAGCCTTCTTGTTCCAGCTTGAGAAGAGCGGGATAAAGTGTTCCGTAGTTGACCGACAGAAGATCGCCGCTCGTTTGCTCAATGCGGCGTGCGATGCCGTAGCCGTGCAAAGGTCCCAGCGTTTCGAGTGTTTTCAGCACCATCAACGCCAGTGTTCCCTGCCGTACCTCGGGTTTCCCTCCGCTCATTCGGAACCCTCCTATTGGAAACCCATAGATCATACTCATATGGGAAACCAATAGCAAGAGCGACTGTCATGGCTCGGCCATCTCCAAAACTCTCGGCGGTTCGGCTTTTCTTAATTCGGGAAATCTCCACGCCCACAATATCGTGATCAGCAAAGCGCCCGCGCCTCCGAGAACCACTGCCGGCACGGTGCCAAACCAGTCTGCTGTGATTCCAGATTCGAATTGCCCCAATTCGTTCGAAGCTCCGATGAACATCATCTCAACAGCATTCACGCGCCCGCGCATTTCATCCGGCGTGTTCAGCTGCACCAGCGTTCCTCGCGTGACCACGCTGACCATGTCCGTTGCGCCAACGAACAGAAGCGAGGCCAGCGAAAGCGCAAAACTTCGCGAGAGTCCAAAAACCACGGTGAACGCGCCAAAACCCGCCACGCACCACAACATGGTCGCGCCCGCCTTGCGCAGTGGCTTATGCGCCAGCAGAACGGCCATCGTCACAGCGCCCACTCCAGGAGCGCTGCGCAGCAATCCCAGCCCCCAAGGTCCTGTCCTCAGGATGTCGCCCGCGTAGACGGGCAGTAGCGCCACCGCTCCTCCCAAAAGCACGGCAAAAAGGTCCAGCGAAACTACGCCTAAGATGACTTTCTGCCGCCAGATGTAGCGCAGCCCCGCGAGAACGCTTTCCACCGTCAAGAACTGCGGCGGACGCAACGGCCCTCGCGCCTTGATTCCCACGGCGAAAAAAATAGCCGCGGCTTCAATCACCATCGCAGTTGCGTACACCGTACCGGGGCCATGGAAGAGCGCGTAGAGGAATCCTCCGGCCGCGGGCCCAAGTACCGTGGCCGTTTGCGTCATGGAACCTTCCCACGCGACGCCGCTCGGGAAGTGTTCCGCCGGGACCAGTAACGGCACCAGCGCCCGCATCGCCGGGCCGCTGAAGGCACGCGTGATGCCGAGAGCTACCAGGATGAAATAGACCGGCCCGGCGGAATGAACTCCGCCTTTCTGAATCCACAGAAGCGCAGCGGAACAAACCGTGAATCCCGCGAAGCAAGCCACCATCAGTTTTCGCCGCGGAATCCGGTCTGCCACATGGCCGGAGATGAGAAAAAGGAGAATGCCGGGAAGAAATTGTGCGAGGCCGGTTAATCCCAGGGCCAGCGGGCTATGGGTGATTTCGTAGATCTGCCAACCAACCGCAACGGATTGCATCTGCAGCGCCAGTACGGTGAGCAGCCGCGCGCCAAGGTACCGTACGAAGCTTGGGTACCGGAAAACGGCACGTCCGCCACGGTGTTGCGGTCGGTTGGTATTTTGCTTTTCAGCGTGTTGACCTGCGGGGTCTTGGTTCTCGGCCATGGCCGCTTACTGTTGCACAAAATGTCCCGGGCACAACCAGGAATTTTGCGCTCTGTTTTGGCGTGCTATTCAACAGCTAGAGTTCGCATGAACGCTTGACGGGAGATTGCATCAGCTCGTTTGGGCTACGCGCGCGCTCACCACGGGAACCATCCACACCGCATAGCCGCGCGGATCGCGAATATTGGCGATCATCTGATCAAATATGCGACGGCGTCGTTGCGGCTGATCGGCGTGAGTTCGCCGATCGCGTCGGAATATCCATCACGCCATGCCTCGATAATGGCCGCGAACGTCTCGCGCGGCACACGCAACGTGTCCACTACAACGTAATCCACCGTGATCTGTTCGAGCTTCATCGCCGAAAGGATGCTGAACGTGTTCCGCCCAATGAAGAGGTCTGTCCCGGTGGCCGCCCCGAAACTCCGTGGCACCTGGTACCAAAAGTCGCGTGGGTCGAGCGAGCCTCGCTGAAAGTGCAGCATGCCGTAATCTTCCGGAATGAGGTGCAGATAACCACCAACGCGCGTCACGCGCACTAGCTCAGCAAGCACGCGTTCCGGATGCGGGATGGAGTGAATTACGTGCCGGTTCACGATCAGGTCAAAGGTGTGATCGGCCTCATTGAGCTGAAAAATGCTCTGGTGCTCAAATCGCAAGCGGGGCGCGAGACGCGTGTAACGTGTTCGAGCCAATTCCAGGTGAGCGTCAACAATGTCGACTCCCAGTACGCTGGCTTTTGGAAAAAGTTCTGCCAGTCGCGAAGCTCCTTCGCCAGTACCGCATCCTGCATCGAGGATGCGAGGTTCGGGGGGGAGCGCATAGCGGCGAATGAGGGGCACTTCTTGCGGCCAGATCGCGCGCGCTTGTGCATCCAGGTTTCGCACCATGGATTCATCGGCCATCTGTTTCGCCTGTGGATTCAGGTCGGTCATCGTGGGTCTCCCGAGCTTTGCGCGGCAGAACCTTGCTAGACGTCGCAATTCGGTTCCGACGCATCGCGTACATTGTAGCCTTGAGTGTGCGTGTAGTTTTGTGCGGCGGTTGATCCATCGCTCCCACACCGGCTATCGTGTTCGCGGGAGCATTCTCGATGAAGCTGCGCAAACTTGGTGGTTCCGGCCCGCAAGTCTCCGTAGTTGGCCTCGGCTGCAATAACTTCGGTATGCGAATCGACCTGGACGCCACGCGTAGGGTGGTCGAGAAAGCGCTGGACGTGGGGATCACGCTTTTCGATACTGCGGATATCTACGGAAATCGCGGCGGCTCGGAAGAGTTGCTCGGGCAAATCCTGGGCGAGGACCGCAAACGCATCGTGCTGGCCACGAAATTCGGCGGCGCGATGGACGACGCAGGAAAAATAAAGGGCGCTTCACGGCGCTTCATCATGTCCGCCGCGGAGGCAAGCCTGAAGCGCCTGCGCACCGACTGGATCGATCTGTACCAGATTCATTTTCCCGATCCCGCTACACCCATCGAGGAGACCCTCAGGGCTCTTGACGATCTGATCCGCGCCGGCAAGGTGCGCTATATCGGCTGTTCGAATTTTGCCGCCTGGCAAATGGTGGACGCACAGTGGACGGCCAAGCACTTTGATCTGCACGGATTCGTTTCCTGCCAAAATGAGTACAGCTTGCTGGTCCGCAGCGTGGAACGGGAACTGATTCCCGCGATGCAGAAATTCGGGCTTGGCATGCTGCCATACTTTCCGCTCGCCAGCGGTCTGCTCACGGGAAAATACGCACGGAACAAGCCAGTTCCGGAAGACACGCGCTTTCATTCGCTGAAAGGACTCGCGGACCGCTATCTCACCGAATCAAATTGGAAAATTGTGGAGCGGCTCGAGAAGTTCTGCGCAAAGCGCGGCCATACAATGGTTGAACTGGCGTTCGCGTGGCTGCTGGCGCGGCCGACTGTCGCCAGCGTGATTGCCGGCGCGACCAAACCGGAACAGGTAGAACAGAACGCCAAAGCCGCCGAAGGCGAGCTCACTCCGGAAGAGATCGGCGAGATCGACGAGATTACCCCGAAGCCTTAGAGATGGCGAACGGAGTTATGCGCGTTACCAGCTTCCAATCAGGATGCCCGCGCCGAAGACGATCGCCCCACCGAAGGCCACTTGCATAGCTGCAGAGAGTGCCGGCGTTTCCATAAACCGGTGCCGCACCCACGTAATCACTCCGAGTTCCACAACGACAACCGCAACGGCAATGCCGATGGCCAGTGAGAATCGGCTGGTGAGAAAGGGCAGAGTGTGTCCGATTCCGCCCAAGGCCGTCATGCAGCCGCAAATAATGCCCCGCAATAACGGATGTCCCCGGCCGGTTAGGCTGCCATCGTCCGAAAGCGCTTCCGCGAACCCCATGCTGATTCCAGCGCCGATCGAAGCCGCCAATCCCACCAGGAAAGCCGCATGCGTGGTGTGCGTCGCGAAAGCGGCGGCAAAAACGGGAGCGAGCGTGGAGACCGATCCATCCATTAAGCCGGCCAATCCGGGCTGCACAACCTGAAGGAGAAAGAGCTTTTTTTGAGCCTCTTTTTCGTACCGGCTCGCGTTTTTAGCGCGTTCGGTCTCGTTCAAGTCTTCAGCCTTATTTTGGTGCGAGCGCTCTTCCTGCGCGAGATCGTCGAGAAGGCGGCGGATGCTGGCATCGCTCGTCCTGGCGGCCGCCCGTTCGTAAAACAGCCGTGTCTCTTGCTCTATGGAACTGGCCTCGTTGCGGGCTGCTTTCAGGCGCAACGGACGTGTGAGCCATACGGGGCGGCGTTTGACGAACCCCCTCACGTCCTGGCGCCGGATCAGAGGAATGTGTTCGCCAAATTTTTGTTGGTAGAGATCCTGCAGCCTTTGACGGTGGCCGGATTCCTCTTTGCGCATCTCTTCAAATGCCGCGGCGGAATCGGGAAAATTACCCCGCAGTTCCTGGGCGAAGTCGGCGTAGATGCGTTCGTCCTCTTCCTCCAGCGAAATCGCCAGGGCGAGGAGCTCCTTTTCAGACAGCTCATCGAAATTTCTCATCATGTCCAATTCCTCATTGGGTCAGGATCGGTAAGCAAAGCGGCCGCTCAACGTGAAAGTTGAGCCGCCCGATTTCTTCGAGCGCTCGATCGAGCAAAGAGCTGCTGCACGATTCGAGCGTCATAATGAAGGGCAGGGCGGAGTGAGGATAACCCGGTTTTTGCAGCAGTGCATCGATGCTGATTCCAAACTTGGCGAATACCGCGGCGACTTCGGCCACGATGCCCGGCCTGTCTCTGACGACAAACCGCACGTAGTGCGGAACCACGAAATCGCCACTTACCGACTGTGGGTCTTCGGGAAGTTCTCCCGTATCCGCGGGAGCGGCATTGGATTGCCGCGCAATCGCATAGAGATCGGAGACAACCGCCACGGCCGTCGGATCGCCGCCAGCGCCGAATCCCGAAAGAACAATGGGGCCCGCGAATTTGCCACTCGCGATCACCAGGTTCTGGTTCCTCTGCACGTGCGCGATCAGCGAGGAAAGCGGAACGAGCGTCGGCCGCACTGCGGCGAGCAGGCGCAGGCCATTCGTCGTCTCTTTTTGCGCAATGGAAATCTGCCGGATCGTGCAGTTCAGCTCGCGAGCATAACCAAAATCAACGGCTTCAACCGGCGAAATCGGCGCGCAGGGAATCTGCTCGCTGCGCACGTTCACGCGCAGTCCGGCCTGCGTCAGGATCACCAGCTTGGCGCGAGCGTCGTATCCTTCGACGTCGCTTGTGGGATCGGCTTCGGCAAAGCCAAGCTCCTGCGCCTCCTTCAACGCGGAATCGAATCCGGCGCCGGTTGCCTCCATTTTTGTGAGGATGTAGTTGCAGGTGCCGTTCAGGATTCCGGCGATGCGATAAAGCCGGTCGCCCGCCAGCCCCTCCTGAATCGCGATAATGGCGGGAATTCCTCCAGCCACTGACGCGCCGAACTGCAGTTGCCGGCCCGTCTGCCGCGCGAGTCGCAAAAGCTCCGGGCCGCGCTCAGCGATCAAAAGCTTGTTCGCCGTTACCACGGATTTTCCCGCACGCAGAGCCTTGCTCACCCATTCGCCTGCGGGTTCGAGGCCGCCAACCACCTCCACGAAAATATCCGCATCGGAAGCCAGCACATCTTCGATTTTTTCCGTCCAACGAACTTGCGCCGGAATCCAGTCGACTTTTTTGCGCGCCATATTGCGGTTGTAAATGTGGGTGAGTACGAAGGGGCTGTGCGGATTTTCCGAAAGCAACTTGGCCACCGAGCGCCCACGGTGCCAAATCCCGCCAACGCAATTTTGAGCTTCCTGCCCGTGGATATGGGCTGCTCCGGCGCAATTTGAACGGCGATTTTTGATTCCGAGCGTCGCGCCACTGGCTGCTCACCTCAGTCGAATCGCTCTTTAAGCCACGCTAAAAAGCGCAGCGTGACGTTAGCAAGGAATTTCCGCGAGCGCAAACGCGCGTCTGATGTGCGTGCAATCACTCTTTGTCGACGGTGTCGAAAACCTCTTTCGCGGCGCGGAAGGCGTCCACGGCCGCGGGCACGCCTGCATAGACGCCGGCCTGCAAAAAGACTTCCGTCATCTCCTCGCGCGTGACGCCATTATTCAGCGCGCCGCGCACGTGCAGCTTGATCTCATGCGGGCGATTCAATGCGGTGAGCATGGCCAGGTTGATCAGGCTTCGGTTTTTGCGGGAAAGGCCCGGCCGGGTCCAAATCGTTCCCCAGCACCACTCGGTGACAAATTCATAGAGCACGCGGGTAAATTGGTCGGCGGAAGCCATGGCGCGATCGACGTAATCGGCGCCCAAAACTTCGCGGCGCACAGCCATTCCTTCATCGTAAGTTTTCTTGTTCAACGGATTCTCTCCTGAGGGACGCGTGAAGATCTCGGTTCAGCCAAATTCGATGTGAATAATAATAAGTCGCGGGGTTGAATTCAAAGCGCGACAACTTTCGCCATCTGAATACTCAGTGTTTGAGGAAAAGAACGAATGGACGGGAGTTCGTTACTCCCGAAGCGGGCCGGAGAACCGTGGAGAAAATCTAAGCGGCGCGAACGGCGCTAACTGCGATAACTACAGCGGCCGTCTTGCCGGACGCCTCGTCTGTTTGCATCTTCGAACGCACGAAATTCAGAACAGCCAGCGTGGCGATTGTCAGAATCATTGCGGCGGCGATTAACAGGGCCATCTTTCCCTTGCGCATTCTTTCTCCTATATGCTGTCGCTGGGCCCGTCAAAAAATTTGACGCTGCGGATTAAAAAAGGGCCAGCCCCGCTCAGCCCGAAAGTGTCCATTTGACTACGAGGTCATAAAAAAATACAAGGTCGGCAAAGAGTTGGGCACCTGTACAGAAGGACAGAAAAAGGGCAGGAAGGCTGTTTTTATGCCGTAAAGTGAATGACTCCGCGATGCAAGCCAACTTGTTGCAGGCAGATGCGGCTCGGGTTCGCTGCAAACGAGGGACTTCCGCCGCGTCCGTCCCTGCCTGCGTATCGATGTGAGTCCGGTGAGACTACTGGTGGTAAGGGGCGATCAGCGCGGCGTGCGCCAGGATATGGCCGTCCATGGCCTTCAAGACATCCGCGCGTGTTGCTGTGCCGGGTACATCAAGCTTTTGGTCGAGCGCAAAAAGCTCAAAAGCGTAATGGTGTGAAGGCCCTGCCGGAGGGCAGGGAGGACGATAGCCCATATTGCCCCCTTGTCCCGGATTCCCATTGGTTTGCATGCTGCCGTCGGGCAGTTGCTGCGTGTCGCCGGGAATAGCTTCGGGCAGCTGCGTAGCGGTGGGCGCAATATTCCACACCATCCAGTGCAGGATGTCGTCCAAGCCTTTGCGCGGCCGGGGCTCCATATCATGCACGATCAGGACGTAGCTCGCGGTGTCTCGCGGCGCATTCATCCAATGAAGATCGGGAGAAACCGCAGCCGGGCCCGCTGTGCAGGTGTATTTCACGGCCAGGAAGCTGCCGTCGGCCATCGACGTACTCATCATTGCGAAGGGTGGCGGCTGTTGACCCCGGCCACCACCTTGTCCACCGGGGCCTTGTCCACCGGGGCCTTGACCGCCTGCGGCCGGCTGGGCTGGGCGACCAGCGGCATTGCCGCCAGCGGCCGGGTTTTGTTGCGCAATTCCCGTAGCAACGCTGGCCAGCAGAAACGCAAAAGCTGTCAACAGCAAGCCCGCCTTAGTTCGCATCGCGATTCATCCTCTCTGCGTTTGAAGCTGCTCGAATCTCGCATCCCGAGTATTGGGATACGCCGCGCGCCTGACACGTTACGTCGAAGTTGATATGCTACGCCGCGCCGCCGATAATTTCACTCTCGTTGCGTGCCGGAAGGGAGCCCACCATGATCACGCGCCGCAAAGTCCTGTTTGGTTCCATGGCCGCGGGAGCAGCCGCGATTTTGCCATCGAAATTGCTGATGTCGAAAGCTTCGCAGCCTTCCACTTCCGTCAATTTCGCGGTGCCTCCCGGCGCATGTGATTGTCACACGCACATATTCGGCGACGCTAGCCAATTCCCGTGGTTTTCGGGCCGCACCTATACGCCTGAATCCGCGTCTGTAGCGGAGATGCGCGCATTGCATCGGGCCCTGCATATGGACCGCGTGGTCATCGTGAATCCCAGCGTGTACGGCGCGGATAACTCCTGCACCCTGGACGCGATGAAGCAGCTCGGCCCGCGCGCCCGCGCCATCGCCGTGATCGACGACAAAACTTCGGCCGGGCAGCTCGATGAGATGCAACACGCCGGTGTACGCGGCATTCGCCTCAATTTCGAAAATTTCGGGCAAACGAATCCGGATCTGGCGCGAAAAGCGTTCCATTCCGCCGTCGAGCGCGTGGCCGGTCGAAAATGGCATATCCAGATTTACACGCGCCTGCCCGTGATCGCGAGTTTGCATGAGGAAATCGTCGCCGCGCCCGTTCAGGTCGTCTTCGATCATTTCGGGGGAGCGAAGGCCTCTCTGGGAACGGGGCAAGCCGGCTTCGACACGATGCTCGACCTCGTTCACTCCGGCAAGGCTTACGTCAAAATCTCAGGTGCGTACCGATCCTCGGACAAAGCGCCCGACTATCCCGACGTCGCCCAGCTTGCTAAGGCGCTGATCACGGCGAATGCGGAGCGCATTGTTTGGGGCAGCGATTGGCCGCATCCGGCTGGCGGCGCCTTACCAGGGCACACCGCAAGCGACATCGCTCCGCTTTTTCAGGTTGACGATGGCCGTTTGCTGAATCAACTTGCGGTGTGGGCGCCGGATCCTGCGGTCCGGAAGAAAATTCTCGTGGATAATCCCGCGCGACTTTATGGATTTTAGCGGAGCTGTGGCGCTATTTGCCGGCAGGCACGCCGCTACCGCCGGGTTCGCCAATCAATTGCAGATACTGCAACATCTCTGAGGGTACACAGAGCTGCTCCTCGAGCTGTTGGCTCGGTAGCCATCGGAAACTGGCGGTCGCCAATACAAACGGCTTCGTGTAAAGCTTCGGATCGTCCACCGTCACGCTGACTTGCAAATCATTGTGATCGGGCCGCGTGTAGCGTTCCTGGACATGCGCCTCGATGCTATGCGGATATCCCGCGCCGTTCAGCCAGGTTTTGTCGTCAAGGCCCGTGGTATCGACGACAAACGTATTGTCTCCCTCCCAGCGGCCCACCGAATATCCGTAATAGCGCGGATCGGGCGCATCTTTTGTCGTGCCGCCCACATTTTTTGGCAGCTCTCGCCCGTCCGTCCAGACTTCGCGCCAAGCCTGCTGGTATTGGTTGAGAATGATCACGCGGTCGGGCATGGTGGCGAAGGAGAGCCCTCGAATTTCAAAAATGATATTGCGCGGGAAGCCCAGCGGATCGCACGTGCGCGCAAACGCGTCATTGGTGCCGGCCACGTGAAACTTCGCCTCGGGCTTATTCATGCTGAACAGCTTTTGTCCCTCGGGCGTCAGAGAAGGATCATCGCCTTTTTGTGCGGCTACCGGGCCTGCCCAGGAGCCCGTGAAATCGCGCTTGGGAGCCGGCCCTCCGGGGCCGCTTTCCTTCAATTTGTTATACATATTGTTGTTCAAGCCTGCTTGAGCCATCGCCGGCGAAGAAGAAGCCAGCACAGCCGCCAGAGGACCATGACGCCAATAACGCGCTCTCGCATCTTTTACGTTCTCCTAATCGCGAACTCCGTTCGATCCATAATAATGCCACTTTCTACGAGAACTCCTGTCACTGATGGGGTCCCGCATTCGAATGGCCTGGAATGGGAAAAAGAAAGGGACCGCTGCTTTGAGCGGTCCCTTTCTTTTTTGATTTTTTCTGCGGCCGTTTAGAAAGCAAGCTTCAGACCGAACTGGATGTGTCGCGGCCCGCCAGAACCAAGCACAGGATTGTTCCCTGCACATCAGGTGTGGCGCAGGCTAAACCGAACTGTGATTTTGCGCTGGGATCCACTCCCCCGAGAGCGCGCCTGGGAGTTCGCAAGTTAGTCCAGTTGAAAAAATTGAAGAACTCTGCCCGGAACTGCGCGCTGAACCGTTCCGTGAATTTCCAATCCTTGGTTACCGAGAAGTCGATGTTGTGGTAGTACGGGTGAGCCCGGAACATGTTGCGGCTCGCATTGCCTACCGTCCCGTATGCGGGAGGCGTCAGAATGCCGCTCCCTTGCACATAGCAGCCGAGATTATTGAGCGCCGCGAGCGCAATCTGCTGCATCTGGGCGTTGCCCGCATACGGAGCTTGCGCGGCAGTTATGCAAGATTGCGGTAGCCCCGCGGTGCAGCCTGACACAGTCGCGTGGCTGGGTTGCTGAAGCACGGGATAGACATTCGGCCCGCCGTGAAAGCGGAAGCGGGTCCGCTGTAATTCCATGTCTGAATATGGCGCTGACCGAGTCATTGAATCCATTGGTTCCGACGAGATCGGTCGTTGCGTCCGTGGGGTACCAAGCCAAGCCGCTCTGTAGCGTGATGATCGAACTGATCGTCCAGCCTTGCAACATTTGCCCCGGGGCCTTTTTCCCGGGAATGGCGTAAGTGGGCGAGAAAGTAAAGCGATGCCGGATATCGTTGTCGCTGTTTCCGTAGTCCAGACGCGGGTTGTGAGAATCGATGGGAAAGGGGTTCGCGCTGCTGTTTTCGCCGGAGACCATATCCAGAGCATGGGAATAGGTGTAAGCGGCCAGGAAGGAGAGGCCATGTGAAGTCCGCTCATTCACCGTCATCTGAAGGGCATTGTAGTTGGAAAAGTCGCTGTTATTCAGCTGATCGATATAAGTCAGATACGGAAATTTTGTGCCGTAGGGACAGGCGGTGCAGAGAATGCCCTGTGTTGGTGAGGGTCCTGCTGAGGTCGCTCCGACCTCAGCGCCCGGGTTGCCTATGCCGCAGCCTGCGAAGTTGGGGGTGGGGAGGGCGAGCTGGGTGAGGCAATACTGATTGCTCGTCATGCCCACCGGGACGCCCGCTGCCGCCGACTCGGGGGCGGTGAATGGCGTATTGAAGCCGGCACCAAGGGGAGGCTGATTGATGTTCGAGCCACTCGGTTTCATTCGCGCCATGAGTGCCCACGTAAGCGATGTCAACCGTCAGGTTATTGGTAATGGCGCGCTGGATGTCGATATTCCACGCGACAATATACGGCTGAACGAAATTGGGGTTAACCCCTTGGGTTGCTGCACGGCGGCGGTGCTGCTCCTAAGACCACATTGTCGGTTGGTCCGAGGCACGTGTTGCCTGTGAGACCGGCTATCGTCTGACCGCTCGCATTCGTCACCGTAATCGGCTGGCCCACCGGAAATACCGGCCCCGCAATGCTCCAATTAACGCTGCTGCCTTGCAGCGCCAGCGATGCAATGCTATGTACGTTCAGTGCCGTTCCGCTGGTATTGATGCCAAGGTCGGGCACGTTCGCTCCGAACGGAGAAATGCCCACATATTCTCCTACAAGCTCAGGCTCCCTCAACATGCTGGCACCTGCTCGCACAACGGTCTTGCCATTGCCCCGCACGTCCCAGGCTAGGCCGAACCGCGGGGAAAACGCCTTGTAATAGGGATTGAACATATTGCGGACGGCTGCTCCCGGGCCAACTTGCTGTACGGGAAAAGTGGTGGCCGGGGCATTGGGGAGGAACGTGGCCTCATAGTTACCGTGTTCGACTGGATTCCCCTGGTACTCCCAGCGCAGGCCCAGATTCAAAGTAAGCTTGGTGGTGGCACGGAAATCGTCCTGGAAGTAACCCGAGGACCAATGAGCTCGCACGGCCACATCAGGATCTCCTATGAGAATTACCCCCTTGTGGGCCTTACCTTCGAGAAAGTGTGTCAAATCACTGAATTTGACCTGACCATTGGCTTGGTTATAGGAGTTATTGTCATAGACCAGGTCCATAAACTGAAAACCAAACTTAAAGGCGTGCTTGCCGTGCAACCACGAAACGTTATCTACGAAACTCGCATCGCCGTCCGGACCGCGGACACCCGTCCGTCTGCCCGCCCCCAAGTAGCCAGTGAAGGGGCTGGAGATGATGATTTGCGGTAACCCTCCATATGTCGGATTGGCCGACTGGGTTACGCCACTATTAAAACCATAGCCATTGGGCCAAGCCGGCTGCGTAAACACGTTCCTATCCCCGGAGAGCGTTTGAGAATCAATGTAATCGTAGCCGGCACGGAAGTCGTTAACCCAGTTAGAACTGGGAGTCCAGGTCCAGCTCCCATCGTAGAGTTGGACATTCGAGGGAACATTAGCTTCCCACTGCGTCGGGCCGAGAGGCGAAGGCAGTTGCCCGAACGTGCCGCTCGTTGCGTAGGAGACGGTTTGGTAGCTCTTGGACACGTAATAAAGTCCGCTCACATGGTGATGGGAACTGATGACGTAGTCGCCCTTGATGAAGCCGTTGTTGAGCGGCCCCAGTGTATTCAAGCCAGGCTCAATCAATCCCGTCGTACTGAAAGGAAATAGATTCTCAAATGACTTGGAACCCGGCGTGACCACGCACGTCGTGGGGTTCAAGCCTGCCAATTGCGCACTGAGAGGGTTGATCTTCGCCGGACCCAACGCAAGGCAAGTATCGACCATGCTGTTATTTACGCCTGCCCCGGGCACATCCGAAGGTATTGTGAGCTGGATCGGGTTGATCAACGAAGTTCGCAGACCCTCGTAACCCATAAACCAGAAGAGTTTATCCTTAATGATGCGCCCTCCCGCCGTGGCGCCGAACTGCTCGACGGTCGCATCGGCGACCGGACTTACGCCCGGCGTGGAGAAGTAATTACCCGCGTCCGTGGCGTTGGCGTCTCGGCCAAAGGCGTAAGCCGTCCCGTGAATCGAATTGGTCCCCGATTTGATTCCGACATCGATCACCGAACCGGGCCGCCACCCATACTCCGCCTTGGGGTTCTGTTCCGTATTGAATTCCTGGATGGCGTCGATGGGGACCAGGGAGTTCGAGTCGCCCGTTCGGTACACGGAATTGATCACCATGGAGCCGGTGGTATTGCCGAAGGCAGGCACGCCGTCAACCAGCAGCAGGTCCGTACCCGTGCGTCCGCCGTTTGTGCTCGCATCGCCGGCGCCGGCCCCGGGATCGGTGTAGACCCCAGGACGCAAGGTGAGTAACCGTAGGAAGTTCCGGCCATTCAGTGGCAGGGCGTTGATCGCCTGGTTGCTGACGGTCCCGCCCAAGGTCGCATCCGTCGTATCGATCGAGGGCAATTCTCCGGTGACCGTGACGGTCTGGGTCTGCTCGCCGGGCTGTAGAGTCAAGTCCACGCGGATGGTTTGCCCCACCTCCACCAGCACGCCGCTATGCTCTGTCACTCGAAAGCCCTTCGCCTCGGCCCGAATCGTGTACGTTCCGGGAGTGACATTTACAGCGACATATTGCCCCGCATTATCCGTCGTCAAAGGGCGCGAGACGCCGCGGGCCACGTCAAGCACTGTTACAGCGGCGCCCGGAATTACGCCACCAGTCTGGTCGAAAACCGTACCCTGGATGTTGCCTTGGCTAGCCTGCGAAAACGCAGGAAGAGAAATCAGAAATATCCCAAGCAGCGCGGCCAAGAGCGACACGGCGCCCTTCAGCATAGATTTATATCGACGAGAGGAACTCATAGACACACACCTCCATGGTCTTGTTCAAGAAAGTTGCCCCAAAGCTGCCGCGGTCAATAACACACTCCGTAACTGAAGGTCAAGCAAACTCGGCAAGTGCAATTGGAGAGGACTTCGTTATCGCTGGCGACGTAAGTGAGAAGTGGTAGAAGGAGATCGATGGCGCGACCCGTGACCAGAAACGCGCTAGTGCGGAAAAGAAAAGCGACCGCTCTTGGCGGTCCCTTTTCTTTTTCTTTCTGATCTTTTATCTACAGTTGTTAGAAAAGCAGCTTCAAACCGAACTGGATGTGGCGCGGGCCGCCCGAGCCGAGTACGGGATTGTTACCTTGCACATCAGGCGTCGCGCAGGCGCAACCGAACTGGCTCGCCGCGCCCGGATCCAATCCCCCAGAATTCGCGGCAGGAACTGCGAAATCGGCGCGGTTAAATAAGTTAAAGAACTCGGCTCGGAACTGCGCCGAGTACCGTTCCTTAAACTTCCACTCCTTGCCGATAGAAAGATCTACGTTGTAGTAATTAGGTACACGGAACCTGTTGCGGCCGGCATTGCCTACAGTTCCCAAAGCAGGGGGCGTCAAAAACCCGCCGCCCTGTGCGTAACAGCCATAATTTGCGAGTGCAGCATCGGCCAGCGCCGTGAGCTGGGCATTGCCGGCGTAAGGAGCTTCTGCGGCGCTTTGGCATGCAGCCGTGGCGGCGCTTCCCTTGAGCTGAGGAATAGATTGCGGACCGGCCTTAAATGCAGAGGTGGACCCCTTGTAGTTCCAGGGCTGCAGGGCTGCGGAAATGGTCCCGACGAACTCCCCGGTTCCGATTATGTCATTCGTAACATCGGAATTAGTCCAGGGCAATCCGCTCTGCAGCGTTACGATTCCGCTTACCGACCAACCTTGCAGCATTTGCGCCGGGGACTTCATTCCAGGAATGAGGTAAGTTGGCGAGAGAGTAAAGCGATGCCGGATATCGTAATCGCTGTTTCCATAGTTTAGACGCACGTTGTAGGCGTTGGTGGGATAAGGCTGCTGGTCTGTGGCGTCGGCCGAGACGATGTCCAGGGCATGGGCAAAAGTGTAACCCGCAAGGAACGACAACCCATGGGAAGTCCGTTCGTTCACCGTGACCTGCAGACCATCGTAGTTGGAAAAGTCCTGGTTACCGAGTTGCACGATCTCGTTGAGGTACGGGAATTTGCTGTAGTAGGGCGCGGACACTGTTTCGTTGGCTGCTATCGCATTATTGACGAGGCTGTTTGCCTTTTTCGAGGAGTTCAGAACACCGCACTGATCATATGGCGTTGCATGGGTGGCACTCGCGAGGCAATAAGCAGCGGGAGTAAGACCTCCCAGGCTTGCATTGGGCGTGTTCCATCCCGCTCCAATGGGCGGTTGGTTGATGTCAGTCCACGTGGCTTCGTGAACCCCGTGAACGCCGACATAGGCCAAGTCCAGCGTCAAGCTATTGGTGATGGCGCGCTGGATATCCAGATTCCATTGCGCGGAGTAAGGTTGGCGGAAATCGGGGTTCACCGCTTGAGTGGTGCAGGGTGTGGGGGTATAACCGGCCGGCAAACCGGGCTCACCAACGAAAGTGCAGATAGGACCAGTATAAGTGGTGCCTGCAATTGCCACGCTGGCGTTGCCCGGAAAGACGGGGCCGGCTAGGGTCCAACCTGGCGTCAATTGATTGCCCTGCAGGGCCAACTGGAGGGGAGTGTGAATGTTGATGTTCGTTCCGCTGTTATTCAAACCAATGCTAGGAACGCTCGCGCCAAAGGGAGATAAACCGACGTACTGGCCCGCAACTACCGGATTTCTCAGGATGCTGGCCCCGGCGCGAACCACGGTTTTCCCGTTGCCTCGAACGTCCCAAGCCACACCCAATCGCGGCGAGAAATCTTTATAGTCGGCCTTATAGAAGGACGTCAGCGGCTCGCCAGGACCTACCTGCTGCACAGCAAAAGTCGTTGCTGGGTTGACGTTGGGATTGAAACTGCCTTCATAATTATGGGACTCGACAGGAGACCCGTTGTACTCCCAGCGCAGGCCCAGATTCAACGTGACTCGTGTGGTCAGACGCCAATCATCCTGGACGAAACCTGCGTACCAGTGAGCGCGTGCGTAGAGGTTGGGATCGCCGACGAGAATCGTCCCACTCCTAGGAACACCCTGCAGGAAACTTGGTAAGTCTTTGAATTTGATTTGGCCGTTGGCTCGGTTGTAGGCATTGTTGTCATAAATAACGTCCACAAAATCAAAGCCAAACTTGAAGGCATGCTTGCCGCGCAGATACGAGACACTGTCCACGAAACTGGCATTGCCTTCCGGGCCGCGGACACCGGTCCGCCTTCCCGCACCCAAGTAGCCGGTGAAGCCGCCAATGTCGATCTCCGGCAGTCCCCCATAAAGAGGATTGGTCACGCCGGTATTCAATCCGTAGCCCGTAGGCCACGGATTCGCCGGGATCATGTTCACGTCTCCAGAGATGGTTTGAGCGTGAAGATAGGAGTAGCCCGCCCGTGCGTCGTTCACCCAGGCGGAACCGGGAGTCCAAGTCCACGCGCCGTTGAACATCTGAACATTGGATGGAACGTTCGCCTCCCATTGCGGCAGCAATTGCCCATTGGCGTAGCCAACGTGCTGGTATGACTTGGAGACAAAGTAGAAGCCACTTACGTGATGGTGTGGGCCAAGGACGTAGTCGCCTTTTATAAATCCGTTGTTGAGTGGCCCCGTAGTGATTAGATTGGGCGGGAAGTTTCCGGCCGTGTTCGTGTTGGTCGTGAGGGGAAATAGATTCTCAAATGTTTGGGACGCGGCCGTAACGGTGCAGGTTGCGGTGTTTAGTCCCGTCAGTTGAGCGCTCAGCGGGCTTATCTTGGCTGCTCCTAAATCGTTGCACGCATCTACCATGCTGAACGCGCAATTGCCGGCAGCAAGGGCCGTGCACCCATTCTTGCTTCCGACGAAACCCGGCATCGCGACGTCCGCCGGAATCGTGTCCACAACGGGGTTCGTCAGCGTCGTGCGCAAACCTTCGTAGCCCATAAACCAGAAGAGCTTGTCCTTGATGATCGGACCTCCGGCCATGGCTCCGAATTGCTCCACGGTCGCTGGGGGCCGTGCCAGGCGTGAAGAAATTGTGCCGCATCCGTGGCCTTGGAGTCACGACCAAACGCGAAAGCCGTGCCATGAATACTATTGGTTCCTGATTTTACTCCTACGTTTATCACCGAGCCGTCGCGCCATCCATACTCCGCCTTGTGATTCTGCTCGCGTATTGAATTCCTGGATGGCATCAATGGGTACCAGAGAATTCGCATCTCCTGTTCGGTACACGGCATTGATGATCATCGATGCCGGTGGTGCTTGCCGATATGAGCGACGCCGTCTACCAGCAAAAGGTCGTTGCCCGTGCGTCCGCCGTTGGTGCTTGCGTCGCCGGCACCGGCCCCGGGATCGTGATAACTCCGGGGCGCAAGGTGAGTAAGCGCACGAAGTTCCGGCCATTCAGGGGCAAAGCGTTGATCGACTGCGTTGCTGACGGTGCCGCCCAAGGTCGCATCCGTAGTATCGATCGAAGGCAATTCTGCCGGTGACAGTAACGGTCTGGGTCTGTTCGCCTGGCTGCAGGGTCAAGTCGACGCGGATGGTCTGTCCCACCTCCACCAGCACGCCGCTATGCTCTGTCACTCCGAAATCCCTTCGCCTCGGCCCGAATCGTGTACGTTCCGGGAAGTGACATTTACAGCAACGTATTGCCCCGCATTGTCCGACGTCAGAGGGCGCGAGACCCCTCGTGCCACGTCAAGCACTGTTACCGCAGCGCCCGGAATCACGCCACCAGTCTGGTCGAAAACCGTACCCTGGATGTTGCCTTGGCTAGCCTGCGAAAACGCAGAAAGAGAAATCAGAAACATCCCAAGCAGCGCGGCCAATAGCGGACACGCGCGCGCTATCAGCATAGATTTATATGCGACGAGAGAGAACTCAAATACATGGACACACCTCCATGGTACTATATTTCGAGAAAGTCGTCCTGAATCTTGCCGCGGTCAATAGCACATTCTGTAACTGAAGGTCAAGCAAGATTAGCAAAAGCTAGGAGAGGGCCTCACTTCCCAATGGAGATCAATTTCTCCGGATGTGTGTTTCAGCGGCTCGTAAATTCTTCGCCACCGCTTGCTAGCGTTTAGCGTGAAAGGTAGATTTACGTCTGCCTGCACTTCAGTCGTGCAGTTTGTTGGAGGATCAAAATGAAAACCATCGCGACGCGATCGTGTTTCGTGATCTTGACGGCCGTTTTCGTTGCAGCCGTTGCGGCCTTTGCGCAAGGCGCTCCGCAAACCGATTACGCCCACATGACCATGAAGGTCGATAAGTTAGGCGACAACTTTTACACCATTACGGGCATGAATGGATCGGGGCGCACCGGCGGCGCCATTGGCGTTTTGACCGGTCCCGACGGTATCTTCATGGTTGATGCCACTTTTGGACCGCTCTCCGGCAAAGTCACCG
The DNA here is from genome assembly GCA_963804535.1 of uncultured Acidobacteriota bacterium. Classification (GTDB taxonomy): domain Bacteria; phylum Acidobacteriota; class Terriglobia; order Acidiferrales; family UBA7541; genus Palsa-189. The sequence goes on from CAWDQT010000016.1 coordinate 60,908, forward strand.
CGGCGATCAAAACCTTTTCGAACGAGCCCATTCGCTACCTCGTCAACACGCACCCGCACGGCGACCATACCGGCGGCAATCCGAACTTCGCAAAAATGGGCGTGACGATTCTGGGGCGCCCCGAGATGCGCGTGGACTTGATGGCGCTGAAAGACTTCGATCGCGCGGGTCTTCCGACGATAATTTTCACTTCGCCGCTGACCCTTGAGATCGACGGCGAAGAAGCTGTTGTGATTCCCGTGCCCCCGGCCCACACCGACGCCGACAGCATGGTTTACTTCCGCAAGGCTGACGTGCTGATGATCGGGGATTTCTTCCGCGCCGGCTATCCCAATGTGGGTGGCACGGTCAACGGGATGATCGAAGCTCTAGGCAGGGCAATAGCGATTTGTGGCCCGAATACTAAAGTAGTTCCCGGCCACGGTCCCGTCATGAATCGCGACGACGTTATCGCTCATCGAGATATGCTCCTGACCGTGCGCGATCGCGTGTCCGAACTGATCAAGCAGGGCAAGAGCGAAGATCAGGTCGTCGCTGCGCATCCCACCGCCAGCTACGATCCCATCTTCCTCAACGATATCGCCCAGTTTTATGACGAGAATACGATCGTGCGTTATCGCAACGGCGATGCTTTCGTGAAGCAGGTCTACGAAAACATGAAGCCCAAGTCTTAGCTCTTAGCACTTGCACTTTGATCGGTAGGTGGGTCAGTTTCAATTTTCCACAGCGTCACTTTAGCCACTGGCTGTATGGCATCATTACAGCTGTGGCGAAACTGACCGAAAATGGAACTTACTAAATTCAGATGGCACAGACTAGCTGCAGCTCTTGGGATCGGCCTCGGAATTGAGGCTTTAGAAGGAATTTGTGTGGTCAGTTTTCTGCCGCCGCGATGGGCCGATAGGATAGGTGACTTACCACTTCAGCCAGCTTCGTATCTTGTCACATTGCTGGCCAACGGCGGACATCCCGGTTTTGAGGGTCAAGTCGGCTACCTTTTGTTTGCCGTGGTGCTTCAGTGGCTGATTTATAGCGGCGTCGTCTACCTCTTGCTGGCAATCTCTCGGAAGAAGCGGGACGCCGTTTCGGGACAGTGATCGTAATCCGCGCCTGTGGAAATTGAAACTGACCCACTACCCTTTGATCGCTTTGGTTGACAACCCCTGGGGGCTCCAGTAGCCTTTTTCGTTTCTCTTGAGGCGCCGGCGCTTCCTGACGACCCTGCGCCTTAGCGGGCGCGAAATTCGCGCCAGAAAGCGATCCATGCCCGATCAGAAGCTCCCCACCCGCGCCGAAGATTTCTCGGAATGGTATAACCAGCTTGTCCTGCGGGCCGAGTTGGCCGACTACGCTCCCGTGCGCGGCTGTATGATCGTGCGGCCCTACGGCTGGGCGCTCTGGGAAAATATCCAGCAGGCGCTCGACCGCCGTTTCAAGGCCACGGGCCACGTCAACGCGGCTTTCCCCCTGCTGATCCCTCGCAGCTTTATCGAAAAAGAACAGTCACACGTCGCGGGATTCTCGCCCGAACTGGCGGTGGTCACCATCGGTGGCGGCGAAAAGCTGGAAGAACCGCTGGTGATCCGTCCGACCTCGGAGACCATCATCGGCCACGCCTACTCGAAATGGATTCAGTCTTATCGCGATCTGCCCGTGCTGATCAATCAGTGGAATAGCGTGGTCCGCTGGGAGTTGCGCACCAAGCTTTTCCTCCGCACGCTGGAATTTTTCTGGCAGGAGGGTCACACAGCGCACGCGACGCTGGCAGAGGGCGAAGCCGAGACGCGGCAGATGCTCGAGGTTTATACGGACTTCGCCATCAACGAAGCCGCCATTCCCGTAATTCCCGGCCGCAAGTCGGAATCCGAAAAATTCGCCGGCGCCGACGTCACTTACTCGCTCGAAGCCATGATGGGAGACCGCAAGGCGCTGCAGTTCTGCACATCCCACAATCTTGGGACAAAACTTTGCCAAGGCTTTCAACATCCGCTATCTCGATCGCGAAGGCGTGCTGCAATACTGCTGGACCACCTCCTGGGGGCTTTCCACTCGCGTCGTGGGTGCGATCATAATGGTCCACGGCGATGACCAGGGTCTTATCTTTCCGCCGCGTCTAGCGCCCACGCAGGTTGTGATCGTGCCCATCTACAAAACGGACGAGGAGAAGGCGCAAGTCTTCGACGCCGCCCGCAAGATACGCGACGCGCTTGTCGTGGAGGGCCTTCGTGTCCGCACCGACGAGCGGGAAGGCACCAGTCCCGGCTTCAAGTTCAACGATTGGGAGATGCGCGGCGTGCCTTTGCGCATCGAAATCGGCCCCAAGGATTTGGCCAAGGGCAGCGTGGTGCTCGCGCGCCGCGATAAACCCGGCAAGGAAGGCAAATCATTTCAGCCGCAGCAAGGTCTGCCTGCTGTCGTCTCTAAACTTCTCGACGAAATCCAGGCCGCTTTGCTCACACGCGCCCGCGATTTCCGCGATGCCAATACGAAAGAGCCGAAGAACTACGACGAATTCAAAGCCGCCGTCGAAAATGGTTTCGCCTTGGCTTTCTGGTGCGGCGACCCGGAGTGCGAGGCCAAAATCAAGGAAGAAACCAAAGCCACCATGCGTTGCATACCTCTGGCACAGCGCGAAAGCTCCGGCACTTGCATCTTTTGCGGGCGGCCCTCCAAGGAAAAGGGCATCTTCGCCCGCGCATATTAGCGGTTAGGTTCCTGCTGCCAGTCCTGGACTCGAGACTCCCATATCGCAGGAGACTTGTGCCTTCGGTTCAGAGAGCAACGTCACCGTCACTGTGGTGCTGGTTCCTTCGCTTTGCAATTCGAGCTTTCCTCCCACGTCCCTCACGCACTCCCGCATCCAGCCCTGGACGTTACTCGCAGGAACGCTTTGCCGTCCCGCTTCTCGACACTGCCGGAAAGCCGGTGCTAGCATCGAGACATCTCTTGGAGGTTTGCGCCCGTGTGCCGCTCGAAGCAAACTCGACGCCTCGCGGACTTGCACGAAAGCGACCGCCGTGCCGTCACCCCTCGCCACGAACAGCTTTGCTCCTGCCCCAGGCAGCGGGGCAGCAGCCGTCTCAAGCTCATCATTTTTCTTGCCGTTCTAGTCGCCATGATTTACGTCGGCGTAAAGGTTATCCCCATTCTGGTCAGTAACATGCAATTCCAGGACGCCATTGAGAGCACGGCCCGGTTTGCATCCGTCAATCGTCAATCAGTAGACGACATTCGTACCTCCGTCCTTAAAGAAGCTCAAAACGAAGAAATCCCTATTACCGCGCAAGACATCCATGTTAAGGGGGATGGTGGCCGCGTGGAGATCGCGGCCGACTACAGCGTCACGGTAAACTTAGGCGTATATCAATGGACGCTCAATTTCCATCCGTATGCCAAGAACAATCCTCTCCTGTAGCGGAGCTTGGCGGAGGAAAGTGCTTCTGATCTTTGCGGCTTCGTCGTCAGTTTTTGCTAAGCTGATGTCTGCGGTTTTAGCCAGCGTTCCCGCCCAGCCCGGGAAAATAGGGCGGCATCCCAGCGCCATCCATTTCGCTCGCGTGTAAACTGTAGGGAGCCTCGGGCAATTCAAGAAACTTAGTTCGAGGAGACGATCGGGAAACGTCATGCGCCTGCGAATCAATCGCGATTTTTTGCTCTCCCGCATGGGCCTGGCGCTCATGGGCAGTTTCTTTGGCCTGGTGCTGATCGGCGCCGGCCTCTTCACTTACTACTGGTTCTCCTACCGCCGCATGATCGATCAGCGTCTCACGGGGCACATGTATCAGACGAGCGCCCGCGTCTACAGCGCGCCCGATCGCGTTTTCGATGGCGAAGTGCTCACGCCGGCTCAGCTCGTCAGCCAATTGCAGCACGATGGCTATAACGAAACGAAAATTGATGGCGCCCCGGGCTGGTACAGCATTCAAGGCAACGTCGTCGAGATTCATCCTCTTCGCGATTCTTACTTCGAGGGCAAGAACGCCCTGCACGTCAACTTCGCCGGCGGAGGCGTCAGCAGCATCAAGCTGCTCGATAACGGCGACGTTGTCGTGAGCGCCCAAATCGAGCCGGAGCTGCTCACGAATCTCTTCGACACTTCCCGCGAGAAACGCCGCAGCGTTCGCTTTGACGACATACCCAAAGTATTGGTCCAGGCCGTGCTCTCCGCGGAAGACAAGCGCTTCTTCGAACATCCCGGCTTCGATTTCGTGCGCATCCTCGGCGCGGCAAAGGCGAACCTTCGCCGCGAAGGCATCGCTCAGGGCGCCAGCACTCTCACCATGCAGCTCTCGCGCAGCTTCTTTTTTTCTAGCGAGCGCACCTGGCGCCGCAAGGTGGCGGAAACGATGGTGGCTTTGGAACTCGAGCACAGGTTCAACAAGCAGCAGATTTTCGAGCTCTACGCCAACGAGATTTATCTCGGCAATCGCGGCAGCTTTGCCATTCACGGCTTTGCCGAAGGCTCGCTCGCCTATTTCAATAAAGATATCCGCGATATCTCCCTGAACGAAGCCGCCTTTCTCGCCGGCATCATTCGCGCTCCCAACCGCTATTCCACCGCCGACGCCCGTCCTGAACGAGGCGCCGAGGCCCGCGATCGCGTGCTGAACCAGATGATGGAGAATGGGTTCATCAAGGTGGAGCAGGTTAAAGAGGCCAAAGCCGCGCCCCTCGCCCTGGTGTCGGGCGGGCAGAATAATAACGACGCGCCGTATTTCGTGGACATGGTCAAGGATCATCTCCTCGACCGCTTCTCCGAATCGCAATTGCTCTCGCAGAGCTTCCGCGTTTACACCACCCTGGACCCGCAGCTCGAGCGCTCCGCCGTGCAAGCGGTATCGTTAGGGATCGCCAACGTCGATAAGCTCCTCACGAGCAAATACGCGCTTTGGAAAAAGCAGGGACATCCGGCCGAAGCCCAGATAGCCATGATCGTTCTCGATCCGCACACCGGAAATATCCTTGCTGCCGTCGGTGGGCGTAACTACGGCGAGAGCCAGCTCAACCATCTGACCGCCAAACGCCAGCCCGGCTCGGTCTTCAAGCCTTTCGTGTATGCCGCGGCCTTTGATGATTTCGTCAAAGGCATCAAGCCGATCGTGACTCCGACGAGCACCGTTGTGGATGAGCCCACCACGTTTGAATTCGAAGGCAAGGACTACACTCCCAATAATTACGGCGAAAGCTTCCACGGCACGGTCACGCTGCGCGATGCTTTGACTTATTCGCTGAACGTGGCGACCGTCAAAGTAGCGGAAATGATCGGCTATGGTCGCGTGGTCGATATGGCTCGCCAGTTGGGCCTCGAGGTTGACGTCCAGCCCACTCCCGCCATCGCTTTGGGCTCTTACGACATGACGGCTCTTGGCGTGGCCGCCGGATACACCGTTTTTGCCAATAGTGGCGCGCGTGCTGAGCCCGTCCTTATCGACCGCGTCGTTGATTTTCAGGGTGGAGTGCTCGAGCGCAGTCCTCTCATGCTGCATCAGGTGCTCGACCCGCGCGTCGCTTACCAGGTAACCACCTTGCTCGAAGACGTCATCGATCACGGAACCGGCGCCTCGGTTCGCGCCCGCGGATTTATGGGACCTGCGGCGGGCAAGACTGGAACTTCTCGCGACGGCTGGTTCGCCGGTTACACTTCCAACCTTCTTTGTGTGGTCTGGGTCGGCTTTGACGACTATCGTGAACTGGGGCTTTCCGGCGCGGTTGCGGCTGCACCCGTCTGGACCGAATTCATGAAGCGCGCCACCGCACTGCCGGCCTATCGCGAATTAAACGAGTTCATCGCTCCGAACGGCGTCAGCGTCGTAGATATCGATCCGACCAGCTTGGAGCTCGCTACGCCGGCCTGCCCGACCACACGCAAAGAGGTTTTTATCGCCGGAACTGAGCCGGAGTTCTGCGAGTTGCATGGCGGTCGCATGCTGAGCCAAACGCCGCCGGCTTCTTGGCTTTCCCGCATCTTTGGCGGCGACAAATCGAAATCCGACGATGCTCCTCCTCCCAGCGTAGCTGCCGGGCCCTTCTCTTCTCCTCCGGTTCCCGGCACGGCAGCGAGCCCTGCACCTGCTGAGGACGACGAAAAGAAATCGGGTCTGCTGCACAAAATCTTTGGTATCTTTGGTGGCAAGAAGCCGGACCAAGACGCTCCCAAGGAGAATAATCCGGATTCGCAACAACATTGATTCCCCACATTGTGTTCGCCAGGGGAACGCTATGAGAAGATTCATCCTCCCGGTAACTGTCCTCGCGGCCTGTTTCTTTTCTTCGGGACTTCACGCCCAGGCCCCGTCAGAGGAAACTCCGGCCTCTCCCAATGCTTCGCTCAGCCCCCGCGAAAAAGATGAGCTTCAGGCGCGCATTTTCATGGCCAAGAAGCAATACCCTGATGCCGTGCAGATGTATTTCAAGCTCTCCCAGGAATATCCGAAAGACGCAACCTATGTGAACTATCTTGGAATTGCCCAATTGCAGGACGGCAAGTTGGATGACGCGCGCAAATCCTTCGATCGCGCGATCAAAATCAATCGGCGCTTCTCTGACGCGTACAACAATCTCGGCGCCACTTATTACGCCGAAAAACAATATAAGAAAGCCATCTCACAGTATCAACGTTCGCTTTCGCTGAAACCTGACGTCGCCAGCATATACACGAATGTTGGCTATGCTTATTTTGCCGAGAAGCAGCTTCCCAAGGCCATGGAAGCTTTCCACAAGGCCTTGGCAATCGATCCCCATGTATTCGAAGAGACCGGCCGCGCCGGAAGCATTCTCAGCTACCGCTCTGTCGCCGACCGCGGCCTTTTCAATTTCATGCTGGCCAAAAATTTCGCGCAGGATGGTGACGCCGCGAATTGCATCATTTATCTGCGCCGCGCCGCCGACGAAGGGTACAAAGAAGTAGGTAAAGCCCGCACGGATCCTGCCTTCGCCAAAGTGATCGACGACCCCGACGTTAAAAAGCTTCTCGACGAGATCGCTCCGGAAACCACCCCGCCTCCACCCGCACCCCACTCCTGAATGAAGGCAATCGTCATCCCCAAACATGGCGGGCCGGAAGTCCTGCAGTCCGCGGAAATCGCGGATCCCAAGCCGGGGCCGACTGAAGTCGTAGTGCGCGTGCGCGCCTGCGCTTTGAACCATCTCGATCTCTGGGTTCGTCGCGGACTTAACGGCGTGACGTTTCCGCTTCCGCTCGTGCCGGGCAGCGATATCTCCGGCGAAGTCGCCGCGGTCGGCTCGCTCGCCCAGCGAGTCCACCCTGGCGAGAAGGTCGTCCTCGCTCCCGGAGTTTCCTGCGGCCAATGCGCGGCGTGCGCAGCCGGGAAGGACAACGAGTGCCGCAAATACACGCTTTTCGGCTACGGACGCAACGGCGGCTGTGCCGAATACGTGCTCGCTCCCGAAGCCAATGTCTTGCCCATGCCTGCGGACCTTTCTTTTGAAGAAGCAGCGGCCGTTCCGTTAGTCTTTCTCACCGCCTGGCACATGCTGGTGGCCCGAGCGCGCCTGCTGCCGGGCGAAGAAGTGCTGATTCTGGGCGCGGGCAGCGGAGTGGGCAGCGCGGCGATTCAGATTGCCAAGTTGATGGGCGCGCGGGTGATCGCCACCGCCGGCAGCCGCGCCAAGCTGGACAAGGCCCGCGAGCTCGGCGCCGATGAGGTCATCGATCACGCGCAGCAAAAGATTTCGGAAGAGGTCAGGCGCCTGACGAACAAGCGCGGCGTGGACGTCGTCTTCGAGCACGTCGGCACGGCCACCTGGGACCAGAGCATCCTGAGCCTCGCGACCGGCGGCCGCCTCGTGACCTGTGGCGCCACCACCGGCTTTGCCGCGCAACTCGACTTGCGCTATCTCTTCGCGCGACAACTGTCGCTGCTCGGTTCCTATATGGGCAGTCGCGCCGAGCTATACGCGGTTTTGAAGCTCGTTGGCGAAAAGCGGCTACGGCCGGTCATCGATCGCGTTTTTCCTCTGGCTGAAGCTGTTCAGGCCCATCGTCGCCTGGAGCAGCGCGAGCAATTTGGCAAAGTCGTCCTCACGGTTGCGTAGATGCACACGATGTTCGCGCGCCGCTCATCTTCGTTGTCATTCCGAGTGGCAGCGAGGAATCTGCTTTTCACCATGCGGAGTCAGTTGATTTGGTCTTCGGCGTACCCCGTGAGAAAATAGAACCGAGGTCGAGAGAATGAGCGTCGATGGCAGACGAAGAGTAACTCTGGATAAGCCGGGGGACCTGACCAAGGTCCTGCAGAACGAAGGCATTATCCTCAGCCAGCTCGATAAGGCCGTGAACTGGGCGCGCAAGAACTCGCTTTGGCCGCTCGCGTTTGGCCTCGCGTGCTGCGCCATCGAGATGATGTCCATGGCTGCCGATCGTTACGACATCGCTCGTTTCGGCGCCGAAGTCTTCCGCCCTTCGCCGCGTCAGGCCGATTTGATGATCATCGCGGGCCGCGTCTCGCAGAAAATGGCTCCGGTTATCCGTCAGCTTTACGAACAAATGCCAGAACCCAAATGGGTAATCTCCATGGGCGTCTGCGCCACCTCCGGCGGAGTCTTCAATAATTACGCCGTGGTGCAGGGCGTCAATCAGATCATTCCCGTTGACGTCTACGTTCCCGGCTGCCCGCCTCGCCCCGAAATGCTCCTCTACGGCATCCTGCAACTGCAGAAAAAAATCGAAAACGAACGCGGCAGTTTGAAAAAAGCCCTGAACCTTGCCTGATTCGAGTGGCAAATCAGATAGTCTCTGTCTGGGTTACGGGGTGCATTCTGCGACACGGCGGAAGGGTTTGGGCCGAGGCTAGGCCGGATGCCGGCGCCGTCTTCTATTTGAGTCTTCCCAGAAAAGATTAAACGCAACGTTCAGTTCGGTCTTGGGGCCCTCGGCTGAGGAGCGCCGTGCGCAGCGGCACTTCGATCACTTCGGCCGCCATATTTCCGCACTGCAAAGTCGTACCGGGCTCGAGATATTCACGTCGCAGGTAAGCCATTCCGGTAGCCTTGCCGGCCAGAGGGGAGAATGCTGCGCTGGTGATGTGGCCGGCCTCGGTTCCGTCCGTGGCGAGAACGGTTGCGCCCGGTTTGGGCACTTCGGCGCTGTTGAAGAGCAATCCGGTGAGTCGCCGGTTGACGTGGCCCCGCGACCGAACTCGTTCCACGATTTCCTGGCCCGTGTAGCAGCCCTTGGTAAAACTGATGTGCGTGGATTCGACTCCTGCCTCTTGCGGAATTTGGTGCTCATCGAAATCGGTTCCGAACCAGGGAATGCCTGCTTCGAGACGTAGCATATTGAGCGCGCGATAGCCGATGGGTGATCCGCCCAGGGCGCGTGCCGCCGCGCTGAGCGCCTGCCACGCTGCGGGGAGTGATTCTCGCGGCAGAAGCAACTCTGCGCCGCGAAGGCCAAAAAGCGAGTGGCGCAAAACGCGGCAGGGAATCGCTGCGCCTGAAGAGTCGAGCACAGCCGTGACGTGGGCCCCAGCAGGAAGTTGCATATATTCGACATGCATCAACTTCCGCAGGAGGTCCGGCGCTTTAGGTCCTTCTATGGCAAGCGTGCCCGTTTGCGCGGTTTCGTCGGTAAGCGTCGCATCGTCCATGATGATGAATTTGTCCAGAATCTCGAACGTCCTCTGCCGCAAATAGGCATGGCTGAGCACAAGCAGGCGGTCTTCGAGCACCAAGGTGATGAGCTCGGCCAGCATGTGTCCTTGCGCATTGAGCAGCAGGCCCAACGCGCTTTGGCCCGGCGTGAGATCGCGGATATTCCCGGAGGTGACGGCGTTGAGGTAACGCACGCGGTCCGGGCCGGTGAGCGCGAAAACAGCGCGGAAATTGGTGTCCACCAGCGCAACGTTATTGCGCGCTGCTTCGTATTCTGCGAGCGGATCGCCAAATTGCGCCGGTAAACGCACTCCGAAAAACTCAGCGAATTCCGCGCCGGCCGCACGATGAAGCTTCGGCGAGCGGAGTTTCCAGAGTTGAGGCTTTCTGTGTGCTTTGTTCGCTCACAGGACCAGTCTAGCAGAAAGGTCCTTGCCAGCAGGTTTGTGGGCGCGGAATGCTATAGTGGGTTTGCCTCCTGAGAAACTCACGTGGCCGACCCTAAATCAAACTTCACGTCAAAGACGATCATTCACGAAATCGTTCCAGTCGGTATGTTGCAATGCAATTGTTCGATCATCGGCGATCCCGAAACACGCGAAGCGCTAGTAGTCGATCCAGGCGACGAAGCCGGGCGAATTCTGGAGCTGCTGGCCAAGCACGCGCTGACCGTCAAGGCCATCGTGAGCACGCACGCCCACATCGACCACGTGGGCGGTTTGCGCAAAATGCAGCAGGCTACCGGCGCGCCGGTGCTCATGCATGGCGACGACATGGAGCTATACCGTCACCTGGATGTGCAGGCCGCCTGGATCGGCATGCGCACCCCCGATCCTGCCAGCGTCGATAAATTCCTGCGCGAGGGCGATACGCTCCGCTGGGGCCGATTTGAGGCCAATGTCCTGCATACGCCCGGACACACGCCGGGAAGCATCTCGCTTTATCTCGCCCCGCAGCCACAGACGAAAGCCCGCGCGGAAGCGGGAAAACTCCTCGCGGGAGACACTCTTTTTGCCGGCAGCATCGGCCGAACCGACCTCTGGGGCGGTTCGCCTGAGCAAATTCTGCGCTCGATACATCAGAAGCTGCTGATTCTGCCGGACGAGACAATCGTGTATCCCGGCCATGGCGCCGCAACAACAATTGGCGAGGAGCGCGCCGGCAATCCTTTCCTCGAGCTTCCGCGTCATTCACAGCGATAAAGGCCTTGCGGTGAAAGGCGCGGCAAAAGGGGTGCGCTGCCAACCAAGCGTTGCCTGCGCATATTGTCAACTTGGAAATCGCCTTGGCGGTCGTTCTTTACTCAGCATTTACTGGAGCGGCATAATTCCCGATGAAATACGAGCCGCTTTGGGAACGGTTCGAGGCAATCGCGCCCGATGGCACGCCTTGTACGGTGCAGTTTGTGCGGGCCGGCTTCCTGACTTTGGCGGACCGTCCGGAGCTGTATTTCTTTCGCGTCGAACGTGGCAGCGGACGCATCGCCAAAAGCGGCCGAAGAGGTGGTCGTCGGCATTTCTGGCGAATCGCTGGCACGATTCGAGAAGCCGGGGCGCAGATTGAGCCGGGAAGAAAAGATCGATCTCACGGGTTGGCTGTTAAAAAAGAACATCGAGGCCGGGAAGGCGCTCGATTCCAACAATCTGTTTATCCGGGATGACGAATTGGCCGCGTTGGCCGGCGAATTGGGAATCCCGAGATGAGGCTCGCATGAGACGCTCAGACTTGGTACAAAATGACGGCCGAAATTCCCCGCAGCGGACCACGCAGATTGTCTTTGGCGAGCGGCAGCATCTGCTGCGCGTGCTCGATTCCCTGGAAGGATCGCAGCTTCCTCCGGCGCGGCGTAATCATGAGCGCCGGGTGCTCGAAGAACTGATTCACGCTCGCACCAAAGAGCTGAACGAAGTGAATGCCTCCTGGGACGAAAAAGTCGGCATGGTGCTGAGCGCCGAGGCCAGTCCCGAGCAACTGGAAAAATTGGTCAAGCAGGCGCCCAAGACGGATTTTTACCTGCTGCGCCTGATCAGCGAGCATCCTAAAGTTTCCGCAAAGACGCTCGGACGTCTCGCGCGGCATCCCTACGGCGCGATTCGCGAGAATGTGGCGCGGCATCCCAATGCCGATGCGCCGACGCTGGCCTGGCTTTCCCGCGATCGCAGCCAGCCGCTCTGGTATCTGGTGGCGTTCAATCCCAACACGCCTTCCACGCTCCGGCGCAAGCTGCAGGAGCGGCTGCGCAAGCTCGGCGAAACCGCCGCCACAAAGTAATCGTCTTTTTTATCAATCACGCCTGGCTGATTGCGCCACTATCCCTATAAAGGTTGACGTATAAAGTTAAGCTTTATACAATCAAGCGACGTGATAAGGTCGTTTGCCTGCAAGGACACCGAGGAACTTCATCATCGAGGCGAAAATAGAAAGTTCAAAAACATTGCGAGCACTGCGATTCGCAAGCTCAGACAGCTCCATGCGGCGAAGGAACTGCGCGATTTGAACCTGCCAGGTAATCACCTGGAAAAACTATCCGGCGACCGCAAAGGACAATACAGCATCCGAATTAATGATCAGTGGAGAGTTTGCTTTGAGTGGGATGATGGAGATGCCGGAAACGTTGAAATCGTGGATTATCACTGAAGGCGAACATGTCTAAGAAATTGAAGCCTGTTCATCCAGGAGAGGTTTTGCGGGAAGAGTTTCTTTTCCCCACCGGAATGAGCGTCAACCAGTTGGCTTTGGCTCTCCGCATATCGACGCCGCGACTGAACCAAATTGTGCGGGGGATAAGCGCAGTTACGCCGAATACCGCGCTGAGGCTTGCGCGTTATCTGAATACAACCCCGGACTTTTGGCTGAATCTTCAGCTGCAGTATGATTTGGATATTGCCGAGGATCGCGAAGGACCTGCAATTGAGCGTGAAGTGTTCCCGCGCAAATCCGCAAACAAGCAATCGCCAGAACTTTACGCTGTTGGCCGAGCTAAGCGTTCACGGTCGCGTACCTGATGCCTGCACCTGCAGGTTAAATCCTCATCAATGTTCTCGCGTTCCGGCGGTTGTTTTTGGATTTGTCCCGGCTGCGAGCAGCGAGAGACAAATTGGCTCTTTACGGGCTATACTTTTCGTCTATATTGGCCCGATCAGGAGAGCCAATGCTTCCGCTACAACTTCAAGGCGAAAGCCACATCCCGCTCTACGTGCAGCTCTGCGATCAGCTCCGCGCGCTGGTACATGCCGGTGAATTGCGCCCCGGCGACCGGATTCCCGCCAGCCGCGAGCTTGCTCAGCACCTGGGCGTGCATCGCACGACCGTGGCGAATGCCTACGCGGAACTGGAATCGGAAGGACTGATCGAGGGCCACGTGGGGCGCGGCACATTCATTCGCGCCAACTGGAGGCCGCTGCAGATTGCTCCTCCGCCGCCGTCGCCCGTTCCGGGCGGAGCCATTCGCTGGGAGTCGCTCTTTGCCGATGAGCGCGGCGACGATGCGCTCGACCGGCTGTTCCGCGGGATGCCTGCGAGCGGAATTTCTTTTGTTGTCGCTAACCCTCCTGCGGAGTCTTTTCGGGTCGCGGAAATGCGCAGCTGCTGCAATGCGGTTCTGCGTCGGGATGGAGCGCGAATCCTGCAATACGGTGCGACGGACGGATACCCCCTGCTGCGCGAGGCGCTGCTCGAGTTATTGCGCAGCGAAGGCCTGCAGGCGCGAGAAGAAAATCTGCTGATCACTGATGGTTGCCAGCAGGCACTGGACCTCATTTGCAAAGCATTTATACGGCCTGGCGATGCCGTGATCATTGAGAATCCGACTTATCCAGGCACGATCGCTCTCTTAACAGCGGCGCGGGCGCGCTGCTTGGGCGTTCCGGTGCGCACCGAGAACGGTCCCGGTAGCATGCCCGGCTTGGATCTGGACGCGCTCGAGCAGACGCTCGCCGCCAATCGCGTCAAGCTGATGTTTTTGACGCCCGATTTCCATAATCCGACGGGGCTTTCCATGTCGCTGGCGGCGCGCCGCAGGTTGCTGGAGATAGCCTCCAGGCATCAAGTGCCGATCGTCGAGGATCACATCTATGCGCGGTTGCTGGCCCGCGGAGAGCGGCTGCCTTCCCTCAAGCAGCTCGATCGCGCAAATGCGGTGATCCAGATCGATAGCGTCTCGAAAATAGCTTTCCCGGGTTTGCGCGTGGGTTGGATGGTGGCGCCAACCAACGTAATTGAGCGCCTGCGCGTGGTGAAGCAATCGACGGATCTGCATACCAATCAGCTTTCGCAGGCGGTTCTGGCCGAGTTTACGCAGCGTGGGCTGCTCGTAAGGCATGTGGCACGGATGCGCAAGCTGTGCGCGTCACGCCTCGCGGCGGTGGAGGAAGCCTTGGTGCGGCACATGCCTGCGGAAACGCGTTGGACGCATCCTACGGGTGGAATGTGCATCTGGCTGGAACTGCCGCCCGGATTCGATGCCAATGAACTGCTGGTGCGGGCACGCGAACGCGGTGTTGTTTTTGCTCCCGGGAGGTACTTCTACGTGCAGAGTCCCCAACCGAATACCTTGCGGCTCAGTTTTTCGGGAGTGGAAGAGCGGCAGATTGCGCGTGGCGTAAGTATTCTGGGCGAGATTTTGCGGTCTGAATTGGCCAAGCGGCATCGCGGCGCGCGGCGCTTCGAGCCCGCGCACGTGGCGCTGGTGTGAGTCTGAATGCAGTTTACGGCTGAGCGACGGAACTCGTGACCGAACCTGATCCAGCAAACCCATGCTTCGGATGCGGCGGCGGCAACCCGCGCGGGATGAAACTGGCTTTCGAGGCGGACGAATCCAGCCAGCGCATCATCGGACGCTTCAGGCTGGGGCCCGAATATCAGGGCGCCACGGGATTCATTCACGGCGGAATCATTGCCACCGTGCTCGACGAAGTCATGAGCAAGGTCAGCCGGTTCAGTAACGTACGCGCCGTTACGGCCGAGCTGACTGTGGAGTATCTCAAGCCAGTGCGCGTGGACGAGGAGTTGCGGGTGGAAGGTTTTTCCACCCGCCGCAACGGCCGGGACTTATATCATGAAGGAGAGATCCGCAACGCCGCGGGTACTGTGCTGGCACGCGGCCGGGGACGCTTCGTGATTATCGACCCGGAACGATACAATAAGAAGAATCAGGAAAGCTCAGAAACAAGTGCAAGAGTCCAGCGCGGATACGCGCGCAAGGAGTTAACGATGGATTCGAGCAACGGAAACGCAAATAACCAGTGGCGAGTGAAGGTCGGGCTCGCCGAGATGCTCAAAGGCGGCGTGATCATGGACGTGACCAACGCCGATCAGGCGCGCATCGCCGAGCAGGCCGGGGCCTGCGCGGTGATGGCGCTCGAGCGCGTGCCCGCCGATATCCGCAAAGAAGGCGGCGTGGCGCGCATGGCTTCGCCGCGGATCATTCGCGAGATCATGGATACGGTGACCATTCCCGTGATGGCCAAGGTGCGCATTGGCCATTTCGCCGAGGCGCAGGTACTTCAGGCGCTGGAGGTCGATTTCATCGACGAAAGCGAAGTGCTGACGCCCGCCGACGAGGAAAATCATGTTTGGAAGCACGACTTCAAGGTGCCGTTCGTCTGCGGCGCGCGCAATCTTGGGCGAGGCCCTGCGGCGCATCGCCGAGGGCGCGGCGATGATCCGCACCAAGGGCGAAGCCGGTTCGGGAAACATCGTGGAAGCGGTGCGCCACATGCGCACGATCGTTAGCGAGATGCGCCGCCTGACCACGTTACGCGGCGATGAACTGGTGCACGCGGCCAAGGATTTGGCCGCGCCGCTCGAACTGGTTCGCGAAGTGGCGCAAAAGGGCAAGCTGCCGGTGCCGAATTTCTCTGCCGGCGGTATCGCCACGCCCGCCGACGCCGCTCTGGTGCGGCAGTTGGGGGCCGAAGCTGTCTTCGTCGGATCGGGAATTTTCAAGTCCAGCGATCCCGATAAGCGTGCCCGAGCCATCGTAAAAGCGGCCACGCATTTCGAAGACGCGAAGGCCGTGCTCGAAGCTTCCGAAGAGCTCGGCGAGGCCATGCGCGGTCTCGACGTGCGCCAACTCGATCCAAAAGAATTGCTGCAGACTCGCGGCTGGTAATTCATCGGCGGGTGAGCGCGACCGTATCTGTAGCTCAGGTCGCGGATGCGTTTTTTGCGGCCGAGACCTGAGATTTTTGAATGGGTTTTGGCGTGTCATTCTGAACGCCGCCTCGGCGGGTGAAGAATCTCTCTTACTCCAGGCCACAAAGGGCTAACTTGAAAATCGGCATCCTCGCTGTTCAGGGCGATTACGAAGCGCACGCGCGCATGCTTGAGCGGCTGGGCGCGGATTACGTGCTGGTGCGCACGCCCGAAGATGCCTCGCAGGTCGATGCCATGATTTTGCCCGGCGGCGAAAGCACCACCATGCTCAAGTTTCTCAAAGAAGAAGGCCTCGAGGCTGCCTTGCGGGCGCTCGACGCTCGCGGCGCAGCTTTTTTTGGCACCTGCGCAGGCGCGATTCTGCTGGCGCGTGAAGTGCGCTCTCCTGCGCAGGAATCCTTGGGATTCGCCGACCTGGCGATCACACGCAACGCCTATGGCCGGCAACTGGCGAGCGAAGTCCGCAGCGCTCCTTCGAAACTGAAGACCGAGCCGCTGGAGATGGTCTTCATTCGCGCGCCGTGGATCGACGACGTCGGACCCGGAGTCGAAGTGCTCGCGCGCGAAGGCGGCCGCCCGGTGCTTGTGCGCGATGGCCGTATCTTGATTGCCACGTTCCACCCCGAACTCACCGCTGACACGACGGTACACGAGTATTTTTTGAAACTTGCCGCGGAGCAATCTTCCGTGACTGAATCGCAATCCAGCCGCAGCGCCTCCAATTCGAGCGCATCGAAATCCATCTCCTCGGAAACCACTTCTGCTCGATCCAGCCCGATGTCCCGCCGCTAGGAGCTTTCGTGCCCCGCGAAACTACCAGCGTCTCCCGGGAAGATTATCTGAAAGCGATCTGGGAGCTCGAACAGGACGATCAAGCCCCGATCAGCGCGCGTCTTGCGGAAGAACTGGAAGTGACGCCGCCCGCGGTCACGGCCGCGCTCAAGCGCATGACCCGCGACGGCCTGCTGCGCATAGAACGCGATGGCTACATTCGCCTCACGCGAAAAGGACGCAGCGAAGCCGAACGGCTGGCGCTCCGCCATCAGCTGGCCGAAAAGCTACTCACTGACATGATCGGCCTTCACTGGACGCTTGCTCACGCTGCCGCCGAGCGCCTCGAGCACGGCCTCTCTCCGGAAGTAGAGGCTTTGCTGATCCGCCGCTTCGGCGCCGATGGCGCCTGCCCGCATGGTATGCCGTTGCGAGGAGGGTTGGCACGGCTGAAGCGCACGCAGCATGCGGTCGCGCTCGCCGATGTTCCGGTCGGGCGAAGCGTGGAGATTCTGGCCGTCTACGAAAAAGATCCCAAATTTCTGGAATTTCTCGACGCCCGCAAACTGCGCCCCGGCGTGCGCATTCGCGTGGTGCACCGCGAGTATGACGAGACCACCACGGTTTCCGTTGCCGGCCACAAGGCTTACCTCGGCAAACCCGCCACAACCCGCATCTGGGGCCGCATTCTCACCGCCTAAGCCCGCTCCGTGTACAGAGATTGGGTTTTGTAGCTCGGGTCGGGTCCGATGTCTGGACCAGACCCGAGGTTTTGGTGTTTGGCTGGCTCCAAAGAGGCTTCGGGCACGACTGCACCGCGGTCGAACCGAAGATGGCTGTCGACCGTTGCGCAAGTCAGCAGGGGAGAGATCAACTCGCTCGCGTTGTTCGCTCGGGACGACGATCTGGTCGGATCGTCACTTGAAATAACTTCGCGGCAGGCGTAACGTTTGTGCCCCCAGTCTTTCAGCTATCTGCACGGAGGGGCCATGAGCGTGGAAATCCAGCTTCGTGTGAACGGCAAACCGCAGCAGGGCACGGTCGAGCCGCGCCTGCTGCTGGTTCATTATCTGCGCGACGTGCTTGGCCTCACCGGCACTCACATCGGCTGCGAGACATCCATCTGCGGCGCATGCACGGTGCTGCTGGATGGCAAAGCGGTAAAATCGTGCACGCTGCTGGCCGTGCAGGCTTCCGGCTCAGAGATCACCACAATCGAAGGGCTTGCGCCGAATTCCCAAAAGGGCGCTGGAAACGGCGCCGGTAATGGCATCGGTAATGGCACCGGCACAGGCAACGGCGCCTTGCATGCCGTGCAGGAAGGCTTCTGGGAAAAACACGGCCTGCAATGCGGCTATTGCACGCCGGGAATGATCCTGGCGGCTGTTGATCTGCTGCAACGAAACAAAAATCCGAAGGAAGCCGAGATTCGCAGCGCCCTTTCCGGGAACCTCTGCCGTTGCACCGGTTACCAGCACATCATAGAAGCGGTGCAGTACGCGGCCAAAAAGATGAGCGCGCGCAAGCGCTGAAGCATTGGCGAATTCCGCGATCGGGAGACCCTCATGACCAACCGATTTATTGGCAAGCCCCTCAAGCGCAAAGAAGACCCGCGGCTGATCCAGGGGATCAGCCACTACGTCGACGATCTGCAGCTCGCCGGAATGCACTATGCCGCCTTCGCGCGCAGTCCTTACGCGCATGCGAAGATCCGTTCCGTTGATTTATCGAAGGCGAGGCACGCCCCCGGCGTGGTTCTCGCGCTCTCTGGCGCGGATATCGACGGCGCGGTGCAGGCCGTGCCTTGCGCGGCGCAGATTCCGGACATGAAGTCGGCCGCGCGGCCCGTGCTGGCGCGCGACCGGGTTCTTTTTGTCGGCGAAGCGGTAGCCGTGGTGGTGGCGAGCGATCGTTACGCAGCGCGCGACGCGCTCGACTTGGTCGAAGTGGATTACGAGCCGCTCACGCCCATCGTGAATCCGGAGAAGGCCATAGCCAAAGGCGCCACGCCAATGCACCCGGGCCATAAAGACAATGTGGCCTTCAAATGGGAGTTGGAGGGCGGCGATCTAAAAGCGGCATTCAAGTCGGCCGATAAAGTAATCAAGCAGCGCATCGTCAACCAGCGCCTGATTCCCGTGCCCATCGAGACGCGCGGCGTGCTCGCGGACTACAAGCCCGGCGAGGGCCAGCTTACCGTCTGGAGCTCCACCCAGATTCCGCACCTGCTGCGCACGCAGATCGCCTCGATGCTGAATTTCCCCGAGACCCTGGTGCATGTCATTTGCCCGGAAGTGGGCGGCGGCTTCGGCACCAAGCTCAACGTTTATCCGGAAGAGGCGATGGTCGCCTACCTCGCCATCCAGCTTGGCAAACCGGTGAAATGGACAGAATCGCGCCGCGAAAATTTTCAAGCCACCATTCACGGACGCGATCAGATTGATGACGTCGAAGTAGCCATAAAGCGCGACGGAACCATCCTCGGACTTCGCTGCCACGTGATCGCCGATCTCGGCGCCTACTACCAGTTGCTCACGCCGCTGATTCCCACACTCACGGGCCTGATGATGACCGGATGCTACAAAATCCCCGCCGCGCGCATGGAGATCACCGGCGTCTTCACCAATAAAATGTCTACCGATGCTTATCGCGGCGCCGGCCGTCCCGAAGCCACTTACCTGATCGAACGCGTGCTGGATCTGGTCGCGGCGGAGCTGAAGAAAGATCCCGTCGAAGTCCGCCGCAAGAATTTTCCGCAGCCTGAGGATTTTCCCTACGCCACACCGACAGGGCTGATCTACGACAGCGGCGATTACCAGAAAGCGCTGGATCTGGCTCTGAAGGTCGCCGATTACAAGAAGCTGCGCCAGGAACAAGCCAAGCTGCGCAAAGAAGGGCGCTACACGGGCATTGGCATTTCCACGTACGTGGAAATTTGCGGCATGGGTCCTTCGAGCGCCATGCCCGCGGGCGGCTGGGAATCGGCCACCGTGCGCGTCGAACCCACCGGCCGGGTCAGCGTTATGACAGGCTCATCGCCTCACGGGCAAGGACAGGAAACCACCTTTGCCCAGATGGGCGCCGACATTTTGGGAATCGATCCCAGCCAGGTTCAGGTCGTGCACGGCGATACTTCCATCGTGCCGTACGGCATCGGCACTTTCGGAAGCCGCGCCACCGCCGTGGGCGGCACCGCGGTCTACAAGTCCTTGCAAAAAGTGAAGGAAAAGATGGCTCGCATCGCTGCGCACATTGTCGAATCCGACCCAGAGCGCATGGTTTTCGCCGACGGGAAAATTTCCGCCAAGGAATCGGCGAAGAAATCGATCGCGTTCGGCCAGGCTGTTTCCGCGGCTTACGTCGCCAAGACGTTGCCCGCGGAGATGGAGCCCGGCCTCGAGGCCACCACTTTCTTCGAGCCCTCGAATTTCACTTATCCCTTCGGCACGCATATCTGCGTCGTGGAAATCGACGCCGAAACCGGCGACGTGAAGCTCGTGCGCTACGTCGCCGTCGATGACTGCGGCAACGTGATTAATCCGCTGCTGGTCGAGGGGCAAGTGCAAGGCGGCATCGTGCAGTCGGTCGGCCAGGCGCTGCTCGAAGAAGCCGTTTACGACGAGCAAGGCCAGCTCATCACCGGCGAGCTGATGGATTACGCATTGCCGCGCGCTTCCGACATGTGCTGGATCGAAACCGAGCGCACCGTAACGCCTACGCCCGTAAATCCGATGGGCGTCAAGGGCGTCGGCGAAGCCGGCACCATTGGCGCGACGCCCGCGCTTGCGGGCGCCGTTGCCGATGCGCTCGCGCCGTTTGGCATTCATCACGTGGACATGCCTTTCAAGCGCGAAAAGATTTGGCGACTCATGCATAAAGACAACCGGAGGGCGCAATGATTCCCGCAGCGTTTGAATATCACGCCCCCAAAACTTTGGACGAAGCCTTGCGCCTGGTGGAACGTCATGGCGACGAGGCCAAGTTGCTCGCAGGCGGCCACAGTTTATTGCCCCTGATGAAATTGCGCCTGGCTGCGCCGCGCTACGTCATCGATATCGGCCATCTGCGCGGCATGAGTTACATCCGCGAAGAGAATGGCCAGATCGCCATCGGCGCGCTCACCACGCACGCAGAAATCGAACAATCGGCATTACTTGCTTCGACGTGTCCCTTGCTTCCGGAGACCGCCGCGCAAATCGGCGACGTGCAAGTGCGTAATCGCGGCACCATCGGCGGCAGCCTCGCGCACGCCGATCCCGGTGCGGATTATCCCGCGGCCATTCTCGCGCTCGATGCGGAGATCATTGCGGCGAATACCTCCGGCACGCGCACGATTCCGGCGCGCGATTTCTTTGTGGACATGCTCACCACGCAGCTTCATCCCGGCGAAATCCTCACGCAGATCCGCATCGCGCCGCGCAAGCCGCTATCGGGCACGGCTTATGAGAAGCTGCATCAGCCGGCTTCCGGCTTCGCTATCGTCGGAGTGGCGGCAAATATCCTTCTCGCTAAGGGCGGTAAGACCATCGAACAAGCCGCCATCGGAATCACCGGACTTGCTCCGAAAGCTTTTCGCGCCGAGGCCGTCGAACGCGCGCTCGCCGGCAAAGCGGCCACCGACAAAATCATCGAGGAAGCTTCGCGCAATGCCGGTCAGGGAGTAGAACCGCTCTCTGATCTGCACGCCTCGGCGAGAATATCGCCGCGAGATGGCTCGCGTGTTCACCGCGGCGAGCCATTGCCCGCGCCATCGAGGCGGCCCGAGGCGCCGCTTGAAGCTTGCGGGCACGGTTGCATTGCCCGCGCCGCCCGACGAAGTCTGGTCGCTGCTCACCGATCCCGCCAGGCTCTCGCGATTGCTTCCCGGCTGCGAGCGACTCGAACCCGATGGCCCGGATCGCTACAAAGCTGCGGTGAAATTTGGCATCGCGGCGATCTCCGGAAAATACGCCGGCACGCTGGAGTTCGCAGAAAAGAAGCCGCCGCATTCGCTAGTCCTGAAAATGGACGGCAAAGGCTTGCCCGGATTCGTGAAAGGCGAAGGCCGCATCGAGCTCGCCGCAAAGGGAGCAAGCGATACCGAACTCACCTATACCGGCGAGGCGCAGGTTGGCGGCGTGATCGCGTCGGTGGGACAGAGAATGCTCGACGCGGCCGCGCGCAAAATCGTGCAGCAATTTTTCGATTCGGCGAAAGCGGAACTGGCTTCTACGAAAAGCCCGGCAGCAGAATCAACTTCCCAGCCCAAATCGCGTGCCAAAGGCAATAATCGTTCGGAAAGATAGCGTGTCATTCTGAGGAGCGTAGCGACAGAAGAATCTCTCATTCTCTTTTCTGCCGCTTGAAGCGCGTAAGTAAGCCGGTTGTAGCCCAGGGCGCCCTGCGCCAGAGCCGAAAATTGTAGTTGTTCTATCGAACGCGCAGGGGCCCTGGGGCTTTTCTTTTGTCTTTTTGTTTGCTGAGTCTTTGAACGCGAGGAAGGAAAAAACACCATGCAAGACCTGCGTTATCCCATCGGAAAATGTCCTTCGAAGCCAGTGCTCACTCCGGACGAGCGCCGCCAGGCAATCGAAGCCATCGCCGAAACACCGAATCGCCTGAGGGCGGCCATCGCCGGACTTTCGCCGGATCAACTCGACACACCCTACCGCCCCGGCGGCTGGACCGTGCGGCAGTTGGTTCATCACCTGCCGGACAGCCACATGAATTCCTACGTGCGCTTCAAGCTGGCGCTCACGGAAGACGAGCCCACGATCAAGCCTTACGACGAAGCGCTCTGGGCAAAATTAAATGACTCGCAGGAAACGCCCATTGAAGTTTCGCTCACTTTGCTCGAAGCGCTGCATAAGCGATGGATCACGCTTCTGCGCGGCATGCACCCTGAGGATTTTGCGCGACGGCTTAAGCATCCCGAGCGCGGCACGATGACTCTGGACGATGCGCTGACGACGTATTCCTGGCACGGCAAGCATCACGTCGCGCACATCACGTCCTTGCGCCATCGCATGAGCTGGTAGCGCCTGCTGCGTGTCATTCTGAGCGGAGTGGCCGCGCGTTTCCTCGGACCGCTTTCTGGTCCGCGCGGCCATGAAGTCGAAGAATCTCTCAGTCCTTTAGCGTCGGCCCTTGTCCCAAATCGACAACTGACTACTCTGTGGGGCGATTTTCCGCGAAGACTTGTAGCCCAGGGCGCGGCTGGTTTTGCCGGCCCTGGGGCTTTTCCTTTGCGGCTTAAGCTCTAAATCGACGACCGGGTCGCACCAGTAGCCGGCGCAATCTCCCGCGAAGTGATCTCGTAGCGAAATCCATCCGGATCGAGGCAATCGAGCCGGCCATCAGCAGTTTCCGCCTGCGGATACATCAGGAAGGGAAGCGGCGCGCCGCTCGACCCGGGCAGCGCGACATCGTGCGCGAAGTTGTAGGCGATCCAGTTCATCTCCCACGAGCCGAATAGCCGCGCCCGCGCCTTTTTCACCATCTCGTCATCGAGCGGCCGATTTCCCGGCGGTTCCTCGAGCACCACTTTGCGCACGTCCGCAGGATCGACGGGAACCCAGCCGTGCTCCTTCAGGTAGACCTCGGCGCGGCAGTGCTGCGCCTTCGTCACGACTTCGGAGGCGGTGCCTAGGCTCTTGTAACCCAGCTCGTGACTTGGCCACGCGGATGCCGTAGACGTCGCGTGCCGGCAGGCCGCTCGCGCGGGCCAAGCCGACATAAAGCGCGTTCAGATCGGCGCACTTGCCGCCGAAATCCTTGGATTCAAGCATGAAACGAATGTCCCCGAGGCCGCATCCCTGCGTTTTCGGATCGCGAAACGTGTTGTCCACGATCCATTCGTAGATGGCTCGCGCTTTTTCGAGGTCCGTGTGCGCGCCCTTGGTGATCTCGGCAGCTGTGGACTTCACGATTCCATCGGTCGGCAAGAAGATGTGTGGGCCGGAGAAAGTGCTGCAAATCGGCGGCACTCGCAGGAGGCACTTTGCCGGCGGCCGCAACATCCACGGCAATATTTCTCGTGGCGATGCGGCTGGTGAGCGTAAGCATGGGCTTCACGCCGGCCGGAAATTCCGCGACGACGATTCCAAGCGCATCAGCTTTGCTTCCGGTCATCCTGGAGACGCCGCCTTCGGCATGGTAGCTATTCGAGAGCGTTCTCTGAAAAGGAGTTTCGGTGATGAGACCGGCCGGCAGCCATACGCGCGTTATTCCAGACGGCTTGAGAATTTCCACGCGCGTGGTTAGTTCGAACGTGCGCCAACCTGCAGGTGCGGGATCTTCCGCAAACAGGCGCGTCGCGCCGGGAAAAGCGATTCCCGCCGAGATAACGCCCGCCGAGCGCAGAAAGTCACGACGTTTCATCGCTTCACCGTTCCGGCCAACTCTTCTCTGATTCTTTGGCGAGCCAACAAGTTACACGCCATTTCCCGCTCTTGCAAATTGGCCTTCGGGGGAACCGCTACACTCGGGGTAGACTGCTCACGCTACGATGGTGCGCATGCTTCGGTATTATTGGAAAACGTCGCGGGGCTATCGCCTGCGGCCCTGGAAGAGCCCCTACCTTCGCTGGCGCATGGAAACATTCTTTGGTCCCGAGGCCGAGCCCGCCGGCCCTTCGCGTTTCCTTTTTCTTCTGTGGCGCGAACGCCGCCGCCTCCGCGAATTCCTCGCCTGGGCCGACGACTACCACCGCGTTTGACCCGAATGAAGGCTGTGCGCCAGATTCGAGAAGACAACTTCGCGGGACTCATTGTAATCCGGCTAGCTATTGCGCGTTTTGGAGCGGGCCAGTAGAGCTTTAACACGAGCCGCGAGCCGGCGCGGCTCAACGGGCTTAAGGATGTAGTCATCGGCGCCCAGAGACAAAGCCAACGTTTCGCTATCGACGCTTCCTTCGGAAGTTAGCATTAAAATCGGGATGTCATGGGTTAGCACGTCAGCCCGGAGAGCCTTCACCATTGCCATACCGTCCATGCCGGGCATGTTGAGGTCGGTTACGATCGCTTGGGGCGGATTGCGCTTCGCTGTCTCCAAACCAACTAACCCGTCCGTCGCAATGACAACCTCAAATCCTTCGAGTTCCAAGAAGTACTTCACCACGGCGGTTATCGTTCGATCGTCTTCCACGATAAGCACTCGCGCCCTGCCGGCTTCACGTGAAACATCGTTCGGCGCAGGAATATTGTCCGATACGCTTTCAGCTACCGGCGCATCATCGGGTGCCGCGACTTTTAAAACTGCTTCAAGGGTCGTCAAGCCCTGAGCAGCCTTGGCAATGCCGTCTTCGAGCAGAGTTCGCATGCCGCCTGCGCGTGCCGCCATTCGGATTTCGTGTTCCGGTGCGCGCCGAGTTATGAGTTCGCGTAGTTCATCGGTCACCTGTAGTAACTCATGGATTCCCATCCGTCCTTTGAAGCCCGTTTGCCCGCACTTTTCACAACCGGGTCCTGCTCGCCATTGGCCGTTTGAAGGCAGGCGTTCAGGGCCGCCAATCTTTTCTATGGTTTCAGCACTGGGTACCTGAGGAACCGCGCAAGCAGGGCAGCATCTGCGGACCAGCCGTTGGGCGAGAATCCCGATCACGGAAGAAGCAACAAGGAAAGGTTCAACACCCAAATCGACGAGGCGGCTTATCGTTCCGGGGGCATCATTGGTATGCAGAGTGCTCAATAGCAAATGCCCTGTTTGAGCGGCCTCTAAAGCAATTCCCGCAGTTTCTTGATCGCGAATCTCCCCCACAAAAATAATATTGGGATCTTGACGTAGAATGGATCGCAAGCCGCCCGCGAAAGTCACGCCGGCCTTCGTATTGATTTGCACTTGGTTTACGCCTTCTAGCTGATATTCAATTGGATCCTCAATGGTGATGATATTGTTCGTCCCTGACTTGAGCCAGTTAAGCGAAGTGTAGAGCGTGGAACTCTTCCCGCTCCCGGTGGGCCCGGTAACGAGAATCATTCCCTGGGGCCGGAGTAATAATGCCTGCCAGACCCGTAGATTGTCGGGTGTGAGGTCGATCTGGTCCATCGTCATCTGCGCTCTTTTCTGATCGAGGAGACGCACGACGACTTTTTCGCCATACTGAGTGGGCAATGTCGAAACGCGCAGATCGATTCGCTTGCCCTCGAAACGCAACTGGCTCCTGCCGTCTTGAGATCGCCGATGATCCGCGATATCCATCCCGGAGATAATCTTCAACCGAGAGACCGTGGCATCTTGCAGGTGCTTGGGGACTTTGAAAACCTCCTGGAGGAGCCCATCTATACGTTGCCGAACGAGCAGATATTTTTCTTTCGGTTCGATGTGGATGTCGCTGGCCCCTTCCTTGGCGGCGCGACTCAGGATCAGATTTACAAGTCGGATCACCGGAGCGAGTTTCGTATCTTTTGCCAGCTTGGCCGCATCGATGTCCTCGTCGGTTTCTTCCTGAGATACGATTTCGCCTTCGGGGTTCGCGCTCGTAAGCGTTTCGTAAATGTTCTGACTCTCGATCGCGTCGGACTGAGACTGGCCCAGCAACGAAAGGACCGCGGATTCGCTGGCGGCTACTGCGATAACCTCTTTGCCGGTCCGGAATATGACATCTTGGATCGTTGGGTAATCCAACGGGTTAACCATGGCAAGTCGGAGCGAATTGCCCTTTAGACTTAAGGGCACTACCAAGCGCTCGCGGCAGAAATCCATTGGAAGAAGCCCCGTGGGCTGAGGCAGAACTTCAGGCAACCCCAAGTCGGCCAGTATCTTACTCAGAGGGCCGCCGCTCTTCGATTGAATCTCCAGAGCGCGTTCGATTCCTGAAGAGTCAATGAGTGCGGCCCGCGCTAAAAGGTCTTCGACGGACTTGTTCATATTTTGTTCCCAATACTTTCCGAATTTCGGCGGTGCCTCTACATACACGCCGGCGTCGTTAAAAAACAGAGTGGTCGCAGCCCTCTGGCATCGAATTGACCGGGAAGAGGACGGCTGGGAGCCACCACTGACGGACTGCGTCAAGCGCGCAAAGTCGAGCACGTATTCAGCTTCGACAGGATCGCCCAACGCCAAAATGCAGGGATAGCTCGATGGAAGGGTGAACTATAGTTAACCGCGGAAAAACCATGGCGACAAGAGCACTGAAGGAGGACCGTTCTCATGGAACAACCAATCGAGTGGGGCCTCGATCACGCTCAGAGCCATTCATGAGGTGGATTGCCGCGACTGGGTTATCGAATTTAGTGGACCGCGATCCCCCCTCCCTTGCGGGGCTTCTTGACCAACAAGACCAGCGGGATCAGGCATAAGCTCACAATCGCGAGAATACGAAAGTTATCGATGTAAGAGAGCATCGACGCTTGGCGCTGTACGTTGAACTGCAGCAGGGCATAGGCTTGTTGCAGCGCTCGAGGGCCGCTGTGCGCCCTCAGTGCGGCGGTGGTGCCATGCAGCATCTGTTGCAAGCGCGGATTCGCCGGGTCTAGGTGCGCCGCCAGCCGGTCTTGGTGGAACTGCGCCCTCCGGTCGAGCATCGTCGTGACGTATGAAATCCCCATGCTCGCGCCCACGTTGCGCGCCAGGTTAATCAGCCCGGACGCGGCGTTGTTCTTCTCTCGCGGCAGATAGGAATACGCCACGGTGTTGATCGGGACCCACAGAAAAGCCATGCCACCCCCCTGGATCAGCCGGGCAAGAACGACGTTGCCGAAACTGAGTTGCAGATCGAAGTGCGACATGTAAAACATCGCCGTGGCCAGCATGCAAAAGCCAAAGACCATCATCGGCCGCGGATCGGTTCGCGACAGCATCCTGCCCACCAGCGGCAGTAACGCAATGATCAGCAAGCCGCCCGGCATCAGCACCAGCCCCGCCTGCTCCGCGGGATAGCCCATCAGCGTTTGCACGAACAACGGGATCAGCAGCGTCGTGCCCCACAGCACAAACCCCAGCGTGAACATCAGCACGTTGGCCGTCGCGAATGAGCGGTCGCGGAACAGCCTCAGCTCGATGATGGGATGGTCGTGGTGCCACTCCCAGAAAATGACGGCCACGAGCGCGGCGACCGCGATCGTCGTGAGAATAACGATGAAATGCGATTCGAACCAGTCGTCCCGCTGCCCCTTGTCCAAAACCACCTGCAGCGCGCCCAAGCCCAAGAGCGAGCAAACCGAGGCCGATGTAATCGATGCTGAACGTTCGTTTTCTCTGATCGTTCAGATGCGGCGGGTCGCTGATCAGCCGCGACGTCAGCAACAGGGAGATAATCCCGATGGGCACGTTGATGTAAAAAATCCACCGCCAACTGTAGTTGTCCGTGATGAATCCGCCCAGAGTCGGCCCGATGGCTGGCGCCACCACCACCGCCATGCCGTAAATGGCAAAGGCCATGCCGCGCTTGGCTGGGGTAAAGGTGTCCGCCAGGATGGCTTGCTCGCTCGGCTGCAGTCCGCCTCCTCCCAAACCCTGGAGCACGCGAAAGAAGATCAGCGCACCCAGGTTCGGCGCCAGCCCGCACAGAAACGAGCTGATCGTGAAGACCGCCACGCACGTCATGTAAAAACGCTTTCGCCCCATCAAGTTGGAAAACCATCCGCTCATCGGCAAGACGATGGCGTTCGAGACGAGATAGGACGTCAGGATCCAGGTGCTCTCGTCTACACCCGCGGAAAGTCCGCCGGCAATGTGCGGCAGGGAAACGTTGGCGATGCTGGTGTCCAACACCTCCATGAACGTGGCCATGGTCACTACGAGCGCGATGATCCAGGCATTTACCGCCGGACCTGTGGAAGCCGGTATGGCTGGCGCCGCGATTGCGGTTTCGCTCATCGCACCCAGACCTGGGGCTTGGAAAGATAAGTGGGAATCAAACCTGTGCGCTTCTCAATCTCAGCCTGGGACAGATTTCGTCTTCGCAGGGCCTGTAGTCGGTCGCCAATAAGCATAGCAAGACTTTCTGAAAAGTTGAAAACTGGTTCGGGCAACCTCGCTGTTTAGCTTAAGGCGTGTGGCAGGTCAAGTAGCGGCTGGATAGAGCGATCAACTCGTGCCACGGATTCGACTCGCGTTTGCCTAATCCTCGAAAATGGCATCCTCGGAACGTAGCCCGCTGCCAAAAGCCACATTTCGAGGACCCGACTTATCAGGCTGGAGATAATGCTTATCGAGTATATTTGCGTGGACCCGATTGTGACATGCGCGAAGGAGATAGTTCCTAACGATTCGAGACTCTCTAGGTGAGGCAATAAATGACAAATCGCCGAAAGCCGGCTGGAAAAATGGATCTCAACCACCTCCACCTTCACGTGAGGAAAGTGGATCGCTCAAAGGGTTTCTACGAGTCCTACTTTGGCTTCCGGGAACGTGTGCGTCACGGGGATATTTTGTTTTTGAGAAATACAAGCGGCTTCGATCTGGCGCTCGTCCCTGATCGAACGCCACTCTCGTTTCCGGAATGGTTTCACTTTGGATTTCGCCTGGGCAGTGCGCGCGCCGTGCACACACTACATGGCTACATGAGCTCCAAGGGTGTGCAAGTTCAGGATATGGAAGAATACCCCGGCTATAAGACCTTCCGATGCACAGATCCCGATGGTTATGGGATCGAAGTCTATTGGGAATAGCTCCCTACTTGACGTTAGGTGCGGACCTCTTGGAATGGCGCCCGAGAAACGGTGCTGGCTCAACCGGTCGATGCCGACCCATTGAATCCACCAGACGACTCATGCTCATCGAAAAGGAGACCGCCGAGCACCTAATTCGCAGTCATGGAACTTCGACATGTGGATGTATACAGCTCCGACGAAGCAAACGGAGCCCCTTCACGTCCATATCGACGCGCTCTGGTATACATTCAAGGAACACAAAGAATATCTTCTTCAATTGAAACAACGACTGAAAGTGGATGTATTCCTTCGGTATCGTAGCAATTGCGACCACGCAGGGGTGGAAGTGCCCTATCAGAGTCTGGAAATATTCGGGGAATTGCAGGTGCCGTTCGGACTTTCAATCATCGTGGTGTAGAGCGTTCTTCTAAATCCGCGATTGCATCCGAATAATCTCAGTGCCTGATAAACCGGGTGGTCTCAAAGGGTCGATGCAACACTGGCCTGCAGTCTATCCGCTGGAGTGTGAAATCCCAACGTTTCTCGTGGGCGTTGATTTAGCCGCAGAGCGATCTTGTCCAACTCCGATTGAGTGAACTGAGATAGATCTGATTTCTTCGGCAGGTATTGCCGCAACAGCCCGTTGGTGTTTTCGTTCGAGCCGCGCTGCCAGGGACTTTGCGGATCGCAGAAGTAAACCTGTACGTCGGTAGCCATCGTGAAGCTTTTGTGTTGGGCCATCTCGTGTCCGCGGTCCCAGGTCAGCGAGCGCCACAGTGTCGCGGGCAGCCTCCGTACGTGTCGGCTCAGAGCGGCGACGACGGTAGTGGTGTCTTTGCCGGATACCTTTAGGAGCATGACAAAGCGCGAGCTGCGCTCTACCAGCGTGACCACGTGGCTGTTGCGCGCCCCGCGCAACAGATCGCCCTCCCAATGGCCGGGAATAGCACGATCTTCGACTTCCGAAGGTCGTTCCCGGATGGAAATGGCATCGACGATCTTGCCTTGAGAGTGCCCGTGAACGCTGGCGTGCCGCGAGCGGCGGATCCGCCGCTTGGTTCGCAGGTGCTGAATCAGCTC
This sequence comes from uncultured Acidobacteriota bacterium, assembly GCA_963804535.1. Taxonomy (GTDB): domain Bacteria; phylum Acidobacteriota; class Terriglobia; order Acidiferrales; family UBA7541; genus Palsa-189. The sequence continues at coordinate 91,099 of CAWDQT010000016.1, forward strand.
TTGTTTGAGCGCTCCGCGCGCTTGAATGAACAGGCTGCGATAAATCGTTTCGTGCGACACGCGCAGGCTCTCGTCTTTGGGATACTCAGTCTTCAACCATCCGGAGATTTGTTGTGGTGACCAGTCCTCGATCAGTTTACTCGCAACGATGGTCCGAAGCTTCTCGTGGAGGGCTAAACGGCAGACCTTGGGGCGCAGAGCCAACTGCCAGGCTCGTTGGTCGGCGTCACTGGCCCGATACTGCGCGCGCCCGCCATGGCGGGCTACCTCTCGGCTTACCGTAGAGGAAGTGCGACTAAGACGTTGAGCAATGACCCGCAGCGAGCAGCCGCTGGCGATTCCGCGGGAGATGTCTTCGCGTTCGGCCAAGGTGAGTACCCGCCGCGAACGGCGACGGACTCGCGGAACGATCCCTCCGTGACGCGCCAGCAGGAAATGGATGACGTGTTGGTCCTTGCCGAGCGCTCGACCAATCGCATTTAACGACTGCCCAGCCTTCCACCGGTTCCACATATCGGCCCGCTGAGCCGACGACAGCTTCCATCGTCTCTGCATGATGAACACCACCTTTTAGAGAAAAGAGTTATATCAGGTGGTGCATCGACCGGTTGAGCCGGCACGTCTTCTCGGCAACTGTCTTTTCGGGACTGGGCCACATTCGGATACGAATAGAGCGCTGGAGACATCGGTCCTGAGACAAGTCCTATTAAAGTTACCGGGAGCGGGGATCAGGTCAGTGGCGGGGGTATAGCAAGTCGCTTCCGGGCGAGAGCATACAGCCACGCATCGATTACGGAACGCTCGTCAGCGGCTATCTTTTCAATAAGCACGCCCATGCCGAAAATGCCCAGGCCGCAGCCGGAATGCAGGTAGATCACCTTGCCGTGTAGTTCGCATGTCCTCATGTCGTGCGAGATGCGCAAGCGAAATTTCGTCCCAATGGGAAGAGGTACAAGCGCACCCATAAAACAGCCTCGCGAGCTTAATTCAGTAATTTGTGTGCGAACTGACGTTCCGTCGTGCAGAGTAATTTCGGCATCTGCGAAGAGCAAAAAACGCTGATTAGCGCGTTTTTCTGTGAAGGGGGCGTTGGCTATCATGGCAGTTAGCTTTTATCCTGCTGAATCTCACAAAGGATATTCGGACCCACACCCACGCGTCTCAATGGGACGCTGGACCCAAATTTCGGCGTACTGTGGTTTTAGTAGTACTCCTCCGAAGTATGGGGAAGTACGGCGAAAGATGATCTGACCGTGACCTGGAACGGGGGCCAGACAGTATAGTGGGATTTTCACGCAGGAGCCACATTCCGTGAACAAGACTTCACAGGAGCTGTGCCCCACAGCTAGAGAGCGCAACTATCGGAGTGCCCAGTGATAAACTGGGCCATTCAATGGAGCGCCGCAATAGATGAAAAAACTGCGACTTGCCAAATTTACAGACGAAATTCTTCCCCTAGAAGCTAAGTTGAAGCCGTTGCTGAGGCTTGCGTGGCCTGAGGGGAGCGATGAGAGCATCAGCGGTCTAACTGTCGACTTATCCGGTTTGTGGGAAGTCAGTCGCAAACACATAGCCATAGTGAGAACTCTCTTGACGATGGGAACGTCGATAGATATGGACCAACTGCGCGAATTATCGCAAGAGCTCGACTCTAATTGGCTGTCGTACGCGTCCGACCACATGAAGAGCCTACGCGTGGATTTAAGCAGGTTTAAACGGGACTTGTATCGAACCGACCACACTAAGCTTCTTCCCAGAGCAAAGGTTTTGAGGAGTCAACCCGGCGACAGACGCAGAAACAAACGCACATCGCGCTGAACCCACTGCTGCGAAATTGTTCCATCCCAGATCCCGAGAAACGGTGTTCTCGGACAGTGGCCTTATGACCAAAAGGCACAGAGTGACCACTACCCGATTGCAGCACTAAACCTACCGTTGACCCTTCTGTTAAAATAGAAGCAAAAACGCAAGGCGCTAGTGCCGCTTGGCTCGCACGCAGACCCACACAAACAAAAGCCGGCGCGGAACGTAATTCGAACGAGAGAATCGAGAGGATGAGGTGCGGTCCACCTGGGCAAAGCGGAATAAGTCCTTGGGATTGATACTCGTTGTCAAAGTGCCGAACGTAAACAGCTTGTTTTGATACTCTTGCGAAAAAAGGTAGGGGGGCACCCCCTGGAGCTCATGCAAGACTTGAAGATTTTGCAGAAAGAAACGGAACTGCACGAGGCTCGCTGGTGGGAACCGGAGCCAAACGGGCGCGTGCACTGCTACCTTTGCCCCCGGCACTGCCACATCGGCGAAGGACAGGGTGGCTTCTGCTTTATTCGCATCAATCAAGGAGGCAAGCTCTATAGCCTCGGCTATGCCTCGCCTGCGGCTCTGCAAATTGATCCCATCGAGAAAAAGCCGCTAAACCATTTCCTTCCCGGCACGAAAGTTTTTTCGATGGGCACAGCCGGCTGCAACATGGGCTGCTTTTTTTGCCAGAACTGGGACATCTCCAAATCCCGCAGCGATCAGGTGCATTCCACCCATATTCCTCCTGAAGACATTCCGCAGCTCGCATTGCGTTACGGTTGCCGTTCGATTGCCTTCACCTACAACGAGCCGACCATTTGGGGCGAGTACGTCGTGGATATTTGCCGCGCCGCCAAAGAGCACGGACTGCGAACCGTGATGGTCAGCAACGGCTACATCACGCGTGAAGCTTTCCACGATATCTACGATCACGTCGATGCGGCCAATATCGACCTGAAAGCGTTCACCGAAGATTTTTACGGAAAGATCACGCTCACTCATCTTCAGCCCGTGCTGGAGATGTTGCAGTGGCTTAAGAATGAGACGAATGTCTGGTTCGAGATCACCAATCTCATGATCCCGACGCTAAATGATGATCCCGGCGAGACGCGCAGGCTTGCCGAGTGGATTCTCGAGCATCTGGGGCCCGACGTGCCACTGCACTTCACCGCCTTTCATCCCGATTTCAAGCTGCAAGATAAGCCGCGCACGCCACCCGAAACGCTGCATCGCGCGCGCGCCATCGCCCGCGAAGTCGGGTTGCATTACGTCTACGAGGGTAATATTTTTTCGGACGGCGCGAACACTTCGTGTCCGCAGTGTCACAGTATTTTGATCCGCCGTTCGTGGCACGACGTGAAGGAAAATCGTTTGCGGAATGGCGCTTGCCCCGATTGCGGGCAGCTTATCGCCGGCCGCTGGAACAGTGAGGCAACTGCGGAGCCTATGCCGTTTGGGCGCGGCGAACGCTCGAAGTACGATTTCCTGAACCTCTAGATTCAGCCAGCTCCGATTCGGCAGCGCACTGATATCGCAGCCCCGATATCGCAGCAGATATAAGGATTGGCAGACCTAAATGGAAGCACAGCATTCGCCCGTCACGATTCCCGCGCTTCAGCAGATGAAGCGGGACGGGCGAAAGATCGTCGGCGTGGTGGCCTGGGACTACCAGATGGCTCAGATCGTAGACCGAGCAGGCGTGGAGATCGTTTCGGTGGGAGATTCCGTGGGAGTCAATCTGTGGGGCCATGCCAGTCCATTGGAAATCACGATGAACGAGATGCTCATCGTGTGCAAGGCCGTCCGTCGCGGAGTAAAGCGCGCGCTGGTGAGCTGCGATCTGCCCTTCGGCCCGCTCCAGGAGGGTACCGAAAGCGCTGTGAAAGCGGCCGCTCTGCTGGTCAAAGAGGCGGGCGCGAATATGGTCAAGTTGGATGCCGCGGCTGAATTCCCGGACGCGGTTCGTGCCGTCGTCCGCCAGGGCATTCCTGTTTTTGCGCAGTTTGGAATTACACCGCACACTGCCGCGCAATACGGCATCGCCCCTGCCGCCGCAATGAAACCGCTCGCGCAAGTTCCTGACGGCCTGACTGCAAAGTTTGTGGAAGAGGCTAAGCGCCTGGAAGACGCGGGCGCTTCCATGCTCGATTTCACCAACTCTGGCCCCGTGGCCGGCGCTGCAGTCGCGGCTGCTGTTTCGATTCCGGTGTTAGGCGGACTTGGCGGTGGGCCCTGGTTGGATGGGCGCATTCGCATGGCCCATGGCGCAATCGGGTATGCCGCGAGCAACCTGGATTCGGACACGAACAACTACGCTAATGTCGCTAAGATTGCCTTCGAGGCAATCAGCGCTTATGCAGAGGACGTGCGTGCGGGGAGGCAGATCAGAGGCGCCGGTTCCGCCAAAGCCGCAAAGTAGCCCCTTCGGAGGAAGCAACGTTGGAAAAAGTACTCGCAGCCGTAAGAGTCGGTCCGAGCAAAACGGAGATTCGCGATTTTCCCATGCCGGAAATTCCGCAGGATAGCGCTCTGCTCAGGATGGAAGTCGGTGGGATTTGTGGAACTGACGTGAAGATGTATGCGACGCCGCCTTCCAAGGCTCCCGTGATCATGGGGCACGAAAATATCGGTTACATCGCTAAAGTGGGCCGCGAGTTCACCAGGCGCAAAGGCTTCAAGGAAGGCGATTTGGTTTTCGTGGAGCACTACGTCACGTGCGGCCAATGCGAGTGGTGCCATTTGGGCCAGTACCGCCATTGTGAGAGCACGGACTGGCGCTACAACCCGGATGCCATACGCTACGGCTACACTTCATCCGAAAAAGCTCCGCATCTATGGGGCGGTTTTGCGCAATACATGTACCTTCCGTGGAATGCCGTGGTGCACCACGTCCCGAAAGGCGTTACACCGGAATTGGCCGGCCTCGTCACGCCCATGTCGAATGGAGTCGAGTGGTCGCTTTTCGATGGTGGCGTGGGCTACAACTCAAGTGTGCTCATTCAAGGCCCCGGCCAGCAGGGATTGTCGCAAACCGTGGTCTGCAAGCAGGCGGGCGCGTCGCTCATCATTGTTACCGGCACGTCGAAAGACCGTGCACGCCTCGAGGTTGCCAAAGCCCTCGGTGCCGACTACGTGATCGACGTCCAGAAAGAGGATGCTCTCGCGCGCATCATGGAGATCACAGGCGGCAAGGGCGTGGACGTTGTGCTCGACTGCTCTGCGGGCGCCGGAACGATGCCGATATTGCTGGGAATAGACGCGCTCAAGCGCAAGGGCGGGACCATGGTGGTGCAAGGCGAAATGGCGGAGTTTCCAAATTTTCCTCTGGCCAAGATGACGCTCAAATTCGTCACCCTCAAAAGCGCGCGCGGCCACAGCTACAAGGCATGTGAGCTCGCGCTGCAGCAGCTTGCATCACGCCGTTTTCCGCTGGAGAAAATCACCACCCACACCTTTGGGCTCAAAGATGTGGATCTGGCCATCAAGTCCGTCGGAGGCCACGGAGTGCCGGACGTAATCCACGCTTCGCTGATGCCTTGGAAGTAGGCTTGGAACTCACTTAAAACGTTTTGAGCGTTCACGGCGTTCCAGCGTGCTCTGCTTTGGATCTAGCGAGATGCAGGTTTGGGCTGCGGCTGAACCGGCTTAGCGAATTTCGCTGCGTCAATCGCGACGTTTGGCCGCAATTCGGTCAGCTCGTAGGTGGAACGGCCATCGAGCCAAGTTACAGTCCACCGAAACGGCACTTTGATTCCAGAGACGTCGCGATAATCAGCGTAGTCGATCTGGGTGGGATTGAAGCCCATCGGCGTATCGATGTAACGAACCTGCCGCACCAGCAGCGCCGAATCAGGATCAAAATATAATTTTACGGGAACGCCTCCCGCGGTCGTTCCTTCCACAACTTGAACGTCGCGATCGTCGATCGTGGTGGGAAAGCCGACGCGCCATTTGCTCAATGCTTGCTTGATCTGCGCGGGGAAAAACAGGTTCGCATCCACTTTCGCTGCGTCGAGATCCCCTCCCGTCATCTGTATCGTGGTGACAGGGGAGTTCGCCGCCGGGGACACGATCCAACCGGAACGGCCATCGAAACTCGTGACGCTGTCGCCTGTGATGCGGTGGACGACTGTGGTGAGTTGGTCCGGCGCCTTGGCAAAGATATCCATCGCGTTCTTCTCACCCTCTCCATATCCCTGATAAGTGCCCTTACCGACAAAGCTCGTGAAGCCGGAGAGGCGCTGCGCTCCGCCACGCGCCTGAAGATACTTGTCGAGTAGCTGATCGGCGGAGGGAGTGTTGGAACCTTGCTGGATCTCCACGGGATCGGGGAGAGGTGGCGTGCCGTAGACTTCGGCGAGGTTCGGAGTGGAGATCGGACTGTTACCGTTGCGATGGCAGGAGTAACAAGTGACGATGCGCTTGCCGCCGAAATACGATTGATTGATTCCGCGCATCATCAAAATCATTTTCCGCGTAGTCTGCTTTTTCTCCGTATCGTCGGCATACCTGGCCCAATCGCCGCCCGCTTCCTCGGCATGGCAATCGACGCAATTCATGTTCAGCGAGGCGGAGAAAAATCCCATGGTCTCGAGAAATTCGTTCACCGGGATGCCGCGAAGCAATTGCACGTTTTTGAAGACGTCTTCGGCCATCTGCGGCTTCTGCTGTGGTTCACTCTGGGCCTTCGCCCACGTAGTTCCGAGGAAACACACAAGCAGAATTAATAGGCTGGTGCTGATCGGGACCGTGATCGGAAGATTTTCCTGGGTGGTCATCCGGCGACGCTATTTGCCGGACTGATTTTCTTTTTGCTTGTTCAGAATGTCGTTCTTGAAGCGCAGCTCGTCGGTGGCCGTGTAAATCGATTCGTGCAGATCTCCGCTATGATCCAGCTTGAAGGTGAGCTGGCCGTTCCACGGCTTGGTATAGCGCCACAGGATCGTCGATGGTGAGAGCGTTTACCAGGGTGTCGTGATCAACGCGCCGCCAGTGCTCGATTAAATGCAAACTCTCGCTTCGCGGATGGCCGATGGGGTCAAGCCAGGCTCTGTCGTTGAAGCCGATGGCGTCGATGACGAGCGTATCGCCCTCCCATTTGCCGACGGCCTCTCCAAACCAAGTGGGATCAGGGTCGGGAGAATGCGGACGGTTCATGGCCACAGGCCGGTAAGACTGATTGTACTCGTAAAGAAAGTAGACAAAGTCCGGGTTTTGCACCAGCTTGAACCGCATTGGATGGATGGACGCTCGCGGATAGCCGTCTGGATCCGCATATTTCAGCGCTAAATCGTTGGTGTCCAGGAAAGTTTGATCGACTCCGGTGGCCGGCCTTGCGGCCTTCAGCCTTTGCAGTCCCCAAGGTGTGTAGGAAATATCGGGTTCAGATCCCGTTGGCTTTTTGCCCATTGGATCGGAGGGGCTCAAAGATTGAATACCTTTTCCGAGCCAAATGCCTGAGAAGTCGGGAGTAGTCGCTTGAGGTTTCGCCGCTTGTGCCTGTCCGCGATTCTCCATCAGCCGCGCGGAGAAGAACGCTAGCGCGACCACGGTGAGCGCCGAACTTACTAAGAAAGTTCTGCCCAAGAAAGTTCTTCGCATTTGCAACTTGCTCCCCGCAACGTGCTTGTCCAGCCCCGTAACAAGCAGCTGCTAACGTGAATCCACGGTCAATCCGCCAAGTATGAAACGAGGCTGGAAACTACCCAACTGCAGATTTTTTTCGAAGCCTAATCTTGCACGAGCTCTTTGCCGTCGGGCCAGTTCACCTTTATCATTTTGCCCCAGGCCCCGCCATTCTGGCCGGGATGAAAAGTGATCGAGACAGCATCACCAGGCTTAAGGGATTTTCTGGTCCAGCCGTGAGTCACCATGATGTTCGGAGGGTGTGCTTCGATGGTCCAATGCCTGGGTTTACCGGCTTCGTCTACGCCGTCGAAACTAATTTCGCAGTGCGGATTGGCCCAAACAAAATCGGTGACGGTGGCCTTCACTGTCGTCGATTTGCCCATATCGTAGAGCGAAGAGCCACCATGATGAGCGAACACGGGAATGGAGAAAAGCAGAAGGAGACCGGTGCACAGCGCCAAGGCGGCAAGCAGTTTTTTGCTCATGTAGAATCCTCGATTGGGCGAATCTTTATCTTTCGCGTATATAGCTTGATTCTGCAGGCGTGTCAAGCCGCCGGGGCCCGAGCGCACGGTCGTCCGTTGACGAGCGAAGAAAGGCGTGAGTTCGTGGTCACCGGGCACGACATGTAAAATTCTCGTTAAGATACGGACTTAAAACGTGTTAAGGGGTATTCTGTCTGCCCGAAGTGAGGGATTTATCTTGGAGAAAGGCCTAAATGAAAAAGTTCATTGTTTCCTTGATCCTGTCGTCATCGCTTCTAACAGTAAGCTTGGCAGCTCAGAAGGCCCAGACGTATACCGGCGAAATCATGGATCAGCAGTGCGCATTGCTCGGCGGACATACGGCCATGATGAATCAGGGCGAAAGCGCCAAGGATTGTGCCAACCGGTGCGCGAGCATAGGCGGCAAGTATGTCTTGTTCGATGGCGCCAATAAGACTGTCTATCAATTGGACGACCAGAAAAAGGCTCAAGGTTTCGCGGGTGCCAAGGTGAAGGTTACGGGAACCTACGACACTTCCAGCAAGACCATCCACGTCGCAAACATACAGCCAGGTTCGTAGTCTTAGTTTCGGGCCGCTTCCTAGCCAGTTTGTTGTAAGCTTCTACGCTTTGCGCGAGGGGTAAAGGTGCGACCGATACGTGGCGCAGCAAGATGCCAACCCTGACGAGCCTCAGAAATTGGCTAATCGTCGCGCTGGTATGCGCCTGCGGATGGGTGACAATTAAAGCGTTACCCGCAGGGACCCCGTGGGGAAGCGTTGACGCTGCCCAAGAATCGCAGCCACAAGGCACTTTTTCTCCGGCTCACAGAAGCGTGCGAGCTGCGATAAGCGATTTTTTGAATCGCCACCCCGCTCAGCCCGTCCAACCAATTGCCTTCCCGCACAAGGTGCATCTCGCTCGAGGATTGCAATGCGAGGCCTGCCACACGGGCGTGGACCAAGGTCCCGATGCGGCCATCCCGAGCGTGAAGTTCTGCATGAGCTGTCATCTGGTGATCGCCAAGGACAGGCCGGAAATCAAGAAGGTGGCGGCCTATCAAGCGCGCGGCGAAGACATTCCCTGGGTGAGGGTTTACGACTACAACGCCTCGGCCCACGTCAGGTTCAATCACGCGCCGCACATACGCGCGGGCGTGGCATGTTCGAATTGCCATGGCGACATGCTGCAGCAAACAACGGCGGTGCGGGCGGTTGATTTGAACATGGGCTACTGCCTTAGCTGCCACACGCAGCGTAAGGCATCGATCGATTGCACGACGTGCCACTACTAATGATGGGTTCGGGACATGGAACGGCGTAACCGACGATCCGACCAGGATCGCCGTCCCGAGCGAATAACATGAGCGAGGGATCTCTGGAGCCTCAAGCGCGAGCAGACTGCTTCAGAAAGATACGGCGTATTTCCGGCGCGGCCGCGGCCCTCGAATCCTGCGGCAGTCCCGAGCAGCAGCTTATCCGTTTTATTCCCGACGAAGATCTCGTTCCCGGAATTGCGACTTGGAAACCGAGCGTCTGCACATTGTGTGCCGCCGGGTGTGGCACGCTGGTGCGCGTGATGGAGGGAGATGCCGAAGTTGTGCGCAACGGCCGCATCGGTCTTGTCAAAATGGGCCTGGCGAAAAAGCTCGAAGGCAATCCGGAACATCCCAATAAACCGCGGCAAACTCTGCGCCCGAGGCCATGCCGCGCTTCAGGTGCTCTATCATCCGGACCGTATCGCTAATCCGCTCAAGCGTCGCGGGAGTCGAGGTTCGGGCGAATTTCAAGAAATCAGCTGGGACGATGCTCTCGCGGAATTGACTTCGCATCTCGCGGAAGTTCGTTCATCGGGCGATGCGGCTTCGCTTGCATTCCTTACGCGCCCAATGCGCGGCCAGCGCCGCGCATTGATCGAGCGCTTCCTCAAGGCAAGCGGCGCTCCGCCGCCAGTATTTTATGAACCTCTGGACGAAGCCGTCCTGCGCCAGGCCAATCTCTTGAGCTTTGGTTCGGCCGCGCTTCCCACGATCGATCTCGCGCGTGCCGATTACCTGATTTCGTTCGGCGCCGATTTTCTTGGGACCTGGAATTCGCCGGTCGCGCAGTCGATCGGCTACGGCGAAATGCGCCAAGGCCGTCCGGGACGCCGCGGCAAATTTGTGCAGGTGGAATCGCGCATGTCGCAGACAGGGGCGAATGCCGACGAATGGATTCCTTGCCATCCGGGAATGGAAGGCGTCCTGGCGCTAGGCATCGCGCACGTCATCCTCGCCGATAAGCTTCGTCCTCGCGATGCGCACCCACGCGCGGCTGCGCTCATTGCCGGGTTGGTCTGAAGGTCTATCAGATTACGCGCCCGATAGCGTGGCGAAGCAGACCGGCGTGAGCGCCGAGACGATTACGCGCTTGGCCCATGAGATTGCCGCCGCTGAGGCGAGCACGGTTATCATCGCTGGCGCACCTCTTGCGCAAACCAACGGAATGTTCAACGCGCTCGCAGTGAATGCGCTCGAGGCATTGGTCGATGGCGGACATAGCCAGCCGATCCTGAGCTTCACACCCCAGCCGCCTATTGCAGCTGGGGTTTCTGGCGCTGCCTCAACAGTTGATACGCAGGCCAGCTTTTCTGCGATGAGCGCCTTCACGCAGGCGATCCTCAAAGGGCAGCGCACGCCCAAGGTGCTGCTGCTCTATGACGCCAATCCAGTCTTCGGAGCGCCCGCCAGTCTTCAGTTCCGCGAAGCTCTCGCGAAAGTTCCTTATATCGTCAGCTTCGGCAGCTTCGTCGACGAGACCAGCGCTTTCGCCGACCTGATTCTTCCCGATCACGCGCCGCTGGAATCCTGGGTTGATGATGTTGCCGAGGCGGGAGCGGGTGAAGGCGTGGTTAGCATCGCGCCGCCGGCGGTGCATCCGCTGCACAATACACGCGCGATGCCCGACGTTTTGCTCGATGTCGCGCAACGCATCGGCGGCCCAATCGCCGCGGCTTTGCCATGGAAGTCTTATGACGCCATGCTCCGCGCGGCATATGTGCCGCTGCGCCAGCATTCCGGCTCCGCGGCTCCGCAATCGGAAGACGATTTCTGGAACAAAATAACAACTCAAGGCGGCTGGTGGGGCTCGGCGACGACCGCGAAATTGGGAGCGGCATCCGCCTCGCCGGGGCACGCCACAGAGAAGTTCGCCGAACCCGAATTCGACGGCAGCGCGCAGGAATTTCCGTTTTATTTTCTGCCGTTCCCCTCGCAATCCTTTCGCGATGGCTCGCTAGCTCATCTGCCCTGGTTGCAGGAGATGCCCGACGTGATCACCACGGCGATGTGGTCCAGTTGGGTGGAGATCAATCCCAAAAGTGCCGAGCAATTGCGCATCGCGCCGGGAGATCTGGTCGAAATCAGATCGCAGCACGGCAGCGTCCGAGCGCCGGCCATTCTCTCGCCGGGAATCGCTCCCGACATCATCGCCATGCCGATCGGGCAAGGGCACGAAAACTTCAGCCGATTTGCCAGCGGACGTGGCGCTAATCCGCTGGCGATCCTCGCACCTCTCACGGAGCGCGAGACCGGCGCTTTGGCTTGGGCTGCTACGCGGGTCAAGCTCGCGCGCGTCGGCGGAGCCGAGGAAGGCAAGCTGATCACCTTCGCGGGTGGAATGAGCCAGTTCCCGATTGAACAGGAGCGCCGCTGAACGCCATAGCAATTGGAACGATGATCCCCCTCCGACACGTCAAAGAACAAAACTAATGACTCACAAATGGGCCATGGTCATCGACCTCGATCGTTGCACGGGCTGCGAAGCCTGTGTTGTTGCCTGCCATGCCGAAAATAATATCGGTACCGCGGGCCCGGACCAGGCCGCCCGCGGCCGCGCCATGCACTGGATTCGCGTGGAGCGCTATTGGGAAGGTGAGTTCCCCAACGCGCGCATCCGCTTTCAGCCTGTGCTTTGCCAGCAGTGCGACGATGCGCCCTGCGAGCCTGTGTGCCCGACTTTCGCCAGTTATCACACGCCCGAAGGTCTGAACGCGCAGGTTTACAACCGCTGCATCGGCACGCGATTTTGCGCCAATGCGTGTCCTTACACCGTGCGCTTCCTGAACTTCTATAACCCGCAATGGGACAAGCCTCTTCATCTGCAACTCAATCCCGACGTTTCGGTGCGCAGCGTGGGCATCATGGAAAAATGCACGTTCTGCGTGCAGCGCATTCGCGCAGCGGAGATCCAAGCCGAGGGCGAAAAGCGCGAATTGAAAGACGGCGAGTTCAATCCGGCTTGCGTGCAATCGTGCGCGCCTAAGGCCATGGTCTTTGGCGACCTGAACGATCCGAATAGCGAAGTTTCGCGCCTGGCACGGTCGGGACGCGCGACGAAGCTGCTCGGCGAGCTCGGCACAAAACCGAACGTGAATTACCTCCAGCGCGAATCCTGGGAAAATGGCAAAAACGGCTGAGCAAATTCGCGCCGATCTCCTGCGGCCCGTCTTCCGCAGCGGCCCCGCATACTGGCTGGCCGTAGGCGTTAGCGGCAGCATGGTTTTGGCCGGCGTCTTTGCTTTTAGCTATCAGGTGTACCACGGCCTTGGCGTGTGGGGCCTGAACTGGCCGGTGTTCTGGGCGTTCGACATCACCAATTTCGTTTTCTGGATCGGCATCAGCCACGCCGGCACGCTGATCTCCGCGATTTTGCGCCTGGCGAATGCGGGATGGCGCAGACCAGTCACGCGTTGCGCCGAAGCGATCACGGTTTTCGCGCTCTCCATCGGCGCGATCATCCCGATCTGCCACCTGGGACGGCCGTGGCTTTTCTTCTGGCTCGTGCCTTACCCGAGCGAGCGCCACATCTGGCCTAATTTTCGTTCCCCGCTACTCTGGGATTTCTTCGCCATCCTCACCTATCTGACCGGCAGCACGATTTTTCTTTTTCTGCCGATCATTCCCGATGCGGCCGCGGCTCGCGATCTGGCTCATGGCTGGCGCAAGAAGCTTTACGCGCTGCTGTCGCTCGGCTGGCAAGGCAATCCGAAGCAGTGGCATCGCCTGGAAAGCGCCATGCACATCATGGCCATCGCCATCATTCCCGTGGCCGTCTCGGTTCACACCATCGTCTCCTGGGATTTCGCGATGACGCCGGTGCCCATGTGGCACTCCACGATTTTTGGGCCTTACTTCGTATGCGGCGCGATCTTCAGCGGCGTCGCGGCCCTTATTTTGGCCATGGCGCTGCTCCGAAAATTCCTCCATCTGGAGGAATATTTGGAGCCGATTCACTTCGATCACCTGGGCAAGCTCCTTCTCACCATGAGCCTGCTTTGGTTCTACTTCACATTCGCCGAGCGGCTCACGACCTGGTATGGCAACGACGTCGCGGAGATGTCTGTATTCTGGTCCAGCATCCGGCAAAATTTTGCGCCGCTTTTCTGGATCATGGTCACGTGCAATCTGATCATTCCCTTTCCGCTGCTGGCGATCAAAAAGTTCCGTACCATCACGGGAACGGTTATTGCTTCGAGCACAATCGTCGCCGGTATGTGGATCGAGCGCTTTTTAATTATCGTGCCCACGCTGGAGCACAAATTCCTTCCTTATTCCTGGGGAACTTATCGGCCGACATGGGTGGAGATCACGCTGATGGTGGCGGGCTTCGGCATGATGGCGCTGCTTTATCTGCTCTTCTCGAAGCTCGTGCCCATGATTTCGATGTGGGAACTCGAGGCCGGAGTTCGCAAAGCGCCGATCTATCGCCACCAAGCGGTGGCTTTTGAACCCAGCGGTGCACGAGCGAGAGTTGGAGTCAGAGAGGCCGAACCTTTGGCCACGGATTTGTCGCGATGAAAGCTCTCTACGCGCTGTATTCCGATCCCGACGCGGCACAACGCGCCGTCAATGCGCTGAAGCTCTCAGGAGGCTCGCTCGGCATCGGCGAACGGCAAATTGTTGTCGTTACGGCGGAGCCCTTCGATGGCTATGATTTTTCCGACGAGCATTCGCAGACGCGCATCTTTCTGCTCGCTTCCCTCGGCGGGGTGGTGGGAGCGCTTTTCGGTCTCTGGTTCACCCGCTTCACACAATTGGCTTATCCGTTGCCCACCGGCGGAATGCCCGTCGTTACGTCCTGGACCAATGGGATCATCATTTATGAATTGACTATGCTGGGCGCGATCGCCACCACGCTGATTACGCTTCTGATCACCGCGGGCCTGCCACATTTCGGGGAACAGCTTTCCGATCCCGAAATCTGGCACGGCAAGATTCTTGTGGGTGTCACCAACCCTCCCGACCGTGCGCGCCTGGAGCTTGAGTCACAGTTGCGCCAAGCCGGCGCCGCCGAGGTGAAAACCGCGTAGGGTCGGCCTTCCTATGGATGCGTGGCGTGCCTTCTTGCGATTGACGATCCAAACCTTATTGTTCGCGGCGTCCGCAACGAAGACAACTTCTGCTCGGGAAGAGGTGAAAGGGCGAGATCGATTGTATTATTCTCGAGACTCCAGTAATGTTTCGGCGCCTGCTTTGGGAGCTTTGCACAATATGTATTCACAGCAATTCCCTTATCTGAGGAAGTTACGCAATTTATGGTTTCTGGCTTTGTTGGTACCGCTGTGGAACCATCCGATGCAAGCTCAGGTCAACCTCGAAGGTTCGTGGCGTCCGCTGCCGCGCAACCAAGACGGAGGAGGAATGGTCGGTGACATCGCCGGCGTCCCCGTCACTGAGGGCAACCGTTTGAGAGTCCAGAGCTGGTCTCCGGAGGATTTCGATATCACTGAGTGGAGTTGTCGACCGCACGCTTGGGACTATTCGCTGGAGGGGCCGCGCTCTCCCGTCCG
>CAWDQT010000017.1:0-85372 GCA_963804535.1 uncultured Acidobacteriota bacterium
AGTGGGCGACTTTGAAAGTCGCCCACTACCGGGCTCTGGTGCAAAGATCAGTTCACGTTGATCGGAATGCTTACCGTTTTCATTATCCCAGCTGCAGTCGAAGTAACTGTAACGCTCGACGGTCCCATAGGAGTCCCGGCGACAGAGGTGCTGCCGACAGACGTGCCGGCCGACGTGCCCGTCGCCGCGCCCCCGCAACCTGCCAGGCCGCCAGCAGTGACAGCCAGCAGCACGCCCGTTAGGTAATAAGGTAAGAGGCGACGAGAAGTTGAATTGCGCGCAAAGCAGAGGAGTCCTACCAGCGCGAAAAGGGTCGCAGCGGATGCCCAGGGAAGGTACCAAGGCAGCCGAGCGCCGGGGCCGGAGGGAAGCAAATTCGAATTCGTCGTGCCCCGGATTGTATTAATCGTCAGTATTGTGCTGCTGCCCGACGGGCTGCCCGCCGTAATTTTAGCCGGGTTGAGCGAGCAGGTGGTCCCGGTAAGTCCAGACGGCACGGCGCAACCGAAGCTCACGTCCACCGGGATGGGCATATTCGATGGATTCGTAACTACGCCCACCGCGACCGTGGTCGGCACGCCGCGGGTGATCTGCACAGTGCCCGGCGTAACCATAGCCAGGCTGAAATCTGCTTTGGTCGTGGGATTGGCGGTCAAGGTCGCGACAGCCGGTGCGGCATTGTTCCCTTTATCTGTCCGCAACGCGCCAGCTGGCAGTGAGTTGAAATAGCTGCCCGCCACTGGCGCGGTCACGGATACCGTCACCGTACAGGAGCTACCGGCCGGGATCGTGCCTCCCGTCAGCGTCACACTCGACGCCGCGTTGATCCATTGGGGCGCAGGAGTCGCAGTCGATGCCCCAGTGGAGGCTGTCCCGCCGCAAGTGCTGCTGGCGTTGCCAGAGGCTACCACGCCGCTGGGCAATGTGTCGGTAAGCGGTGCGGTCAGCAGGGCGGGCGTGGCGCCCGCGTTGCTCAAGGTAATGGTGAGAACCGAGACCCCACCCGCATTGATAGTGGCCTGATTAAAGGCCTTGCCAAGGGTGACAGGGGAAGGAACGGTAACGGTCAAGGTCGCGATGGCTGGAGCGGCATTGGTGCCGTTGCTGGTCGCCAAGGCGCCGGCGGCCAGTGAGTTGATGTAACTGCCCCCGTTCGCTGCAATCACGTCCACCGTCAAAACACAGGAACCATTGGCCGGGATCGTACCTCCCGTAAGGGTCACAGTCGACGCACCATTCCCCCCGAACCACTGGGGCTTAGGTAACCCGCGGTCTTGAGCCGCCACAGCCGGCGCAACTGTGGACGCCGTCCCGCCGGCGCAGGTTGTGCTGGCGGTGCCGGAAACTACTACACCGCTGGGCAATGTGTCGGTGAGCGGCGCATTCAGGGTAGCCGCCGTGGTGTTCGCGTTGCTCAAGGTAATCGTGAGAGTCGAGGTCCCACCCGCTGCGATGGTGGCCGGATTGAAAGCCTTGCCAAGCGTGGGCGTGACAATCGAAGAACTGCTGACGGTCAGGGTCGCAACGGCTGGAGCAGCACTGGTGCCGTTGCTAGTCACCAAGGCGCCTGCGGCAAGTGAGTTGATGTAACTGCCGCCGTTAGCCGCAACCACGTTCACCATCAAATTACAAGAACCATTGGCCGGGATCGTACCTCCCGTCAGGGTCACACTCGAAGCCCCAGTGGAGGCCGTCCCGCCGCAGGTTGTGCTGGCGCTGCCTGAGACCACGACGCCGCTCGGCAATGTGTCGGTGAGCGGCGCATTCAGGGTGGCCGCTGTGGTGCTCGCGTTGCTCAAGGTAATCGTGAGACTCGAGGTCCCACCCGCAGCGATGGTGGCCGGACTGAAGGCCTTGCCAAGGGTGACAGAGGAAAGAGCGGAAACAGTCAACGTCGCAACGGCTGGAGCAGCACTGGTGCCGTTGCTCGTCACCAAGGCGCCGACGGCCAGTGAGTTGATGTAACTGCCGCCGCTAGCCGCAGCCACGTCCACCGTCAAAACACAGGAGCCGTTGATCGGGATACTACCTCCCGTCAGGGTCACAGCAGAGCTGCCGGCAGTGGCCGTGAGCGCCCCGCCGGTGCAGGTGGTGCTGCCGCCGCCGGAGACCACCAAGCCGCTGGGCAATGTGTCGGTGAACGGCGTAGTCAGGCTGGCCGCTGTGGTGTTGGGGTTGCTCAAGGTAATTGTAAGAGTCGAAGTGCCGCCCGCAGTGATAGTGGCCGGGCTAAAAGCCGTGCTCAGCGTAGGTGGAACGGTAGTGCCCGTCGTCCCGCCGCATGCGGTGATGTTGACTGTGTTGGTATCCAGCGTCACTGAGCCATTCTGCGCCAGGAGCCTGCCTTGGACGGTTGCGCCCGTAATGAGGGTAATGCTTGTGAGCGCGAAAACATTTCCTACGAAGCTGGTAGTTGTACCGAGCGTCGCGGAGCTGCCAACCTGCCAAAAAACGTTGCAAGGATTGGCCCCATTGATTAGCACCACGGACGAGCCGCTTGCCGTCGTGAGGGTGCTCCCTATCTTGAACACCCAGACCGCAGCGGAGTCGCCCCCGGCGTCGAGCGTGAGCGTTCCCGTCAATCCAGCCGAACTGCTGAAGGAATAGACGCCTTTCACCAGCGTCTGTCCACCGAGATCCTTACCCGTCAGGTCTAAGGTGACCGGCGTTTGGGCTGCCAAATTGAGGTATGCAGCGGTGTTATCATTCTGAGCCTGAAGCGCAACCGCATCAGTCTGGTGTGTCGTTCCTCCGGTCACGAGCCCGGGAGGAAAACCGCTGATCACTGTGCCCGGGCTGACGCCCACGTCTCCGATTGTGACGGTTGAGCCGGTATTGACTACCGACGCGCCACCCAGTACCGCGAAGCTCTGCGTCGTACCGATTGGTGGTGCGACCTGGGCCATTGCCGTGCGGAATGGGGCCGCGCTAAAAAGCGCTGCAAGCAATGCGACTGTGGCAAGTTTTGCTAAGGAACCGCGGAACGTCTGCATCCGAGTCATCAGTCTCTTCATGGTGTCTCCGTATCGCAAGCGGTTGCACGTTAGGCAGAACAGGGGGCTGCCTGGTCCCTTGTATGGCAATTGTCATGGAGTTGGTGTAGGGGGATTCGTTTCGTTCGCGCCGCTGCGGATAGACGGAGGGGAATCGCCCGTCATAAGATCACCGGATTGCTCTGAAAAGACCATTCGCTGAAGACCGGAAAGTGGGAGCAGTCTTTCATCGAGCAAATGCGCTGCAGGGCAAGCCTTTCGGCATCTTCCGTGAGGTGTTTCCTCAAGTTGCTACAGCAATCGACTGGTCAAAGATTGGCGAGAGTTGCCACAAACGCTCCTATCAAGCATGTAGGAGCATGCGAGGTTGAGGGAGTTTTAGGGGAAGCGAACGAATATCCTAACTCCCGGAAGCGATATATTAATTGAATGACTCGGGCCCAGCTTCGAACTGCCCGCCCCATGCTCGGTGAGTGCTGACACTAACGCGTCGCTCGATAGCGTCGGTTGTAACGGCGCATCAGCTGGGTACGTCAAACTTGTCAACCACTACTAAACAAGCGAAGGCCCTGCGTCCGGTCTCAGACGTGGGGCCTTTTTCTTAAACGATGGCGAATATGATAGTCAAACCGCAAGATCAAGCCGCCGGCGCTACGTAGGCTTTGCCGGTATAAGACCATCATCGCGGTCAAAAAACAGCCACCACATCTTGAATTTTAGCGCCAAGCTTGGCCCTCTCCCGGGTGCGTAGTTCTTGGGCTTTCCAAGCTTCCGATCGGGTTGTCTCAGCCCGGGCTTTCTCTCGAATCGCCGGCGGTAGCGTCTCGCTCCACGATCTTATGATGCGGCGCAGGATGTCTGTCTCAGTTAACTCTTCCGAAGCGGCCACCAGTTTCAGGCACTCCCAATAAAATTGGCCGACGTCCAAGCCGACGTAGCGTGAACCGAGCCGGATTCCCTGGAGCTTTTCGTCTTTTGCGCGGTAATGGCCCATTTGGCTTCACCCCAGTCTGTGTGGCTTCACTTCAGCCTGAGCTGATCGACCGCCGCGAGACACCCGACTTCGCAATCGGCAATCCCATCATCGGTTCCGGAGCCAACCGCGTGCGTGGTTCCTCCTGCGTTTGGAGCTTTTGGAGACTCTTTTCCCCGTGATCTGGCTCGACGTGTATTTAACTTAGCCTGGAGTTTGGCTTCTTTTCGGGTTCGTTTTTCCTGGCCTTTCCAAGCTTCCACCCGGTTAGTTTCAGCCCGGGCCTTCTCTCGAATCGCAGGTGGTAGCGTCTCGCTCCACGATCTTAGGACGCGCCGCAGGATGTCTGTCTCCGTTAGCCCTTCCGAGGCCGACGCCACTTTCAGGCACTCCCAATAAAATTGAGCGAGGTTGAAGCCGAAGTAGCGTGACCCGAGGCGGATTCTCCTGAGTTTTTCTTCTTTCGTACGATGTTTAGCCATCTGGTTTCACCCCGACCTGTCTGGGCTACTCGCAGCGCTCCCGGGCAAAGTGGCGGGTGCGAGGGCAGATTCTGCCCTCGCACCCGCCGGATGGATTTAGAAGCTCAGCTTCAAGCCGAGTTGCATCACGCGTGCGCTTCCCGAACCGAGCAGCGCATTGCCGTTTCCAACATCCGGAGTCGAGCAACCGCAGCCGAATGTTGAGGCCGACGAGGGGTCGCTGCCCAAATTCGCACCAGCCGCCGCACCGTAGGGATTGCCGACGATGGGGTGATTGAGCAGGTTGAAGACTTCGAATCGGAACTGGGCTCCCCACCGCTCCGTGAACTTGAAGTTCTTGAAGAGGGAGAAGTCCACAGTCCTTGAAGCCCTCGTCCCGGAACAGGTTCCGGCCCATGTTGCCGAAGTGTCCGAGTGCAGGAGGAGTCATGACCGAGCCGCCGTTGACGAAGCAGCCAAACGACTCCAGGGTACCACCGGCGCTCTTATCCGCGGCTTTAGCTATGCACTGGTTCCACATCGTCTGCGATTGTCCGGCGCTATATGTGGTCACGAGGCCGGAGACGCCGCTAGTTGAAGTGCAGGTGGCGGTGTCCGTGGCGACTACGCCACTGCAGAAAGGCAATGAGTTAGAAGAGCCAGACTGGAAGTCGGAGGGCTTGCCGAAGAAGTCCCAGCGCTCCGTCTGCTCGCCTCCATTCGGTCCGGATTGTTCGATATTGTCCGAGGTGTCGAACGGACCCCAGGGCAAACCGCTCTGCAGGATTACGACGGTGTTGAGCTTCCAGCCTTCCAGCATCTGGCCAAAGCCCTTTCTCCCGGGGATGTCGTAACTGGCCGTGAAAGTAAAGTGGTGCCGGACGTCGAGGTCGCTGCTGCCGTAGTCCGCCCGAAGATCATAGCCGTTCTGCGGCAAGGCTCCGAAACGGTTCAGGGAACCGTCGTCCAGCGTATGGCTGTAGGTGTAGCCGGCGGTAAAAGAGAGTCCGTGAGTGACCCGCTGCGTCAAAGTGCTCTGCAGGCCGTTGTAGTTGGAAGAGGCGCCGTTGAAAACATAGTTGATATACCTAAAGCCTGGGAACTGGCTGGCGTAAGGCCCGCACTCAGCATTCGTGCTAGCCGCGCATGCGGGGGCCAGTTGTGTTACTCCGTTAACGACCGGATTCTGATTCAGGTCGCGCAGAGCCGTCAGGTTGGCACCGTGATTGCCCACGTAGCCAACCTCCCAAGAGAGGTTGGGGCTGAAGGCATGCGTGACGCCCAAGTTCCAATTGAAGACGTAGGGGTACTTGAGGTTCGGGTCAACCGCAAACAAGTCGCAAATTGGCAGACCTTTTGCCGCGCCCGTTATGCCGAGGCAGCTGGGCGAAGCGGGCGGAGCGGGAGCCGCACTCGAACTATCCCAAAATACGGCGCTGCCGGGGAGAACGAGGGTCCCGGACACGATGCTGCCGCCGTAGGTGCCATTGGGGCAACCAGCAGTTCCTGTCTTGCAGCTGAAGCCCGTCGGATCGAGAGCCAAGCTGGCCCCATGGTCCTTGCCGCCGGCCGGCCCGGGGTTGGCCAGGAATGCGGCCGCCTGCCAGCCGCTGTAGATGATGCTGGTCCCGCCGCGGACTACCGTGGTGCCCTTGCCCGTCACGTCCCAGGCAAAACCCAGGCGCGGAGAGAAGTCCTTGTAGTCGGGCTTGATGAGGCTATTCACACCCGGCTGACCCTGCTGGACTAACCCGGTCGGCGAGCTCGGATCGAAATTGGCGAGCTGGTTATTGGCGTCTTTGAAGGGCGATTCGAAGGAGTAGCGCAGGCCCAGGTTGACCATCAATTTCGAGGTCAGGCGATAGTCATCCTGAATGAACCCGGCTGTTGAGGTCCAGCGCAGCGTCCGCCCTGGATTGCCGATGATCTGTTGCAGGTCCTTGAAATCTCCCGCGAAGAAGGCTTCAAGAGTGCTGAGCTGGGAGCTGCACGGGCCGCTGAGGCAACTCCCCGGGGGGCCAGGGGCGTAGCCATTGGCGATGTCGAACCGGCCCCGGGTGTCGTGCGGGTCCTCATTAACGGTGATGTGCGCGAACTCGCCTCCGAACTTGATGCTGTGTTTGCCGCGCAAATAAGAGACGCTGTCTTGAATGTCTTCGTAAGGGCTGGGGCCGGTTTGCAGAGGACGGCCACGCCAACTGCCCAACCAAAAGCCGCCCACCACACCGAAGCCGCTAGCCCCGCTCAGGTAAACCGTAGGCATCCCGCCAGTGCTGGTAACGCCTGTGTTGACGGGATAGTTAGTGCCATTGGCCAAGAGACTGGTATCGGCGGGGATGATGGAGAAGTTGAAGCGGTTATAAGCCACACGGACGTCATTCACCCAGTTCGAGCTCGGCGTGAAAATCCAGTCGCCAGTGTAGGTTTGAGCGCGTATGGGAACGGTGTTCCGCCAGAAGCTGTTTGCGATGGGGTGGTCTTCGCCCTCGGAGCTGTAATTGCCGACATACGCCGAGCCGTTTATCGAGTTCTTGTTGTTGATGCGGTAGTCAAGCTTGGCGAGCCCGTTGTCGCTGGTGTTGCGGTTGTCGAAATTACTCGAATAGGTTGTGCTTGCGCTTGTGCCAGCATGCTGCTCGCCCCAGAGGCCACTGGTGGAAGGGCCACCCGGGCCGCCAGCACCGAGGCAGGAATACACTCCCGCGTTCGCGGCGCAGCCCACCAAAGCCAAGCTTGCGGGACTTAAACAAGGCGTCGAATGGGCCGATGCCATAGCGGCACCGCTATTTCCAGGACCACATAGCGAAGTGGCGCCGCCAGCCTGCAAGTCCGCGATGGCGGCGGCCATTTGACCCTGGTTGGGCAGTTGATCGATAAAAATGTTTCCGATGTTGGAACGCAAGCCCTCATACGAGGCGAAGAAGAAGGCTTTGTCCTTCTTGATGGGTCCGCCCACCGTCCCTCCGAACTGCTTCAACTGGGCTTGGGCCTTATTGCAGACGCCATCCACGTCAGGTTTCTCACCGTCCAGCGTGCAGGTTCCCGATGGGTCCACGTTGGTGTTGAAGTAGTTTCGCGCATCCAGGGCGTCGCTCCGGCCAAAGGCATACGCCGTGCCGTGCAGGTTGTTGGTTCCCGACTTGAGGCCCACGTTCACCACGGCGCCAGGTTTCCAGCCGTACTCCGCCTTGGGATTTTCCTGCATGTTGAATTCCTGAATGGCGTCGATAGGCACGATCGTGGCCCCATCGGTGAAGGGGCTGGGCGTGCCTGCGAGCGGGCGGGCGTCAAAGAAAGCGACATTGATCACGCCCTCCAGCATCCAGGCGGTTTGGTCGGGCCGGTTGCCGTTGGTGCTCTGAGTCCAGGGACTGCCGCCAGGCTGGAGCATGACGCCCGGACGCAGGCCCATCAGGTTCTGATAGAGACGGCCATTCAGGGGAATGTCGATAAGCTGCTCGTTGTTCAGTGTGCCGCCCAGGGTGGCGTTGGTGGTCTCCACCAGGGGGATGGCTTCGGTGACTGTGATGGTCTGCGCCTGCGCGCCGGGCTGCAGGGTCAAGTCAACACGAATCTCCCCGCCCACCTCTAGCACCACGCCCTGCCGCTCCAGCTTCTTGAAGCCGTTGGCCTCGGCGCTAACGATATAGGTGCCGGGTGTCAAGTTGGGGGCGTTATACTCCCCGGCGTCGTCGGTGGTCAGAGTTCGAGCGACGCCCCTGTCTTTGTCTATGATAGTTACCTTGGTGCCTGATACGACTCCCCCACTCTGATCAACAACGGTTCCGAGAATACGTCCGTTACTACCCTGTGAAAACAGCGGTGCGGAAAACAGCAGCACTCCAAGTGTGGCCAGCAGCAGGTAGCTAATTCTACTCGTGAGGCCCCAAAAGGATGTGCGAAACCCCGATGGAATAGAACTCATCGTCTCACCCCTTCGCAAATTTGAGATAGGCCCTATGAACCCAACAACAGAAAGGACACAAGCGATGGGCAGGAATTACTCCCTCTGCGGAGCAAAGTCAAGAAAATAATGTACAGGAAGAATAAAGAGCTTGTCACCTTCGAAGAATCGCTCGTTTGAGTCAGCTTTGGCGGGAATTCGACGTTGTGATACGGGCAGAACCCGCGACGACGATTTTAACCGCGACTATCACGTGGCGTTCACCAAGGAAGAACTAGCGACGGGCAAGGTGAACCATAACTTCAATCTGGAGGCGTTCCCCGGCACGGACGCGCCCGGGATCAGCGTCTTTTACAAGGATAAGGATGGCAATATTTTCCGCACCTACTCCGCTTACGCACGCGGCACCGAGACGACTTTGAACACTTACAACTACCTTGACTATGTGCCCAAACGCCGCGATGAGGACGGCTTGGCTTTCACGATGTCCTGGCTCCGTCATCACGATCGCTACGCGGATGGCTATTTAGCCGACGCCGATAAGCCCTACTGGCCTGCGGACGCGGTGCCCGCACGCTGAATATCCGAGCGCTTCTCAAGCCGGCTCATGGCCTGGCGTTACCGAGATCACGTCAGGCCAGACCGGTCGCGTGGAGCACTGAAAACCGAGTGCTCCCTGATATTTGTGAGTTGTCGGCAAACCGGAAGTTAACCGATCGTTCCGAAGTATCGCTTGGGTGGGCGAGTGGCGTTCGGTACGGCGAGGGGGCGTAGTTGCTGAGCCGACTTGAAAGGTTGTCTACCGGAAGAGAATGATATGTCTCGCCCGGTCTCGCTGAGTTAATCTTCCTTCTCTCCGCTATTAGTGGTTGTATCAATTTTTTGGATTCGTCCGCATGAATTAATTCGCTGTTCATTGGGACTCCTCGTAGTTGACACTTCCATCGGATGGATTCACTCTATGCGGCATTAGTTGTGAGTTTGTAGCGCGATTTGACCGGGGTGGTGACGGATCCATTCCGCGCTGTGGTTCCTTCGGCTGAGGTACTAAATTGAGGGGGCTCGGAGAGGGCCACCAGGGAGGTAGTACATGATGACCAAGCGAGTAATGGTTACTGTGTCTTGTCTCTTTGCTTTGTCGTGTATCTATTCGCCGGGAGCCATGGGACAGATGGCGGGAACGGGGAGTGTGGCCGGAACGGTCACTGACCCGTCTGGCGCGATCGTAGTCGGCGCGCAGGTTACTTTGACCGACGCTTCGACGAATGCCCAACGAACCGCAACAAGCAACGAAGCCGGACGATATATCTTCCCGACCGTTCCTCCAGGAACTTACAGCATGACCACCACCAGGGAGGGGTTCCGCGTGGCAAAGGTCAGCAGTCTGACTGTGAACGTCGGAACGACGCTCACCGTTGACGTGGCTATGGAGCTGGGCGCTGTTACTCAGACCGTTGAGGTCGTTGCGTCACCGTCCGAGTTGCAGGTGACGAATTCCACGATAGGTAACACGGTCAGCGGTGACATGTTGCAGTCTCTGCCGAGTCTTGGGCGCGACGTCAGCTCGTTCGTGACGATGCAACCGGGGGTGAGTCCTGATGGCAGTGTCGGCGGCACGGTAGTGGACCAAGCCGTCTTCATGCTCGATGGGGGCAACAACAGCAACGACATGGACGGCAGCGGAGGGGTCTACAATCCGAGCTTTGGCGATGATCCTTCCGGCGGCCTATTCTCTAACGCGCTCAATCCGATAAGCGGAATAATAAACGGGATAGCCGGCAATCAGCCCTCCGGCGTTATGCCCACGCCGATTGACAGCGTGGAAGAGTTCAAGGTGGCCACTTCCAATCAGACGGCCGATTTCAACAATTCGTCAGGCATGCAGGTGTCGATTGTTACTAAACGCGGCACCAACGCCTGGCATGGCACGGTCTACGAATACTATTTAAATAACACGATGTCTGGAAATACCTGGCAGAACAACCAATCGGGCACACCCGTGCCGGATTGGCATCGAAGCTGGTTCGGCGCCGCGGGGGGCGGTCCGCTGATCCCCAAGAACATTCTTGGCGGAAAAACCTACTTTTTCGCCAATTACCAGGGCACTCGGTTTCCTTTGTCCGAATCGTTTGACAGATTGGTACCCAGCGCGGACATGCGCAACGGGATCCTGCACGATCCTGGTACGGGAGCCATCTACAACCTGAATACCAGCGATCCGCGCGGGATCGGGATCAATTCTTCCGTGCAGCAACTGTGGAACAAGTTCATGCCACTACCTACTCCAGGAGCCGGCTGCGGCCCATTCACCGGTGATGGTTTTTGCGACGGCGTCAACACGCTGGATTTCCGGGCCAACCTGGCCATTCCTGAGAACGACAACTTTGGCGTGGCGCGCCTTGATCATGACTTTGGCGCGAAGTGGCACTTGATGGCCAGCTACCGGTATTACAACCTAGCTCGCGCCACCGATGACCAGGTCGACATCGGAGGTTTTTTCCCCGGCGATACCCTGGGCAAACCAACTTCTCTTACCAATCGTCCGCAAGTACCCTGGTACCTGGTGCTTGGGATGACTACCACCATCAACTCTCACCTTACGAATGACTTCCGCTATAGCTACCTGCGGAACTACTGGCAATGGGGGTCCTTTGGGGATCCGGCACAGTTCTCCACCTTGGGCGCTGCCCTCGAGCCTTTTGGCGAGACAACCGGAGGCAAAGAGACCCTTGCGCCCTATAACGTGAGCACGCAGCAGACACGCACACGCACCTGGGATGGGAAGGATAACTTCATCAGCGACAACGTCTCTTGGATCAAGGGAACCCACCTCCTCCAGTTTGGCGGGCAATATCAGCATAACTGGAACTTTCATACGCGCACCGATAATGGCGGCGGCATTAATTACTTCCCGGTGTATCAGCTTGGGACTACGGGTGGCTCCGGAGGTGTAGACCTGAGTGATCTACTAGGCGCGGCCGGCCCGGCCATCAATGGTAACGCCACCTTGGCCCGCGAGGCCACAGCGGTACTGGGCATCGTGAGCGAAACCCAACAGTCGTTTACGCGCTCCGGCTCGAGTCTGACGTTGAATGGGCCGCTTATCCCGGCATTCGACGAAGTCAGGATTCCGTATTATAACCTGTATGCCACCGATACCTGGCGCGTGAAGCCCTCGATCACAGTCACATATGGCTTGGGGTGGTCGCTCGAGATGCCTCCGGTGGAGGCAAACGGCAAGCAGGTGGCGCTCGTGGATGCAAGCGACCATGCTATCGATACCGCGACATACCTCGCGAATCGCCAAGCGGCGGCGCTCCAGGGGCAGGTATACAACCCGCAAATCGGTTTTGCGCTGACCCCAAATGTCGCCGGACACCCGAAGTATCCCTTCAACCCCTTCTACCACGGGTTTAGCCCGCGTGTTTCCGTCGCCTGGAACCCCGATTTGGGCCCCGCGCTCGGGGGAAAGAACACGGTGGTCCGCGCCGGCTACGGGCGAATCTATGGGCGAGTGAACGGCGTGAACCTGGTACTAACGCCGCTGCTTAGCCCCGGCTTGATCCAACCGGTAAGCTGCACCAGTGTCGTGATTACCGGCGGTGCTGGGCGGCGGTAGCCTTCGTGCACCACAGCCGTGATCTTAACGCCTCCACGGCCTTTCGAATCGGAACTGACGGCACTACGGCCCCGCTTGCAAGCGCCCCGCCAAGTACGACATTGCCACAACCGTTTTTTCCCGGCATCGGCGCGAACATCGAGGGATCGACCGCATCACCGCTCGACCCGCATTTCCGGCCGAATTCGGTTGACTCGATTGACTTGAGCATTCAGCACCAGATCACGTCGAAGGTGTCTGTGGAAGTGGGGGCCATCAGCCGTTGGATCCATAATGAATTACAGAATATCAACCTCAACTCAGTGCCCTACATGATGACGAAGGGTGGACAGCAATTCCAGACGGCCTACGCTGCCGTCGAGAAGGCCATGGGTTGTACAACCTCGGCGACCGCTTGCAGCAGCGCGACATGTGGCTTCAACAGTGGCAGCGCTTGCTCCACAACCCTTCTTCGAGGCCGCTCTGGCCGGCACGGGTTATTGCGCTCCTGGGACGTGCACAGCAACTGCTGTCACGAACGAATTCAAAAACTTCCAAAACCAGAATGTTTGGAGCCTGTGGTCTGACCTGGACAAGGGCGGAACTGCGCCGGGGTTCAATTTTCCCTTCAGCATGATGAACACCGCAGGGCAAATGACGAGCAACGTCATCATGAGTACAAGCCTCGGGCACGGCAATTACAATGCCGGCTTTATCACATTGAAAATGAACGATTGGCACGGCGTGACCATGCAGAATAACTTCACCTATAGCAAAGCACTGGGCACAGGAGCCGAGATTCAGGCTACTAGCGAGGATAACCGCGGTTGATCCCTTCGACTTAGACCGGGCAGTACGGTCCGCAAGCCTTTGATCGCAAGCTCGTGGATACCTTCTTCCTGGTCTACCAGCCGCCATTCTTTCGCGGTCAGCAAGGTATCGTGGGACACATTCTGGGTGGCTGGACCTTTTCCCCGATCTTCACAGCGGGAAGCGGCGCTCCGGATTTTTGCCTCACCAACGCCGGTAATTTTGGTAGCGAAGGATACAGTGGCTCGCAGGATTTTGGCTCCGGGGATAGCCTCTTTGACTTCACGAACGCAAACTGCGTGTTGACCTCAAATGCCGGGACAAGCGCCTCGGTTCACAACGTTGGGGGTATCGCGGACATGTTCGCGAACCCACAGGCGGTGTTTAACAATGTTCGCCCGCTGGTTCTGGGTTATGACAATAACAGCGGCGGCTTTGGCCAATTCCGCGGGCTGCCCTACTGGAATGTGAACCTGGGCATAAAGAAGAACATCCGATTTACGGAGCGCTTCAGTGCGGAGGCCTCGTTCAATTTCATCAATGTTCTGAACCACAACCAACTGTTGGATCCGAACCTCAACATCGCGGGCAGAGCCCACAAACTTTTGGCCAGCTTTCGACGGAAGGAACTCTCCCGCGCACGATCGAGTTTGGGATTCGGGTCAACTTCTAATTTCTTCCGGCGAGTGTTTCAGCGACTCGCTGCAAAGAGGGGAGGGCTGGGTTGGCCTTCCGTCGCCTCCTCTGTGTCACTCTCATGATTGCAGTGCGGGGCAGCGCCCGGCAGTGGTGCAATGAGCAGGAAGTGTTTCGTGTGAGCTCAATACCGCCCTTTACCGCCGGGACGATCATGATTCAAGTGATTCTGGACGAGTGGTCCGCTACTTTACTCGCACGGTAAAACGAGCATCCGTTCAGGATGCTCGTCCCGAGCGAAGATCCGGAGCGAGGGATCTCTCTTAAGAGCCTCTTTACTCGTGCGGTAGAATACATATACGCCTGCTTTGCGCTGCGGCTTTGACAATTGCCCTTCAAAAATCAACCCTCCCCGACCGGCTGAATTCTCAGCCTCCGTCTTTTCGAATGAAGTGGCAAATGCTTTCCGTGCCATCGTCTCAAGGGACTCCGATTTGAAGACGTTGTCATCCCGAGCGAGGTGCCGTTCCCAACGCGGCGCTGCGGGTGCGCGCCGTTGGGATGCGAGCGAGGGATCTGCTTTTGGTGAGCTGCTCCTGGGCGTCGATTCAGCGTCGAAATTAGGCCAACAGTTGCGCGCAATTGTTCATACAACAATTGCACGCATAGAGGCCACTAAGTTTCCTGTAATGAGCACTTGCGCAAAAAAGGGAGGGGGGTACCCCCTCCCTTTTTCAGCTTCCGGCAGCGCCGCATGCAGCGTGGATTCGGCTTCCTCGTCGCGCTCGCGGGCGTGCGCTGAAGGCGCGGCTATTTGACTCCGAGGAGCTCGACGTCAAAGATAAGTGTGGCGTTCGGCAGGGATGACTCCGCCGGCGCCGCGATTTCCGTATCCGAGGTCCGGCGGAATGCGCAGCTGCCGCTTGCCGCCTACTTTCATTCCCGATACTCCCTCGTCCCATCCTTTGATTACCTGTCCGGCTCCGAGCTGAAACATGAATGGCTGGCCCCGATCGACCGAGCTATCGAATTTCTTGCCATCTTTTGCCAGCCAACCGGTGTAATGCACGCTCACGGTTTTTCCGGTGGAGGCAGTGGCTCCTGTCCCTTGTTTGAGGTCCCAATATTGCAGCCCGGAAGAGGTGGACTTGCCCTTTCCCTCCACTTTGGTTGGGCTGGAATTATCCGCCTGAGCCCAACCGCAGACGGCGGCGAGAAGTGCAAAAAGAACAAAAAAGCCAACGTACTTTCTTTTCATAGTGTTCTCCCTAGGAGCGGCATCATATACCATCCTCATCGATTGGATTTGAAATTTGAGACCGATTTGTGGGCGCCCAGATGAAAACCGATGAATCCGGCATGCTTGTGCGCCCATCGAATGCGGATATGAAGCTTATCTCCGTTAACGTAGGGCTACCCCGTGAAGTCGCCGTCAACGGCGGCAGCGTGAGCACGGGCATATTCAAACACGCCGTCTCGGGCGCCATCCGTGTGGAGCGCTTAAACCTCGTTGGAGATAGGCAAGCGGATTTATCAGTGCATGGCGGACCTCACAAAGCTGTTTATGGCTATCCCGCGGAACATTACGATTACTGG
The DNA here is from genome assembly GCA_963804535.1 of uncultured Acidobacteriota bacterium. Classification (GTDB taxonomy): domain Bacteria; phylum Acidobacteriota; class Terriglobia; order Acidiferrales; family UBA7541; genus Palsa-189. The sequence continues at coordinate 14,972 of CAWDQT010000017.1, forward strand.
CGTCGCGAACTGGCGGAGGACGAGCTGCCTTGGGGAATGTTCGGAGAAAATCTGACGACCGAGGGATTGCACGAAAGCGCTGTGTATATCGGAGATCGCTACCGCGTCGGGACGGCGGAATTAGTTGTCACGCAGCCGCGCTCGCCTTGTTACAAGCTGGGTATCAGGTTCGGAAGGCCCGAGATGGTCAAGCGCTTCCTGCATAGTGGCCGTTCTGGCTTTTACTTTGCGGTCGCCCAGGAAGGCGAAGTTAAGGCGGGAGACTCCATCGAGCTCCTTAGTCGCGACGCCAACAGCCTCTCAGTTTTTGACATTAACAAGCTGTACGCTTCGGAGAAAAACGATCGCGAAATGTTGCTGCGGGCTTCACGGCTGCAGGCTTTGCCAGAAAGCTGGCGCGGCTACTTCCTGGAGCAGTTGCAGAGAATTTCTGGTTAGGCTTCCTGCGCTCCAGGCGGACGAAAACTAACGATTCTGTTTATCTTGTGAGAGTGGCAGAACCGCTTGCTCGAACTTGCGGACGAGACTCTTTGATTCAGATGTAAATGCGCGGAGTGGGCCGCCTCCCCGCCAGAGCGCGTGGTCCTGGAGGGCAATCAAATCCGCGCGGTATTGGGAAAAATCCGCTGGCAGAACTACAAGGGCTAGTTCCTCTTCCGGATATACGGACTCATCCAAAAGGACCACGAAAACGAAGTCGGCGCCCCTGAGGCCGTTGTTTACCTTGAATTGACGGTCTTTCATAAACTGATCGTTTGCTTTCCTCTCCATGCTAACTGGAGAGGTAACGACGTACACTTTCTGTCCAGGTGCAAACTTGAAGTCATGGGAGGTGGCGTCGAGTGGCTTGACCTCTGATCCAGCGAACGCGAGCAGGTTCTTGACCGTATTCGCCGGAATAGCAAAATTCAAATTCTCTCCGCCAACGACCTTCATCGTGACCATACCGAGGACCTGTCCGCCGGAGTTGGTCAAGGGACCACCGCTGTTTCCGGGCGATACCGCAGCGGTCGTCTGAATCCATTTGCGCCCGGAATCATCGCGCAGTCCGCTGATGATTCCAGTTGAGACACTGTTCGCCAAGCCCAGCGGGCTGCCAATAGCGATGACTGCCTCCCCCACCGAAGCTTTGTCCGAATCGCCAAACACGAGTACGGGAAGATTATTGCCAGCAACCTTGATGATCGCAACATCCGCGTCGGCGTCGCTGGCCACAAGGCCATCCACTTTGAAAAACGCGCCGTTGTTCAGCTTTATATATGCCGACGGCGCATCTTTTATAACATGGTAATTGGTCACAATTCTTCCGTCCGGGCTAGCGACGAAGCCACTCCCCGTTCTCATGACCTTATCCGATGTGTCCCTAACTTCGATCAAGACCACCGAATCCACACATTGTTTAATGACTTGCACGAGATCCTGTTGTTGGCTAGCGCTAGAATTTGAATCAGAGGAGGCGCGTTGCTGAGTTTGCTGGCCCTCGGAGGAGATCACAGACGCGAGAGCTAGAGACATCAGCAGGAGTAGTCGTTTCATTGGCGTCCTCCCTGACGAATTACACCCTTAGGGACGCAGCAGAGGCCTAAAAACGAGGTAAACCGTTTTTTACTTGCCGGAAGCAGCCGAATCCTATTCGGCAATATGACGAGGAGTCAAGCCTTTTAGTGCGGACGCCGCCGTTCCAGAGCCGACCCATCTACTGGTTGAGTAAGTTGAGTAATCGGGTGTCTTTCGCGGTGGGCGGGAAGCACCGATTCTAAGGAAAACATAGATGACAACTTCGCGTTTATTTACGTCTGACTGGCTCCAGGCCCGTCTTCTGGATGAGGGTGTAGTTGGAGGGCGAGGCGAGCCACTGAATTAGCGCCTTGGCTGCTTCGGGATGTTTCGATGTTGTCGGGATGGCTGCTGCGAAAACGATGACCCTCTGCGCGCCGGGCGGCAACTCTCCGACGATATCGATGCCCTTCACGGGCCGCAGCTCACTGATCTGTTGGAATCCGATTTCTACTTCTCCGGAGGCGACGACTCCACCAACCGGGTCGGCTTCAATCTTCCGGCATTTGGATTTGATCTGATCGGCAATCCCGAGCTTGGGAAATAGCTCGGTGGAAAGATAGACGCCGCTGGCGCTATCGGAATACGCAATCGTCTTTGCCGCCAGCAACGTGAGCTTGAGCGCGTCCAGGGTGCTGATGTCGGGCTTGGGCGCGCCGGCTTTTACGGCCATGCCGATTTTGGATTGCACCAAATCCACGCGGCTGTCCGCTCGGATTTTGCCCTGCTTGGTCAGATCGTCCAGCGCAGGCGCGGCCATAATCACGACGTCGATCGCTTCACCGCGTCCGAGGCGCACAGGAATCGCGTTATGCGTCGTTCCCATGGAGGGGCCGAACTCGGTCACAAGCTTGTTGTGCGTGGCGCGTTCGTACTCCGGAACCAATTCCAGATAGGCGGCCGTGAACGCTCCGGAAGTCACCACCTTAATGCTGTCTTTCTTGGCCTGCGGCGCACGCGCACTCGCGACCGCAATTCCGAGAAGCGCGCAGGCTGAAATCAAGACGGCGGTGCGCTTGGAGCGCAGGCGATAGCCGTTAATGTTTGCCGGGCTCATTGGTTCAGCAGCGGAATGTCTTTGGCTGCAGGAGCGGGTGGCAGGGATTTCAGGAACGCGTAGATATCGGCGACGTCCTGGTCCGAGACGACTTTGCTTGTGTACGGAGGCATATTGCCGGTGGGCGCGTGAATGTAGCGCGCGAAGGCGTCAATCGTGAGCGCGGGAGGACCGATGCGCGGCGCGGCAGTTGACTGCGACCCCTGGCCTACGCGGCCGTGACATTCGTAGCAGCCATCGGCAACGTAAATGCGGCCACCGTTTTGGGTATTGCCGGTAAGGCTCGACAGATTGCTCGGCGGAGCCGGATTGGCCGATTGCAGGAAAGCATAAATATCGGCGAGCTCGCCGTCGGAGACAGCTTGCGGCGTGAACGGCGGCATTTTGCCGGCGGGCTGACGAACGTATCGCGTGAAATCGGGCAAGGCCCGCGGCGGCGGAGCGAGCGTGGGACCGACGGCGCCCTGGCCTTCGGGGCCGTGGCAAGTGGCGCACATGTGCGCCGCGAACGCGTCTTTGCCCTTCTGAGCGTTGCCCGCTGGCGCGTTCTGCGCGCGAGCAGCTTGGTTCTGCGCCGCGCCGGTTTGCGACGCAGCAAATGACGCGACGAGTATCGCGAGCAGCAGCCGCAGGGACAGGCCTCGCCATATGCGCAGGTTTTCACCAGGTCTCATTCAGCCTCCGTACTTCATTCCCACCCTTCGCGTCGCTCTTCAAAGTGCAAGCTGCGCCGGCGCTGTAAGACGCGAAGGATGGGGCATCCGCAAAACCGTCAGCGCGGTTGCGTCACGACGTCTACGACGGCGGGCTCGCCGCGATTGACCACTTCGAGCGCGCGCTTCAGCGCTGGGCCCAGATCCTTGGGATCGCGTGATCGGCCCTTCGCCATACATGCCCATGCTCTGCGCCAGCTTGGCGTATTCGATATTCGGCGCGGCGATGGTGGTGCCGATAGTGGCGCGATCGATGCCGCGATTGCGGCGATCCGCCATGATCTGCACCTGCATCACTTCCTGATGATAGCCGCGATTATTGTGCATCACGCTGAGCAGCGGAATCTGATGATGCGCGGCGGTCCAGAGCACGCCGGGCGCATACATCAGATCGCCATCGCACTGGATATTCACCGAGAGCCGGCCGTATTTGCGATTGGCGAGCGCCGCGCCAACAGCGGCGGGCGCGCCGTAGCCGATGCCGTATCCGCCTTGCGTGCCGATGTAGTGATAGTGCTTATCCATATTCCACAGCCGCTGCGGCCAATTGCTAATAAACGGGGTCGTAGAAACGAGCGACCAGTCGCGGTCTTTGATCTGGTTCCATAGTTCCGCGCACAATCTCGCGGTACTGATCGGGCTGGCATCCCAGGCGACGGCGGCAGCTTCGCGATCGCGCGCGAGAGTTTGCTGGTGCGCCTTGGCGAGCTGCGCGCCACGAGCTTCGCAGGCGCGGCGCTTGTCGTCGGTCAAGAGGCGCTTGACGGCTTCGGTGAGTGCGGGAAGCGTCGTTTCGCCATCGGCAGCGATAGCCAAATCCACTTCGGGCAAGCGGTCGAAATCCTGGTAATTGGATTTCGTATAGAGATCGTCGGAATTGATGCTGATGAGCTTCGTTCCGGGCTTGATGAGCGTTTCAGAGGTGCGGCGCATCTGATCGCGGAAGCTATTTACATTGCCCCAGAAATCGCTCATTTCCAGCCCAAGGATCACGTCGGCTTCGCGGATCAAGGCATTGGCGCGATCCGTTTGATTGAGCGGATGGCGGCTTGGGAAATTCATGCGGCCCGGACGGCTGATGACCGGCGCCTGCAAAGCTTCCGCGAGATCGATCAGGTTTTTCATGCCGGCAGGCGTGCGCCCGAGGCGATCAGCGAGCAGCACAGGATTTTGCGCGTTCACGAGCATGCGCGCGGCTTCGGCGATGGCGGCGGAATCGCCTTCAGGCGGCGTGAACTGTCCGAGTTTGGGGATGTGCACCGCGAGATTATCGGGGATGGGATTTTCCTGCAGTTCGGCGTCGGCGACGAGCAGGACAGGCAATGTCGGCGGCGTCATAGCGATTTTGTAGGCGCGCACGGCCGATTCCGCGAAGTGGGGCAGGGAAGCGGGCGTATCGTCCCACTTAACGTAATCGCGCACCATGACGGCGGCGTCCTGAACGCTGTGCGCCCATTCGACAGCACCGATGCGTTTGGTGGCATCGACGATATTTCCCACGATGATGTAAATCGGGAACGCGATCGCACCAGGCGTTATAAATGGCCATGGACGCATGCTGGAGTCCGACGGTGCCGTGAGCAAGTATCGCCAGCGGCTTGCCTTCGATTTTGGCGTAGCCATGAGCCATCGCGGCGGACGATTCTTCATGGCAGCAGGTGATGAACTCGGGATTCTTATTGCCGCCATAATTGATGATGGATTCATGCAGGCCGCGGAAGCTCGAGCCGGGATTGGAGCAGACATACTCGATGCCCAGCGACTTGATGACATCGACCATGAAATCGGAGCCGGAGCGCGTCTCAGTGAGGACGTCGAGTTTCGCCGGCGTGCCGATTTCGGCTTCCGCCGGCAGGGGCGGCGGAGGCGCATTGCGAGCTTCGATCTGCTGCGCGCGTGAGGCCGTGGGGTTAGCTGCCAATGCAGCGGCGCCTACGGCGGCGCTTTTGAGGAATGCGCGCCGGTCTATGGACCCTTTGTTGGGCGACGCTTTGGGCGAGCCTTTTTTGGATTTGCGCACGATTACACCTCCACAGCAGCCGCGAATGCGTTTATATCACAGGCGAGCGATGCACGGCGGTAAAGAGAAGCGGGAGAAAAACCGCACCCTTGAAACCGAAGGGTGCGGCACCCGCAGATACCGGGAGCCGGCGTCGTCGAGTTCAAGGATGCATCGCGGTAAGCAAAGGAGCGGAAACAGCAGAAGGGAATCGCCTGAAGTTTGGAAGGCGGCGAAAGCTCAACTTTATTTGCCGCGAAAAGCGCATCCTGTGGGCAGCCTTTTCGCGGAAGTGATGGCTCTCGCCGCCGCTTGCGCAAGCTAACTTAGGGCGGAGGCGGTTATTCCTCCTCCATGTCCATATTTTCTTCGCTTCGGTGCGCCTGGGACTCGGATTGCTTTTGGCGGCCCGGCTGTGTCTTGCTGCTCCGGCTGCGGCCGGTCTGGCGCGTAGAACGAGTGGAAGCTCGTTTGGTTGGAGACTTTTTAGCCATTGATTCGCTCCTTTGGGTTGTGTCGTGACGGGGTGAAAATCCCGCCCACGGGGGTGAAATCCCGCCCACAAGGTACGCAGATTGGCGAGACCATCGTCATAGGGCGTTTGCAGTATTTGTGATTGGCGTTTGCCCTAGACCGTGGAAAACAGCCGGTCCCGAGCGATTCGGACCTATTCGGAGCGGGTGTAGCGCCGATTAATGGCTTCGATAACGGCCGAGCGAGTCTTCTGCGGCCCTTCCTTGCCGTCTTTTTCGATTTCGCGCACTTCGCTGGCGAGTGCTTCGTCTTTGATGGCCTCGCGCAGCCATTGCGAATAATCGCCCTTGCGAAGATGGTAGAGCCAGGTTTCGTCGTCCAGACCCTCGGCAATCTGGATGAACATATTCAAGTTGTGCGCGCGAAGATTGAGCTTGCCGCCCGGTCCTCTAAAGAAAAAGCTGCGGTCCGCACCAAGCTTTCCTTCCGCATACTTGCGGCGGTGGCGGCGAATTTCACTTTTGGGAGGCTGGACGCGCACGGCCAGCGGGCCATGTGAGCCGCCAAGGAGCCACACGAAGACGTCGCCCGGGCGGTTTGGCAGAGGGCTGTAGACGGGCGGAGGCACGCCCACGGCACTGCTGAAATGGCGGATCGTTTCCTCCGGCGATGCGCCGACGGCAATGATTCCCGTCATGGACTTGAGCGCGGCCTCGAGCACCGATTCGACATGCACCGTGATCAGGATGAATCCGCTCAGTTCCTGTGGTATGACGGCAATGGCCTGGCCGCGTTCTCGGGGCAAAAGATGATGGGCCTCATCCAGGATGATCCAATGAGGGCGCCCCGTCTTGGCGCGAAGTTCCAGCAGTTTGGGGAAGAGACTGGCAAAGAAGAGCGGCCGATCCGCAAGGGGAAGTCCCAGCAAATTCACAATCAGGGATGATTTCGGGTTATTGAGGATCTGAAATATTTCCGCGATGTTGGGAGGGCGTTCCGAGCTACCCAGCGTGACGATATTTTCGAGGTGCGAATAATCGCCCTCCGGATCGATCAGACAAACCTGAAAATCGGATTGCGTCAGCCGCTCGAGCAGCCCAATCATGACGGTGGACTTTCCGCTGGAAGATGGCCCGGCGATCACGAAGCTGGAGTCAAACGAATCGATGGAGACTTCGGTCCCGTCGGCCGCCGTTCCCAGGAGAATCGGCTGGCGCATGAGCCGGTTTTGCACTCCGCGGAGATCGTCCAGGAGAAGCCGATCAATAATTTCTTCGACGCCTTTGCCGTCGGGTGAGCTGCAGGTGAAGTCGGCCCGCTGTCTGAGTGTTTCAATGGCATTGGAAACGGCGATGCCACATTCCCCGGCGTTGAGCAAGGCATGATCGTTTTCAGCGTCGCCCATCGTGACGGTATTGTGATGGGAAAGACCTATCTCGGAAAGCGCGGCGAGCAGGCCTGTACCTTTATTGACTCCCGAAGGCAAAACCATGACCGCGCCCTTGTTGTAGATGACCTGGAGTTCCAGACCGAGGTCGCGAATGACGGCAAGAATTTTGGTGTCCTCGGGCTCCCGAGAATCCACAACGACCAAGCCCCTCCATAATGGCGCTACGCCCCGGCGGTGTAGGGCGTCGATGAATGCCTGTGGAGGCGCCTCGGCGAGCAGTTTCGTTTCTCCCGTGGCCGGCCGGAACAGAACAGCGCCATTTTCCGCCACCACCCTATCGAACATCGAGATTTGCGGGAAAATTCGCAGCAGGTCATCGAGTTGCCGGCCGGTCACTAACAGAAGCTTGCGGCCCGAGGCGAGTAGCCGCTCGAGCGCGCCCAATGTGCTTTTGGCCACGACGCCCATGTCGGCCAAGGTTTGGTCAAAATCGCAGGCAAGAGCGAAATAGTGCATAACACTATGATGATAGCCGAGTCATTTTAAGGGTCGCTGAGAAAAAGGGGTTTGAACTCGGCCGAAAGGCAGCGACGAAAGCATCGGGCAAGGGCCTGGGACTCGGATCCTCCTGATATCTCCCTATCCCTGCCAAAGAGTCGATCACGAGACTCAGCGCGCAGGGTGAAATACCAGGTTTCCCCGATTCTTCTTTCCCGAATGCTGGAGGACTATCGGCGTGAGGCCCCCGAATGAGCCCAGCCGACACCTCAGTCGGAGGCCAAATCAGGTTGCGACTCTGCAAGTCGCAAGGGAGGAGAGTTGAATGGCCGAAATAGCACCAGTGTCACAATCGAGCGGTAGGAGTCTTGCCATTCAGGGAAGCTCGTCGGCGACCCTGACACCAAGGTTTGTTGAGCCCCAAGCGATCTACAATCGAATGAATGAATTGTACGACGCAATTTCGCGTCGCGCGTTCGAGCTATTTGAAGGCGATGGCAGAATCGTTGGCCGTGATCTTGATCATTGGTTCAAGGCGGAATCCGAGGTGCTCCATCCTGCCCACGTCCGGATCAGGGAATCTGAAGATGCGATCACAATAGACGCAGAAGTCCCTGGATTCAGCGCCAATGAGCTGCAGTTAAGCCTGGAGCCCCGCCGGCTGACCATTAGCGGCAAGAAGCAATCGAGCAGCGAGCAAAAGAAGGGAAATGTGCTTTACAGCGAGCGCTGCTCGAGCGAACTTCTGAGATCGGTCGAGCTGCCGGTTGAGGTGAACACCTCGCGTGCCACCGCGACCCTGAATAACGGGATTCTCGAACTTACCGCGCCGAAGCTAGCCGGGAAGAACATACCGGTGCAAGCCAAGTCAGTCGGGGCGGCGTAAAAATCAGACTGCTGTTGACCTTATAACTTTCGAAAAAGGGCGCCATCCTCGGGGATTGGACCATGAGCACGTAGGTTCCTGGTCCCTTTCATGCTAAAAGATCTCGTGCTCTTGCGCGGGTGTTTCCGGCTGCTCTTCCTCTACGATGTTGGCGAGGCCATCGATCTTCGAAGGCTTCGGGAATTGCTTGGGCCCCGCGGTGGACCAGTCAAGGGCGTGTTCCCGCGCCGAACTCCAGAATACGTGCGGTTCGAAGAAGCGCCTATCATCGAGCATGTGGAACCCCTCAACTTGGGCGGTGGGCAAAGGGTCGCCTGCTCGATCAAGTATTACTCCTTCGCGGTCCTCGTAGTGCAATTCGAAGTTCCCTTTGAAGGCGAGTGGAGCACCGTCCTTGCGCAAGCCTCGAGGTGGATAGACGCCTCGGAGATCGATTCTCATGCCCGTGAGATCGGACGGCGGCACTTGGAGCAAGTGGCCCCGGCGGTCATCCGGCCGACGCAGGATTGGCTCTCCGAGTCCTACTTCATTACAAATCTCGCGCACGCGATCAAGGTTGGGGGAGAAGCAGCCCAGGCCTCCGAGATCCTAGCCAATTATGCATCCGAGATCGTGCAGTTGGTTCGCGGCGAATTCACGCCGCTGGCCCCTAAACTTTCTGAGGAGATTTTGGAAGCGAGTATCTCCTACTATCCCACCGATCTTGTGGTCGTGGGCTCCGCGGCGGCCGTCATCTACGACCGCGCTGATGATGCCACCGCGACTTTTCAGGTGCTCGAATATGCCAAAATGCAGCTCCTGGAATTTCGCTATTACGACGGCCTGATGACGCGGCTTCTCTCGGATGTCTATGACGCTCTCGAAACCAAGCGGAATCTTCTCCTGCAGCGCTGGAGCTTGCCGCGCGAGGCGGAGAGATTTAATACCATTCGGCTAGACGTGATGGAGCTGACCGAACGGGTCGACAACGCCATCAAGTTTGTGAGCGACGTCTACTACGCAAGAGTCTATCGCATCGCCGCAGCACGGCTGGGCGTGAACGAATACCGTAACCTCGTAGATGAGAAGCTGCGGACCATGGGCGAACTCTACGATTTCATGGTGGCCGAGTTCAATGAAGCGCGATCGTTCGTCTTGGAATTGGCGGTGGCGGTAATGGCCTTGCTCGATGTGGTTCTCTTTGCGATCTTGCTGGCCAAGGGAGGCTAGCCCTGTTTTCCTGGCTGGCTCGCCGCTGAATTGGCTCTGATGACGCCCGGTTCCATCCTATTCGCGTGACAACACTCGTTTTTCTTCCGCTGGTTCTCGCCGGGTCGATTGTGGCCGGCCTGCTCGGCGCGCTGACCGGTTTGGGCGGCGGCGTCGTGATCGTGCCGCTACTTGTGGTGGCCTTTCACGTGAACGTCCACTACGCTATCGGCGCTTCCCTGATCTCGGTTATCGCAACCTCTTCCGGCGCGGCGGCCGCTTACGTGCGCGAAGGATTTTCCAACATTCGCATCGGGATGTTCCTGGAGATTGCTACCACGCTCGGAGCTTTGTTCGGCGCTTATCTCACGACAAGGCTATCCACAGGCATCATCGCGATCGTCTTCGGCAGCGTACTGATCATTTCCGCGGCCCTTTCTGTATTGAGGAGGCACTCAGTAAAGACCAGCGGTCGGCCGGATGATCTCGCAGTTCGCCTGAAATTAAATTCGTCGTATCCCACCGCTCAGGGGCCTGAAGAATATCAGGTACACCACATCCCGGCAGGCTTTGGGATGATGTTCGGGGCTGGCACACTTTCGGGCCTATTGGGTATCGGGTCCGGCGCTTTCAAGGTTCTGGCGATGGATCAAGTGATGGGCATACCGTTCAAGGTATCCACAACCACCAGCAACTTCATGATTGGCGTGACGGCGGCCGCCAGTGCAGGAATCTATTTGCGGCGCGGGTTCATCGCTCCGGGTTTGGCGATGCCGGTGGTTCTGGGAGTGCTGGCGGGTTCGGCGATTGGCACACGGTTGTTGGTTCGCGCGAAGACGAGCTGGTTGAGAGCAATTTTTGCCTTGGTTATCGCGGCTCTGGGCGTGGAGATGATCTATGGCGGCATAGTAGGGAGCTTTTAAATGGCGGAGTCGAATGTATCCCGAACGAACGGGTTTCTATCCAAGTGGAATGACGAGCGAGTGGAGAGAATACTGGGAACTCTTCTGCAAACCGGGGTGATCATTTCGGGGATCGTGGTTTTGATCGGCGGGGTTTTGTACGCCGTGCGGTATGGACGCGTGCCGGTGAACTATCAAAACTTTGACCCTGAACGAGCGAGCCTGCGGAGTTTAAAGGAAGTCGGCGGGGGTGCTTTACACGGCGACGGCCGCGCCATCATTCAATGCGGCTTATTGCTGTTGATTGCCACTCCGGTGTCGCGGGTGCTTTTTTCCATGATCGCCTTTGCACTCGAAGGAGACCGCCTTTACGTTGTTCTGACGATGATCGTTTTTGTCATTCTGCTTTACAGCCTGTTTGGAGGAGTGAGCTGATTGGCTCGCGCGCAAAAATCGCCGGGCGACTTGAAGTCTGGCAGCGGCGGAGCGCTGCCGATTCTGACGATCGGCCATTCCACGCGTCCGATCGACGAATTTATCGAATTGCTGCGGCAACATGGAGTCGAACGGCTCGTCGATATTCGAACCATTCCTCGTTCGCGACGAAATCCGCAGTTCAATAGTGAGGCGCTAGCCAAATCGCTTGAGGATAAGGGTATTGGCTACGTGCATCTTAAAGAGCTCGGCGGCTTGCGCCATCCGCGCCACGATTCCATAAACACCGGCTGGCGGAACGATGGTTTTCGTGGATACGCGGATTACATGCAGACCGCGGAATTTGAGGAAGCCCTGCGGCGGCTTCTCGAGTTATGCGAGGGTAAACGCTGCGCAGCCATGTGCGCGGAGGCGGTGCCCTGGCGTTGTCATCGCTCTCTCCTGGCGGACGCGCTCGTCGCGCGCGGGATTCCAGTGGAGCATATCCTCAGCGGTAGCCGGCGCGACGTTCACAGCCTGACGCCGTTTGCGCGAATTGAAAATGGCCGAGTGACTTATCCCGAGGCCAAAGCAGGAGCGGCGCGAAAGAGAGCCGCAGCGACGCAGACAGAGTTAAAATTCAACTCTTCTGCTGGTGCTAATCGTTTGGCCAAACCTAGGAGAGATTCGCCGAAAGACGTCGGCGGCAAAATGCGCGCTTCGACTTCGCGTCCCGAACGGAAATCGTAAACGCACGATTTCCGGGAAGAAAACTTCGGGCCGCTTCGCTCAGAATGACAAATGTGGTGAGGCTGAGATGGCCAGCAAGAAGCGCAAAACGAAGTTTACCGCTGCAAAAGAAGCGCGACGCCGCGCCCGGTTGGCCGCAGGGACTCCACCGACGGAACGCGTGATCCCCGACAAGCGCCGCAAGCCCGCGAAGCACAAGAAGTCCATCGAAGATCTCACGGAAATCTGAGTACAGAGCCTCCAGTTTACGCTGGACATTTGTGGGAGGGCCTGTAAGATAAGACTTAGCACATATAAGCATGCAGTAAAATATATTCGTCTATGTATATAGAAGGGAAGATATATGCATAACACTCGAAAAACGGAACGGGTGTTGCCGAAGGGACGGCAAACAGAATCGCGTAAGGAGAAACGTTTGAGTACAGCAAGTGCAACAAAAAAGGTGATTGTAGAGTTCTCTGAAACGCTACTCAAGCAAACTGAAGAGGCGGCATCCCAACTGTCTACCGATCGCAGCAAACTGATTCGGTCTGCCGTCGAGTCTTACCTAGAACGGCTAAAGAAAGCGGAACTTGAAGAAGCACTTGCAGAAGGGTATCGCACACACGGTGAATTAGACCGGCAAATCGCCGAAGAATTCGCACACTCGGACAATGAAAACCTCTAATGCCCGGCAAGGTTGTACGAGGGATGGTTGTCGCGGTCGGGCTTGATCCTACAATCGGCCGAGAAATTCGTAAGAAACGGCCCTGCGTCGTCATCCAGAACGACATCGGAAACAAAAATTCACCGCTTGTGATCGTCGCGGCAATAACAGGCGCCGAGCACATTCGCAAACCTCCCCCCATATGGATACTTGTCCCGAAAGGCGAAGGCGGTCTGGACAAGGATAGCTACGTCCTATGTAACCAAATTCGAACTGTCGATGAAGCTCGCCTTGGCGATATCTATGGTCAACTGAGCGCGAAAATTATGAAGGATGTGGACGAGGCACTTAGAATTAGCCTGGCGCTGTGATCCGCGAGCAAAACAGTGCCTGCTCTACACACCAAAGCAGGCCCGGCCTTTCGTTTAATCGTTGTCGCTCTAAGTTTCCCGAACAAGCAGAAGCATAGCGTTGAATTGCGCAGGCCCGACCGGGCCTAGTTTTTGGAGTGTCAGCCGGGTTTCGAATCGGGGACGATCTCGCCCGGTTTGAAGACAGGCGCAACAGGCCGGCCGAGATAGCGCGCGAGTTCCCCCGAGATTTTCTCCAGGGCCTGCTTACCAAAACCAACACTATCGATCTGCACCGAGCCATCGGGCGCGATCAAATAGAAAGTGGGCACGTTCGTAATGCCGTACTCATTAGAGGCGGGATAGCCGTCGTCATCGATGAGGGCAGGGAAGGTGACGCCATATTCGGCGCAGAAGTCGCGCGTATCACGAGCGTCGTCCTGAGAGATGGCCCAGAAAGTGGTTCGATCAGATCCGTAGGCTTTGAAGAGGCGCTCGAGAAAAGGAAAGGTGAACTGGCAGACCGGGCAACTGACTTTGAAAAACGCGGCGACCACAGGGCCGCGCTTCAAGGCTTCGTGGAGAGAGACTCGCTGGCCGTCGAGGTCCGTCAGTTCGAAATTGGGCGCTTTATTTCCGGCGTGAACTTTAGCCATCGTTTGAGGGCAATTGCAGATCAGTGGATGTGGCGAGTCTTCTTGGACATGTAATCCATGAGCAGATATTGGCCTAGCGTATAAGGCGTGGTGAAGTACGCCTTGCCGCGACAAATCTCGGCCACCTTCTGCACGAAGTGCACCAAGCTGTAGTCGCTTGCGAGCATGAAAGTGTTGATGATGATACCGGACTTGCGGCACTTGGCAACTTCTTCGAGGGTTTGGGTCACGACGAGCGGGTCCAGACCGAAAGCGTTCTTATAGATGCGGCCGTCTTCCAGCGTCAACGCGGACGGCTTGCCATCGGTAATCATGACAATCTGGCGCATGTCTTTCTTTTGCTGCGAGAGGATGCGCTGCGCTAACCGAAGGCCTTCGCGCGTGTTTGTGTAATAGGGACCTACTTGCACGCGTGCCAATTCGCCCAGCGGGACTTCCTCAGCGCTGTCGTGAAAAAGGACGAGGTGCAAGGAATCGCCGGGATACTGCGTGCGGATCAGATGGGAGAGCGCCAGGGCGACGCGTTTCGCCGGCGTGAAGCGATCCTCGCCGTAGAGGATCATGCTATGACTGCAATCCAGCATCAAGACCGTGGCGCAGGAGCTTTGATATTCGCACTGATGGACCATAAGGTCCGGGTAATCGAGGACGATGGGCACCTTGGCGCCTTCGCGGCGCACGGCGTTAAATAACGTGGAGCTGATATCCAGATTCATCGTATCGCCGAATTCATATTTCCGCGAAATGCCGCCGGATTCGACGCCGGTGGCCAGTTCGCGAGTGTCGTGGCGTCCAAAGCTGCTTTTGCCGAGCGAGCCCAACAAGTCTTTCAGCGTGCGGAAGCCAAGAAAATCGATGGTCTTATCGGTGATTTCAAAGCGGGCCTGGTTCTGAGCGTCGCGGCCAGCGCCCACTTGCCCGCGCTGCGTCTTGTCCGGCGGCGGCGTTACTTGCGGCGGCGGCCCGTTGATGTAGCCCTCTTCCATCATCCTTTCGATCAGGCGATCTATCAGTTCCTTCAGCTCCTGTTCTGACTTGGCCGAGCCTTCTTTGGTCAATTGGTCGAGCAAGTCTTCGGGCAGCAGGTCGCCTTCGGAAAGCGCGCGCATGATGGCCTGTCGCAGCGCCTCCATCGTTTTTTCCGGGTCAAATTCGGAGACGCCGTAATATTGCGACTCGAATCCGCTCTGCAGGAAGAAGTCGCCAAGCCGCTTGATCAATTCTTCCATGTCAACGGAGTCGGCCGGCTCTCCCGTGTAGCGCGAATAGCGGATGTATTTCACGGAAATTCCCTCAATTGTATTGGCGCCGGGGCGGCCGGTTGAACTGCTCGCGCGGCTCGGCGGGTTTGGGCCGCTCGGCGTAGAAGCCGCGCTCTTCGTTGCGGCTGATGCGCTTGTGGGACCAGAGCCCCTCGAGGATGAATTCGGCAGCCGCGGCGGCAAGCGCCGGATCGGCTTTGCCGTTGGTGCCGAGGCGTTCGAGATGATCGAACAGGCCGTGCACGCGGCGCAGCGCGGCGACCTGCTCGGAGGCAGGCGCATTTTCAGGCACCTTGAGTTCGCCACCATTTTCGAACCATTGCACCACCGGCTGCATATTGGCGTCGGCAATGTACTTCGTGTAGACCTTGCCGATGGCCGAGCGGATGAGTTCTCGGGCAATCGCCTCCGCTCCCTTCAACTCGCCTTCGTATTCCAATTCCATTTTTCCGGTGATGGCTGGAATGGCGGCGTAAATATCGGCCACTCGCGCCGAAACGTGGGATTCGCTGTTTCGCGCCGCACGTTGCTCGGCATTGCTGGCGACGGCCTCCACGCAGGCAATTGGCAAGCGCTGGCTGACGCCGGAGCGGCGGTCGATGCGTTTGTCTTCGCGCGCCAGAAAGGCGATTTGCTCCACGACTTCGCGGATGTAGTCCGGGGTGACGAGCTTGTGGCCGGAGTTTCGCTGCGTCCAGGCTTCCTGCGCGGTAATGGCCATGCCTTCTTCCACGGTCGCAGGGTAATGGGTGCGGATTTCGCTGCCAACGCGATCTTTAAGCGGAGTGATGATTTTTCCGCGTGCGGTGTAGTCTTCGGGATTGGCAGTGAAAACGAGAAGGACATCCAGCGGCAAGCGAATCGGGTAGCCCTTAATCTGAACGTCGCCTTCCTGCATGATGTTGAAAAGCCCGACTTGAATCTTCCCGGCCAGGTCTGGCAATTCGTTAATGGCAAAAATGCCGCGGTTGGCGCGAGGCAGCAATCCATAATGCACGGTGAGTTCGTCGGAAAGATCGCGTCCTCCCCGCGCCGCTTTGATGGGATCCACGTCTCCAATAATGTCGGCGATGGTCACGTCGGGCGTAGCCAATTTTTCGACGAAGCGGTCTTCGCGATTAAGCCAGGCAATCGGGGTGTTGTCGCCTTGCTCGGCGATAAGCTCGCGGCAGGAGCGGCAGATGGGATGCAGCGGGTGGTCATGAATTTCGCATCCCGCGATATAGGGAATCTCCGGCTGCAGGAAATTGACCAATCCGCGAAGAATACGGCTTTTCGCCTGCCCGCGCAGGCCGAGAAGGATGAAGTTGTGCCGGGCCAGGATGGCGTTGGCGATCTGCGGCAGCACCGTCTCTTCGTAGCCGCGAATGCCGGGGAACAGGGTCTCGTGCGTTTCGAGTTTCCGCAGCAGGTTGCAGCGCATCTCGTCCTTGACGCCACGGTCGGCGGCCCCGCCGGGCCCTGCCGTGCGGCGCCACTCGCCAATCGTGGATGCTTTTGTTGCTGCGGATTCACTCGCCATATGGTCCCCTTCTTATCGGAATGCGTTTGGCACATGATCGCGCCGGTGTGACTCTCACATTATAGCCGAATGGCAAAATCGCGCTTGGAGGCGTTCCTCCGACCATTTGCGTGCCGTTAGCCAGTTTCAGTTCGGTCCATGGCTCGTTGCGGATTTTGACCTGATCTGCTGAATTTGAATCAATTGCGGCAAGAGCTGGTTCAGACGGCTTATCAGCTTTAAGCGCCGTTCCGCTTCCACGCGCATTTCCAGCAGTTCCTGCAAAGTTTCGAGTTCAAGTGGGAGCTCGCTGGCAATGCGATAAGCGAGCAGACCGTCAGCTTGGTCATCGATATTAACTTCACCGGGAGGACTGCCATGGAGCAACAGATGGCAATCGATGAACAAGGTGATGAGTTCCTCCGCTGTGGCGGCGGGCCCGGGCTGAAGGTCCTCCGGCATCATGTCCACGGTCGCTTCCAGATATTCTTTGTCTTTATGAACCGCGCGGACAAGATATGCCGACTCGCCCAGAGTGACGACGTCCATGCGTCCGTCGGGATAAGTACGAGCGACGCGGCGGACGTGGGCCGTGCAGCCTACGGTGGCTATTCCGCTTTCGCGAGCAAGTACAACGCCGAATGGGATCTCGTCGTCGATCACCGTCTTCATCATGCGCTTATACCGCTGCTCAAAAATGTGCAGCGGCAAAGTCATCCCGGGTAAGAGGACAACGGTGAGGGGGAAAAGCGGAATGCGCTCGGTGGTCATTACGGCTACAGAAATTGTAGCACCATGCGGCGCCGCCGCGGGCCGCATCTGCGGAATTTCGAGGGGAATTATGACGCCTGGTTACGACGCCGCCAACTGCGCGAGCGCGGCTTCCATTTCTGAGCCGGCGTGCTGATCACCGGTCCGGCGAGCGGCTTCAATACCGTGGCTGAGGGTGCGCCTGGCGTCGGCTGTTCGTGAAAGCTTTGCCAGAAGCTGGCCGTATTGGAAGTAGCCGGCAACGTAATTTGGGTTTTCGGCGAGGAGCTTGTCGAAATTCTCTATCGCCGCTGCAGCATCGTCCTGGTTGGCACATTCCATCGCCAATCCATAACGTGCGAAAGCGTCCTTTGGATTTGCGGCGAGGAATTCCTCGAGTAAGAGACGGCGCGATTTTTTCGCGGGTTGCGTCATAGCTTGAGTTGGGCGGGTGCTCGCAAGCGCGTATTATAGCCGGTCATTGTCGAAGCGGCAAAATCGGGGTGGGCGCGGCAAAATCGGGCTGGCCGAAAGAAGCGGTGCTGAAAGTAAAATTTCGCGCGAAGAAATAGCGGGACGCATGGAGGAAAGGTGCCGAAGAGAGCCGGCAATAAGGTTTCGCAGGATTTGGCGGGCAAGCCCGTAAGCGCTTCGCGCACGGAAATGACGGAGGTAGTGCTTCCTCAGGACGCCAACGTTTTTGGCAATATCCTCGGCGGCCGGGTCATGCACCTTGTAGATATCGCGGCGGCTATTACTGCGCACCGGCACTGCCGTTCCATGGCGGTGACCGCGTCGGTGGACCACATCGATTTTCGGAATCCGATCCGCGTCGGCGAGGTAATCATGTTGAAGGCAAGTCTGAACCGCGCCTTCCATACTTCGATGGAGATCGGCGTAAAGGTATTTTCAGAGGATATTTTGACCGGCGAAAGGAAGCACACCACGAGCGCCTACGTAACCTTCGTAGCTCTCGACGAGAATTATCGGCCTAAGCCGGTGCCTCCGGTGATTTGCAAAACGCCGGAAGACCGCCGGCGCTATCGGGAAGCGCTCGTTCGGCGGAAGTATCGTTTGGCCCATCGGGGGAATAAGCCTTAGCGCCGGTTGTGAGGGGCCTCTTACGCGGCGGAGCAGAAACGCGCAACGTTGCGGGCGACTTCATTGGCATTTTCGATGCATGCCCCGATTGACGGCCCTGCGAAATAGTTGCCGGCGAGAAAGATTCCGGGCGTGCGAGCGGTCAGATCTCGGACGGCGGATACGACGCCTTGATGGCCGATGTTGTATTGCGGCAAGGCGCGTTGCCAGAGCGAGACGTGCTGGCCGGCAGGTTCGCCGGTTATGCCCAGAATCGAAGTGAGCTCCGAATTCGCGATAGCGGCGATTTGGTCGGGCGTTTTCGAAACGATTTCGGGATCGGTCATTCCGCCCAAAAAGCTTGTGAAAGTAGCCATTCCGGTGGGGGAGCGTTCCGCGAATAGCGACGAGTTCCAAACGGTTCCGAGCAGCCGCAATCCTTCGGCGCGGGGAACAAGAAAGCCAAACCCCTCCAGACCTTTTTCGGCATTCCAGTAGTTAATTTGCTCCAGCCCGTAGCCCGCGGAAACCTGGGCGACACCTGCATATTCAATTCGTCCGAGTAAGTCGCCGAATCCGGAGGCGATGCCGTTCAGCAGGCGCGCGGTGTCGTCGGCGGGAGTGGCAAGAACTAGAGCAGTGCTACTCAGTGATTGCGTTGCGCCGCCGAGCCGATACGTCAGTTCGAACGTCCGCTGTTTCGAGCTGGACGAACCGCGAATCGTGACGATCTCCGCGCCAGTGAGCGCCGAATCCCCTAGTTTTGCGGCAAGGGTGTCGACCAGGCGTTTTATCCCACCCGGGAAATTACAAAGCGAAGACCGCCCGCTGCCACTTTTGCGACGCTGCTTCATTTGCCCGCGGATGACGCTGCCATAGCGCTCCTCGAGTTGGCGCACGCTGGGAAAAGAGCTCGCCAGGCTCAGCTTTTCCGGATCGCCGGCCCAGACTCCCGAAACGAAGGGAGCCACCAAATTCGCGAGCAGGTCCGGGCCGAATTTGCGCCTGACAAATGCGGCGATAGATTCGTCCGCATCGGGAGGACGAGTGCGCCGAAATGGCTCCGACAAAATGCGCAGCTTGGTTCCGACGCTCAGCAGTGGCGTCAACAAGAGCTGCGGTGGGCTCAAGGGCGCCGGCACCAGGCGACCATGGTTCAGGATGTATCGCGGAGCGCGTGGGTCGGCCTCGAGAAGTTCGCCGCGCAAGCCAAGCTCACCGATCAGCTCGGAGACTGCTTGCGTATTCATAAAGCTCTGCGGGCCAATATCGAAGCGGAAGCTATCTTGATCGACGGTATCGATGACGCCGCCGAAGCGCGGACTTCGCTCCAACAGGAGCACTGGCAGACCGAGTTGTTTCAAGCGCCACGCGCACGCCAGCCCGGAAATTCCGCCGCCGATGACTGGAATCTGGGAGAGGGCGGGCACTAGGCGCGGGGGAACTAAAGCGTCTTCGAGAAGAGAGGTTGTTCGGCCAGATGCTGCTTCTCGAGGTAAGGGTCGAAAATCATGGCGAGATTGCGGATGAAGATGCGGCCCAGGAAAGTCACGCGGATTTCGTCGGGAGCCAACTCGATGAGCCGGTCTTCGACGAATGAATCCAGCCGCGCAAGTTCCGGGGCGAAGTAGTTATCGAAGTCGATGCCGAATTCGTTGCCGATCTCGTCTTTGCGAATGACGGCGTGGCAAAGCAGGCGTGTGATCAGGGCGCGCCGCAAGCGGTCATCTTCACTGAGCCGGTAGCCGCGCATCGTGGCGCTGCCGCCCCGGTCGATGGCTTCCGTGTAGCGGGGCAGCTCGCGGTAGTTTTGGCCGTAAGTGGAACCAATCGCGCTGATCGCGCTGACGCCCATTCCGTACAGATCGGCGCCGGCCTTTGTCGTATAACCTTGGAAATTGCGGTGCAGTGTGCGCTTTTTTTGAGCCACCGCCAGTTCATCGTTCGGTTTGGCGAAATGGTCCATGCCGATGTACTGATAGCCCGCGTGAAGGAATTTCTCGATGGCCGTGCAGAATATCCGGAATTTCTCCATGCCCTCCGGCAGAGACGCGGCCAGCGAACCTTGCTGTTTGCGAATCCAAGGCACATGGGCATAGCTGAATAAGGCGATCCGATCCGGCGCGAGCGCCAGCACTTCGTCTACGGTACGCGCGAAGCGGCCCGCCGTTTGGTAAGGCAATCCGTAAATCAGATCGACGTTGATGCTCTCAAAACCAAGCGCGCGCGAGTGGGCAATCAATTCGGAGGTCATCTCCAGCGGCTGCACGCGCTTTACCGCTCGCTGCACCTCGGGATCGAAGTCCTGTATTCCCATGCTCAGGCGGTTAAAGCCGAGCCGCCGCAGCGTCTCTAAATGCCGCCCGTTGGTGACTCGCGGATCGACTTCGATACCGATTTCGGCGTCGGGCGCGAACGAAAACTTCTCCGCGGTGAAGCCGAATAGATCTTCCATCTGCTCGGGCGTCAGGTAGGTGGGGGTTCCGCCACCCCAATGAAATTGCACGACCTGGCGTGAAGGGGACACTCTTTCGCTGACGTGTTCGATCTCGCGCTTGAGTGTTTCGAGATACGGAGGCGCCACGCTGTGATCCTTCGTAATGACCACATTGCAGGCGCAAAACAGGCACAGGCTCTCGCAAAAGGGCAGGTGCATGTACATCGAAACCGGCGTGCGCGCGGAATCGGCCTGTTCGTAGGCGCGCTCGAGGTCAGCCACGCGGAAATCGTCGCGCCAGACCGGCGCAGTCGGGTAACTGGTATAGCGCGGCCCGGGGCGGTTATACAACGCGAGAAACTCGGGCGAAATGCGGAATCGCTCGCGTTCGAGTTCGAGATTGAGGTCGGAATTGTGCAAATCGCTCATGCGAGCGGCACCGATTGCCCAGCGCGGATAAAGGCCAGCGCATTTTCCACCGGAGTGTCGGGCAGAATTCCGTGTCCAAGGTTCAGGATGTGTCCGCGCCCCTTCGTTTGAGAGATGACATGATTGACCGCGCCGGCAATCGCCTTTGGCGAAGCGAAAAGCACGCTCGGATCGATATTGCCCTGAATGGCGACGCGGTCTCCGAATTTCTCGCGGAGTTGCGCCAAATCCATCCGCCAATCGACGCTCAGCACGGTTGCGCCCGTTCGAACAAGAGAACTGAGCAGGTGATTCGAGGCTTTCGAAAAGAGAATCACGGGCGTATCACCGGGGGCGAGCTCTTCGATCAGCAGTTGTGTTGCCGGAAGCTCAAAATCGCGGTATGCGGCTGCGTCCAGTTCGCCGGCCCAGGTGTCGAAGAGCTGCACGGCAGCCGCGCCTGCGGCGATCTGCGCCTTGAGATATGCGGCTGTCGCGCGAGCAATTTTTTCGAGCAGTTCGCGGAAGACACGCGGCTCGTTCCAGAGCATAGCTTTTGCAGCCGGAAAGCCGTCGCGGGAAGCACCCTGGATGAGGTAGCAGGCAAGCGTCCAGGGCGCGGCAGCGAATCCGAGGACGGGAACGTCGGGACCTAAAGATTGGCAGAGCAGGCGAATGGCATCGCCGACGAAGCGCGTTTCGCGTTCGGGATCGAACTCGGCGAGAGCCCGTACCTGAACGGCACTACGAACCGGCGACGTGATCACGGGGCCCGCATCGCCTAATTCGATTGGCGCGCCCATGGCTTCCGCGGGAATCAGAATGTCCGAGAACACGATTACGGCGTCGACGCCTAGGCGCCGGTAGGGCTGGAGGGAAACTTCGGCGGCAAGCTCCGGAGTTTTGGCCACTTCCAGGAAGCTGTACTTCTCGCGCAGCGCTCGGTATTCCGGTAAGTAGCGCCCGGCTTGGCGCATCATCCAGACCGGCAGACGTGGCACCGGCTCGCGACGGCAGGCCGCCAAGAAGAGCGCAGTGCGGCTGGCGTTTTCGGGCGCGGAGATAACCTGAGTTGGTTTCGCTTCCATTCAGCTAACTTTTGGCAATTGCCACATTTACTTCGGGCTTACCGGTTCCTTCGCATGATAGCAAATTCGCCCATGGGCCGCACCGGACGAGGTTGCGGGCGTTAATAGCTTGGCTCGCGGTGATTTGGCCAAGAAGACCTCCGGTTGCCAAGTGGTTGTGCTCTTCACGTTCGCAACCCAATTGATCGCCTCACAATAATCTTCTGGGGCTATAATGACGCCGCCTTTTAGCCATAGGCCCGGTCGCCTATCCCCAATGGAAGGAGAATTCTGACATGGTAAAGCCTAATTGGTTGCGCGGCGCAGGATTGTTGGCGCTGGGCGCAATCCTGGGTGGTCTATTCGTTTCGGCTTGGGAGCACTCTGCTGCCAGAGCGCAACAGAATGTTCCGCCAGTTACCCAAGCAACGTTGGTGGCGGACGTGACGCACCTGAGAGATATAACGCCGCCGAATTCTCACCCCATGGTTGATGTCGCCATGTTCGCCGCTAACATTTGGTTCGCTGGCGATAAGAAGAATTGGCCCTTGGCGAACTACTATCTGGGCGAAATGCGCAACCGCATGCGATGGGAAGTGCGAGTGAATCCTTCTCCGAAAGGGGCTGATGGCAACCCCGTGGACATGGCGAATATCTTTGACGGCATTGATAAGGGCAGCTTGACCAAGCTCAAGACCATTATCGACATGAAGGACAGCAAGCAGTTTGCCATGCAGTACAAGATGCTGCTCGAGGATTGCTACTCGTGCCACAAGACGGCTGGGCGGCCGTATCTGCGCCCGCAGGTTCCGACAGGCGGTGCGCAACCCATCGTGAATCTCGATCCTGCAGCCACCTGGCCGCAGTAAATAGGGTCGCTTGCCTTGCCGGGAGGCAGCGGACGTACAATAAACCGCGAACGGCAACCGCAAAATAGAACCGGATACGAAAGGAGTTGCGTCCATGAGGAAACTTGCTTGTCTCGTCTGCCTCGGCTTGCTTGCGATTGTGAGTAGCGCCAGCTATGCGGGTCAGGAGCGCTTCGAAGTGTCCGGCATCAAGGCTGTGAGGCCGACGCTGGTAAACACGATCGCCGCCTTGAAGAAAGGAGATGTAGCAAAGGCGAGAGCCGCGTTCGAGGACTACGACTCCGCCTGGAATGGTATCGAGATGTACATCAACACCCGCGACAAGGGTATGTACGACGAATTGGAACATCACTGGCAGGCCAAAATCGCCGACGGACTCAAGGCGCCTCAGCCTGACTCGGCGGCGTTGCTCGCCGACGCGCAAATGATGCTCACCAAATACGACGAAGCAATCGCTATGGTCGAAAAAGCGGCTCCCCTTAATCCGCTGTATGACGAGGTAGCTCGTTTGCGCATGGTTCGAGCCAACCTCCGCGAGGTGGGCCCGGCCTTGAAGGCTGGAGAGATTGCCAAGGCCCGCAAATCATTCGGGACTTTTGAAGGCAAGCTGCCCAGCGTCGAAAGCCTTATTAAAATGCGATCCCAGCAGTCCTACGACGACATCGAGAAGGGCGTTGCCGAGATAAAAACCGCGCTCAAACCGGAGAAGCCGGATGTCGACCAAACGGTTGGCCTGGTGAACGGCGTGATGGACAAGTACAACGCAGTGGTAACCGACGTTACCAAGGACGCTCGAAGTCGCTAACAGGACGTTCCAGAGGCTAAATCCTTGTAAAATAGAACTATTGCGAGCGGCAAATGGCTATGCCGCCCGGCGCAATTTGCGCGATAGAGCTTTTTTCACAACACGCCAATCCGCTGTATAATGAGCCGGTTACCCTTCCCCATGAGGAATCACCTGGTTCTTCTGACTACCGTTTTGTACGCCGCGAGTCTTGGCGGCTACATCGCATTTCTCGCCACGGCGCGCCGCCTATTTGGCCGCTTGGGTACGCTCCTGCTGATCTCAGGGTTGGCGTGCCATTATCTGGCGCTGATGGAACGCTCCCGCTTGGCACACACGGTACCTTACGATGATCTGTACGGCTCGCTATCTTTATTTGCCTGGCTGCTGGCGATCACCTATCTAGGATTGGAGCTATTCCATAGAGATCGGTCGGTAGGCGCATTTGTCCTGCCCTTCGTCATTGCTGTGTTTTTGCTGGCGCAAGGTACCAGAGCATCAGTTCCGGCACCCCAGCCCGCCCAAGGGCCGCTTCTGGCGTTGCATATCACCTTAGATGTGCTGGGATACGCGGCTTTCGCGCTGTCATTTGTGCTCAGCTTGATTTATTTGGTCCAAAACGCCTTGCTGCGAAGCCGGCACCTCGGAAGCATCGTTTGGCGTTTCCCCGCGCTCGAATCTCTGGAACGGATGAGCCGCAGCAGCGTAATTGTGGGGCTCGCATCGCTGCTCGTCGGGATCGTGTTTGGGCTGCTGTGGGTCAATCGAATCTGGGGCCATTACTGGAATGGCGATCCCAAAGAGACCATTACGGTTCTGATTCTGGCCGTGTATGCAGGTTATCTGTGGCTGGGCCGCACGGGGTCCTGGCGTGGTGCGCGAGCGTCCGCCCTGTGCGTATTCAACTTCGTCCTTGTGCTGTTCAGCTACAGTGTGGTCAATCTCAACCTTTCGAACTTTCATCGGTTCTTCTGATGCGTGCGCTGAGCACAATTCTTCCAGGGCGGCGGAGAACTTAGCCGGTGGAGATTGTCCTTATAGGCTTGAATCACCGCACGGCTCCCGTGGAGTTGCGAGAGCGCGTGGCCTTTACGCAGGAAGCTGCGCGAATCGCATCCGAAGAGTTGCGTTCGCGGGGTGTTCTTTCCGAGACGCTGGTGCTCTCAACGTGCAATCGCAGTGAACTGTACGGAGTGCCTTCGGAATCAGCGCTATCGGCCGAGGACAGCGCTGGCGCGATGGAACTCTTCCTGGCAACCTTCCACAAAATTGAACTCGAGGTCCTGAATGGCAGCCTCTATCGCCGCCACGATCGAGAGGCGGTACGGCATCTTTTCCGGGTTGCCGCCGGTCTTGACTCCATGATGCTGGGCGAAGCCGAAATTCTCGGCCAGATACGCGAAGCGTATCGGATCGCGGTGGATCATGGCGGCACCGGCCCCGTGCTCAACCGCATGTTTCAGGGTGCGCTGGAGGTCGGGAAGCGCGTTCGCGCCGAAACCCAAATCAGCGCGCGGCCAATGTCTGTGGCTTTCGCCGGCGTCAAGCTGGCGGAGCGCATCTTCGGCAGCCTGCGGTCGCACTCGGCGCTGATCTTGGGCGCGGGCGCGACAGGAGAACAGGTGGTCGCGCACTTGCGCGACCGCGGCATCTCGCGCCTCGGCGTCGCCAATCGTTCGCGCCAGCGCGCTATCGAGCTAGCGGAGCGTTTCGGGGCAGAGGTCTTCGACTGGGACGCACTGGAATCGGCGCTGATCTGGCCGGATATGGTGGTCTGCTCGGTAGGCAGTCCCGAAGCTGTGATTTCGCGCGGGATCGTGGAGCGCGCTATGGGGGCACGTTCGAATCGCTCCCTACTGTTCATCGATCTGGGCGTGCCTCGCAACGTCGCGCCAGGCGTCGCCGATCTGTACAACGTTTATCTTTACGGCGTCGATAACCTGAAGGAGATCGTGGAGCAAAATAAGCGCGCCCGAGAAGCCGAGATTCCCAAGGTGGAAGTTCTGGTCGAGGAGCACGTAACCAAGTTTGAATCCTGGCAGGCCGGCGTCGAGGCCGGCGCTGTTTTGCGCGAATTGCGGTCGCGTCTCGGAGCGGAACGCGAGGCTTTCCTGCGGGAGAGGCTCAACGACATAGCTCATCTCTCGGCCGAGGACAAACGGCGTATCGGTGGATTGATGGAGGAATTGCTCGACCGCGTCTTGCTAGAACCTGCCGAAAAAGTGAAAGCCATTCCCGATTTGCGTCGCAAACTCCAAAACCTCGAAGCGCTGCGAGATCTCTTCCGCCTCGATCAGGGCAAGCCTTGAATTCGCTTAGAATCGGGACCCGCGGCAGTGCGCTGGCTCGTTGGCAGGCGGAATTCGTACGCGCCGGACTTGCGCGCCACGGAGTTGCCGCCGAACTTGTCGTCATTCGCACCTCGGGCGACCGCGATCGCCAGAGTTCTCTCCGCGTGATCGGCGGCAAGGGTGTTTTCACCAAGGAAATCGAGGACGCGCTGCTCGAAGAGCGCATCGATCTGGCGGTCCACAGCATGAAAGACGTGCCCACAACTCTTCTCGCGGGCCTCGAGATCGCGGCGATCTGCGAGAGGGAGGACGTACGCGACGCACTGATCTCGCGCGGCGGACTGATGCTCGATCAATTGCCGTCCGGCGCCCGCATCGGCACAAGCAGTCTGCGCCGGCAGGCGCAACTGCGGCATTATCGCAGCGATTTCGAAATGGTGGATATGCGCGGCAATGTGGATACGCGCCTGGCGAAACTGACGCAAGGCGATTACGATGCGATCGTCCTTGCCAAAGCCGGCCTCGACCGGCTTGGAAAAGCGGAGCAGATCAGCGAGATCGTGCCGCCGGAGATCTGCCTTCCCGCGGCGGGGCAGGGCGCCATCGGCATCGAGACGCGGAAGCAGGAGGAATCGATTGCTGCCGCGATGCGGAAGTTGAATCATCGGCCATCGCAAGTGGCAGTGGAAGCCGAGCGCGCCGTGCTGGCGGGACTGGAGAGCGGATGTCAGGTGCCCATCGGCGTCTGGGCTCGCGCGGAATCGGGCAATCTGATTATCGACGCGTGCGTGCTCTCGGCAGACGGAACCGAATCGATCCGAGAGAACCGTAGAGGGCCATCCGAGAATGCTACGGAACTGGGGCGCTCGGTGGCCGCGGCGCTGCTTGATCGCGGCGCGGACCGTTTGCTGCAACTTGCGGGGCGCGGCATTGAACACCGTTAAATCCCGAACCCTGGAGGGACGGCGCATTGTCATCACACGCGCTCCTGAGCAGTCGAATGAGTTGCGCGCGCGATTAGAGGAATTGGGCGCCGATGTTGCCTCGCTCCCTTTGGTGCGCTTCCTGGAATCCAAGGACACTGCCGATCTCGATCGGGCCATTCGATCACTGGATAAATTTGACTGGATAATTTTCACCAGCGCGAATGCGGCGGTCTTTTTCCTGGCTAGGTGCCGCGCGGTGGGATGCTGGCCGAACACGGGGCGTACCAAGGTCGCGGCGGTTGGTTCTGCGACGCGGTTGGCCACCGAAAAGGAAGGGTTGCCAATTTCGCTCGTGCCGGCAGAATTCAATGGGGCAGGACTCGCTGCCGAACTCTCCGGGGTGATTTCGGGAAAAAGCGTTCTACTGCCCCGAAGCGACCGCGCAAGCGAGGAGTTACCCTCCGCTCTCTGCAAAGCGGGAGCGAAGGTCACGGAAGTCATAGCCTACGTAACGGCTGGGCCAGAAGCATTTGATCGCAGCCTGCTTGACGCGATACGCGATGGACTGGTTGATGCCGTTACGTTTTTTAGCCCATCGGCTTTCCACGAATTTCAAAAGCTTATGGGACCCGACTTACTGGTCAAATACGATTCGCGGTTGGCGTTAGCGGCGGTTGGACCTGTGACGGCGGGGGCAATTCGCGGGGCAGGCCTGCCGGTGGCGATAGAGGCAGACGAAGCAACGACGGCATCTTTGGTAGCGGGGCTGGAGCGCCATTTTTCGGCACTCGAAAGCAAAAGCGGCAGCCGCAGAACACCCGCCCTGTAAGAGGAGGCAGCATGGCATTTCCAGCCCAACGACCGCGGCGGCTGCGCCGCACCGAGGCCCTGCGCAGCATGACCCGCGAAACGCGCCTATCCACGAGTGGCTTCATCTATCCCATGTTTGTGGGGCCGGGCAAGGGTACCCGCGTGGAAATTAGTTCCATGCCCGGAGTCTACCAACAGTCCGCCGATCAACTGGTGGAGGAGTGCCGCGAAGTTGAGGGGCTGGGAATTCCCGCGGTGATGCTTTTTGGCATACCTGAACACAAAGACGAGCACGGGTCGGAAGCTTCTTCGCCCAGCGGCGTGGTGCAACGCGCCATTGAGGGCATTCGGCGCGCCAAACTCAATCTGGTGGTGATCACGGACGTCTGCCTTTGCGAGTACACCAGTCACGGCCACTGCGGCGTGATCGAGAATGGCGACGTGGCCAATGATCCGACGCTAAAACTGCTCGCGGACGAGGCGCTCTCTCATGCGCGAGCGGGGGCCGATATGGTTGCGCCTTCAGACATGATGGATGGGCGCGTGGGGGCGATTCGGCGGGCGCTCGATGACAACGGCTTTTCTCAGCTGCCAATCTTTTCGTATGCAGCGAAGTATTGTTCCGGATTTTACGGGCCCTTTCGGGAGGCGGCGCAATCGGCGCCCCAGTTTGGGGACCGGCGCAGCTACCAGATGGACCCCGCAAATGCGCGCGAGGCTTTGCGCGAAGTGGCGCTCGATTTGGACGAAGGCGCGGACCTCATTATGGTGAAGCCGGCGCTGCCTTATCTCGACATCATTCGCCAGGTCCGGGACCGCTTTGACGTCCCTGTTGGTGCCTACAACGTAAGCGGCGAGTATGCGATGGTGAAAGCCGCAGTCCGCAACGGCTGGCTGGAAGAGAAGCGGATCGTGTTGGAAGTTTTGACGTCGATTCAGCGCGCCGGCGCGCAGATCGTGCTGACCTATCATGCCAAGGACGTGGCGCGATGGACCAAGGCCTGCTAGCGCGGATCCTAGTCCTCGATTGAATCCTTGATCCTTAGTTAGGAGCACTTGGGTTCGTGGGAAGCATCCCGGAAAAAGAGCACAGCCGTTCGCAAAAGGTCTTCGAGCGCGCCCGCCGTGTGCTGGTCGGCGGCGTCAATAGCCCCGTGCGAGCTTTTGGCGCGGTGGGCGGCGTGCCCGTGATCGTCGACCGCGCGCAGGGAGCTCAGGTTTGGGACGTCGACGGCAATGCCTACACGGATTTCGTTTGCTCCTGGGGCGCCCTGATTTTGGGACACGCGCACCCGGAGATAGCGGCGGCTTTGGCGGAGCAGGCGACGCGCGGCACGAGCTACGGCATGACCACGGAGCTCGAGATCGAATTGGCCGAGATGCTGCAAAAAGCGCTGCCCTCGATGGAGCGGGTGCGTTTCGTCAGTTCCGGCACAGAGGCAACCATGAGCGCGGTTCGTTTGGCGCGCGCGGCGACCGGCAGAGACTTCATCGTTAAGTTCGAAGGTGGCTACCACGGGCACGCTGATAGTTTTCTGACCAAAGGTGGTTCGGGCCTTGCTACTTTGGGCATCGCGGCATCTCCGGGTGTTCCGAAGGCGCTGGCTGAACTCACGCTGGACGCGCCTTACAACGATCTCGCTGCTGTCGAGCAACTCTTCCAGAAACACGGCAAGGCTATCGCTGCGGTGATTGTTGAACCGGTCGCCGCGAACATGGGCGTAATTCCGCCCGTCCAGGGCTTTCTTTCCGGATTGCGCCAAGTAACGTCCAGACATGGCGCGCTGCTTATCTTTGATGAAGTCATCACCGGCTTCCGTTTGTGTTACGGCGGCGCTCAAAAGCTCTTTGGCGTCGAGCCGGATCTGACCACGTTAGGCAAGATCATTGGCGGTGGGTTGCCGGTCGCGGCCTATGGAGGGCGGAGAGAATTGATGGAGCAGATCGCCCCCCTCGGCCCGGTCTACCAAGCGGGCACCTTGTCGGGCAATCCGCTCGCGATGCGGGCGGGTATCGAGACCCTGAAGCGGCTTGCATCCGCTGATTTCTACGATTTGCTTGAGCGAAAGGCCAAGATTCTTGCAGATGCGATGCGGCAAGCTCTCTCCGATGCGGGGATTCCCGGCCAAGTGGCTCGCGCGGGATCATTGCTCACCCTCTTCTTCACGGCCGCCCCCGTTGAGAACTATAGCGGCGCTAAGACGTCCGATACGCGCCGCTTCGCCGCCTTCTTTCAGGAAATGTTACGCCGGAAAATCCTTTTGCCCCCGTCGCAATTCGAGGCGCTATTTGTTTCCGCGGCGCACAGCGACGAGGATATACGGTGCACAGGCCGCCGCCTGCCGCGAAAGCCTTGCGGCGATTCGGTCCTGATGCCGTTCTTCTGCCCGTAACTATAAAAAACCCTGTAAACAAAATTTAATATTGATTTATCGGAGCAGTGTTATTCTGACCGCATCACGGCGGAACGCGCTGCCGTCCGCGGATTCTGTAGGGACAGTTCCTTCGGGATTGGGAGGCGTCGCTGAATCGGTTGGGGTTCGCTGCTCTAATTCGGCCGGCCAGTCCTTCCTCTGGACATCTTCTTCCGGGTGTTCCTCTATGCCGTTAACTCCGACGCCACTTGTAATTGCCGCCCTGGACGCGGGGTCGAATGCGATCCGTGCCGTGGTGGCGCGCGCGAGTTCAGCCACGGAGATACGTGAGCTTGCCAGCGCGCGCTGGTCGGTTCGCCTGGGACACAACGTCTTCACAAGGAAAAGACTGGACCCTCGCACGATGTCGCGTGCGGTCGAAGCTTTCCTGCATTTCAGGAATTTGCTCGACCGCTACGAAGTGGACGAGTACCTGGCGGTCGCCACCAGCGCCATGCGCGAGGCCGTCAATCGCGATGTTTTGATCTCGCGCATCTACCGCGAAACTGGCATTGAACTCGTCGCTATCGGCGCAGCGGAAGAGGCGCGGCTCGTACGCGAGTCGGTATTCGCCGTATCGGTAGGGCGCTTTGCGCCGCGGCTGATTCTCGACCTCGGCGGCGGCAGCCTGGAAATGAATTTTCTGCGAGGGCGAAGAGTCGAGCGCGGATTCGCGCTACCACTGGGCACGGTGCGCCTGATGGAGCAATTTAATCTCGCCGGCCCGTTTACACCCGAGGGTTTCAGCGCTTTGCAATCGCATATCCGTTCCGTGCTGCGGTCTCATCTTAGAGGCTCGATGCAGATTGGCCGAAGCGCTGCTGTAGCCTGCGGAGGAAACGCAGAAGCGCTTGCCCGAGTGGCCTCAGGGCCACGTGTGGCTGGCTTCAACACTTTGAATCTCCGCCGGCTCCGGGAGATGCTGTGGGACATTTTGCGGCTCGACGTGGAGGGCCGCATGGATAATTTTGGCGTGCGGCGCGATCGGGCCGAGGTCATGGGTGTCGCGGCGGTCCTCTTCACGACGCTGGCGGAAATGCTGGATGTTCGGCAGCTGATTATTCCCGGCGTAGGCGTTCGCGAAGGAGTGTTGCATGAATTGGCGGCCGCTCATTTTGGTCCCGCGAGCGCTCATGATGAGCGTGCAGAGGCGTTAAGGCAGCAGGCGCGCCGCTTTGCAGCGCGAATGCACTCGGACTCCGGACATTGCGAACATGTGCGGCGGCTGGCGGCGCAACTTTTCGATCAACTCGCGCCCGTTCACGGACTTCCTTCGGCGCAGCGGGTTACGCTCGAATTGGGAGCCCTGCTGCATGACGTGGGCGTCGCGGTGAATGCGAGCGGACACCATAAGCACGGCGAGTACCTGGTGCGCCACGCCGATATTCCGGGACTGAGCAAGCACCAGCAGGGCGTGGTGGCCTGCCTGGTGCGCTATCACGGCGAATCGATGCCCGACACCGACCATCGGCTTTATAGTTCCATTGCAGAGGCGGACCGCAAGCGCGTCCGGCAGTTGGCCGCGCTACTGCGCATCGCCGTAGCGCTCGATGCCGGAGAAACGCAAGTCGTCCGCCGCGTGGATGTGAAGGTTCAACGTAAAACGATTCTCATACGGCTGGTCACAACTTCCGAGGCTCAGGTGAACCTCCGCGAGCTGCACCGCAAGGCAAGATTCTTCGAACAAGAATTCGGTATTCCGCTACGATTTGCGTGCGTTCGGCGGCTGCAAAACGGAAACAATGCGCGGCGTAATGGGCTTATCGCCGGCCGCCCCGCAGCATGACCGAACGCCATTGCTTACCTGCCGTCTCCGTGATGTAAAAGCATCTAAAATCAGCTATGGTTAAAGTCATGGTTTCACAGCGTGACAAACCGGAGCCCCTGGGCGAAGACGCGCCTGGCAAAACTATGCGGCTTTATTTAATGCGGCACGGCATCGCCATCGACCGCGAAGATCCCGATTGTCCTCCCGATCCCGAACGCTATCTAACGCCGAAGGGAATTCAGCGCACACGCGCGGCCGCACGCGGTCTGCGTGCTCTTCGCGTCAAGCCGACCGCGCTTCTCACGAGTCCCTTTGTGAGGGCGGTGCAGACAGGCGAGGTCGTTTGCGAAGTTTTAGGTTTGGATTCGAAGCAGCTCCGGACCACTGAGGCGCTCAGGCCAGAGGCGAAACCGGCGCGCCTGGCGGAAGAACTTGCGCGACTAACAGGCGAGGTAATCTGTTTCGGGCATGCGCCGCAGATCGATGAATTCATTGCCCACGCGCTGAAGGCGACGGCGCCGTTCACGGCTTTGAAGAAATCCGGTGTGGCCTGTCTTGATATTGACTCGCTCGCGCCGCTACGTGCAATGCTCTTCTGGGTCCTGACCTCGAGGATCCTGCGCCGCCTCGGCGATTGATCGAAGCCATAGATTCGAGTTCCGTCCGCCAGCGTTCCCATACAGTTTGTGAGTTGGGTTGCCCGCTGTGGTCTGCGGCTGAGCGTTCGTTTGGCTGCCGTGTTGCCGCGACGAGGGAAACGTATTTGTTCCGTCTTTGCTGTGCCGCGGTATCGACGCGACGCAGAGACTGCGATACGGCGCTTTTGGGTAAAGATTTTTTGCGCGCGAGTTTCACGATGAGGTCGTGCAGCACGTCCAGGTCGTGGCCTTCTCCGAGAAGGTCCTGGGCCCCCTGCAGTTCCTCACCCCAGGCCTCGCTTTTTTCCGGCAGAAAACTTTCGATCATGTAGCGGAAGCGCTTCACGCCAACCCGCAGGTCGTGCCAGGTTTCCGCAGCCGGTTGCTTCGTCCAACTTTCGTGAAGCTCGATGATGTGACTTACCTGTTCGAGAAGCAGTCGCGCCAGAGCGCGCCTGTTCACGCGGATGAGCTCTGTCCCCGAAGGAAGACGGCGCAACCAGCGCTTCCATTTTTTCCGCGGAAACGCTTTTAACGAGCTTCGAGCCTCTCTCTCGGCGCGCCTCTCCTTTTTTTTGAAGTATGACGCCAGGGCGTCTCCCACAGGGCCCCCGGTCAGGCGCAGAGGCTTCAGCCAGTTTGTTAATACCTGGATGTCGCGCAAATCGGAAAGCGCTCTCTGTTGCCGTTTGGACGCTTTTCGGAGACGCGCCCAAACAGGATCCGGATCGACGGCGTGAAGACCTTCGGCCAAAGAGCGGCAGCGCCGCAAGGCGACACGAAAATCGTGCACCGGGTCTGCCTTCAGCGTTCTCTGTGCGCGCTTATGGTTGCGGAGTGCCCGTCTTAAGGAGCGCTCCAAGGCTCGCGAGGCCGGGTAGGCGTGGATCTCGTCGTCCTGCTTCATAATCTCCTACGCCCGTTTGCGCCGCTCCTCCGACACTTCCTCGATCACCATTTCCTCGCCTGCTTCTGAAGGCTCTATCGGTGCCGTTGCCGTTTCTGCCGCTCGTACCACGCCTGGAGTCAAGATCCGATCGATGCCGGCCTTCAACTGTTCGAAGATCACGCGAGGTTCCGGCCGCGCATCAATTACTTCGAAACTAAACTCTTCGGCCAATCGGTCAAACTGGTCGAGCAAGGCCGTTTGATACTTCCGGAAGCTATCGTACATGTCCTCTGCCGAATAGAGGTCCATGCCAGATTCCCAGTAATCAAACCCACGAGTAAACACGGCCCGCGGAATGAGTTCGTCCACGCCGATACGCAGGTAGAAAATCGCGTCGGGCTTGGGGGCGAAGCGGTGGATATTGCGCACCCAAAGGGGGTCGAGCCCCCGAACCATGGACCGCGCCATCAGCGAATAGATATAGCGATCGGTGAGCACAACAAAACCGGCACGCAGCGCCGGCACAATTTCGTTTTCCAGGCGATCGGCGAAGTCGGTTGCGTAGAATAGGCTAAGAGTGATCCGCCCGAGGGTATGGCCTTCTTTGGCTCGCTTGATGCCTTTGCCGACCAACCCGGAACGGGTTAATCCCGTGTCCAGGACGGCATGACCCTGTTGTTCCAGCCATTCCTTGAGCAGCCGGATTTGTGTCGAGCGGCCAACGCCGTCGGTCCCTTCGAGGACGATCAGCTTGCCGACCAGGTCGTCTAGTTCCAGACCGGGCAGTCTGACTCCGTAGCTTTCTTTCATGGAGCCACCCGCAGTTGCTTTGCCTGAGTCAGTTTGGCCAGAACCATTAGACGCATCTCCTGCTGTTGGGTTTCGATGGGCAGGGTCGCGTCGATCACCGTAAGCCCGAATTCCGGAATCATCTTGTCGTACTCCTCCAGGATGCGGCCCTGAAAAAGGCGAAAACTTTCATCGGGATCATCGCTTAAGCCCAGATCCATACCGGCTTCATAGTATTTAAATCCCGCGCGGGCGTCATTGATGCGCTTCATGGCCACTTCCAGTGGCACCCGAAAGTAAAAAGCGACCGTTGGCTTTACTGCGAAGCCGTAGAGTTCGCGGATCCACTCCGCATCCATGCCGCGGCTCGCGTCGCGCGCAAAAGCCGTGTAGATATATCGATCGCAAAGCACTACCGCACCGGCCTTAAGGAGGGGAATGATATTACGTTCGGTGCGGTCGGCAAAGTCGGTGGCATGGATAAGGCTGAAGGTGGCCGGAGTGAGGAGTTGCTTTTTCTTGCCGCGCTTGGTCGTGTCTTTCACCAGCGGCGAGGAGTTCCACTCGCTGAATACAACTCCATAGCCTTCGGCCTTCAACCATTGATGAAGCAGCATCAATTGCGTCGACTTGCCGGAGCCATCGATGCCTTCGACAACAAAAAGCCTTCCGGGGATGCGATGATCACCGTATCGTTTCATGCGGAGGAAACCTAAGAGGACGGGATATTCGACCGACTAAGCCCGTGCCGTAGCGTCCAACTTTCTAATTGTAGCAGGATCATGACGTGCGGGAAAGCGAAAACTCTGTGAATGCCCGTAGGGCCTTTGGGCTCAGTTATATAGACAGCCAAAGAGACGGCGTAGCTCTATCGTAAGCGGTTCAAGTAAAGCGCCATCCCTACAGCCGCATTCATTCCCAGCTTTTCCAATTGCCGGACCTCTCGCGCACTCCGAATCCCGCCTGCCGCGGTAATTGGGAGATCGGTTGCATTTCGAAGCTGACGGAACCACCCGAGACTTGTTCCGCGCATGGTGCCTTCCGCGTCTACATAAGTACATAGGAACTCGGAGGCGTAAGACTCCAATTCGGGGAAGACCTTCTCCGGGGTCAGCCGTAGCTTTTCCTGCCATCCGCGCACTAAGATCTGCCCGCCGTCAGTGTCTACCGCCACGATGATTCGCTTCTTTCCAACTTCCGCGACGAGCCTCGAGAGAAACGCTCGATTTACACCCCCGTCCCGAAATGCCGCGCTGCCAATGATCACCTTCTCCGCGCCGCTGGCTAGAATGCGTTTCGCGCGCGCCGCCGTGCGGATGCCGCCGCCAACCCGCACGCGCATGGGGGCTTTGCGGCAGAGCTGTCCGACAAGCTGCGCGTTGCTCCCGCGGCCCATGGCCGCGTCCAAGTCGATGACGTGAAGCAGGGGATACTTTCGAAATCGGTCGAGCAGACCAAAAACGTCTTCGACCGCTAGCCGCAGTTTGCGGCCGCGGACCAACTGTACTGCGCGGCCATCCTGAAGGTCGATGCAGGGGATAATCAATGTAAATCCGTAATAGCCGGTGGGCCTAAGCTTCGGGCGAAGACTCTAGCCGCTCAGCCGCACCGGCACGCCCTTGGAGTGCAGAAAGCATTTCAATTCGCGAAGCTCTTGCACCGCGTCATGAAAGATCGAGGCAGCTAAAGCGGCATCGGCCCGGCCCTTTTCGAAGACGTCCAGGAAATCCGACGGGCTGTCCGCTCCTCCCGAGGCGATCAGAGGTACGGTCACGCGCTGTGCAATGGTCTCCGTGAGCGGCAGGTCGAAACCGCTGCGCGTGCCGTCGCGATCCATGGAAGTCAGCAAAATCTCGCCGGCGCCGCGTTCCGCGCCCTCGATGGCCCAATCCACCGCATCGCGACCGGAAGAGTCCCGCCCGCCTCGTACGAACGCCTCCCAACTGTCACCAACCGCTTTTCGCGTCAATTGCCAATACGACCGCTTGGGAGCCAAACTCAGCGGCCAACTCAGTGAGAAGCTGCGGGCGCCGCAGCGCGGCCGTATTGACAGTAAGTTTGTCCGCCCCGGATCGGAGGATGGCACGGCCCTCATCTACATTGGCCACGCCGCCACCAGCGGTGAGGGGGATGGCCAATTCCGCGGCCACGCGACGGATTGTTTCCAGAAACGTCGGTCGATGGTCACGCGAGGCTGCAATGTCCAGGACCACCAATTCGTCGGCCCCTTCGCGGTTATAGCGCGCGGCGAGCGCCGCCGGATCCCCGGCATCGCGCAGATTGAAGAATTGCACGCCCTTGACCACGCGCTCGCCGTCCGTGTCGAGGCAGGGAATAATCCGTCGCGCCAGCGTCATGCGCGATCCCTTGCGCCGGCCCAGGCGACGAAATTTGCCAGCACGCGGGCCCCGGCATCGCCCGATTTTTCGGGGTGAAATTGGACGGCAAAAAGGTTCTCGCGCTCCAGCGCGGCTACAAATGGAACTCCGTGCTCGCAGATGGCTATGGCCGATTCGCCGGCGTCGAGCGCCGCATAGGAATGTGCGAAATAGAAGTACGCATTCGCCGGGAGGCCTTCGAGGAGGGCAGAAGGGCGCACGTGACGAAGTTGGTTCCAACCCATGTGTGGCAGTTTGGCCGTGACCGGCAGAGCACTCACTATGCCGGGCAAGATATTCAGGCCGGTATCGTCCGGCGCCTCTGCGCTTGATGCGAAAAGCGCCTGCAATCCCAGGCAAATGCCCAAGAGCGGAACGCCGCCGGAAATAGCTCGTCGGATTGGCTCGAGCAAACCGCGCGAACCTAGCGTGCGCATCAATTGGCCGAAGTGGCCCACGCCGGGAAGGATAAGCACGCGAGCGGCGGAAATGGAGTCCGGCGTGGCCGCGCGTTCTGTTTCGACGCCCTGCCGCGCCAAAGCGCGCTCCACTGAGGGCAAGTTACCCGCGCCATATTCGATCAGCGAAATTTTCATGCCATTTTTCACAGAAGACCCTTGGTGCTCGGGAGGACGCGTTTGAGTTGCGGGTCACGCGTCGTCGCAAATCGCAAAGCGCGAGCGAAAGCCTTGAAAATCGCTTCGATCTGATGGTGCGTCGAGCGGCCATACATGAGGCGCAAATGCACGTTTGCCGCCGCCGATTGCGCGAAGCCGCGAAAGAAATCCTCGACCAATTCGGTCTGCAAATCGCCCACGCGCTGCGCGCCAAAGCGCCATTGCCCGACGAAATGCGAGCGCCCGCTGAAATCGATGGCCGCTGCAGCCAGCGTTTCGTCCATGGGCATCAGAAAATAGCCGGCCCTCAGGATGCCTCGCTTCGAGCCCAAAGCCTTCGTGATAGCCTCGCCGAGTGTAATGCCGACGTCTTCGACCGTATGGTGTTGATCGACGTCGAGGTCGCCTTTCGCCACAATTTCCAAATCCATGGCTCCATGTCGTGCCACCAGATCCAGCATGTGATCGAGAAACCGAATCCCGGTCGAGACGTCAGCGCGGCCCCGCCCATCCAGATTCAAGCGAATCAAGATGTCCGTCTCTTTGGTTACGCGGTGAACGCTGGCTCGCCTCATTTCCAATATTTCTCCAGCTCATTCGTGCTGTGCAGAATGATGCGCGCACCATGCCTCCGCAATTGCGCCGCCCGCACTTTATGAGCCTCGCTCCCGCGACGCAGCACACCGAGAAAAGGCACTCGCGCGCGTTCCGCCGCCAGCGCGTCGTCCAAGTTGTCGCCGAGATAGAGTGCTTGACCCGGATCCGTGCCATTGAGCAGCCGCAGCAGGCCCTCCGGATTCGGCTTTAAGTGCTCCACGTCATCCATCGTGACCACGCGCGGAAAGAGTTTCTTCACGCCAAACTGTTCGAGCGTGTGGCGCAATTCGCGCCGCGTCCGGCCGGTGAAGAGGGCGAGTTCGGCGCGTCCCGACCACCGTTCGAGAAGTCGAGGCGGTACGAGCCATCTTTCGCGCCAGACGTTGCCGCGCGTTCCGTTCGTTCCCCAATAGATCTTCTGGAACGCGCGCTTTACTTGCGCGTATTCGACGCTCTTGCCCAGAGAGTTGATCCAATCCGTCGAGAGCCGCCAATCGTCGTTATAACCGGAGCGGCTTTTCCATTGCTGAATGTCCGCATAAGTGAAGCGCCGGCCGGTGAAATGCTTCACCGTGTCCAGAATGGAGCGGTGATAGGAACCATGCACGTCGACGAGAACTCCGTCGACGTCGAAGATCACCAATTTGGGCGCCAGCTTCACCACTCCTCCTTTATGGTTTTGAGCAACCGTTTCGTTTGCGCGGTCGTACC
Organism: uncultured Acidobacteriota bacterium; assembly: GCA_963804535.1. GTDB lineage: Bacteria > Acidobacteriota > Terriglobia > Acidiferrales > UBA7541 > Palsa-189. The sequence goes on from CAWDQT010000017.1 coordinate 53,438, forward strand.
CGCCGTAATGCGCATGAAGCCATCGCGCCCGAACTCCGACGCGCGATCGCGTACCAGGATTCCGCGACGCGCCAATCGCTTTGCCAGACGCGTGCCGCCGATGCCGAAATCGACGAGCACGAAATTCGCGCCGCTGGGGAAGACGCGCGCGCCCAATTGTTCGAGCCCGCGCGCGAGCAGAGAACGGCTTTCCAGAACGTCCCGAATATACGCTCGCAGAAATTTCTCGTCGCCTAGGGCTGCTTCCGCAGCGACGAGTGCGAGCGAGTTTACCGGATAAGGGGTAAACGCCCGCCGCATGGCCGCAATAACATCGGAGCGCGCAAAGAGCGCCCCCATGCGTAGCGCCGCCAAGCCGGCGGCTTTGGAGAAAGTTCGCGACACGATCAAGTTCGGCCTGCGGCGAATCCAAGGAAGCACCGTCAGCCCCGAAAAATCGAAATAAGCTTCGTCAACCAAGACCACCGTGCGCGGCGCCGCGTCCAGGATGCGCGCGAGACTCGCCTCATCCAGCAGCGTCCCTGTGGGATTATTCGGATTGGCGATGAACAGGATATGCGGCGAGCGCTTGAGTTCGCGCAGCGTGGCTTCGACAGGGAAGTTCATTGCCCGATCGTAACGAACGGAAATGACGCGCGCTCCTGCCACTTGCGAAAAGAAGCGATACATCGAAAATGTGGGCTCGGGAATCAGCACCGCGTCGCCCGGTTCGATGAAAACCTCCATGAGCAGACGCAGGGCGTCGTCCACGCCATTGGTGAGCAACATTTCCGAGGGCCGCACACCAAAATAAGCGGCTAAGCGGCGAACTGAGTTTTCATATTCGGGATACATCGCCAACTGTTCGGCCGTAACCGTTTGTAGAGCGCGCAGCACGGCAGGCGAGCAGCCGACGGTGTTCTCGTTGAAATCAAGCCGCAGCTTGCCCTCGCGTCCTTCTTCGGGCGCCTCGTAGTTGCGAATGCGCCTGACCGACGGGCGAAAGCGCAGCTTCAGCGCCGCGGAACCTTTTGCGGTTTGTGCGCTCCGGCTTCGTCTCGCGGAGGCGGTCACTGGCGCACCTCGACGGCACGCCGGTGCGCCAGCAAGCCCTCAGCATCGGCGAGGGCAGTTACCACTGGCCGCAGGCTGCGCAGGCCTGCGGCAGAAACCTGCTGCACGCTGGTGCAGCGCACAAAATCCCAAGTGGATAGCCCGCCGCGTGTGCGGGCTCCTCCGCTCGTGGGCAGAACGTGATTGGTGCCGCTCGCATAGTCACCGATTGATTGCGCGCTCCAGGGGCCGATAAAGACGCTGCCGGCGGCGTTGAGTTTGTCCACCAGCGACGCCTGTGCGCCAGGAATGCTGAGATGTTCGGGCGCGAAGCGATTCCCGAATCGCACCGCGGCCGCGGAATCCGGCGCCAGAAGGATGGCGCCTTTCTCTGCAAGAGATCGCTTCGCGGGATTCGAATCCGGCAAGCTGCCGAGTTGTTCGGTCACAGCATCGCGTACGGCCGCCGCGAATTTGCGCGACGTGGTAACCAAAAGCGCGATGGCGTCAGGATCGTGCTCGGCCTGAGCCAATAGGTCAGCGGCGATATAGCTGGGATTCCCGCTCGAGGCGACGATCAATACTTCGGTAGGGCCGGCGAGAAGGTCGATTGCGCAATCGGCGCTGACGAGGCGCTTGGCCGCCGTGACGAAGCGATTCCCCGGGCCAAAGATTTTGTCCACGCGCGGGACCGAGCGCGTGCCGTAGGCGAACGCGGCAATGGCCTGCGCTCCGCCGATGTGCGCGATTTCCTCGAGCCCGAGCATCTCCGCAGCGGCCAGCAATGCTGCGTTGGGGCGAGGGCAGGCGACGACAATACGCCGCACACCAGCGACCTGCGCTGGAATAGCGGTCATCAGCAGCGTGGAAACCAGTGAAAATCTTCCGCCCGGAATATAACAGCCGATTGTATCGATCGCGCTGACGCGCTGGCTCACGCGCACGCCCGGCTCGACCGCGATGCTCCAGGATCGCGGCAGTTGCGCTTCCGCGACACGGCGAATGTTACGTGCGGCGTGCTCGAGCGCGGCACGCAAATCTTTGGGAATCGTGCGCGCAGCTGCGCGGCGCTCGTTCACACTCACCCAGAGATTCTTGGGCGTCAGCCGAATGCCGTCCAGCCGCCGGATCCACGCAAAGAGCGCCGCATCGCCGCGGCGTCGTACGTCGCCGACGATGCGCGAGGCCACCGCCTCGCCTCTGACATCACGATGATGCCGTGCAGCGAGAATCTTTTCCTCCACTCTCGATGTCAGCCGCAGAATTCGCATCAGAGCACAATCTTATTCAGCGGATATTCCACGATGCCCTGAGCCTGTGCGGCTTTCAGCCGCGGAATCAGGTGCCGCACCACGTCCTCGTCGACGATTGTGTTAATCGCCACCCAGTCTGCGTCGGAGAGCGTGGAGATGGTCGGATTTTTCAGCGCCGGAAGCGCCCGCAGCACTCCATCGAGGTGCTCGCGCCGCACGTTGAGCATGATGCCAACCTTGTTATAGGCGGCGATAGCGCCCTGAAGGAGGAGAACGATATTGGAGATTTTCTCGTACTTCCAGGGATCACTCGCGGCGGCCGTATTGGCGATGAACACCGTGCGCGATTCGAGCACGGTATCGATGATGCGCAGGTGGTTTGCTCGCAGCGAGGAACCGGTCTCGGTGATTTCCACGATGGCATCGGCAAGCTGCGGAACCTTCACTTCGGTTGCGCCCCAAGAAAACTCCACTCGTGCTTGCACACCGTGCCGCGCCAGATATTTCTTCGTGAGGTTCACAACTTCGGTGGCGATCACTTTGCCTTCCAGGTCGCGCGCCGTTTGCGCCGGCGCGTTCTCCGGAACCGCCAGCACCCAGCGCACGGGAGCCAGGCTTTGCTTCGCATACAGCAACTCGGCAACTTCCTTCACTTCCGCGCCTGTTTCCAGCACCCAATCGCGCCCGGTGATACCGGCATCGAGGGCGCCCGTTTCGACGTAACGTGCCATTTCCTGAGCGCGCACGAGCATGCAGGTGATTTCAGAATCGTCGATCGTGGGGAAGTAGCTGCGCGAACTCACTGTCACGCGCCATCCGGCGCGCGCCAGAAGTTGCAATGTGGCATCCTGCAGGCTGCCTTTGGGCAGCCCAAGCTTCAGCGGCGTCATGGGCGCGACTCCCCTCCGTAAACAGCGCTGGGATCGAACACTCTTTCCTCAACCACCTCCACAGCGCCATCATCGCCGATGCGCCGGAAAAAACAGCTTCGATATCCTTCGTGGCAGACGCCCGGCCCGGCCGGCTCGACGCGAACCAGGATCGTATCGGCGTCGCAATCCACGCGCACTTCGCGCACGCGCAAGGTGTGGCCGCTCTGTTCGCCTTTCCGCCAGAGCTTGCCGCGCGTGCGGCTATAGAACGTCACCGCGCCGCTCGCGCGCGTCTCGGCATACGCTTGTTCGTTCATGAAGCCCAGCATCAGCACTTCTCCCGTTCGCGCGTCCTGAACAATCGCGGGAAGAAGCCCATCGAGCTTGGCAAAATCGAGATTCATCCGGCCTCCCGAGGCGAATGGCCCGCTTGTCTCCGGAGCCTTCGCCGCGCACAAAAGTCCAAAAAAAAACCCGCTGGGCGTCTACGCGCCAGCGGGTCGATGAGAGCTTTTAGGTTTCGGCTACTCAAACCTCCGCGGGCACGGCTTGCCGCCGTGATGATGATGGTGATGATGATGCCCGCGCAGTGTCATAGCGACAAAAACTGTAGCGAAATTGCGCCGCGCCGTCAAGACCGCCCCTCGCCCACGCGAATCTCAATCAAACTGAGCGATTATTTCTTCTCGTTCTCTTCCAGCTTCAACGCCGCCGAATTGATGCAAAACCGCAAGCCTGTCGGCTTTGGCCCATCCGGGAAGACGTGCCCCAGATGCGCTTCGCAGCGGCGGCACATCACTTCCGTGCGCGCCATTCCGTAGGATTCATCGGTTTCGAGCTGCACCTTCGATTCGTCCATCGGCGCATAGAAGCTCGGCCAGCCCGTGCCGGAATCGAATTTAGTTTCCGAATCGAACAGAGGCTCGCCGCAGCAGACACATTGGAATACACCGTGTTTTTTTGTGTTCCAGTATTTGCCCGTAAAGGCCGGTTCGGTGCCCTTCTTGCGTGTCACCTGATACTCTTCGGGGCTGAGCTGTTTGCGCCACTCGGCATCTGACTTTTGCACTTTGTCGGCCTGATTTTCAGTCTGTTTTGCCATCTTGCGGACTCCAATAGGTGAGACTTCTTCGCTGATCTCATCTCATTTTAGCTTGTTTCTATCTGCGCAGAAATAGCTGGCACTCTCGAATCAATCGTCGCTCAAGGAGAGCGGCGCGGCCAATTCTTCCAGGGAAATCCGTTCCGCCTTGAGGCCGTAGAACGCTTCCACGACCGCGGCCACGAACATCAAGATCGCCGCGACGAGATAACCATAAAAAATATTAACCCGCGATCCTGAGCCGATGAGATATCCGAATAGCCATGGTGCGACGACTCCGCCCGCAGCCGTGCCAATAGAAAAGAAAAAGGCGATGGCCATCGCGCGGATTTCCAGCGGGAAAATCTCGCTGACCGTCAGATAGGCTGAACTCGCCGCCGCCGATGCGAAAAAGAAGATGACCGTCCACAGCGCCGTTTGGCTATCCGCGGAAAGAAGTCCTTTGCTGAAGAGCCATCCGGTAATCGCGAGCAGCAGCGCCGATATCGTGTAGGTTGCGGCTATCATCTGTTTGCGGCCGATGACGTCGAAGAAGTGACCGAGCAGCAGCGGCCCGGCAAAATTTCCCAACGCAAACGGCAAGAGGTAAAGCCCCGTGCGTCCGGCGGGCACGTCATAAAAGCGCGTGAGAATCAGGGCGTAGGTGAAAAACACGGCGTTATACAAAAATGCCTGCGAGGTCATCAGCACCAGTCCGAGGATGGAGCGGCTGGGGTAAGTCGAGAGCATCGTGCGCGCCACGACGCCGAAGCCAAATACCTTGCGAGGATGGATTTTCAACCCTTGGCCGCGCACGGGTTCAAGTTGTTGTCCCGTCTGTTCGGCAACTTCGGACTCAATTTTATCGATCGTGCGCTCTGCCTCATTTTCATACCCGTGCGTCATCAGCCAGCGCGGGCTTTCCGGGACGTATTTCCTGAGCGCAAGTATGAACAAGCCCACCAGCGCGCCCACGCCGAAGCCAATCCGCCAGCCCAGATTAGGTGGAAGCAGGCGCGGATTGAGAATCACGATCGTCGATGCAGCTCCCAGCGCGGCGCCGATCCAATAGCTTCCATTTACGATGATGTCCACGCGGCCGCGATAGGCGGCGGGGATCAACTCGTCGATGGTCGAATTGATGGCTGCGTATTCGCCGCCGATACCCGCGCCGGTCATGAGCCGAAAGAACGCGAAGCTCCACTTGTCCCACGAAAGCGCGGTCAGCAGAACGCCGAGCAGATAAACAGCCAATGTAAGAAAGAAGAGGCGCTTCCGGCCCCAGCGGTCGGTCAGATAGCCAAAGACAAGCGAGCCGGAGACCGCGCCTACTAAGTACATGGAAGCGATAAACCCGATCACCTCGGGCGTGAAGTTCATCACTTCAGGTTCTTGCAGCACGCCGCTGATCGCCCCGACCAGCGTCACTTCCAGGCCATCCAGTATCCACGTGATTCCCAGCGCCCACACCACCAGCCAGTGGAACCGGCTCCACGGCAGCCGGTCCAAGCGCGCGGGTATATTTGTGAAAAACGGAGCGGCGGAAGACCGCGGCAGCGCCTGTGCAGCTAGATCGCTCGCCATCAGAATAGGTTGTGCCTGAGACTAGCGGCGTTTCCTTTTTTTCTTCAGAGCCGAACGATTATCTCCGCTGGTTGTCCATGCCGGAGGATCGCTTGCCGGAAATGATTCGACAGACGCCTCGAGAACGGGATCGAGTTCTTGCGAGCGGCTCGGCCGCGGCTTTCGCCCTTTTGGCTTGCGTTTGGCTGGCATGCGCGCCTTCCCCTTGTCAGATTCCGTTTCCGCTAATGAGTTCTGCCCTTGCAGCCGGGATGAGTGCAACGGCAGTCGATGTCAGGCATACCCTTCACGGCTTCGCATTGCAAGCTGCAATAGCTGCTGCCCTCGGCCGCCAGGCACGAACACGCCGGATGTTTGCATTTGTTCACTTTTCCTTGAGCCATATCGGCCTCCTTCTCAACGATGCCCTAGTGGACATACCCCATCTCGTTATTCGATGCACGCGATCATCGCCACGAGCCTCAAGTAAAAAAGGAGATAAACAAAGCAGACAAGTGTAAACTCTCGAAATCCTTTGATATCGCCCGACGATACTCGCGGCCCACTTCAGCACCAAGGGCCCGTGGCCACTGAAGGTTACGCGACGATACCTCACTGCCTGGGAAGTGGTGTGCGCTACATATGAAGCTACTAGCCGGAAGTATCCGTCTATCAGCAACCGACCTGAGCAATCACTTGGCTTGCCGACACGTGACCACGCTAGATTTGCGGGTGGCGCGTGGCGAGAAACGGGCGCCGGATTGGGCCGCGCCCCACCTGGTAGTTATTCGGGAACTCGGTAAGCAACACGAAGCGGCCTACCTGGATTATCTGGTGCACCGACAAAAGATGGCTGTAGTGAACCTCGCAGACATCAAGGATGAGAAGAAGCTTATCGAGGAAACGCTAAGACTGATGGAGCAGGGCTCGGAGGTCATTGCACAGGGCGCGATGGCTAATGGGAAATGGTTTGGCCGGCCTGATGTGTTGAGACGAGTGGCTAAGCACAGCCCGAAGTGGGAATGGTCATATGAAGTGGCTGATACGAAGCTCACGCCGGACACTAAGGCGGCGACGCTTTTGCAGTTATCACTCTATTCGGAGCTTTTGGAACAGGTTCAGGGATGCGGGCCGGAATCGATGTGGGTCATTCCTCCTGGGCAGAATTTTGACCGGCGAACGCATATCGCGTGGCGGATTATGCGGCGTACTTCCGATACGTTAAGTCCCGGCTGGAAAGGGTTGCCCAGAACGGGGACGCAGATGGGACTTACCCAGAACCCGTTCCCCACTGTGACGTGTGCCGTTGGTTTCGCGAGTGTGACGCACAGAGGCGAGGAGACGATCATTTGTCGCTAGTCGCCGGGATTCGGCGACAACAACGTAACCAATTAGAAGAATGGGAAACGGAGACAATGGCAAAATTGGCAGTTTTGCCGATACCCCTTAAGGAGAGGCCCGAGCACGGCTCGCGAGAGGCAATCGAGCACGTGCGGGAACAGGCCCGCGTCCAGGTGCAGGGACGTACAGAAAAGAAGTTCGTACACGAACTTCTTTTGCCAGTGGTCGAGGGAACGGGTTTTTGTAGATTGCCGGAGCCTTCGCCAAACGATATATTTTTAGATATAGAGGGCGATCCGTTCGTTGGCGAATCGGGGCTGCAATATCTGTTCGGATTCGCATTCAAGAATGCGACCGGCGAAATGAGTTACGAAAAGCGATGGGCATTGAATCGCCAGGAGGAGAAAAAAGGCTTCGAGTGGCTAGTGGATGAGATCGTCTCTCGACGAGATATTAGCTGAATCCGCAGATACATGTCTACCACTTCGGGGCCTATGAGCCTGGAGCGCTGAAACGATTGATGGGAATGCATGCGACGCGGGAAGACGAGGTGGACCGGCTTCTGCGTGCGCATGTGCTGGTTGACTTGCATCAGGCCTACAGGCAGGGAATACGCGCGAGCGTCGAAGAATATTCTCTGAAGAAGGCGGAGCCATTCTACGGGTTCGAGCGGAAGACGCCACTCGATGAGTCACGTGTGGCGATGCGCTATGTGGAACACCGGCTGGAGTTGGGCCGGCAAGAAGAGGAGTTACCGGATTCTGTTCGCGAAGTAATGGAAGGATACAACCGCGAAGATTGCCTTTCGGCGGCGGCCCTGCGGGATTGGCTTGAGGAGCAACGACGAAAGTGGTGGAGAGCGGAAAGAGTGTACCTAGACCACCAGAAAAAAGTGGAGATCCTTCCGAGAACTTGCAGGAAAGATTGGATCGAGCAGCGGCACTGACGCAGAGGCTTTGCAACGGGATTCCCGTGGATCCAGACGCCCGCTCGCCAGAGCAGTCTGCTCAGTGGTTACTGGCGCAGCTTTTGAGCTGGCACCGCCGCGAGGACAAGAGGGCTTGGCAAGAGGGCTATCGGTTCGCGGAAATGGATGACGAGGAGTTACTCGACGAGCGAGTGGGGCTCACCAAATTGCACTTCGTTAAAAGAGTCGATGCTGGGAAACAAGTGCCAACCGACCGCTATTCGTTTGACCCGCAAAAGACCAATGTGCGCGTTGGCAAGGAGGTGTATTTCGGAGATGTAGATCAAAAAATTGGCGAGGTAGTCGCAATCGACCACATAAACAGCAGCGTAGAGATCAAAAAGACGAAGAAAACCGCCGAGGTCCATCCGCCTACCGTCTTCATGTGGGATTCCCCGCTGCGGACAGATGCTCAGGCGGGTTCCTTGTACCGCATAGGCGAATGGGTCGCGGCAAATGGAATCGATGCTCCGGGGCGCTATCGGGCGGGCCGCGATTTGTTGCTGCGAAAGCCGCCGAGGCTGGTGGGTGGAGAGAAGCTGCAGCCGCTCGCTTCCGAAAAGCCCGAAAACACGGCGAGCCGAATTGTGCTAGCCCTTGCCGATTCGGTCTTTGCGATTCAAGGGCCTCCCGGTTCGGGAAAGACCTATACGGGCGCGCGCATGATTTGCGAATTGGTGAAACGAGGAAAGAAGATCGGTGTCACGGCGCTGAGCCACAAAGTAATTCGTAAACTGTTCGAGATGTGGTTGAAGCCGCGCAACGAAAGGATGTGACCGGAGTGCGGTGCATGCATAGGGAAGAACGACGGTGAGGAAAGCGACGGCATTGCCGTCGCGAAAAAAGACAATAAAGAGGCCTGGGCGGCGCTGCTGCTCCGGTAAAGCAAACGTCGTCGGTGGCACATCTTGGCTGTGGTCGCCCGAAGCGGCTTTTGAAGCGGTGGACGTTCTGTTCATTGATGAAGCAGGCCAGATGTCTTTAGCCGATGTTCTGGCGGTTTCGCAATCGGCCAAAGCCTTGGTTCTGCTGGGTGACCCGCAGCAACTGGAGCGGCCTTTGCAGGGGAGCCACCCTGACGGAGCCGAGAAATCGGCGCTGGAGCATCTGCTGAATGGCAGGAAAACAATTCCAGAGGATATGGGTTTTCTTTTACCAGTGAGCTGGAGATTACATCCCGCGATCTGCAAATTTACCTCGTCCGTTTTTTATGAAGATAAGCTGAGTTCGCATGCAATTACCCGCAGCCGAGTCTTGGAAGGGCACGCATGGTTGAATGGCGCTGGGTTGTGGTTTGTTCCCGTCGAGCATGAGGGTAACCGCAACTCGTGTGCAGAGGAAGTGGAGATCGTAACCCGGATTGTGGGCGGATTACTGAAGCCAGAAGTGAAATGGTTCCGCAGCGTGGGCAATAGTCGCCGGCTGAAGGAAGAAGACATCCTGATCGTCGCGCCATATAACGCGCAGGTCGCGGATCTGTTGCTGCGGCTCCCGAAGATGCGGATTGGGACCGTGGACAAATTTCAGGGCCAGGAAGCGCCCGTAGTAATTTATTCGCTGACGACGTCTTCGCCAGAAGATGCGCCCAGGGGCATGGAATTCCTGTACAGCCTAAATCGCTTAAATGTGGCGACCTCACGGGCGATGTCGACCGTGATCTTGGTAGGAAGCCCGCGACTGTTTGAGCCAGATTGCCGCACGCCTCGGCAAATGCAACTTGCCAACGCATTTTGTCGATTCTCTGAAATGGCGCGTCTGATTAATTGCCCGATTTAGAAAACAGGACACGCTGAATTGGTCTCTTTCCCCCGACGGTTGAGACCCATCCGATCAACAACTAGTTGAAATCGATGCTCGTTTCCAAGTTGCCGGCCAGTCACAAAGACTTCAGATTTGGATCTTTAGGGTGGAGCTACACAGCTGCTTTATTCGAACGAATCCCGTTCGAACGATCTGCAGCTGTTGAATACTATATGAGTAATACATAACGTCTCTTGCTAACCATATAATAATGTGATATTCTGTGGCAAAAGTGACGAGTCTAGCAAAAGGCCGTGTATGGTTTGCGGCAACCGTGTCAGTTCTCGGCTTTGGCTCCGGCCGTTCCGGTCCTTGTCTCGTCGTTGGGTCTGAAGTGCATCGCAATACTCCAAAAACTCGGAGCTCCGTTCTCCCAGGAACTCCCGTGCGTCGTTTGGTGTAGGTGTAAGGGAAGCGTAATGAAGACTCCCATAACACTTAGTTGCGCCTTAACCCATGTAGAATGAACACTTGCACAAATATGGGTGGGGGGAGGGGATAGCGCGGAGAGATATGGAATGGTAGAGTTTTGAACCGCACTCTGGAGGGAGCACCGCGATGATCCGCAGGGATTTCGTCAAGAGCTCGTTGGTAGCGGCCGCTCTGGCGGCTGGTAACGAGCGGCTCGCCGCTACGTCGCGGCCTGCAGAGAGCGCACCGTTCCCCAAAGCTCCCGGGCTCACCAAATACGTCTCCGAATTCGTGGTGAACACGAAATATGGCGATATCCCTCCTGACGTTTTGGAATTGGGCAAGAAGTCCATCCTGGACGGCTTCGGTTTGGCGCTGGCAGGCTCAGCATCGGTAATGGCGCCTCTCGTCCGGCAGTACCTTCAGGGGCTTGGAGTGAGCGGGAAAGCCACGGTTATCGGATCAGGGATGAAGGCGCCGGCGCGGTTTGCCGCTTTTGCGAATGGCGTTTCCATTCACGCCGACGATTTTGACGATACGCAGCTCGCTGTGGCGAAGGACCGCGTTTACGGCTTGCTGACTCACCCCAGCGTCACTACGCTCACGCCCGCATTCGCAATCTGCGAGCTCACCCAGCGCTCCGGAAAAGACTTCATGCTGGCCTATCACCTTGGCGTCGAAGTCGAGTCCAAAATCGCCGAAGCGATCGATCCCCGCCATTACAACGACGGATTTCACTCCACCGGAACCTGCGGCTCTTTTGGCAGCGCGGCGGCATGTGCCAGGTTGCGCGGCCTCGATGTGCAGAAGACCGCATATGCCTTGGGCGTGGCCGCGGCTGAAGGCGGAGGCTTGCGCGACAACTTCGGATCGATGACCAAGCCTTTCCATGCGGGGCATGCGGCGGAAAACGGCACCGTTGCAGTGGATCTTGCGGCGCTCGGCTGGACCGCTGCGCCGGATATTCTGGAAGGGGCGCTCGGCTTCTTTCAGGCTGCGGGCGGCGGCTTCGATCCCGGGTCCATCGTGAACAAGCTCGGCAATCCGTGGACTTTTGCCTCTCCCGGCGTTTCCATCAAGCCGTTCCCGTCCGGTTCCTTGACGCATCCCGCCATGGGCGAGATGCTCACCATCATCCGCAAAAACGACCTCAAACCCGGCGACGTGGAGAAAATCGATATCGGCACCAGCCACAATCTGACTACCACGCTGTATCATCACCAACCCATGACTGGGCTGCAGGGCAAGTTCAGCATGGAGTTTGGCTTGAGCATCCTGCTACTCGACCGCAAAGCCGGATTAAATGAATATACGGACGCGGTGGTTCAGCGGTCCGATGTTCAGGAGATGATCAAACGCGTGCATTTCTACGTCGATCCGGAGGCCGAGGCAGCGGGCTTCGACAAGATGACCAGCATCCTGAAAATTCACCTGAAAGACGGAAGGGTCATTCCGGGTCGCGCGGACTTTGCGAAAGGCAGCCCCGCGAATCCCATGAGCTTCGAGGAAGTCGCCGATAAGTTCAGGGGCTGCGCCGAATTCGCCAAATGGCCCAGGGAAAAGGCCGAAGCCATCATCACCTTCGTCAAAACGCTTGAGAACGCCCCCGACATGAGCAAACTCACCAGTTTGCTCACTGCATAGCGGCCTACGGATGACCGCTCCCAGCGCGCGCAGCTACAAAATCGCAACAATTCCTGGCGATGGCATCGGCAGGGAAGTGGTGCCGGAGGGCATTCGCGTCGCCGAGGCTGCGGCACGCCGCTTCGGGTTTTCGCTTTCCTGGAAAGAGTTCGACTGGAGCTGCGAGCGCTACCTGAAAACCGGCCGCATGATGCCGGAGGATGGACTCGAACAACTCCGTCCCTTTGACGCTATTTTTCTTGGCGCGGTGGGCCATCCCAGTGTGGCCGATCACATTTCGCTCTGGGGCTTGCTGATTCCGATTCGCCGCGAATTCCAGCAATACGCAAACATCCGGCCTGTGCGGCTGCTTCCCGGCATTGATCCCGCAGTAAAGAATTTTGCTCCCGGGCAGATCGATTTTGTCGTCGTCCGCGAAAACAACGAAGGCGAATACTCCAACATCGGCGGGCGGCTCTATTCCGGAACGGAAGACGAATTTGCGGTGCAGCAATCCGTCTTCACGCGCCGCGGCTGCGACAGGATCATTCGTTACGCCTTTGAGCTGGCGAAGACGCGACGGCGCCACGTCACGTCCGCGACGAAATCAAACGGAATCATCTACACCATGCCTTTTTGGGATGAACGCTTCGCCGCAGTTGCGAAAGGATATCCGGACATCCGCACGGACCAGTTTCATATCGATATTCTAAGCGCGCATTTCGTACGGCATCCGGACTGGTTTGACGTGGTGGTGGGGTCAAACCTCTTCGGCGACATTCTTTCCGATTTAGGACCTGCAGTGGTCGGCTCGATCGGAATTGCGCCTTCGGGAAATCTCAACCCCGAACGAAAATTTCCCTCGATGTTTGAGCCGGTGCATGGTTCCGCGCCGGACATCGCAGGCAAAGGTATCGCGAATCCCATCGGCCAGATCTGGTCCGGCGCCATGATGTTGCAGCATCTGGGCGAAGCATCTGCCGCAGCCGCGATTGAAAAAGCTATCGAAGCAGTTTTAGGCGGAAGCGGCCCGCGCACCGCCGATATCGGCGGCAAAGCGCGGACGAAGGAAGTCGGCGAGGCTATTGCATCGGAAGTGACAGGTTGAGCCCAATGGAATGCCGTAGAGGAACATAGGTCCCGTACGTCATCCTGAGCGCAGCGAAGGATCTCTCTTAGTTTCCCAGAGAGATTCTTCGGCAAGCAAATGCCACACCCGCTCGGAATGACACGGAAGCTGACTTTTGGCGCAACCTGCTAAGGATTGTTGCTCGGGTTCTTGCTCAAGCGCCGGAAATAATCCGCCACCGAGTCCTGATATCCCGCCGGAACCGGTTGCGAATCGCCGCTGCGGATTTGGCCGGCATCGTTATCGTCCTCTTGCCGGCGCAGCCGCAATTCCAGTTTATCCACGCTGGTCAGCACCTGGTCGTGGAGCTCCTGGAGCATGGCCGGATTTCCCGGGAAGCGGCTGGGATCGAGCCGCTGCATTTCGCGGATCAGTTCCTGGAGATCGGCCAATGGCGCCGGCTGTCCCTGGAAGCTCTGGCGCAGCTGGTTTAGCTCGCGCATGGCTTCCTGGTAAGCTCGCTGAATCTCTTCCGGTGAAGACGGCACTGGTTGCGTTTCGTGACCCTGAGGCCAGTAGCCTCCGGTATCGCCGCCGTACCACTGGCGATCGATCGGACCGGCGCCGCCGGCCAAAGTTCCGCCGCGCGGACCGCCAATTGGCCCGCCGTTTGGACCGCCATTCGGTGAACCCGGCGAACTGGCGCCTCCCGGTTGGCTGTTGTTGCCTTGTCCCGGCTGTCCGGGCTGGCCGCCCTGACCGGGTTGGCCCGGTTGACCCGGCTGGCCGCCCTGATTTCGGCCAAGCTGATCCAACTGCCGAGGCTGTCCTGGCTGGCCCTGTTGACCTTGTTGGCCATTACGTCCTGCGGCATTGCTCATGCCGCGCGCAAGAGCTTCCATCTGACTGCGAAGCTTCTCGATCTGATTGAGCGCTTCCTGCGGATTTTGCTGCTGGCGATTGAAGGCCTGTTGCGCCTGGTGCAGTTGATCATCGAGGCGCTGCATACCCGCGGCGATGCTGTTGTCGCCGAGAGACTTCAGTTTTTCGCCGTTATCGTTGGCGCTCGGGTCGATGCCGCGGCGAATCCAGTCGGCGCTCTTTTTGAGGCGATTCTGGAGGTCGCTCGTCTCCATACCGCTAAGTGCTTCGCGCAATTTGCTCGCGGAATTCGGTTGTGTTCCGCCCAGGCCTCGGGCTGCTTCCTGCATTTGCTTTTCGAGCCGGCCGAGGGCATCGGCGGTCTGCTGGCGGTCGTCGCCGAGCTTGGATTGCTCTTCGCTTTGGCTTAAGCCATCCGCCGTGTTGCCATGCGAAAACACCTGTCGAGAGCGCCCTGCTTCATCTTGCTCCTCTTTTTGTAACCGATCCGCTTCGCGGGCCATGGCATCCATCTGTTGCCCGGCCTCTCGTTGCTGCAGCCCACTCAGGAGGTTGGAAGCTTCCTGGAGTCGCTCGGCGGCGCGCCGCGCTGCGGCGTCATTTTGATTCTGCGAAGCTGCGCGAGCCATGTCCTCCTGGGCCTGACGCAGGCTATCGAGCGCTTGCTGCATGCGATTATCGGCGGAGGCCTGGCCACTCGGCGTCCCATTCGCGCCTTGCTGGCCGTTTGCGCCGGAGCGACCGCTTTGCGATTGCCCACCCTGCTGGCCGCTCTGCTGCCCACCCTGCTGCTGGCCGCCCTGCTGCCCGCCCTGCTGCTGGCCGCCTTGCTGCCCGCCCTGCTGATTTGCCTGTTGATTGCCTTGTTGCTGCTGCTGGTTGCGCTGCATTTGCTCCAACTGCCGCTGCAGTTCCTCGGCCTCGCGGCGCAGCATCTCTTCCTGCCAGCGCTGCTGATAGCTCTGATTGCCCGCGCGCTGCTGCTGGGCCAGTTCTTCCTGACGTTTAGCCAACTGTTCGAGCTTTTGCAGGGCTTCGTCTATTTCCTGAGCGCGCTGATTGGCCGAATTGGCTGTCTGGCCGGTCTCGTATTGATTTTTCTCAGTATCCAGCTCGAGGTCGAAAAGGCTGGAGAGATCGCGGCCCGCCGCCCCGCCCCCGCCACCGCCGCCTCCTCTCGCTCCGAACGCCACCTGAATCTCGCGGAACGTCGCTTCGGCGCGAAGCAGGTGCTGCAGGGCTTTCTGCTCTTCGGGTAGCGCATCGGCCCACTTCTGCTGCTGCAGCCTATCCGCAGCGGGAGCCATCGCCTTCGCGGCTTCGGTCATGTCTTTCTCGAAGTCGCTGAACTCCTGATTCGCGTCGCTCAACTCGCGGCGTTGCAGGCGGCCGGCCAGCGAGAGCGCCTGATCGCGCAGCTTGGCCTGCACGCCCGATAGGAATTTGCCATTTTCCGCGGATTCCTGTTTTGAGGGCTTTTTATCGGTGTCGGCCTTCTGCTTGAAGGTTGCCGCGATAATCTCTTTCTCGCGCTGCGCGATGTCTGTCTGATCGCCCTGACCGAAGCCTCCGCCGCCGCCCATGCCGCCGCCAGCCTGCTGCGATTGCGAGAACTGCCGCTCGAAGGGATCGGCCTGGATGAAATACATATCCGTGCGCGATTCAGACTTGGCGTCTTTGGCAGTTGCATAGACGCTGACGACGTCGCCGGGTACGAGCTTGAAATCTTCCAGCGAAAGGACCGTGGAGCCGCCCACTTGCTTGGCGCCCTTCTCTTTCATCATGCTGACGGTTTTTTCGTCACCGCCATTCACGGAATAATGCACGGTGACATCGTTCAGGCCGAACTCGCCGTCGGCATTCACCGTCACGGTAACTTCCTCGATCGGGCTGGCGCGATAATCGCCGCCAGGCTTGAGCAGGCGCACTTCGGGAGGATTCGCCTTGCGCGCTTCGATAAAGAAGTCGTCCGAGATGCGCAGCGTTTCGCCCTGTTCATTGGCGGCTACGTGATATTGCCCATCCTTATCGATTTTGACGGTGCCCTTGTACACATTACCTTCGCCGCCGTCGAGCTTGATCTGCTTGTCGTCGAGTACGAGACTGCCGTCGCGCATCGGACGGTCGGTGAGAATCTCCAAATCGGCTTGGGTACCTTCCACGGCGCGCAGGTCGCCGCCATGCTCTTCGACCTGGTTCTTGAGTCCAGTCCACGAGGGGAACTTGTAGGTCACACGAATCTGTTTGACCGAAGCCAGATCAACTACTTTCAGATTGAAATGCTTCGATTGCAGCGGCCCGGCCTCGACGTAATACTCAACGCCCTCCGGCAAGCCGGCGAAGAGAAATTGGAATCCCGAACCTCCCGGCTGCGGCTGCATGGCTACTTGTTCCCATTTCGAGGCGCTTTGGAAGCGCGCGTACAGCCGGGCATTGGGAGCTTGCAGGCCGGCAAGCTGAGCCGTAACGAGCTGGTCGGAATTGCGCCGAACTGCGGCGTCGCCGGGAGAAACGCGCAATTCATACAGAGGGCCGGCGACGTGTCCCGCGCCCGTCCATATGAGGGCAGCGCCATGGCCGAGATAGCCAGGCCCCGCAAGCACCAGCCAGACCAATACTCCCAACGATGCCAAACCGATTGCCAACGACGCCAGCAAAGTCGTGTTTGGAACAAGTTGCTTCGGTTGAGCGCCGCGCGTAATTTCTAACGTATCGGCGGCGAGCAAGTCGAGAAAAGGCTCTTTCTTGGCGGCGTCTCGTTCGGCGAACGTCATGAGGCGCTGCTCAAATTGCGGGAAAACGGCTTCCGCCTTACCGGCCGTGCGGCGTGGGTTCATTCCGTACAGGGGCACGGCCAAACCAAAACCGATCGCCAAAGCCAGTGAAAGCAACAAGACCACGCGCGAGCTGGTTAGAGTCCATGAGGCGAAGGCAAAGTGATTGGCAAGCAGGACCAGGACCACGGTAGCGGCAAGCGCAACCGACGCGAAGACGGCGGTTCCCCTCAGCACCGCGCCGATGCGCAAGCGCCGCTGCAATTGTTTGATATAGGAGTCCAGATGGTCCCGAGTATTCATGGCTCCTCCCGCGACATCGTTAGATATTGACTCGAAAGCAGGGATTCCGCAATGGCCACCACCAGCAATAGCAACACGGCGTACCACCAGAGGCTATAAGGCTTTTTCTGGTCTTGCGCCACAGTGCCGCTCGAGGCCTCCTGAGCTTCATTCCCCGTGTTTCCCGTCCAAAGCGCCAGCACTTCTTTAGGAATGACGTCCAGGTCGGATTCGCGGCGGTCCGCATTGACCCCGATCAGGTCCTGTCGGCCATTGGCCAGGCGAAGTTGATAAAAGCCGGCTCGCGTGAGCTGAAACGATTGCGCGGCGGTAGCCTCCTTCAGAGAAAGGGGGCGCTTACCGTCCGGGTCAACAACTTCCACACCGACAGACTGCTCCTTGGCCGTGCGCAGTTCGAGGAAAGAATCCACAATTCGGGATCCGGCGCGCGTTTCCATTCCCGAAAGATAGCGCGCGGTCTGATCGATGAACGGAATAAAAACCGGGTGCAGCGGGAAATCGTTCGTCAGGTTATCGAGTCCTGAGGTGAACAACAGCACGCGGCCTTCGCCGATCTTCTTTTCGAGCAGCAAGGGAGTCTGATCGGTCAGACGGGCGGCCACGCGCGCATCATTTCCGGCGACCCGGACCGCGAAATAGAATTTCACGCCGGCCCAGCGATTGGCTTTTTCGAGCGACGGATAAGACGGATCGGTTTCGCCCACGGTCTGGAAGCGCGCGCCCTCCCGGGAGTAATAGCGAGAATCGGTAATGGTGTCGCCGAAAAGGGGTATGCGGGGATGGTGCGCCGCCGAAGTTCCGGCCGCGATAAACACACTGCCGCCAGCTTTGACGTAGTTCGTCAAGGCAGTCTCAAACGAGGAGGGCAGCGAGGTCACATCAGAGAGCACGACAAAGTCGTGACCCGTCGGCTGCGCATTTGCAACGCGATCGATGGTTACCGTCTCCAGGTTAAATGCGGATTCTGCCGCCGCAGTCAGCGCCGCGCGAAAATAGAGAGGCGAGCGCGTATCGTTCGGTTCGTACACAAAGAGCACTTTGCGCGGGTCGGAGCGCTTCACCGCGAAGAAGCTGGCATCGTCGGCGGGGAAAGAATCCGCGGAATCGATGCGTACCTCGCAGCGCGCAAGCCCGTAGGGAACATCAAGAGAGGAAAACTCCACGCTCGCGCGCCCGTTGGCGGGAACGTCCACCGTCTGTGTGGCGGTGGTTTTTCCGTTCACCACGAGCGAAACGGTCCTCTTCGCCGCCGGCGTGTGATAGCCGGAGATCACGGCTTGCACGCGCGATTTCTTTGGATCGAATACCTCGCCGGGCGCGCTAACGCTCTCCACTGTCCAATTCGGTTCCGGGCCTCGGGCTTCGGGGTGCAGCACTAAAGAGACGTTTCCGGGCAGCGCCATTTCGCCGAAACTTCCCGGCATCGCACTGCGTTGCATGTCGCTGAACAAATGCAATTCGATGGGCGTGCGCACCGTCTCGGCCATCGAGCGCAATGTGCCCGCGAGTTCGCCAAAGCTCGCGCGCGTGTCTCCCGGCTGAACGCTGTTCACGGCGGAGCGAAGCACGCCGGAATCCTGCGTCGGTTCTGTCAGCACGTGGACTTGGGAAGCCAGCGCCATCACCTGGGCCCGCTCCGAAGGCTTGCGCCCGTCGAGAAAAGCCAGCGCTTCGCGTTTGGCATCGGCAAGGCGCGTTCCAGCGCGCATGCTGAAGGAGTCGTCGATGACGAGCAAATCCAGCTTCTCGCCGCTGATGCTGGCAGCAGAGCGTTCGATGAAAGGATTGGCGAAGGCCAGCGCCAGCAGCAAGATCACAGCCAGACGGAAGGCGAGCAGAAGCAGGTAGCGCAAGCGCCGGTGTTTGATCGAGCTTTGCGTGCGCCGTTCGAAAAACATCAGCGAACTGAAGGGCAGCGGGGTACTACGATGGCGCCGGAGCAGATGAAGATAGATCGGCAATCCCACCGCCGCCGCACCAGCCAGGAACCAGGGTGCCAGTAAACCCATCAATGTCTCCTCTGGCGCAGCGTCAAATATTCGCGGAGCGCGCCGTCGAGGGGGCGATCCGTAACCAACAGGTGGTAATCCATGCCCGCACTACGCGCGCGGTCCTGCAATTGCGTGATGTGAGACTCAACCTTGACTCGATATTCTTCATGGCCGTATTCCGGCGTGACTTCCAGGCTCTCTTGAGTCTCCATATCGACCAGCAAAACCGGCTCGTTCAGTTGAGGCCGGAGTTCCTGTGGATCGAGAACGTGGAAGAGGACGACTTCGTTTCCATGATAGCGTAGCGGTTCGATGGTGCGGACGATGTCATCGGGCGACGCGAAGAAATCGGAAATGATCACGACCATGCCGCGCTTGCGCAGGAAATTCTGGAAGTGGAGCAGAGGCTTGGTGTAGTCCGTACGCGCGCGCGGCACGGCATTTTCAAGCCCGCTGAGCAGACGATAAAGCTGGCCCTGGCGAGTGGAAGCGCGGATATAGGCGCGAACTTCGTCGTCAAAAACAATCAGACCCGCGGCGTCGCGCTGCGTCTGCGTCGTGAGGTAAAAGAGCGAGGCCGTAAGGTAGCGTGCGTACTCCATTTTCGTGACCTTGTGCGAGGAATAATTCATGGAGCTGCTGGCGTCGAGAAGAACCGTCAGGAGCGTGTTCGTTTCGCCGCGGTAGCGTTTCAGGTAAGCGCGTTCGGTTCGCGCGAAGACGTTCCAGTCGACGTGACGCAAGTCGTCACCCGGACTGTAGGCGCGATATTCGGCGAATTCCTGGCTGAAGCCGAAATCGGGCGAGCGATGCAATCCGGCGACGAAACCGTCGACAACCGTTTTCGCCACCAGATCGAGCCCCGAAATTCCCGCCAGAACTGCCGGATCCAGATATCGCTGCACGTCATTCTCCCGCAGGTGGCGGCATAGTCTCGAGCAATCGGTGCAGAAGCTGGTCTGAATCGATGCGATCCGATTCCGCGTGAAAATTCAGAAGGATACGATGCCGCAGGACGGGGATGGCCAGCGAAGTGATGTCGTCGTATGTCACATGATAACGGCGGCGCGCCAGGGCTCGCGCTTTGGCCGCCAGCACGATGAATTGCGCGGCGCGCACGCTGCCTCCGTAGTTGACGTACTTCTTGATGAAGTCGGGCGCCTGGCCACTCTGATGACGCGTCGCACGAACCAGATTCACCACATAACGAGCGAGCGTGTCGGCGATCGGAACCATACGCACGAGCTGCTGAAAATCCAGAATCTCTTCCGCGTTGGTAACCGTCTCCACGTGGGCCACACGCGTGGCCGTAGTGAGGTCCACCACCTTTATCTCATGTTCAGCGCTGAGATAATCCAACACTGTATTAAAGAGGAAGCGGTCTAGCTGAGCTTCCGGCAGAGGATAGGTTCCTTCGAGCTCGATAGGGTTTTGCGTTGCCAACACAAAAAATGGGGAAGGTAGCGTGTAGTGATTACCGCGAACCGTACAGGAAAGCTCCTGCATAGCTTCCAGCAGGGCGGCCTGCGTTTTCGGCGGCGTGCGGTTGATTTCGTCGGCAAGCACAATATTTCCGAAGATCGGTCCGGGAACGAAGGTCCACCGGCGATGGCCGGTAGTGGGGTCCTCTTCGATGATGTCCGTGCCCGTGATATCGGAGGGCATCAAGTCCGGCGTAAATTGAATACGGCGGAAGACCAGGCCGAGGGTCTGGGCAATAGTGCGAACCATGAGCGTCTTGGCCGTGCCCGGGAGTCCCGTGATGAGACAATGGCCGCCGACGAAAAGCGCGGTGAGAATCTGATCCAGCACCTCTTCCTGACCGACGATAACTTGCCGAACCTGAGCAAGAATGCTGTCACGCACCGATTGAAAACGTTCGACGCGCCTTTTCAGTTCTACCGAATCCAGATTCAACGCAGCGAGTGTGGCCACTTGTCATTTTCCTTTCTGGGAGTCCTCGAGCTGTAAGAGCAATTTCTGAGCGGGCCGATAACCGGGCGCGGCCTCGAGCGACGCGAGCAAATGATCGCGGGCTTGATCCTGCTGGCCCGCCGCAAAATAGGCGCGGGCCACGTCGAATTGCGCTGAGGCCTGATCCAACGGGTGCATCGCTAACACGGCGCCGCATTCACGCACGTCGGCCGTAGGGTTATTCAGGTCAAACAAGAGATCGCAGAGCTTGCGGTGCAGGTCTTCGTCCATCGGGTAAATATAGTTGATGCTCTCCAAGGTTGCGGCAGCCTCTTTGGCGTCGCCCCCTTCCTGCTCCAGCGAGGCGAGTTCTTTTAACGCTCCCGGGTTGCGGCCGCCAATTTTTTCATATTCTCTGAGGACCTGAGCGGCGGCTTTTTTGTCTCCCTTGGCGATGTTCGCCTCGGCCATGAATTCGTAGGGATTGGCGCCCTCCACATAATCGGGATATAGCTGGCGCACGGAGTCGCCTTTGGCCAGGACTTCGTCCCAATTCTTGGCTTTTGCGGCTTCGGCCAGCTCTTTTAGCTGTTTGCGCCATTCGTCAAAAGAAGCGGCGGTTTTGCCGACGTCCTTATACAGCCATTCCATAAAGGCTTTGTCGAAGTCTTCGGGAGACATGCCAAGATCCTGTTGTATGACTTCCGGCGTGCTCTTGAGCTGTGCGTAAGAGTGCACCATATCCAGAATCTTGTCGTCGCCCCAGCGGTCCTTGATGTAGTCGAGAATCTTCCCCCCTTGATAGTAAGAAACGTTTATCTGGGTGGGATATTCCGGACGAATAAAGCCGCGATCGAGATCGGCCACGGGCAGCAATTTTTTGTCGCGAATGGCGACCAGAATCTCCGGCGAAACACGGTCGCCCCATCCCTCAGCGACTTGCGACTCTTCGTGCACCGCAAGGCCCTCGGTGAACCAGCGGGGCACACGAGAATTCGTAGCTGTAAGAATGAAGACATGGCTCATTTCATGCCACAGGGTTTCGCCCCAGTGATAGCTACCGGGCGGGCGGCCGGAAGGGCTGTCCAGGGCGATGACTTCGCCGAATGTAACGCCCAGCGCGCCCAGGCCGGGCATTCCCAGCGTACGCACCGCGAAATCTTCGTGATCGGGATAAAGCTCCACTTGCACCGGTCCGGGGAGCTTCATCTTGTATTTCTTTTCGTAGGTGGCAATTATGCGCTTCAATTCCGCGCGCACGTAGGGCAACAGCAGGTCGGCTTCTTTTTTGTTCAGCTTGATAATGGTGGTGTCGTCTTTAAAGGTTACGAAGTTCTTATAGCTATCGAGCAGGCGGAGGCTGTTTACCGTGGCGGCGTCACGATAGCCATTGTCGTAGGACATCTCGAGCTGTTGAAGCGGTTCTTCCGTTTCCCCAAAACGCATGAGCTGGATGCCTAATTCCGAGCGCGCCGACCACAACTTGGGATCGACTTCGATCGCTTTGCGGTAGTAGGGGATGCTGTCGTGGAACCGCATGTTGAGTGTCAGATGGTGCCCGACGATGGCGTAGGCTTCGCCGTAAGTCGGATTCACCTGCAGCACCTTCGCAAACCAGTCATCCGGAGAGCGGTCCGCCAGGACTTCAATGGTGGCATGAATGGCCATGGCGTCCAGGGCTTCCGGCGAAATTTTCAGCGCCTCGTCGGCTTCTGCCGCGGCGGCCTTCGAGTCGTAATCTTCCAGCGCCAGCTTCGCCATGAGCTCATGGGCTTCGACGAGCTTAGGATCGAGTTCGATCGCTTTTTTCGCTTCTTCGACCGCTTTATTGTCGAATCCGTCGGCGCTTACCAGAGCTAATCCCAGATAAGCCTGCGCGTTCTTCGGATCGCGCTGGAGCGCCTCGTTGAAGAGATCTGCGGCGTCCTTATTATTAAAACGCTCGTGCATCAGGCGGCCCCAGCGCACGCGGTAATTGGCATTGTTGGGCGACTGGCTCACGGCGGTACGGAATTCGTTGTTCGCGTCCTGATACATCTCCAGGCCCCAGAATCCTTCGGCGCGGATACCTGGTTCGTGCGACTGAGTCAGGGACTCAAAGCACGCGTTAGCCTGATTACGATGTCCATGTTTCCGGAGACCTTGGCATTCTTCGGGCGTGGCCGCAAGAGCGAAGCTCGCCCCGACAAGGGCGGCGGTCAGCGCCGCGATAAGAGCCGAGGCTCGAAGCTTCCTGTTCACTTATCGAGCTCCTGCTGGACTCGCGCCAGCTCCACCAGAGTGCCGGTGAGCTGCCTTTTATATTCGTCTTCGGGCATGGCCGCTTTTTCGTATTTCAGCTTGTCAATCCTTTGCTCGAGTTCTTCTTTCTTAGCCAGCAGATCGCGTTTGGCCGGATCGTTGGCGGCCCTCTGCGCCTGACCGATGCGCACTAGAGTGAAAGTCGAGAGCAGGAGCCCTTCGTTGCTTTCACTGGACGGCGCGCGCACGGGATCGCTCTTGCCGGTGTCCTCGAATTGCGGATGTTCCGTGGCGAGGCGCTTCTGGGACTCGTAGAACTGGGTCGTTTTGCGCTCCGCGTATTGGAACGCCTCGAGAGCGCTGATCGATTCATTTTTGTCTACGTCAGCCGCCGGATCGCGCAGGGCCTCGATCCAATAACGCGCGAACACGGTGGCATTTTTTTCCGTGCCGCTCTTGGTCGCGGTGATCAGCGCCCGGCCCGGTTTTTTGAGGGCTGCCACCGATCCTCCGCTGGCGCTTGTGGTGTTGACGATTAGTTGCCGCTTGGCGGCGATTTTGTCACAAAGGCTCGCCAATTCGCTGCCGGAGATGTCCGGACCCGGCAGATTGAATTTGTACTCGGCGCCATCGAAGGAGCCATGGCCGATGAGAATGACCACCAGATCGTCGTCGGCTTTGGCCTCACGCGCGACCGTGCCCAAAATTTCGGTGATGTGTGCGCGCGTAGCGTCCTTCCCCGAAAGCGTGTAGACATGAAGTTCGCCGCCAGACTGCTTGAGGAGCTTGTCCAGATCGTTGGCCAGGCCCTCGAAGCGCTGCTCGTAGTCCGCCTCGCCTCCCAGTCCTGCAACGGTGAGGTAGTAAGTCGCGGCACGCGCGCTTACGCCGCAGAGAAAGATCCACAGAAGGCTGAGGCTGAAGAGCCAGCGGTTTTTCACACGAGCCCCCACTTGCGGCGCAGAATCCATTCCGACGCAGGCAGCAGCAGAATCAGCAGAAAAATCGCCGGCATATTCCAAAGCTCTTTGGCTTGACGAATCGTGATGCCCGCCTCGGAGTAGGGGATTTCGTTGGGAAGCTTGGCGAGCTCCTGCGGTTGCCAATAGCGCCCGCCCGTTTGCGAAGACAGCTTTTCGAGCAGGTCCTTATTCTGCTCGGTATGGAAGTTCTCCGCCACTCCGTCAATGCGCTGGAACATCAGCGTATCGCGGCCGACGTCTTCATCGCCGTGCTTTGCAGATATTTCCACGGTGTAGGTGCCCGGCTTCTCCGCCGTCCATTCGGCGTTGAAAATTCCTGGGGAATTGGGGTCAGGCGTCATCTCCACCAGCGCGGCGGTATTCTGGGGACCCAGAAAATGTGCCTCTACATGCGAATCGCCCAGCGGCATGTAATTCTTGTCGCGAACATCGGCGGATACGCGCACGTGGCCATCGTCAAACAGCATGGGACTGGGGATCGACGAATAGACCCGGCCCGGCGTATC
This sequence comes from uncultured Acidobacteriota bacterium, assembly GCA_963804535.1. GTDB lineage: Bacteria > Acidobacteriota > Terriglobia > Acidiferrales > UBA7541 > Palsa-189. The sequence continues at coordinate 78,044 of CAWDQT010000017.1, forward strand.
GGAAACGATCCAACGCAAGAGTTGCTGCCAGAATTCTTCCTGCGATTTGTCTTCGACCGGCAGCAGCATGCGCCAGTGCCAGGTGGAAGACGTGGCCATCACCGCTGTGCGTCCGCGGCCATAATTTTCCGTAGCCAAAAGCGGGAGGTTGCGGCTTCCAACTTTCGCGTCCACCAGCACGGCGGCCCCGGGTTTCGGCGTGCCGATTTCCTCGTAATCCATTAGCGGAGGAAGTTTCTTCCAGCGATCGATGTTTTTTGCCGGATCTTCCAGGAGCCGGCAAATAATGCTCTCCGCGCCTGCCGGTGTGAGCTCCACGGTGGCTGGATCGCGGTGGAAGGTGCCCTTGCGACTGGGGAGCACGACTGGAAGCAGATCCGCCATCGAGGATACGCCCCAGCCTCCATCCGCCAGCGAGTACCGCCCACCCAGCAGCAGCAGCCCGCCGCCACGCCGGTCGACGAAATCCTTGATCAACTGCTGCTGTTCCGGCGTGAAGGAATTCGCCTCCACCGAACCGATGATGATGCCCTGATAAGGAAAGAGGTCCTCGACCTTGTTCGGGAATCCCCCCGCGAGTTCCTTCGGATCGGCGATTCCTTGGCGATAAATCTTGTTTTCGCTCGTGCGCATCATGGAAGAGATTTGCACGATGCGATCGTCATCTTCCGCGCGCCGAATGAACTTGTACTCCCAGCGCGGCTCACCCTCTATATAAAGGATGCGCCGCTTTTCGGACTTGACGTCCACCAGGCGCGTAAGCGCGTTGTTGGCGCGGTTTTCTTCGCCGGGAAGGGGATCGATAGAAAAGGAAAGAGGTTTGGCTCCGGCCGCGCCGGCATCGAAAAGCAGATTTTCCGTTTGGATATTGCCGTCCGGACCGAAGGTGATCTCGCGCGTCGTGAGCACCTTCGCGCCATCGCGCACAGCCAGCATGCCTTTACGCCCGGCGTATCCGCGCTGGTGGAAACTGACGCTCGCGGCAAGGCGCGAATCGGCCAGCGCGCGGGGCGGCAGGCTCACATCATTGATCTCTACGTCTTGATATTGCTCGCGGCCGAATCCCACTGTATGCACGGGGATGTGCCGGCTGCGCAGTGCCGAAATCGTATCCAGATCGATTCCGCCGGAATTGTCGGAGCCGTCGCTCAGCAGGACCACCGCTCCAATCGGCAAATCCGTAGTTTCATTCGCCAACTGCTTGAGGCTGTCTCCAATGCGCGTCACCGGCGCCGCCGCGTGGAGTTCATCCAAACCCTCGATGCGGTTCAGCTTGCTGTCCATGCGATAAAGGCGCGTCTGGAATCTTTTCTGCAGACCGGAAAGCATGCCGCCCTGAAGCGCCTTGACGGCTTCTGCTTGTCGCGTGGTGCCGTTTTCGTTGATTCCCATACTTCTGGAATCGTCGACAACTACGGCGATGATGTTCTGTTGCGGCTTCAGCTCCGCGACCATAAGCGCGGGCTGCCACAACAGAATGAGCAAGAGAGCGGCCAGCGCAGTTTGCAGCCCCCAGAGAACACCCATGCGCCAACTTCGCAAAGCAGGAAGAGTTTTGGGAAGCTTGGATCGAAGCAGGAGCGCGAATCCCGCGCTGGTAGCCAGGAGCAAAATACCGAGGATCCATTTCGGCCAGTTGGCGAGCAGGACGAGTTCGCCCCTGGAGAACGCGGAAGCAGGATACTTGAATAAAAACTCGAACATATTATCCGGCGCCCAGTCGATTGTCGGTCGGTAAACTTAAACCTATCTGAAAGACGTTGCCAGTCCGAATGTCGCTACATCAATCCAGTAATTTCCGCCGATATCCGCCGGAGGCAGTGCGCTAAAGCGGGGGAAGTTCAGCGCCTCGCCTTCCATGCGTCGGCCCTTGAGTTTTTACCTTAACAACATTTGCGCGGTTGAGCTAAAGGCCCTGATTCTGCAAAATAGCGATAAGCCAGCCAAGGGCGATTTCGCCCTTGAGCCGATAACCGATTCTTGCGGAACTTTTGCCTTTCGACCAACGTGCGTTAGCGCGCCGCAAAGTCCCTTAGCCAAACTGACTCTAAGATGCCGTCCTCAGGCTCCGCGGATGCCGCGGCGCGCCACAGCGCCCTTCGAGGGTATCAAAATGCCGCCAGCATCTCCAGCGGCAGGCCGCCCGCCGAAGGGGCGGCACGGACACCCTGCTCTCAGCTGTTGTCGAGTTTATTTGTCGAGGCCGTAGGAGGGATGGTCGTAGGTACCGGTCAGCTTGACAGGGAGAATTTCGCCTTTGCCTCGGCCTCGTGCGAATAGCGGCTCAATCACTCGCGTCACCAGGCGTCCCGCGCCCGTTGCCGTCGCCGAAAATTTCGTCTCCACCTCGAGCTGGCCATGCAAGTCGATCCTCTCATCGATGAAGCTGTAGGTGCCGTGCATGCTGGCGTGCGCGCCGGGAACCGTATAGGAGAGGTTGGAGAAATGGGCCACGCCGTTAAACAGATCGACGTGCCCTGAAAGGTTTCCCGGGATTTTCGGCAGTGGCTGCTTCGCATCTGGTAGTTTTTGCCCTTGAGCACGAAGGCTCAGCTCGCTTACGCCATGCTGCGACTCGTCTTTAGTGAACGCGATGCCGATCAGTTCGAAGTCGCCGTTTAGGCGCACGCGCTGAAGGAACGGCCCGCGCCCGCCCGGAACTGTCACATGCGCCTGGAACGAGATAGGTCCGGTCATAGCAGGTGTCTGTTCCGACGCCAGCAGACGTAACCAGTCCTCAATTCTCCCCGCGGCATCGTTCACTCGCAGCGAGGCCACTTTCGAATGCGGGTTTGTCTTCCCGGCAACTTCTCCAGCAACTGCAAAGCTCGTCTTTTCAAGTTCACCGCGGATACTTTGCAGATTCACATCTCCGTTCGTGCAGTTGACCACGGCTTGAAATTGCGTGCGCAGGTGGACCGGATGAGCGGCGGACTTTACTTCGAAATCTGGCGTATCGGTTGTGCCTTGTACGCGAAGAGTTCGTGCTGGTCCCGCGAAGCTGCCTTGCGAGGACAGAGTCCCTGCAATGCCTCCTAGAGAACGGAGTTTAGCGTCAGTGAACCTGTATGTCCCGGAAAGCGGCGTAGCAGCAATATCTGTCGTATCCCACGGACCGAATTGGCCATCCGCGCCAACCAGCCCAGGCGGCAGCGGATTATCGAGAGTCACGTGGAACGCCGTTGGCTTACCCTCAACGAACGTGCCAAATGTAAGACGGTGAACGTTAAATAGCAGCGGCGGCTTCTCCTTGCGGGGGAATTCGATGACCGCCCGGTCGACATCGATTTCCGCTATGGTGGTTGCATTCGCGTTGGAACCGCCATTGGAACCCGTCCCGCTTCCGCCGGACTTTGATTTCTGCTTCTTTTGTCCCATGTCGAGCCGCACTCCCTCCAAGTGCATCACTTCGATTCGCTTATGGAATAGTCCCCGATAATTCGCCCGGATCGTCAACTTTTCAGCGGTAAGTAACGGAGGGCCGCCGGAATTGCCGGACTGCCGGAACTCCACTCCTTCCATCACGCAGCCCGGAGGGAAATACCTCGTTCGAAATCCGTGGATCTCGACGCTGCCGGAAGTTTCGGTCGCCAGTTCCTTTTGCATCTTGGCCATGGTAAAAGGCCACTTGATCCCCAACAAAATCGCGGCCGTTGCCAATAGGACCAGCACTGCAACGGCAGCGATCGTAAAAACTCGCTTGTAATTCCTGCGCTTGCTTACCGACGGCGTCGGTACCGTCCTCGGTGGCAGAATCCATGGCACCCATAGAATAGGCGCTCGATTCCGCATCGCAATCGGCCTACAAATTCAAAGAAACCCGCGATTTCCTGTATGGCCCGTGCCCGCCATGCGCAGTAGGGTTACAGCCAACGGAGGTTCGTTCTTGAAGCGCCTTCCCCTGCAGAAAACTGTTCCAATGCCAGCTCCGATGGAGGATCTATGCTTCGGTGGTCTGCCATATTTCTGGTGATTGCGATTGTCGCGGCGGTCTTTGGTTTTGGTGGGATCGCTCTAGCGGCTGCGGGCATCGCCAGAATCCTGTTTTTTGTGTTCCTCATTTTGTTTCTCGTGTCTTTGATCAGCGGCTTCGCATCCCGACACCGGATTTGAAGCCCGGCCTGACCCCATAAACCTCTTTTCGCATCATCGATGCCGAAGAGCCTTTGCAACCTGCTACGAGGAGACGCATGCCCAGCCACGCACGTTCGCATTCGCCGCATCCGCTGTGTACCCCGTATCTTGGAAATTCAAATCGTTGCATTCGTGTACTAAACGGTCGATATAAAGCCAGAATCGCCCAATGCGCTCTGCTGTTTGCCATTTTGACCCTGGCGTGCACTGCCCGTGCTGACACGATTACCTTGGACAACGGAGACCGCCTCACCGGAACCATCGTCAAGTCCGATGGCAAGGAATTGGTCCTGATGGCGGACAAGGCCGGCTCGATGACGGACAAAGCCGCCCCGATCACAGTGCAATGGTCGACCGTGCGCCAGATTACATCCACGGCTCTGCTCTACGTGGTCACTTCACAGGGTACGACCGTTGCGGGCGCCGTCACGACCGAGGGCACCGACTTCCTCGTCACACCCTCAAGCGGCGCTCCTCAGCGCATTCCCTTGGCAAATGTGACTACACTTCGCTCTCAGTCTGAGGAGACGGCCTATGAGCGCAGTCTGCATCCAAGTGTGCTTGAAAGCTGGCAGATCAATAGTTCGCTGGGATTCGCCTTGGCGCGGGGCAATAGCCACACCACAAACTTAGCCATCGGCTTCAACGCGGTTCGCGGCACGATGAATGACAAGCTGACTGCTTATATGGACTCCATCTATGCGTCGAGCGGGCTTGTGGTCGCCCCCGGGGTAACAGCGGGGGTCACTGCAAACGATATCCGCGGCGGCGCCATGTATCAGCACGACCTGCGCGGGCGAGCCTTTGCCTACGGCGGCGCAGATTTCGAATACAACGAGCTGCAATTCCTGAATCTGCGCTCGATTTGGGGCGCTGGTGCCGGCTACCACGTTATCAAGCGGACAGACACCACACTCGACCTATTCGCGGGCGCCAACTACACAAAGGAAACTTACTCGACGGGAATCCGCCGGAACCTCGCCGCGCTGACCGTTGGCGATCTTTTCCGCCACCAAATCGGAAAAAACACCGCGATCAACGAAACGCTGGATGTTTATCCTGAATTAAGCCACCTGGGCCAGTATCGCGTCGCCCTCGACATAAGTCTGGCGACGAAAATCAAAACGTGGCTGGGATGGCAAAGTACCGTCAGCGATCGATACATCAGCGATCCCATTCCCTTCACGGTAAGCAATGACTTCATTTTCTCGACTGGATTCAACTTCACGTTCAGCCACTGAGAAGTAGCAATTTGATGGCTCACAGACGGTGGCGCCCCGAAAACTCCCCGAAGAGATCGCCCAATTTTAAGGTATTCCCTGTACGGCTTTTTGTGGATGCCGGTGAGAGAATTCCGCTGCCCGCGAGATTGCTGCTCGATCGAAAAGAAGGTGAGGGGAAGAGCTTATGAGCGAGTTTGAGCCGCTGGAAGCCCGCTCGACGGAGGTGACGGACGTGGCCGATGCGCTCGCCGCTTGGCGCGAGAGCGATCAACACGCTCACATCGTTCAGTTTTACGAGCGCGATGACTTCATGGTCGCCGAAGTAGGTCGTTTTATTGGCACGGCCATTGGTGCGGGCGATTCCGGAATCGTCATCGCCACGAAACCTCATCGGGATGGGATAGCGCAACAATTAGCATCGCATGGTTTGAATGTGACCATGGCGATAGCTCAGGGACGGTATCTGGCTTTGGATGCCGCTGAAACACTCGCGAAATTTATGATCGCCGGCCAGCCTGATCGCGAGCGTTTCACCAGCGTCATCGGAGAAGTCGTCGAGCGCGCGAGAAAGGCCGCTGGCCGCGAGGGCGCGCGCGTCGCGGCATTCGGAGAGATGGTGGCTCTCCTGTGGGCGGAAGGAAAAAGAGACGCAGCCATCCGGCTCGAGCAGCTCTGGAACTCCCTGGCGGAGACGCACGCTTTTTCGCTGCACTGCGCGTATCCGATGAAGGATTTTTCCCGCCGAGATCACAGCGAGCCTTTCTTAAAGATTTGTGCCGAACATTCCAGCGTTTTGCCCGCGGAAAGTTACATGGCGGTAATCGAAGAAGAAGAAAGACGGCGTACCGTCGCTCACCTCCAGCAGAAAGCTGAGGCCGTGGAAACCGAAGTCGCCTTGCGCTTGAGTGAGCAGCGGTTCCGCTTATTGGTTGACGGCATCGAGGATTACGCGATCTATTCCATGGATCCTCAGGGTGTGATCACCAGCTGGAATGCCGGTGCGCACAGAATCAAAGGCTACACGGCGCAGGAAATTATTGGCCAAAACTTTTCGCGCTTCTACACTCCGGAAGACCTCAGGCAGGATCTCCCCGCTCGAGTCTTGCAGACGCGCGCGCGAAAAAGGTCATTACGAGGGCGAAGGCTGGCGCGTCAGGAAAGACGGTTCCAGGTTCTGGTCCAACGTTGTGGTTACGGCGCTTCGCGACGACACCGGTAACATCATTGGCTTCTCGAAAATCACGCGCGACATGACCGAGCGCAAAGTCCTGATGGATCGCATTCAGCAGCACGCCGAAGAGCTCGAAAAGGCGCAGCAGAGCCTGCGCCGGCTCTCAGGTCAGTTACTGCAAGTGCAAGACGACGAACGCCGGCGGCTTGCCCGCGAGCTTCACGATGGCGCCGGGCAGATCCTCGCGGCGCTCAATATGAATCTGGAATCGCTGCAGGAGGCGATCAAGGATCAAATCGCTCCCAGCCTGACTCACCGCCTGGGGGAAAGCATTCGCCTGGCGAACCAGGTGATCAAGGAGACGCGCACGCTTTCGTACCTGCTTCATCCGCCATTGTTGGACGAGGCGGGCCTGCGGGACGCATTGCATTGGTTCGTGGGTGGCTTCATCGAGCGAAGCGGCATTCAAACGGAACTTGAAATCTCGCCGAATTTTGCGAGGTTGCCTCGGGAGCTGGAGATCGCGATCTTCCGCATCATACAAGAGTCCCTCACGAACATTCACCGTCACTCCGGCAGCGCCAAAGCGAGCATTCGCCTCGCCTTGGACGGCAACCAAATCTTCCTTACGATCAGCGATCAAGGTAAAGGAATGCCGTCCGAAGCCACACTCGAAGAGCCAAAGAAGAACAGAAAGCTTGGCGTGGGGATCGCCGGAATGCGCGAACGTGTCTTGCAGTTGGGCGGCCAGTTCGAAGTTGCCGCGGGCAACCCCGGCACTATCATTAAGGCTGTTTTCCC
>CAWDQT010000018.1:0-32084 GCA_963804535.1 uncultured Acidobacteriota bacterium
GCCGGGGGGCAGAGTTGAACTGCCTACGCCGGCCTTTTCAGGGCCGCGCTCTACCGGTGAGCTACCCCGGCACCGGAGGAATCCAAAAATTGTAGCGGCGCAGAGTTGCGATGTCGAGACCGAATCCACTCGTCTCGCAACCGCGATGCGACTTTTTGGGTGAGGATTTACTTCAGCGACGCGTCGAATTCCCGCATCCAGTCTTTTTTCTTGAGTACTTCGCGAGGCTTGGTGCCGTCGGCGGCTCCGACGATGCCGTCTTTTTCCATGATGTCGATCAGCCGCGCCGCCCGGCCATAGCCGATTCGCAGGCGCCGTTGCAGCGTAGAAGTCGAAGCGCGTCCCATCTCGCAGACCACGCGCACGGCCTCCTGGTAAAGTTCGTCATCGACCTCATCCTCGCCTCCCTCACCGGCGGCCTCAGCGCTTGTTTCTTCCTTCGGCGCTTCCAGGAGCTTCTGGTTGTAGATGGCCTTGGCCTGCGATCGCCAGAAATCGCAGAGGGAGACGATTTCATCTTCGGTTACCAGCGGTCCGTGAATACGGTGCAGCCGCGATGACCCTGCCGGCAGATAGAGCATGTCGCCGCGGCCCAGCAACGATTCCGAGCCGTTCGCGTCCAGAATCGTCCGCGAATCCACTTTGCTCGCCACACGGAACGAGATGCGCGCCGGGAAGTTCGCTTTGATCAGCCCGGTGATGACGTCCACCGACGGCCGCTGCGTGGCCAAAATCAGGTGAATGCCCACGGCGCGGGCCATTTGTGCCAGCCGCGTGATCGATTCTTCCACGTTATTCGTGTCTACCATCATCAGATCGGCTAATTCATCGATGACAATTACGATCAGCGGCAGCGGCTTGTGTTCTTCGTCCTCCACATTTTCGAATAGCGAGAGCGATTGCCCTTTCGCGAACGTGCGGTTGTATTGCTCGATATTGCGCACTCCCCGATGCGCAAGCAGCTTCAGCCGCCGCTCCATCTCGCGGGTGGCGTTGCGCAGCACGTTCGAAGCGACCTTGGGATCGGTCACTACGGGCGCCAGCAGATGGGGAATGTCTTCGTACAGTCCGAGTTCAAGCCGCTTGGGATCGACCATTACCAGCTTCAGCTCTTCGGGCGTCGCTTTGTACAGCATGGAGACGATCAGCGAATTTAGAAACACGCTCTTGCCCGTTCCCGTTGAGCCCGCAATCAACAGGTGCGGCATCTGCGCAAGATCGGACACCCGCACGCGCCCGATAAGGTCCTTGCCCAGGGAAAGAGTCAGCTTGGATGGCGAATTGACAAAATCCGGAGACTCGATCACTTCGCGCAGCGTGATGGTTTGCCGGCGATGGTTCGGTACTTCGATGCCGACAGTCGACTTCCCCGGAATGCGCTCGATCAAAATTGATTCGGCGCGCAGTGCCAGGCACAAATCGTCTGCCAGTCCCGTGATGCGGCTGTATTTAATGCCCGCCTCGGGCTTGAATTCGTAAGTCGTCACCACCGGCCCGGGATTGATCTGCGTGACGTGCCCGCCCACATCGAATTCGCGGCATTTCTCTTCAATCGCTTTCGCGCATTCCTTCAGCTCATCTTCCTGAATTTTTTCGCCGCGCTCCGCCATGCGCAGCAATGTGGTAGAGGGCAGCCGGAAGCCCGTAGCGCCGCGCGTGATCTTCGGCTCGGCACCTGATTTCTTCGCCGCCCCCAAAACAACAGGCGTTGCAATTTCCGGAACTTGCAGCATCTTTCGGACCACGGCTGTTTCTTCTTCGTCTTCCGCTGGCTCTTCGTCTTGATCTCTTTCCGCGACGATCTTGCGGTCCTTCGCTCCCACCGTTTGCGGCGGCACGGCCGCGCGTCCGCTCACCTTATTGGCTTCCACGCGCTTGCGCAGCCGTTCCTGCTCGCGCTTCTCGCGCCAGGCGGACCACCGCGCCCTTATTCGCCCAATCGGGTCCAGTTTCTTGGCAGGCACGCGCAGCAGCGCATGCGTGGCTGTGAACGAAAACGGAGTAGTCAGGAAAAGCGCCGCTACAAGAGCCGCCAGCGCGACCACGTGCGCGCCTACGGAGTTAAACGCCTGCTCCAGTCCCGTGGCTACGATTCCGCCCAGGAAGCCGCCCGGCGGGACGGACGCGCGCACATCGGGAATTCTCCACAAGCTGAGCAAGGCCGGCAGGGAAAGAACCAGCAGCGCGTAACCGATCAGCGCCGCTATCGCCGAATCGATCGGCCGGCTGCGAAACCAGCGCAGTCCGAGCGCGAAAATCCCCATTGGCGCCAAAAACGCCGCATAGCCAAGCACTTGAAACACGAGATCCGCGGAGTAGGCCCCCGCCGGCCCTACCCAGTTCTGCGTCGGACGCGCCCCAAGCGGTTGCGCGGAAACATTAAACGATGCGTCGCGCGGACTATAGGAAAGCAGCGCCAGGACCATCAAAATGGCCAAGGTTATGCCCAGAAAACCGATTAGCTCATTGAATCGGCGGTTTTCCGTCGGAGTCAGTAAGCGCACAGCAGTCTCCTGGTTTCTGGGGAAGGACAAAGCCGTATCGCACAGGAAGCGCGGGCGCTGGTCGCGCGGTTCACCTGTGGAGGAACATCAAAAGCAGGATGAATATACCAAAGATTAGCCGGTAAACAACAAAGATCTTGAGCGTGCGCGTCTGCAAATAACGCAGCAAAAAGCCGATTACGGCGTAGCCCACCAAGCCGGATACCGCGATTCCGATTAGCAGAGTCGAAAGCGGCAGTTCCACCCCGCCCGAGCGCTGCATCCGCATTAACTGCGGCACTTCCTTGAGCGCCGCGCCCGCGATCAGCGGCGTGGAAAGCAGAAATGAAAATCGTGCCGCAGTCTCCCGCGTCATCTTGCGCCAGAGTCCGGCGATAATCGTAATCCCCGAACGCGAAACGCCGGGGAAGAGCGCCAACGCTTGCGCCGAGCCTATTCCGATGGCGTCGCCCAGATTCACATGTTCGAGGACACGCCGCAGTCCGGTCGTCGAGTCCGCGATCCACATCAGCAATCCGACTGCGATCATGGCCGCGGCAATAGGCCCCGGATTGCGCCAGGTCTCTTCGATGAATCGCTCGAAGAGAAATCCCACAATCCCACCGGGAATGGTTCCGATCACCAGCAGCCAGAATAGCCGCCGATTCGTCTGCACCTGCTCGCTGCTGGCGTGCGCCGGGTAGTGAATCCCGAAGCCATTCAGGATGAGCGCGATCCACGTGCCCAGAAAGAAGAGAACCACGGCGATCAGTGTCCCGGCGTGCAACGCCACGTCAAACGGCAAGCCGCCGTCGGCCCAGTGCAATGCCCACGGAAAAAACCAAAGATGGGCGCTGCTGCTGATGGGAAGAAATTCGGTGAGTCCCTGAACGATGGCCAGAACCACCGCATGGAATAGGGTCATTCGGTCGTCGGCCTCTCGGGCTGGTGCAATTCCTTGATCATTTCGTATGCGTCGATGCGCCCGAGATAATAACCCCGGCTCACACCGCAGTTACGATAGCCGTGCCGTTGCCAGAAGGCAACGCCCGCTTCGTTGTTTGTTGCCGTTTGAAGCTCTACGTAGCGCACGCCCATCTTCGCCAACCGCCGCTCGGTTTCCTGCAGCAGTGCCGTTCCCACCCCGGAGCGCCGCTGCTCCGCCAGCACGTCGATGGTTACGATGTAGCCGTCTTCGCCGATTTGATCCGCGACGAGAAAACCAATAATTGCGGGCTCGTGCTCGCCCGTCGCTTCAGCCACAATGCAAAACGCCCCGCGCTGACCCAAATACCAACGCAGCATGCGCCGCGAATACGCAATCCCGCGCGGATAGCAGGCCTGGTCAATTTCATAGAGCGTCTCAAAATCGGAAGGGGAATAATCGCGCAGCGTAAATTCCATCGGCAGGATTTAAGAAGCTGTCATCCCGAGGCCGCGTGCTGGCCGAGGGATCTGCTTTGGTTTTAACGTAGCGCCGGCTTGCCCTGAGACCGTCGAAGGGGCTTCAGCCCGGCACGTTTTTGCAGTGGAAGTTGCTAAGCCTCAAAGCCAAGTTTTTTGGGGACCGTTCCTTCCCTGCCCTTACACTTCCAAAATCACCGGCAAAATCAGCGGCCGCTTTGACGTCTGCTTATTCAGAAAGCGCTTCAGGTCCACGCGAATCTTCTCTTTGATGACGCCCCAGTCCTTCTTCTCTTCCGCATTCGATTGCTCGATGGTGCGCAGAATCACCTCTCGCGCCGCCGCCAGCACTTCTGTCCCGTCTTCCGAAGGCAAAAATCCCCGCGTAACCATCTCTGGCCTCGACTCCATGCGCCCGGTATGTTTGTCGATGGCGATAATCGGCACAACGATGCCGTCTTCGGCCAGATGCTGACGGTCGCGGATCACCACCTGCTCGATCTCTTCGAGCGATCCCGAATCCACGCACACGCGTCCCACCGGCACCGGTTCCCGCCGGTACGCCCCGTCCTCAGTAAATTCGATCGGATGACCATCTTCGAGCAACAGAATCTCGCCCGAAACCGTGCCCACCTGGTGCGCCAGCGCCGCATGGCGGAAGAGTTGTCTATATTCGCCGTGCAGCGGAATGAAATAGCGCGGTCGCACCAAATTCAACATCAGCTTCTGTTCTTCCTGGCTGGCATGACCGGAAACGTGCAGCAATCCGCCATTATTGTCGTAATAGACCAGGGCCCGCCGCCGGAACATGTGGTCCAGCATGCGGAAAATGGCCTTCTCGTTTCCCGGAATGATGCGCGCGGAGAGAATCACCGTATCGTCCTGGTCGACGCTAACAAGACGGTGGTTGTCCACGGCCACGCGCGAGAGCGAAGACATCGGCTCCGCCTGGCTCCCGCTTACCAGCACAACCATCTTATCGGCCGGGTAAGTCCGCAAATCTTGCGACCGTACCACCAAGCCATCGGGAATGCGCAGGCGGCCCAATCCGTGCGCGATCTCCACGTTATCCACCATGCTGCGGCCCACAAACCCGACCTTGCGGCCAACCAGCGCGGCGATGTCCACTACCTGCTGGATGCGATGAACAGAGCTGGCGAAACACGAAACCAGCACTTTGCGCGGCGCCGCCCGAAATAGCTCTTCCAGGCGGTTCCAAACCGCGCGTTCCGAAGGCGTGTAACCCGGCCGTTCCACGTTCGTGCTGTCGCTGAAAAGCGCCAGCACGCCCTCCTGGCCGTAGCGCGCAAAGGCGTGCAAATCAAATGGCTCCCCGTCGACCGGAGTAGGATCCATCTTGTAATCGCCCGTGTGGATGACCACGCCCACCGGCGTACGAATCGCCAGTGCAACGCAATCGATCGTGCTGTGCGTAACGTGGATGAACTCGATTTCAAACGGGCCAATCTCCGCGCGTCGCCCGGGCACCACTTCCCGCAGGTCGGCTTTCTCAAGTAGCCCATGTTCTTCCAGCCGTTTGCGGACCAACGCCAGAGTGAATCGCGTGCCAAAGACCGGCACGTTCAGATCCCTCAGGATGTAAGGGAGCGCGCCGATGTGATCCTCGTGCCCGTGCGTCAACACAATGGCCCGCACGTGCTCGCGGTTCTGCTTCAGGTAGGTAATGTCCGGAATGACGATGTCGACGCCCAGCAGTTCAACTTCCGGAAACATCATGCCGGCGTCGATCACCACGATGTCATTCCCCGTGCGCAGGGCGAGCATGTTCATCCCAAATTCGCCCAGCCCGCCTAAGGGAATGGCCCACAGCGAAGGCTTGCTCAAATTGTTATACTCCTTTAGTCGAACAATCGTATCACGCCAGTGTGCATTCCTCCGCGCTGTCCAGCGGAGTCTGCGTGACGCGCCGTAGATTTATGCGTCGCGGCTTTTTATAGCGAGCGCAGCGAATCCCCAGCCGCGACAACTCCATTGCGCCATCTCGAGGGCTTTAGCCCCTGAGTTTTTCCCGTACGGTAGCCGTCTCGCCGTCCTCACGCTAGGTTTTTAATGCTAGAATCCGCGCCACGTCTGACTGCCAGCCGGAGAAAATCAAATGAGCGCACAACAGTTATCAGTCGCGTGCCTGGGCCTTGGCCGCATTGGCGCGGGCATTGCTCAAAGCATTCAGCGAGCGGGGCATCGGCTCACCGTGTACAACCGCACCCCCGAGAAGACGAAAAGCTTTGCCGGGTCACAGGCGACGATCGCTCGCACGCCTCGGGATGCCGCGGCACAGGCAGACTTTGTCATCACCTGTCTTATGGGCGATGACTCGGTCCTAGAGAACCTGGTCGGTGAAAACGGCATTCTCGCTGGATTGCGTCCTGGCTCTATCCACATTGGCACTTCGACCGTTACGCCCAAGGCGACCACGCAATTTGCCAAACTCCACGCGGAGCACGGCAGTCACTACCTGGCTGCGACCTTTGCCGGCCATCCAGACCACGCCGCCGCGGGCAAGCTCATGAGCTTCGTGGCGGGCGATCCAGCCATTCTCGAGCGCGCCCGACCCGTTCTGGAAGCCTATACGGCAAAGCTCTTGGTTCTAGGCGATAAGCCGGCGCTGGCCGCGAGCTTCAAGCTAGTGGTGAACTTCTTCGCCGCCTGCCTCCTCGAAACGATGGGCGAAGCCTTCACTTTTGCCGAAAAGCAAGGCCTCAACCTGGAGGTGGTCGGCACCATGATCAAAGAACTGCTCCAGCACCCGGCCATGCCAAGGTATGTAGAGAAAATCCGCAGGCGCAACTTCGAGGAGATCTTGGGATCTACTCTCAACGGTGCAGGCTCAAAAGACGTGCGTTATATCTCCGAGACGGCGGCAGAATTTGGCGTACCGCTGCCCTTCGCCAGCGTCGTTCGTGACAAAATTATCGCCGCCCAGGCCCATGGTTTGGGTGAGCGCGATTGGTCCTCGTTCACGCTGATATCTCGATTGAACGCCGGACTGAACGCCGGACTCGAAGAAACTAAGCAGAAAGTAAGCACCGCGTAAATCCGCGGATTTCGGCAGGGCAAGCGTCACCCCGCTGAGTCATTTCGGATTCAAGTTATGTTATTTCTGTAACTTCCATCTTTCGTCTGGCTTCCTTCCAGCAAGTTGCCGCATACCGATTCTCCGCCCATTCCCTACACGAGCAGTGCTTTCTGCCTACGATAGCTCCCTGATTAACGATATCGCCTTCGCCATCTAATTTTAGTGAGGGTCGCTCAGGAAGGTCTTCTTTGGGCGGCTCTTTCGGTCGTGCAGGAGGTCAAAGGCTCAGATCGCTCGTCAGCCCAGCCGATCAGTAAATTCCAATGAATTCTTAAGTCGAGCTTATGAAAGTTCTTAAGTCGAGCTATGAAAGCCAGATATTGCATTCTTTGTTCTATTTGCTTTGTGTCCATCGGTACTTCGGCTCAACAAATGCCAGGCGAGTATCGAGTGCCATTCTCCGTCTCATGTCAGGCCCGCATCCCGTTGGCATTGCGAATTATTCTCAACGCCCGCCGGAGACTGATGTCGATTTCGCTGGCACGGCATTGATGCCAAAGGCTCACGGAACTGCCAGAGTCGAGAGCACTCGGGGAGGCTTTAAAGTTGAAGTTCACTTGGAAGGCCTGGGCCCTGCTTCCCAAGTTGATCCCGCCTATCTGACCTACGTCTTATGGGCCATACCAATGAATCAGAAGAACCCTCAAAATTTGGGAGAGCTGGTGCTAAAGGGCGACGAAAGCACTCTAAACAGCTTTACCAACTTCGCTACCTTCGCCATGATCGTAACTGCGGAGCCTTATTTCGCCGTCAAGCAGCCGAGCGCAATGCTTGTGTTGCAAAACGTTCTTCGTGGTCCCGCGAACGATCCCAACGTTTTGAGAGCGGACTTACTTCCACTGCGCATGGATTCAAAGACGCCTTTAGACATCTATGAGGCCCGAAATGCTGTTCGCATTGCCCGCTCGGCGGGTGCAGAGCGTTACGCTGCCGAGCCCTTTCACAAGGCGTTGCAGCTCCTGCAACAGGCCGAAAGCATCTTCGCCCACAAGAACGGTCAGGACATCCGGATGTCAAACAAAAAGCTCGCGAAGCAACCGAAGCGGCAGAAGACGCCCGGGCAGTGGCTACCGAGCGCGGCCAAGAGTCCCAGCCTTTAAAACCCGCGGAAGCGCCGTGATTATCCGGTATACCCTGTAGTTAACAAGCGGCGACGCATCCGAGATTTTCCCGCGCGGCTGAGGGATAATAAGTGTAGCCTTCTCAGTGCAGTGGGGACGGTGCGCATGCAACGGGCGCCTGAGCACAATACGCGAGGAGTCTTCGCCGTGGTCGCAGTTGGCGCGGTGATTTGTGTGATCGCGCTGCGTCTGCGAGTCTTTGCCTTCTCCGCCGATCCTTCCCTGTGCGCCAGTATTGACACGATCGGCGCATTTCTGACCTTCACATTTACCGCAAATGCTCTGGTTCGCTTCCGGGGCACGCGCGATCTGATGTCTTTGATCCTCGCCATAGGATTCGGCGTCGTTGGCTTGATGCAGTTAGCCCTGGCCTTGCACCTTTTCCATAATCTCGATTCCGCATTGCAATTGCTCGATTCTCTGCGTCCTTTCTGGCTGCAAAGCAATATGCTGCTGGCTGAAGCGCTGCTCCTGGCTTCGGCGCTCGAGCGCCCTTTCCCCCAGTCCGTGGATATTCGTCGCAAGACCTTCACGCTGATGGCGCTAGCGGGTACGGTGGCCTATGCCGCTGGCGCGCTCTTCTTGCTGCTCTTCTCGCGGCAGCCTGAAGTTTGGCCTTTGGGCCCGATTATGCAGCCGCTCCAGTTGCTGCCCGCTTTGCTGTTTCTCCTGGCCGCTACCGCTTTCAGTCAGCGTCCAAAAGCGGCTTCCTCCGGGCTTGATCAATCCCTGGCGATCGCGGGATGGATGAATGTGGGCGCGCACATCGTCCTTATGCTCTCATTGCAAGCGCTCGACGCACCCTTCACCCTGGCGCAAATTCTGAGAGTCTCGAGCTATGCCGTCGTGCTGGGCGGAACCCTGCTCGATAATTCCCGGCTGTTTGTGCAAGTGCAGCAGCTCGCCATCAGTGATCCCCTCACTGGTCTGGCCAATTACCGGCACCTGATTGATGTTCTGGAAGCGGAGATCGAGCGCTCCGGCCGCACCGGCCGTGAATTCTCCGTCCTTTTGCTCGATTTGGACGGTCTGAAGAGTGTGAACGACCGATTTGGCCATCTCGTAGGCAGCCAGGCTCTGCGACGCCTTTCAGAGGTTCTGCGCGTGCACTCGCGCGCGGTGGATACGCCCGCGCGATACGGCGGGGATGAGTTCGCCCTGGTGATGCCGGAAACCGGAGCCCACGCCGCGCGGTTTGTGGCCAGCCGCATTCGCGAACGCCTCGCAACGCAGTCTGAGCAGCCGAATATTACGGTCAGCGTTGGAGTGGCGGTATATCCATCAAGCGGTATGACAGCGGAACGCTTGCTGATGGCGGCCGACGAGGCGCTCTATGCCATGAAGCAGGAAGCCAAGAATGCTCACACCGAGTGACGTCGCAGCCGGCGTCGTCACCGCATGCGAAGAGCGTGAGCGAGGGATCTCTGCAGAGCTTTGGAGACTTGCTCTAGCCCCACCTGTAACCCGGCGGCGCCTCGAAGACTCGGCGGAAGGTCACCCGGCAGACGCGACTCCCCACGCGATACTCGAAGACGATCTCATGCGAGTCGAGAAAGTGGCCCAAGCCACGGCGCTTGGAATGCGATAGCACCAGCCAGCGGCCCTGAACGACTTCGTAGGTCCCGTGCTCACCCCAGATTTCGTAGCTTCCGTCCTTGTTGAGGACGAGCGGCGGGCTTTGGCACGGCGCGGATTGCCCCTGGAACTCGAGACGCACGCATTGGTAATTGCCGTCGAGGCGCGCGCTCTTTCGCAGGAGCGGCCGAACTACTGGTTGCCAGTAACAGGAGAGGCGCGATAAGCAGAGCCGGGAACTTCCTGAGGATCCGCATGACGGTTGGGCTGGGCCGGCTCCGATGGTCGCGATATCGACTGCATCAGGTGAGTGCAAACAGCATTCCATCTTTCGGCGCGGCCTCAACCGGAACAGCTATCGAATCATCAACTTGATTATTTCTGAAGCGGTCGATGGAGCAGCGGACCGCCGTTAAGTGAAGGGCATTTCTCTAGTAGTGAAATCTTCTTCCGTTGAGGCTCTCAAACCGCTGGAGCCATCACTTGGAGGAGTCGGCCGAGGGGAGCTCGGGAACTGCTGCACCGTCTTTACGCGGATCGGAAGCGCCGTAATTGACGCCGGTCCCAAAGTCGCGCATGACGGCCTGGCCGCCGCCGAAAGTATTGGAAAAGCCGCTATGCATTCGGAGGACGTGGCCCTTAGCTTCGAGTTCCGCCTTCACGTTCCCCGGAACGCGATTTTCCAGATCAAGCTGGCAGCCCTGAAAACTGAGCTTCGTAAAGCGCGCCGTCTCCATGGCTGCCTGGATATTCTGGTTGAAGTCCACGATATGCGAGACATATTGCGCGTGCGCCTGAGACTGGTTCCATCCGCCCATGATCCCAAAGGCGATGCGCGTATTCTCCTTTTCCATGAAGGCGGGAATGATGGTGTGCAGGGGCCGCTTTCGGGGAGCGAGCGTATTGGGCGAGGAGGCCTCCAGGGTAAAGAGCGCTCCGCGATTGTGCAATATGAAGCCGGTGCCGTCGGCGACGACGCCCGATCCAAAGTCAGAGTAATTGCTTTGGATGAGCGAGACCATGTTGCCGTCGCGATCGACGGTGCTCAGATAGATCGTGCTACTGCCCGGGAGCAACGTGCCCGGGCCGACGTTGCAGTTCGCCTTGTTTGGATCGATCTGCTTGGCACGCTCGGCGGCAAAATCCTTGGAGAGAAGTTGCTTGACCGGGAGAGTCGAAAACTTCGGGTCGCCGATGTAGCGGATAAGGTCGGCATAAGCCAGCTTTTTTGCCTCGATCATGGCATGCAGCGCGGCCGTTGAGTTCAGGCCGTATTTATCGAGGGGAAATGTTTCCATGATGTTGAGCATTTCCAGTGCGGCCAGACCCTGGCCGTTGGGCGGCAGCTCGTAAACCGTCCAGCCGCGATACGTTGTTGAGATCGGCTCTACCCATTCGCTGGAATAGTCGGCAAAGTCCTTTTCCGCGTGTGTGCCGCCATGCCGATGGGAGGTTTCCACAATAGCCTTTGCAATCTCACCTTTATAGAAGGCATCGCGGCCGCCCTGGGCGATCAAGCGGAGCGAGCGCGCCAGATCCGGATTGCGGAAAATCTGTCCTACGACCGGCGGTTTATTGTCTGGGAGATACGTCCGCGTGGCAGCCTCGTTTCCGCGCAGGAAATCGGCATTCGCGCGCCAAAGTCCGGAAGTCCATTCGGTGACCGGAAAGCCGTCTTCAGCGGTGCGAATGGCCGGCGCGAGCACTTCGGACATTTTCTTCTTTCCGAAGCGTTCGAGGAGCTTGTGCCAGCCGTCCACCGCTCCGGGAACCGTCACGCTCTGGATGCCTTGCGAGGGCATGTCTTGAAAGCCTTGGTTCCGGAGGAATTCGATGGTCAAGCCGGCCGGGGCCCATCCGCTGGCATTCAAGCCGTAGAGCTTTCCGGTCTTGGCATCGTAGACGATGGCGAAAAGATCGCCGCCGATGCCGTTGGACATCGGCGCGACGAGACCCATCATGGCGTTAGCGGCGACGGCGGCATCGACGGCATTGCCGCCGCGCTCCAGCATTTGCACGCCGGCTTGCGCCGCCAGCGGCGATTCCGCGGCGACGATGCCATTGCGCGATATGACCATGGAGCGACCCTGATTGCGGTCCTGGGCGACAGCGGGCGAAGCGGCAAAGGTCGTCACCACAATCGGCCACCGAGAGGAGAGCCAGGAGTATCCGCGAAGGCTTCATAAGTGTGCGCATGGGACTGCCGCCTCCCTAGAAGTTCTCACCCGAACCTTGAGCCGCACTGTAGCGCAATCGCGCCGGGGGTGCAATTGCACGCCGCCCCGGCGCTTGGGCATGGAAAAACCGCACCCTATCCTCTCGGGCCGAGAGAGCATTCTCAGTCGCAGGCGTCCGAGAGATCCTTCTCTTCGGGACGCGGCCGGGGCCGGGCATGAGAGAAACCGCACCCTTGAAAGCGCCCCTTCGCCAGCTCCCTTCGAGGCTCAGGGTAAAAGGGTGCGGCACCCGCATTCGCCTCACGGAGTTAAAGTAGGAGTTGAGAATCAGCACCCCCCACCCCCCTACCTTTTTTGCGCAAGTGTTCATTCTAAAGATGGTTAGATTGAGCCAAAAACAAGTGTTCGCGTCACCATTTTTGCGCCGATCGCGCCCGCAATTACTCGTGATGGCGCACGTATGGTTCGGCAGGTTGGCGGCGACGGCCCGAGCAGCGGTCGTCGCCTGTGCAAACCGGGTTCGCCGCGCCGGACGAGCGGCACTTGGGCAGACATCGGCGGCGGAAATCGGGCGGCGATGGAGCGGCGCAGAAGGAGTCTTTGGCGAGCAGACATAAGCGCACTATAGCACATATAGTACTACATGTAAATACTGTTAACTACTTGAGTCATTCGAATAACATCAAAGCCTGATTCATTCGAACAATCGGGGGCGTCCATTTATTCGAATGGGAAGGAAAGCCTCAGGTCTCCCGACGTTTCGAAGCGGCGAAAGCCCACCCGTAGGTGGACTTCCGCCGGAGAGGCGTCGGGCGACCTGAGCTACAAATGCTTAGGAATCGCGGGGCGAGTATTCGAGCGGAGGAAGCCAGGGAAATTTCGAAAGAGCGAAGAGGGATTCGCCGAAAAGCACGGCGGCAAAATGCGCGCTTCGACTTCGTGTCCCGACGGAAATTGCAGAAACCGCAATTTCCGGAAGAAACACATCGGGAGACTTCGCTCAGAATGACGGCTGGCAGGTGCGCGGCACGAGAGGTGCAAAAGCCGGCGCAAAACGAGTTGGTGCATTTATTCGCACGCAAGATAAGAGTCGAAGGACTGAAGCTTTTTAGGAGCTCCCGCTCATACGGCAGCAAAGTTGGGCGGCAGAGAAGCTAGGGCGAAAAAAAGACACATTCGTTACACCGCTCTGACAACCGCTTTCCTCGATTTCGCTTTACTGCGTGCGCGCCCGGCAACCGCTGAGTTCAACGTGCCTTAGGTTTATCGGGAACACATCAGCGTCGTCGGCTTGTGCTTGCCCGATCCCCACAATGAAATGCCCAGGGAATCGAGCAATATCACCCAAAATCTAAAACTCGAAGGAAAGGAGAACGAAATTCATGAAATGCCCGCGCTTTGTCCTGCCCGGGGTGCTGGCTCTTGGCTTGATCTTT
Organism: uncultured Acidobacteriota bacterium; assembly: GCA_963804535.1. Classification (GTDB taxonomy): domain Bacteria; phylum Acidobacteriota; class Terriglobia; order Acidiferrales; family UBA7541; genus Palsa-189. The sequence continues at coordinate 13,294 of CAWDQT010000018.1, forward strand.
ACGGCTGAAATTGCCCAGGCCGCTGCAGGCCAACTCGATGCCACGTTTGGCTCCAAAGGCGTCGTGTCTGTAAACTTCAACTCACAATTTTTGCCCGGAGACGTAATCGAGCAACCCGATGGCAAGATTTTGGTAAGTAACGCCTATTTCCCCTTTCAGGTAGTGCGATTCAACTCCAACGGAACCCTGGATACCAGCTTCGGCAGCGGCGGAGTGACAAACCCGTTTGCCCCTAACAACAACCCCTCGAGTGCAGGCGCGCTCGCGCTGCAAACCAACGGTCAGATCCTTGTGGTGGCCGGCGGTGGATCGGTGGTGCGCCTCAATTCCAACGGGAGCCTGGATACGAGCTTTGGCAACGGCGGCCTGACCAGTCCCCCAAGCGTGCCGACCGGCTTTGGCTTCAGCGCAGGACCTATTCTGGTTGAACCCAACGGCAAGATTTTGCTAGGCGGCACGGCCAGCGAGATCGGGTACCGCAGGGACATTTTTCAGACGGTTCTGGCGCAGTACGAATTCAACGGCAGTCCGGACCCAACCTTTGGGAACGGTGGATCGATACAGGTAGCCGGCAGCCAGGGTGAAACCACGATGGCACTGCTTACCAGCGGGGACATCGTCACCGTGAATTGGGCGGCGATCGCTCAATTCAGCCCGACGGGCGCACCGATACCGAGCGTGATTGGTGGAGTCGTCGCTGTGATCGCCGGATCGGCGTTCGGCACGGAAGCAATCGAACCCAGCGGCAAGTATGTTCTTTCGGAAGTGTTCAACGCGGCTTCAGGACGCTGCCACGATAACAACACGGAAGTGATCCGCTACACGGCCACGGGCGCCGTGGATTCGACCTTTAGCCGGCCACTTTTCAATTTTGCGGGCGTCGTGGGATGCGGCGTTTCTGACGCTGCTTCCGGAGTCGCCATCCAAGCCGATGGAAAGGTTGTGCTGGCAGGCGATCACTCGGTGACATCCACCAGCACTTTTGAGAACGCGCTGATCCGGTTGAATACGGACGGCAGCCTCGATTCCACATTTGGTTCCGGCGGAATCGTACTCAATAAATTGCCTTCCAATGCGCAGGGGTATTCGCGAGTGCTCATCCAATCCGACGGCAAGATCGTTGCCGCAGGGACAACTGCGGGCACAACGAATGCGAACTTCAATACGGTAAGCAACCTCACGTTGAGCCGCTATCTAGCTCAATAGTTAGCCCCATTAGTTCGGCCCAATAGGCGCAGTCTGGAACGTGAACCGCCCAAGGCGATTCACGTTCCGAGACCTCAATCCGTGGTTGGCTGGTTCCCAAGATTCGACGGGAAAAGAAAGCCTCAGGTCTCCCGACGTTTCGAAGCGGCGAAAGCCCACCCGTAGGTGGACTTCCGCCGGAGAGGCGTCGGGCGACCTGAGCTACAAATCTTAGGAAGCTGCGCGGCGAGTATTCGAACGGAGGAAGCCCAGGGGATTTCAAAAGAGCGAAGAGGGATTCGCCGAAAAGCACGGCGGCAAAATGCGCGCTTCGACTTCGTGTCCCGACGGAAATTGCAGAAACGCAATTTCCGGAGGAAACGCATCGGGAGACTTCGCTTAGAAGTGACGGCTCAGAATGACGGCTCGGGGTGGATGCAAGGTCCCTACGGTAATCGCTACGTACGAAAACAATCTCGCATAGACGAAGGATCTGCTGGATGTAAGTTCCCTGCGATTTTCTGCATCCTTTTTCAGCCGGGACCGATCCCATCCTTTGTAGATGCCGGAAGCCGCTCACGAGAGGAAGCCTGACGCGGCCGAGGAGGATCTGCGCCTGATTGAGCGCGTCCTCAGCGGTGACCGTCAGGCTTTTGGGGCGCTGGTGCGAAGCCATGAGCGACGTGTGTTTCGCGTAACCCTGGCGGTGCTGGGCCAAGTGGAAGACGCAGAAGACGCGATGCAGGAGACGTTTATCAAAGCCTATCGCCACCTGAGTCAATTCCGTCGTGAGTCCCGCTTTACGACCTGGCTGACCCGAATTGCGGTGAACGAGGCTCTTCAAAAACGACAGGCGCGGAAAGAGCATGTCTCCCTGGACGAATCGCCCGCCGCGCAGAATCAAGAGTTCCCATGCCACTTTGAGCCGTGGGCGACCGATCCCGAGAAACTCTACACAAAGCAAGAACTCCGCGACATGGTCGAGAAGGCGATCTGCTCCTTATCGGGAATCTATCGAGAGGCCCTGATCCTTTGCGATGTGGAAGGCATGAGCGCAAAAGAAGCTGCTGACGTTCTGGAGGTCAACCTGCCGGCGCTGAAGTCACGGCTCCTACGCGCAAGGCTGATGATGAGGGAGGCTCTGTGTACGTCCCTCGAGCAACGGCGCCCGTTCGGCAGGAAGGTCGTCGATACCGCAGCTCAGGTCAAGAGCATGATGGGCATGATGCTAATGCGAGTGGCTGGGAGATAAGGCCGAAAGATGAGAATGCTGAGTTGCGAAGAAGTGCTCGCGAATCTCTCCAACTATTTCGACGATGAGTGCTCCGCGGAGTTGCGGGCGCAACTCGAGGAGCACATCTCGAAGTGCAGGCGTTGCCGCGTGGTCTTCGACAGCACAGGCAAGATGCTGAAGATTCTGGTGGAAGTGGATCCGTTTGAAGTGCCTCTCGCCGTCAGTGCCCGGCTCTATTCGCGGCTTCAGGAGGTTTTGTCCGAAGAATGAGTTTCCTCTCGAATCTAAATAAGAAAAGGAGAAGAACATGAAAAGTATGGCTATGGGTTTGGTGGTATCGCTCGTGATGTTGGGAAGCCTCAGTTTTGCGGCTCAGAAACAGCAGACGATAACCGGAGAAGTGATGGACAGTTCGTGCGCGAAGATGGGTTCCCACGAAATGATGGAGAAGCAACACAACATGCCCAGCAATGCGGCGAGTGATAAGGCGTGTACCACGGCCTGCGTCAAAGCCGGGGCCAAGCTCGTTCTCTACGATGCCTCAACCAAAACTGCTTATGAGCTGGACGATCAGAAAAAGGCTGAGCAATTCGCTGGGGAAAAAGTAAAGGTCACCGGAACCGTTGACCAGGCTAGCAGCACGATCCACATCGCCAAAATTGCGAAGGCTTCCTAACAGGCGGTGAATCTCTGAGGTGATGCGCCGGGCCGGAAAAGCCTCAGGTCTCCCGACGTTTTGAAGCGGCGGAAACCCACCCTAGGGGCAGACTTCCGCCGGAGGAGGCGTCGGGACGACCTGAGCTACAAATCTTAGGAAGCTGTGCGGCGAGTATTCGGATGGAGGAGGCTGGCGGATTTCAGAAGAACGAGGAGGGATTCGCCGAAAAGCACGGCGGCAAAATGAGCGCTTCGACTTCGTGTCCCGACGGAAATTGCAAAAACGCAATTTCCGGAAGAAATGCATCGGGACACTCCGCTCAGAATGACAGCTCGGCGTGGATGTAAGTTCCCGCCGATTTCCTGCGTCCTGTTTTCAGCCCGCACCGATCCGATCCTTTGTAATGCCGGAGGAAACGAGTCGGGACGCTTCGCTCGGAATAACGGCTTGGAATGACGGTTCCGGCTTTTACGTCTTCACGATACAGGACAAAAACGAAACCTTAAGAACACGTTGAGCATCAACGAAGCGAGGGTGCACGCACGGTTTTGGGTTCGCCTCGGCTCTCTACCCAGGGGGAGCAGGTGCCTGAACTTCGCTTTCTCATTGCAGATGACCACAACGTGTTTCGACGAGGCGTTCGCGCCATCGTTGAAAACTACCCGAATTGGACAGTTGTAGCCGAGGCGTGCAATGGACGAGAGGCGATAGAAAAGGCCAAATTCGTCAAGCCGGATGTGGCCATCCTGGATTTTAGTATGCCCGAGATCAACGGGCTCGATGCCGCGCGCGACGTTCTTAGCAATCTGCCAGACACGAAAGTACTGATTCTCACAATTCATGACAACGATGAGTTAATCGAAGAGATGCGACGAGCCGGTGTACACGGGTGCGTCCTGAAGAGTGCGCCTGACCGCGATCTCGTATCTGCGATTAAAGCTCTGCTCAAGAACAAAACCTTCTATCCAACAGCGACGGCGCCTACCGCTCACCGACCGCGAAAGAGCGACGCCGGAAACCCCACGCCGCGTCTAAGTGATCGTCAGAAAGAGATCGTCAGACTTCTTGGCCAGGGACGTAATAGCAGGAAAATTGCCGAGATGCTCGGCATCAGTCAGAAGACCGTGGAGACCCACAGACGCAATATCATGCTGAGGACAAACTGCCGTTCCACGGGAGAGTTAGTGCGCTACGCCATACGCAACAGGATCATCGAGGCTTAAGATCGGAGCTAAGCGTTGAGCTATTGGGGGAATATGCCGGAGAAAGGAGTCGAACCTTCACGGGCTTGCGCCCAACGGATTTTGAGTCCGCCGCGTCTGCCATTCCGCCACTCCGGCGCTTGAGTGCAAATCTATCTGATCAAGCCCTTTGCTGCAAGACGACTACTTGACTCTCGAGGAGGAAGGAGATGGCCGGCGCGATGGCGTCTCATTTTCGGGGCGTGAGAATCTGATCGAGGCGCGCGGGCGCGCTTCCGTCGCGTTCCAGATGCGGGTAGCGAAGCCCGTTGTGGTAGTCGAGGACAACCGTGCGAAAGCGATCCCCAGTCTTGACGAGCAATTCGATAGCAGAGCCATTCTGCTTTGCGTCACTTATGGCACCCTTCAGGCGGTCGCCATCAAAAGCAGTTCCGTTGACTGCAACGATTTGGGCGCCGACGGTCATTCCCTTCTTGTAGGCAGGCCCATCCCACAGCACGCCGTTGACCCGACCGTCCGCCCCTAGCACCATGCCAAGGGAATAGGTCAGGTCCGTTGCCTTCCGGCGGGTCTCGGCGGCCTTGAAATAATCGGATGGCGTCTCGGTGTAGACGAGTTTGTAGCCGCCACGAGTAAGACCATCGAGAGGCGCTCCCGGGCCATGACCATCGAGGCGAGCGCGCAGGAACGTTTCCCAATCGTATGGTTGGACCGAGTTCAGCGCTTTCACAACATCCTCAAACAAGTACGTGGACGGAACGAAACTGCCGTCACTGATTCCGAAAAATGCCTTGGCGAAATCGTCCAGAGAGCGCCGGTCGCCGGACTTTTCGCGAATCAGCGTGTCTGCGTCGAGCCACATCAGCTGGCCTTCGGAGTAATAGTCTTCACTGCGTTCCCAACTTGGCCAGGGAAGAGCTCGGCGCATCGCGGCGATGGGATCGTTGGTAGTGTCCTGAAGGGCCCGCCATTCCCGGCCAACGCGATGGTCATAGACCGCCGCGGTGGCTGCCAAAGCATCGAGGGTTTGTTGCTTCGTCAGAAGGCCCGCACGAGCCGCGAGAACATATCCCCAATACTGGGTCTGGCCTTCGTAGACCCACAGCAGACTATCGCGCATGGGCACGTTGAAGTTCGGAGTCCACAGGTCGGCCGGGCGGCGGAATTTGCCGTTCCAGGAGTGCGTGAATTCGTGCGGGAGCAGATCGCGGGCATCAGCGTTCTTGTCCCATTCGGTGAAGTAGGCCGGAACGGTACCGTTTTCGCTCGACTGGTGATGCTCGAGGCCGATGCCGCCCATGTGATCGGTGAGCGCGAGCAGAAGGTCGTAATGATTGTAGTGATGCGAGCCGTAAAGTTTGTAGGCTTGCTGCACCAGGGCGCGGTGCGCTTCCAGTTGCTCGGGCTTCACCTCTAACAAATCGGCGCGGTCGGCGATGATGTCCAAGTGAACGGGCGCGACGCCGCCAGGGTCCAAATCCAGGCGCGTGAAATAGCGGCCCGCGAAGATAGGCGAATCCACCAGGGTGTCGAGAGATACGGGCTTGAAGGTGGTGAGGCCGCCATTCGTTAAAGCGGTCTCGAGCGCAGTGGCGAATTGCCAGCCATCGGGCAGGCGAACGCTGGGCTCCATCACGATTTGCCGCGCGAAATAGCCTGCGGGGTAGAGCACTACATCGTTCCATTGCAGATTCAGCATGTCCGGAGTCATCACGATGCGGCCTTCAGGCGTATCGACCGGCGAGACAAATTGGAAATCCACATCGAGCGACGTTGCATTCGCGGGCGCGGCAACATGGAATGCGAAGACGTCCACCGGATCGCGCACCCATTCCACGCGCGCGCCACTCGCGTGGATCATCAGGCCGGCAAGCTTATCGACCGGTCCGGAGGGCGAGTGATTGCCGGGCAACCACTGGGGATACAGAAGAACGAGGGGCTCGCCGGCGCGCACCGGAATGGTCTCGCGAACGCGGAAGATGCGCCGGTCGACGTCGGTGGCGTCCACATTCAAACGGATCGCGGCGGGATACGGAATATCCCTAGGTGCTGCAATCGGCGCGGGCATCGGCAAGGGCTGAGGGCCTGGGGATTGTGCAAGAGCGCAGTTCGCGCTCAGCACCAGAGCGCACAGGGATAGAAGAATGCTGGCCGGTGATCTATGTGTCCGCATATCGCAACCCCTTGTCCGCATAGGATGGAGCCGCATTTTAGCAGCGGAAACAGACTCGATGCCACGCCGACTCCACTGGCCGAACCGAAACGCATAATGGGGTTTTGGGGGCGTTGTGTGAAGAATTGCTAGTTGTGGTTTCTGCGGGCGGGTTCTTCGTGCGGTTTCTGGGGGCAGGTTCAGGGATTTTTAGAACACAACGACTCCATGCGGCCACTCATCTGTCTTGATTCTGCGAATTACTTTCATTTGCGCGAGATCGACGACAGCGATCGAGCCATCCGCCGTAGTGTCCACAACGGCAGTCTTTGCGTCCTGCGTCACCGTCATGTTGAGCGGGAAATGTCCGACTTCCATTTTCGCCCCTGGCTTCAGAGTCGCCACATCAAGTTCCTGCACGAAGCCAGGTTGGTCGAGTACTTGTTTGCCGTCTCTTGTGCCTAAATCGTGGAAGGTTATGTACAGCTTGCTGCCGTCCGGAGAAAGCGCAAACGTGCTGGGAGGCAAATCAAAAGGAATGGACTTAATAACTTCGTCTTTTTTCGGGTCAACGACCAGCAACTCCGTGCCCTTAAAATTGCCGACGAAGACGTATTTGCCGTCGGGCGTGGCAATAATGCCGTCCGTACCCGTTGGGGCCGGGATGTCCTTCAGAGGCTTCATCGCTTTAAGATCGACGACGGAGATGTGTTGCACATCTTTATTCGCCGTGTAGGCTTTGTTGAGCGAGGGAACTACGGCGATCGAGTGCGGATGCGGCACTCCAACTTTTACTGAACCCAACACCTTCTTCTGCTTCGTATCCACTACGATCACTTCGCCTCCGCTCGATTCGCAGGAGACGTACAGAAGGCCGCTCTTTTGATCGAACGCCAGCCCATGCGGCGCCCAGTGCGGCGTGATATCGATCGTATTGGTGATCGCCATTTTCTCCAGATCGATCACCTGGATCTGATTTCCCGGGCTCTCATACTGATCCCACGGGCCATCCTTGTAAGCGATGCTGACGTACGCGACGCCCGCTTCCCGATCGATAACCATTTCGTGAGGGCGTTTCAGAGTGGGAATGTCTTTGAGGAGTTGCCCGGTCGCCAAATCGAAAAACTGCAGGGTTGACGCATGCTCGTTGGCAACCACGATTCGCCCGCCCTGGGCCGACTGATTTCCAGCGCGTGCAGGGGCCAAAGCAGTCAGGAAGAGCAGGAATGCTGCGCTAATCCCTCTCATAATTTTGGGCGGAGCTACTTTGTGTCGCTTTCGCCCGCGGTTTCGCCGAGCAACTTGTTGTAGCCCTGAAATTCTGTGGGCGACCAGAACATCTCCCGGACGTCGAAGGTCTGCGGCTCGAGATTGAAGACCAATTTGTTGAGGGCCGCCCAGGGCTTCGTATACATCTTGGGATCGTCAATGGTGACCGAGAGCTCCAGGTGGTCACGGTCCACGCGGTGGAAGCGTTCCTCGACGCGCAGAGCATCGCTATGCGGGCGGCCCGCATGATCGATCCAGGTTCTTTCGTCCAATCCCGTGGTCTCAACCACGAGCGTGTTGTCATCAACCCACTTGCCGACCGAGTAGCCGAACCAACGCGGCTCGGCGTCTTTGGGGGCCTCGCGACCGTCTGTCCAGATGACTCGCCACACCCTGCCAAATTGATACAACATGTAGATTGCCACAGGCGTTTGGAAGATTTGAGTGGTCCTGAGTTCGAAAAGATCTTCGCGAGGAATTCCCTGGGGATCACCGGCAATGACGGGATCGTCGCTCTGCACTGCCACAACACTTCTCGCACCGTTGCTCGGCTTTGTGGTGTTCAACTTTTCCACGCCTGCAGGGGTGTAGGGCGGGCGATGTTCGGGCTTGCCGTCCTCTGGCATTGCCGCGGGGCCAAGCGCCTGGATCCCGGCGTCGCCCGGATCCCAGATTCCCGAAATGTCGTGTACGGGCGCAGGGTCTGACTTTTGGCCTTTCACGGCCGGCTTTACGGGGTGGCCCCAGCCGTCGCGACGATTATCCAGCGTGAACGCCGGACGTGACTCATCGGGCCGACGTGCTGGTTCCTGGGGCGCGGCTTGAGAGTGCACGAACGGGCAGAATAGCAGCACGCCCAGCGCGAAGGTCGGCACAGCAAAGCTCTTGAGCATATGGGCAGCCTACTGCTTGGCGTCGTCGACGGTTGGGAGCAGGCGTCCGGGCAATTTCTGGCCGCTGGGCGTTTCGACCCACACAATGCGGCCGATCGGCTTGCCATTCTTGACCGTGATCACCCTGATCGTGATCGCATCGCCAGGCTTGAGGGAACTCTTGAGCCAGCCCATGTTGGTCATGGTGGTAGGATTTTCCGTCTCCGCCATCCAATGCACCGCCTGGCCGCTCTCATCGGTTGCGTCGAACAAAACCACGCAATGGGGATTGGCCCATATGAATTGTGTGACGGTCCCCTTGAGATTGACTTGTTTTGTGGCGTCGTAGGCCGCATTGCCGTGGTGCGCGGCGAGCGGAAGGGAAAGGGCCGAAAAACTGAGAAGCAGAGCGAAGGCGATTAAGAATTTGCCTTTCAAGAGCGACCTCCTACTTGTTCGACAGAATGCATTCACGTCTGGGCCTCTAACAATACAGGTTGAACGCGATTCTAAAGACAGGTTGGGCCGCAGTCAAGCAGGCGACGCCTGTAGGGCCGGGCGCTGACGAAGGGTATCGTGGAGCCAGACGGTTTATACTGGCGAACCAGCTCACACCCGCGCCGCGGAATCATTCGAATTTGAGATGAGTGCTCAAGCCACCGCACGGGAAATGACGTCCTGGCAGCAATGGGTTCAGCGCCCGCAAAGGCTGTGGATTCGGAGAGCCTTTTTTCAGATCCATTTGTGGGCCGGGATCGGAATCGGAATTTATGTCGTGGCGATCAGTATCTCCGGCAGCGCACTCGTTTATCGCCGCGAGCTAACGAGGAGCTTCTCGCGAAAAGTTGTGGTTTTGGCCGACTCCGGGCGCCGGATGAGCGTGGAAGAATTGACCGAGCAGGCGCAGCGAGCCTACCCCACGTATGAAGTGGATAACGTGCGCGAGGCAGAGACGCCGGATGGACCGGACTACGTTGTCCTGGAGCGCGCCCACAAGCGAATCGAGCGGCTATTCGATCCGTATACCGGCGCAGATCTGGGCAATGCTCATTCGGCAGTTGAGCGCACTCTGACCTGGCTCGCCGATTTACACGACAATCTTCTCGGCGGGCGTACGGGGCGGTACGTGAACGGCATCGGCTCGTGCCTTGTTACTTTACTTTCGCTGACCGGGGCTATTCTCTGGTGGCCCGGAATCAAGAATTGGCGGCGCAGCACGACGGTCAGTTGGAAAGCGCACTTCCCCCGGCTCAATTGGGACTTGCACAGCGCGATCGGATTCTGGTGCTGGCTTTTTGTAATGATCTGGGGAATTTCGGGGATTTACTTTTGCTTTCCCGCACTTTTCGGCCCCAGCGTTCACCTTTTCGCGGGCTTATTTCTTTCCTGGATCGCGCAACTTCATTTCGGCAGATTCAACGCGTTGACTGAGTCGCTTTGGACGCTCTTCGGGCTCGTTCCCGGAATCTCGGCCGTTACTGGCGCTTTGATGTGGTGGAACCGCGTGCTACGGAAGAAGTTTCGGCGGCCGTACCGGCAGGCGGAAGGTGCAAGCGCCGCGAATAGCACGAATAGTCTGTTAACGATTCGGGATTGACAGCGGCCTTATTTTTTCCGGCGGGCCTAATTTCCGGCAAGCAGATGTTCTAACTCCCCCGATCTGCAATTCAGCCAGTTCGGGCGTTATTGAGCGGAGGCGCCAGCGAATATGGCGCCATTTTTTGCATTTTCTGCTTTCCACCGGCCGTCTTTAGCGCCCGCCGCGATTTCCTGGGCCGTATAGGCATGAACGCCGCCGGCGTGCGCACGGACGCTGGCGAACTCCGGACTATCCGTTTTGTAATTCTCTGGCGGCCAGTTGCGTACTTCGTTCTGGATGGCCTGTTCGCGATTACCGGGGTTGGGGTGGTCGCTCAGGAACTGAGGACCGTTCTTGGTGCTGGCCTGCAGCTTTCGAAAGAAGTCAGCCAGCGCCATGGGATTGTACTGCGTTTTCCACAAGACAATGGCGCCGAACGCGTCCGCCTGCGATTCGTCTTTCCGCGAGTATTTCAATAAGAGCGTACCCGCACTCAGCTCGACGCCAGTCTCCGCCACAGAGCCTCCTACAACTCCGGCGAGGGCTCCGATGACGTCGACAACCTCGGTCTGTCGCTGTCGCTTGGCGGAGTGCTGCATATAGACGTGGCCCATCTCGTGGGCCATGACTCCAGCGAGTTCCGCCTCATTGTCCACAGTCGTGATCGTGCCTACGTTCACAAACATGGGCCCGCCGGGAAGCGCAAACGCGTTGACTTCCTTCTGCGCCACAACGTGGAATTGGTATGGCCAGGTGCGGTCTTTGGGAATGACGGCGACCAGCTGCTTGCCCAACGCCTGAATGTATTGCGTTTCCGGGCTCGAATCGGGCAGGACAGGCACTTGCTGGTAGACCTGAGCGGCGGCCTGCAATCCGAGTTGCTCCTGCTTCGCACGGCTCATGGGAGCATGGCCCGGATCGGGGAAATCCGGCGCGGGTGCGACCGCGAAGGCCAGCCCTGCCAAGAGGCAGAGCGCAACATAGATTGCAGGGCGGAGGCCCCACGAAAATCGATTTCGCATCATCGTTTTGACCTGCGTTTTAACCTTGCTATGACCTGTAAGCGGCAGCGTGCCTACGAATTCTGCACGCGGCTCTTTTATCGTGTGATGCGCCCCATCAACCTCAGGATATATATACGCGCGTCGGGAGTCATCGGCTTGGCCAATCTTTTTGCGAACTCTGCGCGCGGCCGTGGTCTCAAAATGGAAAGGGCTACTCGCTTTGCACGAGTAGCCCTTTGAGTTGACGGTCGATTGATGGCGCCGCAGCGTCCGAGGTCAAGGTATTACGAGCTTACTGTTGGCCCGCACGCCGCGCCTTCCCCGGGTCGGAGGTCGTCTGCGTTCCGAAATCCTCCGCCGGCATTGAGCGCACGAAATCATCCACTTCTCTTTGCGCCTGTTCTTTGGCCATCCCGTAGCGCTCCTGGATTCGCCCGACGAGTTGGTCCTTCTTACCGCCGATCACTTGCCAATCGTCGTCGGTCAGCTTGCCCCACTTCTCGCGAAACTTACCGCCGAATTGTTTCCACTTCCCTTCTATTTGATCCCAGTTCATAACTCCTCCTCCGTAAAATGCTCGTTGCAGGATTGCTTACGCTACTTCTCGCAACTGCCGCTGACCATCTTCAGGTTCGTGACAATCATGTGACCATGCTCGGTGGCGTTCTTGTCCACGCCGTGTTCCTTCGCTGCGGCCTTGGTATCTTCCTTAGCCCCGTGTAGAGCCGCGTTCTGCACTGCGCCGGTTACTGTAATGGTGTGGCCGACGTGCTTCGCGAGATCGACGCTGTCGCTCTTCACTTCCCAAGTGCTGCCGTCTTTAGCGAGCACCTGGTATTCGTCTCCATCCTTTTGCAAGCAGCCCGTCACCGTGCGCGCGTTCTTATGGGTTTCCTTCTTCGTTTCGTCCGTTTGCGCCCGCGCGGTGCCCAACATAAGCGCTAACGCGAGCATTGCTCCGGCAATTTTGAATTTCATCTAAGCCTCCAAATCAACTGTATTCCTTACACAGCGGCTAGCTATCGTCACCCATGCCTAAGCCGATAGAAATACCGGACAATCGTCAAGTAGCGGTGCTAATGCGCTGTACTACCCTGAATCCGTTACCGGAACTTGGGGTCGTGACCCCTTATTTGTCTGGCGGTTAGAGATACTATAGCGAATATAAAGCGAATACATGTGGTATGCTCCCGCCATGGGTCAATCGCGGAGATGCCTGGTGAGCTTCCGGGATGAGGAAGGCGTCGAGCACGTCGCGGAAGTCATGGCGGCGAGCCTTTACGAAGCCGGTGCGGTCGCCTTGCAGCAATTCCGGCGCGGCGACTGGAGCCGCGAAGCATCGCTGGACACGGGAACATTGCGCGTGGAGGTTTGCGAATCGACGTTTTACAACGTCAAGGTAGCGGAGCTCGAGGATTGGCTCAAACGAACTGGCGGCAAGCCGAGCGAGGTGGCGCTGCGCCAGAAGGTGCGCAGCAGGCTGACGATCAATAAGACTCTGGGCTAGAACCTTACTTCGCGGCGCTGGGAGCCGCTTTCGCCGCGGGAGTGCTGAACTGGACCGTGTCCGCGACGAGCTTGCCTTCGGTGGGTTCTTTGGCGTGAATGACCACGCGATCACCGACGCTCAAATCGGAGAGTTTGGCGGCAGCTTTATTTTTGTTAAACGTGGTCTGGGGCACAACAGCGACAGTTACGAGGGCGTTTGCCGCGGTTTTCACGGTGATGGAATCTTTGGTTACGCTCGCCACTGTGCCGATGACGTGCTCTTCATCGCCATGGGCCAGAGCCGCGGCGGTAATCAACGAAATGCAAGCGATGAGAACTAAAGCGCGGAGTTTCATTTGATTTCTCCTTGCTGGGATTCTACGCGCAGCAATGGGCGCATGTCACTTTCCGCCCTTCGTAGGCCGGCTGATCGCAGGTCCTGCTCCCGTTTGCAGCTCTCATTAGTAGTTCGGGATCTCCACGGCTGCCGTAACGACGCAAATCCAGAGCAGAATCTCAGTGAGCGCCGCAAACCGGGCAATTCCGGGCGTCTCGCTTGTTTGGCCCCAAACTCGCGCCTTTCGCTGCACGACGACATGCCACGTGAGCGCGAGCGGAACAAACATGCCCAGCTTCCACTGAAACGCAATGTTGTAGATAAACGCGGTCGCGATTCCGGAGAAGAGCATGAATCCGCCGGTGAGAACGATAGCGAAGCCGATCCAGTTCCAGGCGAAGAGTTCCTGCGCGACTTGAGCGGCCGTCGCGCGGCGGCTGCCCACTCCCAACAGCCGGAGATCCAGAGCGAAATTAGTTCCCAGCCAGATCGAGAGGCCGGTGAAATGAATCAGCTGCACGAACGGGTACGCCCATATCGACTCGCGTGTCATCAATCCCCAGGGTGTACCCTCCAACCACTTCGCGAACGCCAACAGCGTGTCATGCATAGGAGCTGTCCTTTTCTGCCGCTGAAGCGCGGAAAAGCTCTAGCCAAGCCCTTCCAGGGCGGGAATTTCAGACGCGGAAAGAATCGTCGCAATCCACAGCAACAAAGAGATCAGCGCAATGATCTTCGCGGCCCGAGATATCTCTGGATCGAGACCCCACTTCCGCGATCCGCGCTGAACGATGAAGGCGAACAGCGCCGAGACTACGATCAGCGTCAACTTGACGTGAAAGACTTTGGAAGGCGCCCAATCGCCGGCGGCCGTCGCAAACATCAGGAAGCCGGAAATCACCGCGAATGTAAATCCGATCCAAGCCCACGGGAAAAGCTGCTCAGCAAGTTCTGCGAGGCCGCGCTTGCGTGCCACAAGGCCCATAACCCTTAAGTCCACAACGGCAACCGATCCGATAAACCAGAACATCGTCAAGTAATGAGTCACAGACACCGTCGAATACATCCATCCGGTGCTGCCCAAGGTCTTCACCCACCCTGTTTGTTCCAGTGCCTCCCACATTTTGGTCGCCTCCTTGCTGCGCGATCACAATTCAGACTAACTGGCCCCCTAGCCGGCGTTCTTATACCGCATAATTTCCAGAGTTCCAACCTTGTCCTAATTCGAATGTCCTCGCCGTGACCCAGAGCCGGCGTTTCGAATCTTTGCCGCCTTTTGTGCAGACAGCACTCCGGCTGCCCCAAACTCGCGGGAATAATATCCACTTGTTTCCGTGAAGGAGCGTTAAATCGGTGCAAAAAGTGTTTGGAGCGATCTAGTGGTGATGGCCTTCGGCGGCGGGAGCGGGAACTTTACCACCATTTAGAAATTCGTCTTCCTGCTGCTCCTCGGCGCGGTCGGATTCCGTTTTAGGGTTCAGCTTTTTCATCTCCTCAAGTTCTTCGGAGGTGATTTGCGGCAAGTGGCGAATGAACAGAACCAGCTTCCAGTTCTCGGCGTCGCCGGCGGCTTGGTCACCTGAAGTGGGAACCGAACCCGGACCGAACGCGGGCATACCGCTCAAGCGCACACCGTTTTCGATTGTGTAATAGAGTTCGCCATCGCTCTTGTTCTGGGTGTCAGCGCTACGCATATCCGGAGGCTTGGGATAGAGTCCTTTTCCAAAGAGCGTGTCGCCGCTTCCGTCGTTGCCGTGACAGATAGCGCAGTGATCGGCGAAGTGCTCCTCTCCTTCACGAAGACTTTCAGCCGTGGGCGCATAGGGATTTTTCATTCTATAAGTTGCCGGAACTGCGAGACTCTTGGCAATGTTCGCCGCAAACGCCTCGATCCAAGAGGGGGTTTCGCGAGCGCTGAAGCCACGCCGAACCAGGACGGCTGCATAAATTGTGGCGGCAACGACGACAGCGACCACCGCCAACAGAACTAGCTTCCAGGGCTTCATTTCATTTGTCTTCAATTTCTCTCGCGCGAATTGGCGCACGCGACGGAGCACAAGCACGGGAACGATCGAGCTAGAAATTCACGAGCAAGGAATCAAGCGTACCGCCTGATGCAACTCTGGAGCAAGCTTGCGGGATTGAGGAACAACAGCAAAGTTAAGCTGTGACTTTGGTGAGGAAGCCGTACAGCGTCAAGGCCAATCCGGCCAGAAACATCATGGTTGCAAGATAGGTAACGGCGGGATTCACGGAAAAAGGCAAGTTCAAACTGTCGCTGCGAAGGGCCACATAGTGGATTACAAGGGCCAATAGCATATAGAGAATTCCCCGGCGCATCTGGCTGCGCTTGACGGCGGGAGCAGGCGCTGGAGCAAGGCGCACCTTTGGAACGGCTTCGCGGCAATGCGGGCACTGTGAATGATGCGGCGCAACCGGCTTACCGCAATAGACGCAGTGACGCGCCGCTAAAGTGCTCTGTGGAATGCTGCTCATGCCATCGCCTCAGGATAATTCCGGAGAATTCCTGTTCACTTCAGTTTCAAACAGGATCGCCGTTTTCGTCAATCAAACATCCGCATGTGTAAGCGAATCAGCCACCCCAGCCATCTTCCCTGCCCGTGGTTTTGACTCCTCCAGCGAATAGCTACTCTGCTCTTGACCTCTTGGTGCCCCCCAAGTGTAGTCGCCGTTTACAGACGCTCCCCGATTTGACAATGGGTAATTTCTGACCAACCTGCTCTACCGGTAAGTATTTAATACCAAATGACTTAGAAAGTGCTGATTGGCCCTGGACCTGCTCTACTCATAGATGGAATGGGAAAAGGAAAGGAAACGACGATGGGACAGATTCTAGAGGACGTGAAGAGCGAGCCGATGAATCCAGTTTTGGCACAGAGGGAAAACGCATCGGAGGCAGCAGGTAACGCGACCGTTCATGTTTACGGCCATGGGCCGAACAAGAATCCATTCTACGAGGAAGCGCGAGCCATCAATACAAGCCCGAAGGGCGCCACACTCATCCTCAGCGCCCCGGTAAACGGCGGACAAAAGTTGCTTCTGATCAACGGAGCCGGACAAGATCCCGTGGAAGCTCAGGTCATTCGCACGCGGACGCTGGACGCCCGAATGTTCGAAGTGGAGATCGAATTCCCCTTTCTTCGACCCGATTTCTGGAAAGCCTCGTGTGCAACCGCAAAGAAGAAAAGCGGAGCCGAAAGACGGCGCTCTCCGCGCGTCGGGCTGACACGAGGAATGACGATTTCGTGGGAAGGACCCCATCGGCGCGATATCTCCCGCGTTTCATCTCTCAGTCTCGAAGGACTCTTTATCGAGGCGGAGGATCCGGCGCCGGCAGGCCAAATACTTCAAGTGCAGTTCGATATTCCCAGCGGACCGGTGCTGGGAAAGGCTGTGGTTCGACGTTCGATCAAGGGCAAGGGTATGGGCGTCGAATTCACGGAGCTACCAATCACTTCGCGAGCTGGACTGAATCAGTTGCTGGAAAAACTCCTCGGCAATATTTCGAATCGGCAATTATAGTCGGCGTCCTCTGATTGCGAGGACGCCCCTCCCGGCGGTTATGCTCACGATTACAAACTACGGCGTAGACTTTCCTTCCTGAGAATCGCTTGCCGATAGCCATCTGTTTGCGCCATCCTTGAGCGCTTAAAGTCCGTTTCCTATTGGCCTAAATCCACGAATGGCTACGCAATTCATTGTGCACGACAAGGCCGATACCGTCGGCGTGGTGGTGGTTGAGGACGTGCGGCCCGGCCAGGAACTGACGGGCTGGATCATGCAGACTGACGAGACGATTTCGCTGAAGGCTCTGGATGCCGTGCCGCTGGGTCACAAAATCGCACTGCGGGATATCAAGAGCGGCGAGACTGTCTTGAAGTACGGCCACGACGTGGGCCGCGCCGTGGCCGACATCGGCCAGGGCCGGCATGTGCACACGAACAATCTCAAAACGAAAAGGTGGTAGGAATGGCCCGCTACGATTTTTATGGCTTTCGCCGCGAGAACGGCCGCGTGGGCATCCGCAATCACGTGATTATTCTGCCGCTCGATGACCTTTCCAATGCCGCCTGCGAGGCTGTGGCTAACAATATCAAAGGCACTTTGGCGCTGCCGCATCCATACGGCCGGCTACAGTTTGGCGAAGATCTCGAACTGCACTTTCGAACGCTGATCGGAACAGGCTCGAATCCCAATGTTGGGGCTTGCGTCGTCATCGGGATTGAGCCGGGATGGACGAACCGCGTAGTGGAAGGGATAGCCAAGACCGGCAAACCCGTGGCCGGTTTTTCAATCGAAGGAAACGGAGATATCGGCACCATCGCGGCGGCTTCGCGAAAGGCGCAGGAATTCGTGCAATGGGCTTCGGAAAAGCAACGCGAGTTTTGCAAGATCCAGGAACTCTTCGTCTCCACGAAATGCGGGGAAAGCGATACGACTTCGGGTTTGGCTTCCTGCCCAACGGTGGGCAATCTCATCGACAAGCTCGATCCGCTCGGCGCCACCACCTGCTTCGGAGAAACCTCCGAACTGACCGGCGCCGAAATGGTGTGTGCCAGCCGCGCCGCCAGCAAGGAAGTCGCCGACGAATTCATGCGCGTATTTAGCGCCTATCAGGAAATCATCGAGCGCCACAAAACCAGTGATCTTTCCGAATCGCAACCGACCAAGGGCAACATCGCGGGTGGTCTCACCACGATCGAAGAGAAGGCCTTCGGCAATCTGCAAAAGATTGGCCGAAAGACGAAATTCATCGGCGTACTCGAGCCGGCGGCGGCGCCGGCAAAAGGCGCCGGACTCTACTTTATGGATACTTCGTCGGCGGCAGCAGAGTGCGTGACGTTGCAAGCCGCGGCTGGTTTCGTGGTGCACCTCTTCCCCACCGGCCAGGGCAACGTGATTGGCAATCCCATAGAACCTGTGATCAAGCTCACAGCCAATCCCAAGACCGCGCGCACCATGTCCGAGCACATCGATCTCGACGTTTCCGGAATTCTGCGGCGCGAGATGACACTCGATCAGGCGGGCGATCGTCTGATTGACATCATGATCCGCACATGCAACGGCCGCCTCACTTGTGCGGAAGCGCTCGGACATCGCGAATTCGTGCTGACCAAGCTCTATCAATCCGCCTGAGCGTGAATCTTCTCAGCCACAGGATTCATTTCAGTCGTCTTTCATTTTGAAACTGCGCTTCCTGGCAGTTTTTCTGCTTGAATGGAATTACACGATTAAATCCGCTCTTTGATGGAAATCGCCTAGCAGTCTTATCAATCGTGCAGAACAACACTTAGAAGTGAACTATTGATGTGGAGCCCGCCATTGCTGTGGATGAAGCCCAGTTTCTTGAATTTGTTCATGAAAAGATTAACTCGCGACCGCGACGTGCCAATCATTTCCGCCAACGTTTCTTGAGATATCTTGGCGAGAACTCTTTGCGGTTGGCCTTCCTTTCCGTAGCGAGCAAGCAGCAGAAGAGTCCGGGCGAGTCTTTTCTCGGTCGAGTTAAAGAGCTGATCGATCAGGTCTGCCTCGACTCGAATGTTCCTTGAAAGCATATACTTGATAAAACGATCGGAGAATTCGTGTTCCCCGTGCAGGACGCGAGCCATCTCCTCTTTCTCAATGACGAGCACGGTAGTGGGTGTGATCGCCGTGGCCGTGCCCATACAGACATTCTGACCTGCCAGGCATCCTTCGCCGAAAAAGTCCCCCGGTCCCAGCATTGCGACCACGGCTTCTTTGCCAACCTCGTTGACCACGGAGAGCTTCACGCTGCCCATTTGAATG
>CAWDQT010000019.1:0-88379 GCA_963804535.1 uncultured Acidobacteriota bacterium
TGCTCCAAGTGAAGCCGACTGACTTGTAGCCTCCCACCTTCATTCCGGTGGCTCCCAGCGCGTTGTCATAATGCCAGGGAGAACCGGAGCTATCGTTAAAGTGTGAGGCGATCACGCTCCCGTAAAGTCCGACGGGAGCTCCGGGCGTGTAATAGCCGGCTGCTGGCGCGTAGATAGCCGCGGCAAAGGGCATTCCACCGAGCCGCACGGTACTCGTTCCACCGTAAACGAACTGCATGTTCGCCGGGATTCCGCTGAACGCGGTCTTCGCAGTCCCACAGGTAACATTGCCATAGCTACCGGGATTGGCTACAGTGCCTGTACCTCCAGAGGGTGCGCAGGCATTTAGCCCCCCGGCACCGGAGATATGAACGATCTCGGTTGAAGAAAAGCCCGAGGGAACACCGGATTCCGTGGGGCAGCCCGAGGAACAATTCCCGACCATATTGAATACGACGGGGCCGGAATCGACGACGATCTGGGCGTCGCTGCTGCCCATATCAATGCTGTTAATGTTGTAAGTCCCGGCTGAAACGTGAACCACAGTGACATCCGCGGGGTTGCTTGACGTATTTCCAATCACGAGGTTTCCGTACGACCCGGGTGCCAGAGTGTATACGTTTGCAGAAATTGTGCTGCCTGGGTGATTGCTACCATTGCCGTCGTAAACACTGACCGAAGTACCCGTACTGCAACCGGTCATTGAAGCGCATTGGGAATTTATGTTCTGAGCCGTGGTGATATTTGTGCCAGGCGGGTAGCAAGGTTGGGCCGTGCACCCCCAGGGAAGTTTGGCGACGAAAGTGGCGGGTTCCTTGTACGTGCCCAGGTCAAAAGGGCTGTTGCCGGTCTTATTCGTGACCCCGTTGAGGCAAGGAGGATTTGGACTTGTCCCCGCTTGGTTTGACGTCGCTACGATTGTGTTTTCCGCCGTAATCGTCCCATTAACGGTCACACCCGAGCCCAGATAAACGTTCCCATTCGTTCCGATATTCCCGCCGCTCGCCTGGCTGTTGGTGGTGCTGTACGGGCCGTTGTTCGAATTATAACTGTCCGTGTAGCTTCCGGAATTTAAAAAAGTAATGGCACCACAGGCATTGGAAGTTGTCTCCAGACCATTGGTGAACACCGGCGAAGTAAGCCGGTCGAACGTCTCAACAACCTGTACAGTAGAGGTCGTAACGCCCTGGACGGTTCCCACGGAAGTGATCTGCCAAGTTTGCGGGGCCGGGCCGCTCAGCCAGGAAACAGTGGTCGTGGCAATAGGCATGCGCAAGAGCGTGGCGGTAGTCTTATAAGAAGCACCCGTAATTCCCGGAACGGTCCCGGACGCCACAGCCGCAAAGTTGTTGGCGACATTTCCCGTTGGGTCATAATAGTTCGAGTTGCTGCTTGTCGACGAAAGCATCACGGGTGCCGTGGTGCTGCTGCAACCGTTCCCCGTCGCCGCACACTGCACGGGGTACGTGGTGACCGTGAAACCCGGGTAACTGGAGGCAATGGTGGGGGTGGGGTAAGCAGTGCTGCCAGTGGAGTTGCTGAGCCAGTTGATCGTCGCTTGGACCCCAGCCTCCGCCGCATATCGAGCTTGCGCGGTCTGCCGGTAATTCAAGGACGTCCAAACTTGCGATTGCGAAGTAAACATGACGGTAGCAGCCAGGACGGTCAGCACCAGGATTGCAAGCAGTGCGAAGATCAAAGCGGAACCCTTTTCCGATGCGTTGCGTTTCCCTTGTTCAATCATGGTTCAGTTTCCTCCCGCGGCAGGAATTCCTTGCTGCCGCGACGTTTAGTAAAGCGTTACGTTGGGCGGCTGATTTTGCAGCCGGCTGGCGTCGCCCCAATTGGCTTGTTCGTAGCCGGCCAATATGTTGCGTGGCGACAAATCCAGGAATGACTTGGTCATTGTCAAATATTGGCCCGTAAGCGGGTCGGGCTTCAGGGTCTGCACACTAAGGGTGAGGCCGATGTTTGCTATCATGTAGTATGTACTCGTAACCCCGTTCACTGTAATCTGTTGCGTGGAAAGGTCGTATTGGAAGCAGGGAGTGGGCGCGCTACTCGGCGGATTAGGAGTCAGCGTCGAGAGCAACGTCTGCGCCGTGCTTACGGTATTGGCGCCCGGCGTGATTGTGGTCACCGACCTCGTCAGGGTTCCGGGGGTGGTTGTGGTGTTACAGGTGTAACGCACGTAAACGAGCGTGCCGTCGGAGTTAAGGTCTCCCCATACGTTCAGGACATTGCAGGTCGAACCGTCGGTAGCCGTATAAGTTACACCGGTCGGAACCGTCACGCATGAAACACCTCCTGGAGTTGTAGCGCTGGTAGAAGGGGCTACGATTCCGTTGGGAGAAACACCGATCGCATAGATGGCGGCGCCCGCCGTGGGATGATTGTTTGCAAAGATGCCGTTGATCGAAGTCGAAGTGAGACTTACGATAGTTACCGGCTCTTCGTTGGGTCCCGGGTCCACCAGCAGAATTTCCCCTGCATACATCGAAGTGGTTGAAGAAACCGCGACGGTCTGAGCTGTGGCGCTTTTGGTAACCGCAGCGCTGAGCGTCGCGCCTGCGGGCAAGTCCACAAATCCGGCCTGCCCGATTTCTTGCGCCATCAATTCCGCGACGGCCCGCACATTTTCGTACATGTCGGACTGCTGTTCGATTCGTCCGAAGGTTTGCTCATTAAATGAAATTATGGAAACGACCCCGCCCGCGACCACCAGCAGGACGGCCATGCTAACCAGCAATTCGGGCAGAGAGAATCCCCTGCAAGTGGAACCAGAGGAATGCAAGCCGCGCGCCCTTGCATTTCGTCCGCAAAAATTTCTTGTGCCCTCAGAATGAGAGATCATGGATATGGAACTCCTATGCGGACGCTTCACAGATTTGCCGCCTTGATGGTAACCAGCTTCATGGAAACAGCCCCGCCCTTCACGCCAGCGGCGATGGAACTCGCGACAACGGTGATGGTCTTCAGACAGCTAGTGGAGTCGAGGGATACTTGCCACTGACGGGTGTAGTACGCTCCGGTGGAACTTGTCAGGAGGTTGCCATTGGTATCCAGGTAGTCAACGAAGTACGTAACCGGCGCAGCAGGGGGAAGCGAGCCAACAGACGAACTGGGTGCCATTGACCCGCCGCCAGGCCCGCATGTAGTGGCTACCGTTGATGCGCCGCCAAGCCCGCATATATTGGGTGAGGTGCCGGTGCAGGATGTAGTTCCATCAAGGGCATTAACCGCTGCTGGAAAGACAGTGGTATCCGTGGTGGCGTCATTAAAGCCGTCGCTGATGATATTGTCCTTATTAAGACTGACCAACTGTTCCATCTTGTCCTGGGCGTATTCGGTGACTCTGGTGGCAACGTCTCCTTGCGCATACGTGGTTTGAATGGCCAGCATGAATACGGGTAGAATGCCCGCGACAACAATGATCAATATCCCTGCGGCAACGAGCGTCTCGATCAAAGAAGAACCGCGCTCCAAGCGTGCGCAATCTCGAAGTCGCCGCTCTGCCTGCTCGATTCGTGGACGGCGCGAGAGTTGCGAGCGGCAGCCTGGAAGCGATCGGTTGTTCAACATGCTTGTGAGTTGTTCAGCCATTCTTTCCGCTCCTATGCTCAGTACTGGACCCATGCCGACCCGGTGTAGGTATATGAGGTCGGCTGACCAGCAATCGATACAGCGATGGCTGCATACTGGCCCTGAATATTCGTGAAATAAATCGCGGAGTTTGCCGTGACGTTTCCGGAGCTGTCTGTCGCCATGCCGCGCGAGTTGAAATAAATCGGCGTGGTTTGCGCAATCGGCGATTGTTGGCCCGCCGGCGTGGTAATCGATCCGTACCCAAAGGTATCGCCAGTTTCCAAATTGATCGTGCCGCCATAGATCGTCCACGTACTACCGTTTAGGACTTCAATCTGGTAAGTATTAGCCGTCGTATTA
Organism: uncultured Acidobacteriota bacterium; assembly: GCA_963804535.1. Taxonomy (GTDB): domain Bacteria; phylum Acidobacteriota; class Terriglobia; order Acidiferrales; family UBA7541; genus Palsa-189. The sequence goes on from CAWDQT010000019.1 coordinate 3,946, forward strand.
AAGTTCAGACGGCTCCTTGCGCCCGCGGAGGCCGCCCGCATGCGCGCAAGAAAGATTTGCGCGGAAATGCTCCGAATATCGTTCGCCATGCGGAACTCTTGCGTTATGGTCATCACTTTGGGAATTGCTATCGCTGCCAGGGTGATGATTATGAGAACGGCTATAACCAACTCGATCAAAGAAAAACCGCGCGATGCGTCAGCCTCCGGCGATCTCGAACCCGCGATTGATCTTGTCCTTTCGAATCGCATCGTGCCTCGCATCTTTAAAGTTTGGCGACTTCGCTCAATTTTCAATCGTGTTGTTGTGTTGATTGCACTCAAAAGGCCAAGCCTCGAAATCTTTAATCAACCTATTTTCAGTTGTTTATGGCCAGAAAACGAAGAGGCTGAAAGATAGCTAAAACTTAGTGGATAGAAACTGCTCAATTTATGGCGTATCTAACTCAACTGTGCCGATGGCTGGAAGGCTTTGCGAAACGAGATCAGCGATTGGCAGACTTGACCTGCGGAATCTCAGGCTTGAGCTTCTGAGTCGGCTTTGGCGTGCGGGCTTGGTCGAATTGGCTTGCTCGGTTTGATGAACTTGACCTGTTTGTTTGATTTGACCGTAAACATATTTTGTCTCCTTGAGAAGTTTTTGGCTAAACGGCGTGCCCTCAAATAAGGGGCTGGGAATTCGGTGCGAGCAGCGCCGGGCCGTGGCGAAATCACGCGGAGGCATGCTCAAGTTTTTCTACGAGCCTTACCATCCCTAGCGTGTCCTGCCCACAGTAGTAGTCTAGCAGCGCCTTCCTTTTCCGTTGGTTCTCGCCCTCACCGCAATCACCGCTAATAAGTGATTCCCAAGCCAGTCCGGCTGCCTGCCCGTCCGCCACTTCCATGCCCTCGTAAGTCATCTCAGGCACCAACGCCGGAAGTACCATCTTCAGTGAGTAGGAGCCACCAAACGCAGGATGCTATACGTGATTGCGGATGATTGGCAGCAAATCCCAGAGTCGCTGCTGAATCTCCTTGATCCGCCCCGAGAACTCCGGCAGCCGCAAGGAAAGGTCTGAGAGCCGCTGAGATTCGAATTGCTGGTGGTACACGACGATGCTGCCACGCTCACCAAGCGTATTGCACAGCGCCGAGATGAACGCTGGGCGTGGATCACTCGTGTCCGTCGCTAAGAATTCGATCTGCTCGGGCGCTGCGCCCGGCTGGCGTTGCACGTGCCGCCAGAGGGACTGCTGCCTCTGCCTGCTTCAGTATATTCTTCAAATGCTGGCCGGAAACATGCGATGCACATTTCGCCGCATGTCGAACGCTCCTGTAGGCAATCCTACCCGAACCCCCTTCTAACTCCCGTGCCAAAGGGTGCTAAGTAGCTCTTTGGATCAAACAATTGGCACTACGAAAATTCTCTTCGAATGGCGGACCAGAACTGAGAGTATGTGCACTCGACTCCATCGATAACCGCGTTTCCTGTCGCTGCGCCTAATTGATCAAGGTCACGATAAGAATGAACGCACTCGCGCCTGTCAGCAGCCGAAAAATACGGCGAACAAGCCCGATGCGCCGTTCAGCACCCTCGGGACTCTGCAAATCGTCAGGCTGACCCGTGGACGGTCCCCCATAGTAATAATCAAATAGAGTCGAGCACATCCGACATTTGGCCGTTGGCCCTTGCTTGTATCCGCAATTCGGACAAATAACTATCGTTCTCATCGCCAGAAACTCCGATAAACCCTCATTTGGCAAATTTAACAGATGTATGCGGGCCAGATCCGACTGCCAAAGTTTCTGGTGCCTAAGCACGCAACAACACCGCCGGCCTCTGCCCCTAGCCTTTACGTCGCCTCAGCCAAGCCGTGGAAATCAAGCAAACGCGCATCTGATTTTTGAAGCCGCTTTTACTTGATTGCATTCTTTTCAGTGCTTCGTACTTCGGCCGGGAACACCAAGAGACGCTCGCGGGGCAGGTTTTGCTCCTCTATAGCGCTAGCGTCTCCTGATGCTCGCCGAAGACGCGGCGCATCGCATCGGAGATTTCGCCTACGGTGGCATAGGCCTCAACCGCTGCCAGAATCGCCGGCATGAGATTCGCCCCGGAACGAGCGCGCGATTCGACTTCAGCGATCGCCTTGTTCGCCCGCGCAGCATCGCGACGCGCTCGCAGCGCGCGCACGCGCTCGACCTGCTCCTGCTCGATGGCGGGATCGATGCGCAAAATGGGGATGGGCTCCTGCCGCTCGGTGCGATAACGGTTCACGCCCACGACGATGCGTTCCTTGCGCTCCACGCTTTGCTGATATTCGTACGCCGCTTTCTGAATCTCGCGCTGCACGTAACCGGTTTCTATGGCACGCAGCATGCCGCCGAGCGCATCGATGCGCTCGACACAGGCGCGCGCCCCGGCTTCGATCTCGTTGGTCAGATGCTCAATGGCATAGGAGCCGCCCACGGGGTCCACCGTATTGGCCACTCCGCTCTCGTGGGCCAGGATCTGCTGCGTCCGCAGGGCGAGCCGAGCGGCATCTTCGGTAGGTAGCGCTAGCGCTTCATCAAGCGCGTTTGCATGCAGTGACTGGCAGCCGCCCAGCACTGCCGCGAGAGCCTGAATGGCCACGCGGACAATGTTGTTCTCCGGCTGCTGCGCAGTGAGCGATGACCCCGCCGTCTGTGCATGGAAGCGCAGCATCATCGAGCGCGGGTCGCGAGCGCCGAAGCGGTCGCGCATCAGCCGCGCCCAAAGCCGGCGAGCCGCGCGGTATTTGGCGATCTCTTCGAGCAGATCGTTGTGCGCGTTGAAGAAGAACGAAAGCCGCGGCGCGAAGTCGTCCACTCGAAGGCCTGCGGCAATTGCCGAATCCACATAGGCAATCGCATCGGCGAGCGTAAAGCCAACTTCCTGCGCGGCCGTCGATCCGGCTTCGCGGATATGGTACCCGGAGATCGAAATCGTGACCCAACTCGGCAGCTCGTCTTTGCACCAGGCGAATACGTCGGTAATGATGCGCATCGCCGGCCGGGGCGGGTAGATGTACGTACCGCGCGCGATGTATTCCTTGAGAATATCGTTCTGTGTGGTTCCCGAGAGCTTTGCGAGGTCTGCCCCTTGCTGCCGGGCCACGGCTACGTACAAAGCTAAAAGGATCGCCGCCGTGGAATTGATGGTCATCGAAGTGGAAACTTGAGCAAGGGAGATGCCTTCGAAGAGCGTCTGCATGTCTTCAAGCGAAGAGATAGACACGCCGACCTTTCCGACCTCGCCTCGCGCGCGAGCATGGTCCGGATCAAAGCCCATCTGTGTGGGCAGATCGAAAGCGACGGAGAGGCCGGTTTGCCCCTGCGCCAGCAGGTAGCGATACCGCGCATTAGACTGACGCGCCGCCCCGAAGCCGGCGTATTGACGCATGGTCCAGAGTTTGCCGCGATACATCGTCGGATATATTCCGCGGGTGTAGGGGAACTCGCCAGGTGAGCCGAGCGATGATTGCGGGTCGAAATCCGTCAGATCTTCAGGACGTATAAACGGTTTTGAGCGGCGTACCCGACAAAGTGGTTCCGCTGGATGCAGGGAAAGCGGGCTGCGGTGTCTCAACAGAGTCGGCGACTTCCGCGGGGTGTTTTGGGGAGGCAGTGTGGTCCGAATGCAGCATATCGTCTCGAAAAGAAGAGCGTCAACGCACACGGCGCGCGGCTCGGAATGATGCTAGGCCGAAGACCGCCATCACCAACGCCATTCCTACGCTCGTTCTCCACTCCCAATTGGGCGCGTGCTGCCGCCAGTAGCGCAGCGCGCCATTCGTCCAAGCCAAAGCGAGAATGAAAAATACCGCGCCCGTAGTTTCATGAAAGACCTGCCGAGCGGCGCGCCAGAGCGCGCGAAAGAAGCCGCGCGGCTTGGTGGCTGCGGGAGTAGCGCTCTCCATGAATTGATTTTAGCGCAAAACCTGCGGGGGAAGCTTCTGATCACACCCCGGTTATACAAGACTTGTTTAGGTTGCTCCGAGCGCCTACAATTCCGATAGATAAAGTCACGGAGGGACTCACTTGCAACTTGACGATCATCTCAAGCGGCTGCTTCGCGAGTTGGGCCACGCCATCAACGATACAGTTTCGGAGTCGGAGCGTATTACCGAAGCCATTTCGGGAGTCCGTGCCGCGGGCTATGACATCGTCTTGAAACTCGATGCCACGATTGGGCTGGCGCGCCGCGAACAAAGTTCTGGCTTAATCACTTCGAACGACCGCCGCTTTCTGGAGTCGCTGCACATTCAGGTGGATCAGGATGTACTCGAGGAAGAAAAGCACGAGACAAAACTCGAGATCACGCCGCAGGACTTGCGCTTTCTGAAGTCGCTCAAAATTTCGTTCGACGAACCGAAACAAGAACGCAGTTAGCAACAGAGTTCTCCGCCGCCGAGTTGTTTTTTCGAAATCGAAGGGTGGCACATTCAGTGCTTCGCCCGCCCGCCGTTGCCGGCCGTTTTTATCCTGATGATCCTGCGGAACTCACACGCCAGATCGCCGGGTTCGTTCCGTCTGCGGAAGAACCCCTCCGTCCAGCCTTAGCCTGTCTAGTTCCGCATGCTGGCTACCGCTACTCAGGACATGTGGCCGGAGCCGTTTACGCCCGCCTAAAATTGCCGCGACGTTTTCTCTTGCTCGGGCCCCGGCATTTCCCTCGGGGCAAGCCGCAAGCCATTCTTTCCGAGGGCGCTTGGGAGACCCCTCTCGGCCGCGCGGAGATCGATAGCGAACTCGCCCGCGATCTCAAAGGCGCTTACCCAGCAGCTTTGCGAAGACAGCGTGGCGCACCAGACCGAGCATGCCCTGGAAGTGCAGCTTCCATTCCTGCAATCGCTGGCGGGTGATTTTCGTTTCGTTCCCATTGCACTGGGACCTACGGACTATGCCCAACTCGAATCGCTGGGGCATGCCATGGCCAAAGTCTTGCGGCGGCAGCGTGATCCCGTACTCATGATCGCCAGCTCCGACATGAATCATTACGAATCGGATGAGATCACGCGCCGCAAAGACGGCCTGGCCATCGAGCGCGTGCTCGCGCTCGACGCCGCCGGCCTTTTCGACGTCGTGCGCCGTGAAGAAATTACGATGTGCGGTTTTGGTCCGGCGGTGAGCATCCTGACGGCAGCGCGCCTGCTGGGCGCCACGCGCGCCACGTTGGTGCGCTATGCCACTTCCGGCGACATTAACGGAGATCGCAACGAAGTCGTCGGCTACGCCGGCGTCATTGTGGAGTGACGTCGTCACATCGAGCACCAACGGCGTCGCGAATATCCAAGAGAGCTGCCTAGAATTCTTTATGGATGGCTACTGGCGGGTTGGGGCGCCGCGCCTTCCGGCGAGCTACTCGTGCGGATTCTCTCCGCGAGAGCGCGCGACAGCTTTCGCGCCACGTCCACGACTCGCGAATCCGCGGCGATGCGATCCAGCACAGGCAGGAGCCGTTCGGGTTCCGGAATCGTATGCTGCCCCAAGTCTTGCTCGAACTGGTGCAGTGCGTCATTCACTCCCAAGCCGATCGTATTTCAGCTTTTGCTCCAGCGTGATGAGGTCGCGCTGCTGTTGAAAGAGCCCTTCGAAGACAAGTGCGAGTTGCATCGCTGTGCGATCTAGCGTGTAGTTGTAGTGAGTTTCGTGCACTTCGCCGGCCTTTTCATAACGAAGGGTTTTTTGCCCAAGATCCGCAATTTTACGGTGCACATCGAGATCGAGCCCCTCAAAATTGTGCAACTCGCCCGCAAGCTCGAAAATCTTGGCGCGCACCGTGGCGCTTACCTGAAACGGCTGAGGATCCGCATCTTCGCTTAACTGGCGGATATCGTAGGTCGCCGATCCATCTTCGCCGATCTTTATCTCGATGAATTCGGGATTGCTGCCCTTGAAGATACGCCGATAGGTGATGGTGGCGCCGTCTGCAGCACGCAGAACTAGCGGACCAATCAGGACCGCCGCGAGTGAAAAAATCGCGCACCAGTAAGGCGCGCTTTTGAAGCGGTGAATGCGATTCATGGTGTTGAAAGGATGCGTGGATCGGATTCGTGGGTACGCTGCCGCGTCCCGCCGATCGTTAGATCTCATACTCCTGCCGATGCTTGCATGGGCCTGCCTCAACTTTAGAATAATATCCTAATCAGGCTAAGCCGTCTGGGATTGACTCTCTGACCGCCAGTTTAATGAAATTAAAGCGGTGGCCATTCCGGTTGCGAACACCGAACCAATTCCCGCGGTCTTGCTTGTACTCCGGCCACTCTCCGGAAATTTGAGCCCCGCCCGCATTAGCGATAAGCTAATCACTATTGCCGATCGGCGAATTTGACGGGGGTTTTGACGGCGTTTCACGATGGTTACCTGCCGCGAATGCGAATACGAAATTAATCAGGCGACGGAAATCTGCCCGCACTGCGGCGCAGACCTGACCAGCCTCCCAGGGGAACTCACGGCGCCTGCGAAGAAGCCGACCTTGGCGAAAATCCTGCTGCGCTGGGGAATGCTGTTAGGCGTGCTCCTGGCCGCCATGTGGAGCTTTCTCTGGTTCGTGGTATCCCCACGCACAGGCAATCTCACCGCTGAAGCGGAAGGGAACGCCATCGTTGCGATCGAGGACGTTTATGCCCAACTGCATTCCTACGCTCAAGCGCGGGGTGGAGCATATCCGTCAGACTTGGAACAACTCGGCCCACAGGTACGTCAAGCGGCGCAGCTGGCCCAGAGCGATGGGTATCAGCTGCAATACACACCCGGACCGTCGGAGGCCGACGGCGACATTCATAACTACTCGCTCGAGGCGCGCGCCGGGAACTACGGCTACCGCAGTTTTTATGTGGATATCAGCGGCGTGGTGAGAGCCACAAAAGAAAATCGCGAAGCCACCAGCGCCGATCCTCCCATCCATTAGAGACTTCAGCGGAACAATCTCAGACACCGAAGGTTCCCCACACTGCCAGAAACTGGCGGTCGGGAGCATGCCGCTCGTTCTCGATGACGAGCCGGGTCCGTGGTATCCTGTTTCAGCGAGTCGCCACCCGAAGTCCCGAACACTCGCATTATCGAGAACTTCTGTAGCAACTTAGCAGGGCCGCGGAGAGGTGCTGGAGTGGCCGAACAGGGCTGCCTGCTAAGCAGTTTCACCCCAAAAGGGTGACGGGGGTTCGAATCCCCCCCTCTCCGCCAAATCTTCCAAATAGTGGGCCGTTAATCTTAGGAGATCATCAAGGCAATCGCGGCAATCGCCGCGGCCATCACAAGAAATAGTCCGCCGACTAGAAGCTGCGTCTTAAGACTGTCGTCGTGCTTGCTCATCGGCCAGCCACTTTTCGAGAATGGCTCGGTCTTTCGGTTGGACCTCGAGAAATTCGAGACCCATTCCCTGTGGGCTTACGTTGTCGGTTACTCTGGCAACTGCTGTAAACTCATCGCTACCATGCTTGATTCGCACCTGGATTCGCGCTCCTCGCGGAAGAGGCGCCGCGGTCGTGACAAAGCAGCCGCCGGCACTCAAATCGCGGGTGCTCAAAACATGTTCGTTCCGTGACCCTAGTTGCTTTACTTCAGCGGTCGCGCCAATGCTGTAACGAGTTGACCTTCTCGGTATGCGTGAGAGCCACGCTTCAAGAATCGCCTGACAATCGGGTTCGACTACGCTGAAAACGACGCCCATCCCCTCACTGCTGACATAAGCGACCGCCCCGGATGCCACGAACGTGGTTCCAGCCTCGGACATCTCGATATGCACTCTGGTGCCCTTGGGATATGGCTTTACGGTCTGCACAAAACATCCGAAACGGCTCAATTCGCTGGTTTGCGCCACTACGATCTGAGAGGAACCTGATTCCGTAACCACCGATGTTGCGTTGAAAGGAATGCGCGGCAGTCGCCTGCGCTCTTGCTGGCGCTGCGCAATGTCCGAAATCGTTGGCGTTGGTTGCGGCATATCGCTAGCGTCGGCCACCTGACTATCCCTGGGTAGCCTTTCAGTAATCCGGCTATGTTAAGCCTACAGTAAATAGGCGGTCCGTCGTCAATGGATCGATCGGGGCTTTAGCTTCGAAGTAATTAATCGGGGGTTCCCTGTAGGCAGCCCGGTGCTTTATCCGCGTTAGATTCGCTTCCTCACGAAACCTTTTCGGCACATCAACCAGTGCCTCGCACCCGCGGCAATTCCACCTCGGGCATACTTGCATGGAGGAATGATTTGGGTATGGGAATGGATTTCGCGCGCCATGATGCGATGGAGAGTAGAAAAACGACTCTCCTCGGCTGCCTCCTCCTGCTCGCTTTTCTCGCGTATGCCAACACGCTTGCGAACGGCTTCGTTTACGACGACCACTCGCAAATTGAGCAGAATCCCTACGTCCACGCTTTTCGGACCATCGCAAAGATCTTTACGATGCGTTCACCGAGCGGGAACTATTATCGGCCCCTGATGAATTTGGGTTTTCTGTTCTCTTTCCAGCTTTTCGGGGCTTCCCCTTACGGTTTTCATCTCATAAACGTACTCCTGCACTGCGTGGCCGTGTGGCTGGTTTACGAGGTTGGCGTCGCGATGACGTCGGACCAAACCCTCGGCTTGATCGCGGCATTATGTTTCGCGATCCATCCTATTCACACCGAATCAGTCGCCTGGATCGCGGGCGTGGTCGATATCGAAATGACGATTTTCTATCTCGCGGCCTTCTGGTTATTCCTCAGGCTGGAGCGCGCCAAAGGCCGCACTATCTGGATTCAAATGGCCATGCTGGGAAGCTTTCTGCTGGCAGCGCTCTCCAAGGAACCGGCCATGACCTTGCCGGCATTGGCGACCATTTATGAGCATTTTTATCGCGCCGACCGCAACAGCACCACCTGGAAGCAAAAAGTTGCTCGATATGGCGGATTCTGGGCCATCGGCTTCGCATATCTTGGCGTACGACTCCTTGTGCTGGGCGGATTTGCGCCCGTGTCCTTCCATCGGGATGTGAGCTGGCGTGAAGCAGCGGTAATTGCCGTGGGTTGGATCGGGCAGTACGCGGCGAAACTATTGTGGCCCGTTCCCCTCACTGTCTTCTATGCAATTCAGAGGAACACATCTTTCCTTAACTCCCATTTGCTACTCGGAGCGGCAGTATTGATGGCGGCCGCTGCTTCCGTCGTTTATGAATGGAAGCGAGGGCGGATCTACCCCTTTTGGCTCTTATGGATTCTGTTTACGCTGGCGCCGGTGTTGAATGTGCGGTGGCTTCCGATGGACGTTTTTGCCGAACGATTTCTGTATTTGCCCTCGGTCGGGTTTAGCTGGCTCGTGGCTGGAATTGCGTTGTGGTTCTGGAGAAAGAGCGGGGTGGCGGCCGAGAGAGCGCTGGGCCCTCGTTTTTGCGGCAGGCGTTTTGGCTCTGTTGGCGAGCGGCGAGATCATGGCGAGGAATCGCGATTGGAAGGACGACTACTCGCTGGCGCTCCGCACGGTGCAAACGAATCCTGATAACGCAAATATGCGCTCGGACGTCGCGATGGCGGAATGGCGCGCCGGCAAGCGTGACGAGGCTCTGCGTCAGTGGCATCTCGCGCTGGCTTACAGGCCGGATTCGCTGCAGGCGCTTAACGATCTCGGCTTCGCCATGATCGAAGAGAAGAAATTCGACGAGGCCATCCCGTATTTGCAAAAAGCAAACGAACTCAGTTCCCGGTTCGCGGCTCCACACGTTCATCTGGCGCACGCGTATGTGGCACTCGGGAAAACTGCCGAAGCAGAAGCCGAATTCCGGCGCGCGGTGGAAATTTCTCCGATGGATCCGTTCGCGCGGAACGCCTTGGGGCATTTTTATCTGCAATCCGGACGATTACAGGACGCAGAAACCGAATTCCGAGCCTCGGTAGCGATTGTCCCTGATTTCGATGGCTGGTCCGGCCTTGCCGAGACTTATTCATTGCAAGACAATCCTGACCAGGCTGTGGACGCATGGCGTCACGTAGTGGCAATCGAGCCTTTCGATTCTCACGCCCATCTTATGTTGGGACGCATCTACCTCGCCAAAGGACTATCGAGCGACGCCGCCAAGGAATTCGACCAGTGCCTTTATACGGATCCGCACAACGCGGAAGCGCTTGCCGCCATACACAAGCTCCTGCCCCAAGGGGGCTTCGCGCAGTAAGCCGAAAACGAGAAGCGTCCCGCCCCGTCGAGCCTATCAACCTCATCATGGCGCCTCGGCGAATCGCATGTGGCTGCTCGATGACGATGGCTAGTCTCGCATCTGCGCGCGCTATTCGCTCTCCCGCCAATTTGCTATGATTTGAATGCTTGCTGTTCGGGAGAAACAACCGGACCCCCGCCCGGCCGGATCCAGGAACAACGCCGTAGCTCAATCCATTCACGTTTAGCGGAATGCCCAGGACGAAAGCTTCACCCCAGAAAAGACAAAGCAGAACCATCATGAACAACGACAACAACGACCCACTTTCCAAAATCAAGCACAAGCTTCAGGAGGAGATCGATACCCTGGAGCACGAATTAAATCTCGAGCTGCCCAAGGAATTGATGAAGGCGCGGGCTCACGGGGATCTTTCAGAGAACGCGGAATACAAATACGCCAAAGAGCGCCAGGGCTTCGTTTCTGCCCGGCTGGGCCAGCTTAAGAAGCGCATGGGCGATCTCGGCATGTTGAATCTCAGCAATATTCCGCGCGATCGCGCCGGATACGGGTCGCGCGTTTGGTTGCGCGACGTGAACAAGGCCTCCGAAGTTGAATACAAGCTGGTGACCAGCGAAGAAGCCGACGCGGCGCAAGGATTGATCTCCACGACTTCGCCGATCGGCCGGGCCTTGCTGGGTAGGCGGAAAGGCGACGAAGTGCAGGTGCAGACGCCTGCGGGTATAAAAGAATTCGAGTTGATTCGTCTGAAAACGATTCACGAGGACGCCTAGAGGTAAGCTGTAATCAGAACTGAAGTGAGAATGAAGTTCCGCGTGAGCCAAGCGGCAGCTCCCCCAATTTCTCCCACCTAATTTCGGGTAGTCCGGGAATTGCCCCTTGCGTTCGCTCGTGTTAGCATCCGCGTTATCGAGTAGACACGCACGGCGCCTGGGTATCCCGCCTGTGCTTTCGCCCCGCGAGATCGGCCCCGGGCCCGAAGAGGGGAAAGCCATGAAATCCTACACAACGCAGTTCCTTCGCAACATTGGCATTGTCGGTCACGGCGACACCGGGAAAACCCAGCTGGTGTCGTCGTTGTTGTATACGGCTGGGATGACGCCAAGGCTCGGAAAAGTGACGGAGGGAAACACCATAACCGATTGGGACGAGGAAGAGATCGCGCGCAAAATTTCTATTCAAACGGGATTGGCGTTTGCGGAATGGGCGCCGGGCGGCCAAGGCGAAAAGACAAAGATCAATTTTCTGGATACGCCGGGCTACAGCACTTTCGTGAACGAAACGCGAGCCTCCCTGATCGGCGCCGATGCGGCGCTGGTGGTCGTGGATGCCGTGGCTGGCGTGCAGGTAGTCACGGAAAAAGTCTGGGATTATTGCACCGAATACAGCCAGCCGCGCGCCATCGTGATCAACTGGATGGATCGCGAACTCGCGAGTTTCGATCGCGCATTGGAATCGGTGCAGGCAGCATTTGGCCGGGCAGTCGTGCCGCTCGAACTACCCATCGGCGCCGAAAAACAATTTCGAGGCGTGGTGGATTTGCTCAGCATGAAGGCACTGGTTTACGCGCCCGACGGAGATGGCCGCGCCAAGATAGAAGAAATCCCGGCAGATATGGCTTCCGCGGCTAAAGATGCGCACGAAAAGCTGGTCGAGATGGTCGCGGAAGGTGACGATGAGCTGATGGCGGAATTCTTCGAGAAAGGCACGCTGCCGCTGGAGGATCTCAAGAAAGGTCTGCGGCTGGCGTTCCAGGAGCGCCGTCTGTTTCCGGTGGTGCTCAGTTCGGCGCTGCACAATGTCGGCAGCGACGCAATCCTGAATCTGATCGTCGATATGTTCCCCGATCCCGCCGCACGTGGAAAGGCCAGCGGATTCAGCGAGGCCGGCGGCAAAGGCACTCCAGTGGAGCGCAAGATCGCCGATTCTGAGCCGCTTTCGATTTTCGTATTCAAGACGCTCTCGGATCCTTTCGCCGGACGCATCAATTATTTCAAGGTGATGTCCGGCGTGCTGAAAAACGACGCTACGCTCACGAATTTTAATCACGGCACGAGCGAACGCTTTCAGCACGTACAGGTCATGCAAGGCAAATCGGGGATGGAAATACCGGAAGTGCATGCGGGCGATTTAGGAGCCATCGCAAAACTGAAAGACACGGTCACAGGCGATAGCGTCGGCGACAAATCCTCGTCGATCTTTTACCCTGCGGCGCGCATCCCTGAACCGGCGATCACGTTCGCAATCGAACCTAAAACACGGGCCGACGAAGATCGCATCGGGCTGGGAATTCACAAAATACTGGAGGAAGACCTGGCGCTGCGCTTTTCGCGCGATCCTCAGACCAAGGAGTTCTTGCTGGCCGGCTCGGGCCAGCAGCATATCGAGGTCGTGGTGGCCAAGCTGCGCAAGCGCTTCAAGGTCGACGTCACGCTGAAGCCGCCAAAAGTTCCTTATCGCGAGACCATACGCGCCAAGGCCGATGCCGAAGGAAAGCACAAGAAGCAGACCGGAGGGCACGGCCAATTCGGCGTTTGCCGAGTGCGTATGGAACCGCTGCCGCGCGGGGCGGGATTCGAGTTCGTGGACGACATCTTCGGTGGCTCCATCCCCAAGAACTACATCCCCTCGGTGGAGAAGGGGATTCGCGCCGCTGCCGATCGAGGCTATCTGGCGGGTTATCCCATGGTGGATTTCCGCGCCGTTCTCTACGACGGCAAATACCACGATGTGGATTCCTCGGACATGGCCTTCAAGATCGCGGGTTCGCTCGCTTTCAAGGAAGCCATGAAGAGCGCCAGGCCCTCGCTGCTCGAGCCGATCATGCACGTGGAGGTATACGCCCCGGATCAATATTCGGGCGACGTCATGGGCGATCTCAGTTCACGCCGGGGACGGATCAATGGCAGCGAAGCGCGCGGAGCGAACGTAGTAGTGAAGGCGCTTGTGCCGTTTGCGGAGATGCTGAGCTATGCGAATGACCTGATCTCCATGACCCAGGGGCGCGCCAGCTACAGCATGGAGTTCGCGCATTACGACTTTGTTCCCAACGAGATTGCCGAGAAGGTGATCGCCCATGCCAAAGCGGAACGGCAGGGCGAGCCGGTAGAAGATCAGGAAGTGGCCTGACAACCAACCCCAAGCCGGGGAGATCGATACGTTACGGCGCGCGTGAAACTAGTCGCGTGAAAACTAGCCGGAAGTTTCATTCGTGAATTGATAGCGTGCCACGATTTCCTTGATGATTTTGGAACTCGATTGCGTGTCGATGGTCGGAATTAAAGCCACGCGTCCACCGTATTTCTCCACTTCTTTTCCCCCGATGACCTCTTCCAAACTGTAGTTGCCGCCTTTGACCAGAACATCCGGCTTCAACTCTTCAATCAGGCGCAGCGGCGTGGAATCGGAAAAGACCATCACGTAATCCACCGATTCCAACGCAGCAATAATTCTGGCGCGATCGTGTACAGAAATCAGCGGGCGGCCATTCCCCTTTAGTTGCCGCACGGAGTCGTCGTCATTGATCGCCACAATCAGAATATGCCCCAGCGCTTTCGCCTTCTGCAAAAGATGCACGTGCCCGGCATGGAGCAAATCGAAGCAGCCGTTGGTGAACACGATTTTCCGGCCTTGCGATCGCGCCTTGCTGACGAGCTGTTTGGCCTGGGACAATTCGACGAGTTTTTGTTTCCCGGCGTGTTCTCTTTGACGAATCCACGCGGAAATCTCCTCGATCGAAACCGGGGCGGCTCCTAATTTACCGACCTTTATCCCTGCGGCTATGTTCGCGAGGCGCGCCGCGGTTTCCAACTCCTGATCGGCGAAGAAAACGCGGGCGATCATGCTGATGACCGTATCGCCTGCTCCAGTGACGTCAAAAAGGTCGCGCGCTTCCGTTTGGATGTGCGTTTCAGTTCCCGATTTTCTGTAAAGGGACATCCCCTCGTCGCCGCGCGTGACAAGAATCGCTTCGCATTCCGTTCGGGCGAAAAGAGAAGCGATGGCGGCGCGAATCTCATCTTCGTTGCGAACCGGCAACTGCGTGGCTCGTCCTAATTCGGCTTTGTTGGGCGTGAGCAGGAAAGCGCCTCGATATTTGGTGAAATCGTCCCCTTTAGGATCGACCACCACGCTCCGGCCTGCGGCTGAAGCCATATCGATCACCGACTTGCATACGGCGGGCCCTAAAACGCCTTTCGCATAATCGGAAAGGACCACGCCATCAACCAAAGGCAGAACTTTCTTCACAAAGTCCAGCAATCTCGCCGCCGAGCGCTCGTTCAATTCGGAACGAGTCTCTTTGTCGATGCGCAGAACTTGCTGGCCGTGCCCAATGACGCGGGTCTTCAGGGTTGTTGGCCGATCCTCAACCACGATCCCTTCGGTGCGCATCCCCGATTGCTTTGCAAGCTGCAGCAGTTCCTGCGCGGGCTGATCCTGGCCCACTACCCCGGCCAGAAACACTTCGCAGCCAAGCTGAGCAAGGTTCCTGGCTACGTTGGCGGCGCCACCCAGACAAGCTTCTCGCGAAGTCCAGCTCAGGACTCCGACGGGCGCCTCAGGCGAAATCCGGTCAATCGTGCCGTAGAGATATTCATCCAGCATCACGTCCCCGACGACCAGCACCGAGACCTTCTTCAAACTGGACAAAATTCTATCCAGCGCTTCCCAATCGCCTTGAGTTTGGTTGATGCTGCTCAGAGGACTGTCTCCACAAAGACGGACTTGATGTGAGCCTATTACCTCTCGCAGTACTCTACTTGCAAGGGCAAAACCTCGCAATGCTTTGCTGATGTGCCCGCTCTTTCTTGGTGACCATCGGCCTTAATGACCATCGGGATTGAGTAGGCGCGCAGAGATGAGGGGTACCCCCCCACCATTTTTGCGCAAGTGTTCATTCTACTGGACTTGCATCGACGACGATAGCGTGCTCACGTCGCGGAATTGACTCAGGGCGATCCGGACCAGACGAAACTGACACAGAGGCCGCCGAGGGCTCAGAGAGCACTGAGAAACTGCACCGCCTGGTCATGGGAGCTAGTTTCAAGATAAGACCGTCAGTTTCGGCAAGTGCCTGACCAGTCGAGAAGGAAATCGAATTGCCGTTTCATTCGAAAGAATCCTACTGGGAATCTGGTAGAGTGAGGAGGGATAAATTTTTAGCGAGCGTCGATAGGCAGATCAGAACGACTCCAAAGTCCAGTTCACTGCCTTGGATCACGCCTCAAATGAAAAGCAGATCCCTCGGCCTTCGGGCCTCGGGATGACAGCTCTAAATTGCGGCGCTACCCGCATTCCTCGCTCTGGGCCAGTACGACAAAGCTTATCCCGCGGGGCGATACCGCAGAATAACCCGCAGCAGGGGTACATCTATTTTAGCGCGCGAGTAAAGAGCGCCCGAGATGATAGCGCGGAGTAAAGAGGGCCCGTGATGAGAGAGCCCTCGCGTGCGGCCGCGGGAAATCGGCTCAGCGTTACTTGCTTGGGGCTGGGGCTTTTTCTTTGATGGATTGGTATTCCTGCGGTTCCACGTTGTTCGTGCAGTAATACTCTTCGAGATCTTCGTGGCTGAGCGACCATTGCCGGGGAACGGAAGTCCACGGCTTGGTCAGTACCTTGGGGTCCTCAATCGTAACCTGATAGACCAGATAGTTTTCGCTGGGACGCGTGAGCCGCTCGATAACGTGCTCCTGATCGCTATGAAACCAGCCGACGAAGTTGTTCCAGGTGCGCTCGTCGATGGCAATCACGTCGATCACTAAAGTATCGCCATCCCAATGTGCGGTGGCGTCTCCATTGAAGGTAGGATCGGGATCTTTCGAATGCGGGCGGCCGTCCGTGTGGACCACGCGAAAATTGGTGTTCAGCTCATTCAGCTCGATCAGTTCGTCACGCGTTTGCACCAACTTTATGGGATAAGGGTTCCCCAGGAAGTTAAGCGGCGTACCGCGCGGCTGGCAATTCACTGAGGCGCGTCCGAGTTCGAAATCGACTCGGCTCATCGAGGCGATTTTAGCTGCCGCCCAAGGCTGGAACGGCGGCTTTTCTTCCGGCGTCACCTTAGCATCGAATTGGCGCTGCGCCGCGGAACTGCTCGTACTGTAGCCACCGGTAGTGCCCGGAAACCACACGCCGGAAAGGTCCGGATGGCCATCGGCGGTGCGCGGAGTTGGTCCGCCCTTCGGCAACGGCTGCTGTTTGGGTTGAATGAACCGGCTTCGGGTTTCTTTTCGTCTTGCGCAGCGGCGATAGAGGCGCCCGCAACGGCCAAAATTGCCAGCGCAAAAACCCCACGGGCGCACGGGAGCTTAAGCTGAGCCGTTTTAATTCTCTCCATGTTCGTAATCGCTTCCGACTCTCAGGGTGCGGCCATCAGGCCGTCTTGACGGTTTCAGCGGCGGCCCTTTTTGCAGTGGCGCTCTTACCCAGACAAGCCCTGACGGTGACCATTTTGCCCATGTTGTCGTCAAAATCGTGCTTCTGGATCCCGCTGCGCTTCAGGAAAGCCACCGAAACGGCTTCAAAGCTCCACGAACTGACCTGGTTACCGGGATCTTTGACGTCCACGTAGAAGTAAACGTGCGGATTTTGCCAATCCACCTTCGTGAGGGTACCGCTCATGTCGCTGCACTTCGATGCATCGTACTCGACGGAAAAAGTGTGGTGCGGGAATGCCGGCGCGGCCATAAACAGGCCCCCCATAAAAGCGAAGAAGAGCGGCAAGCCCAGAAGAACTCTGTGCCTCACGGTCGTATACCTCCAGATGTGGATCGACTCCCAAGGATTACAGACGTGACCGTTACATAAGGGCATTCCTATTGTCAAGCAGAACGAAATGCGGTAGTGGGCCAGTTTCCGATGACAGGACTATCAGGCACAATCCCGACAAACTGCAACGCATGTCGTGGTAATGTCCTTGACTTCGAAAGCTCTTTCCATGCGACCGAAAATTGGTGTTGCACTCGGCAGCGGCGCGGCGCGCGGATGGGCCCACATTGGCGTGTTCGAGGGACTCGCAGCCCTGGGAGTCGTGCCGGAGGTTGTTTCTGGCACTTCTATTGGCTCGTTGGTCGGAGCCGCCTTCGTGACCGGCAAACTTGCCGCGCTTAAGACCCGAATGGAGAATTTCGGGCGGCACGATGTTGCTGCAATGCTCGACGTGCATCTCGCGACCGGTGGTCTGATTGAAGGCAGGCGCGTAGAAACTTTTCTCGATAGCTTGGGAATTGCTGGCTCGATCGAAACGCAGGGTCGCCGCTATGCTGCGGTGGCAACCGATCTTGCGTCGGGACGTGAGATTTGGCTTCAGCAGGGACCGATCGGGCGCGCGGTACGCGCGTCAATCGGTATGCCAGGACTCTTCAGTCCGACGAGGCATGACGATCAGTGGTTGATCGACGGCGGTCTCGTCAATCCGGTACCGGTGTCGCTCGCGCGTGCTTTGGGTGCCGATATTATCATCGCTGTGGACCTGAACTCGGAATTGGTCGGGCGGCGCTTCACCGGATCCGATATTGAACTGGTCGCGTCAACCACCCCACCTGCCGTTCCGGCCCAGGCGCCCCAGTGGCTGAAGGACGCGGTCGGTCCAATTCTTCAACGCGTGCTCCAGGCCGGACCCAACTTTCCAAGTTACTTCGAAGTATTGGCGAATTCTTTGAACATCATGCAGGATCGTATTACCCGGATGCGACTGGCTGGCGATCCTCCTAATGTGCTTCTATGCCCAAGACTAGGGGAATTTTCTTGGCTCGATTTTCATCGTGCAAATGAAGCCATTGCCGAAGGATTAGCATGCGTGCAGGCTGCGGGGCCGATGATACGGCGAGCATGCCGGGACGCGATAACCGATATGTAATGTACATAACCAAAAAAGTAGGAAGGTCGCCAACACCGATAGGTCCCGAGAAACGGGGTGGTCTCAAGGGGTCGACGCAACACTGGCATTTCAGGTCGGGCTGCATTCCGAGAACGGACTTATAGAGGCGTCCGCACACTCGGCGGTGCGTTTGTGTGTGCTATATTTGCTGGCTGACTCCAGTGTGCGGATCTGAGGGTTCCCCGGGCGCCGCAATGTAGCCGTTGAGGCGCTTCCGTAGCGCACCACAATATAAGGTCCATGAGCAAACTGCGCATCTCCATCGTCGAATTCCTGAATACGGCGCCGCTCGTCTGGGGCTTCACGGACGGACCTCTTCAGGGCCGCTACGATCTCTCTTTCACCGTGCCTTCGCTCTGCGCCGAAGCATTGCGCGCCGGGAAGGTGGACGTGGCCATTATTCCCGCCGTGGAATATCAGCGCATGGACGGCATGGTGGTGCTGCCGGAAATGGCCGTGGCCGCCAAGGGCGAAGTGCGCAGCATTCTGGTGCTGGCGAAAAAGCCGATCGAACAGGCCAAACGCATCGCCCTGGACACGAACTCCCGCAGCTCCGTGGCGCTTACGCGGCTTCTGTCGAAAGGCTTCTGGGGCATCGATCCGGAATTTATCGACTCGCCGCCCGATCCCGCGGCCATGCTGGCGCAAGCCGACGCCGCACTGGTGATCGGCGATCCGGCGCTGCGAATCCGGCTGAAGGTCGATGCGCTTTCAGCGAAAGCCCCGGACGCAAAGGGATGCGGCTGCGATGAAGCCATCTCGCATCGGGAAGACCAGATCGTGCCCGGGATCGATACGCTTTTCGTTTACGACGTTGCCGAGCAGTGGCGCCTGATGACCGGCAAGCCGTGCGTTCTGGCGATCTGGGTGGGCCGGCGCGAGCTCATCACGCCGGAGGTGGTGGCCGATTTTCTGGCCTCGAAGGAGTATGGCCTCGCGCGTATCGGCGAGATCGCCGAATCCGCTTCCTTGAAGCTGGAGCTGCCGCCGCGCGATTTGGAAATTTACCTGCGGGACCACATCGATTTTTCGCTCGACGCCGCGAATCTGGAAGGGCTGGAACTTTATTTCCGCGAATGCGCCGCCGCCGGGTTGATTCCGCGCGCCCGGCCGATCGAATTCGCGCCTTTGGCGCGGCCGCATGAGGTCGCCGAGCGCGCCGGAAGCGCGCAAGGAGGCCGCTGAGCGATGGGCCTATCACAGCAGGAAGCGCTCGATCTTTTCCAGTCCGACGACCTGATCGGCATCGGCATGGCCGCGAATCAACTGCGCAAAAAGAAAAACGATCCGCGCGTGGCCAGCTATCAGATCGACCGCAACATCAATTACACCAATTTCTGCACGGAATATTGCTCGTTCTGCGCTTTTTACCGCCCGATGGGCTCGAAGGAAGGCTACGTCCTTTCGCTGGACACGATCCTGCAAAAAATCGAAGAGACCATCGCGCTTGGCGGCACGGGCATTCTGATGCAGGGCGGACTGCATTCCGATCTGCGCATCGACTACTACGAGAACCTGCTGCGCTCCATCAAGCACAGCTTCCCGCAAATTCATCTGCATTGTTTTTCGGCGCCGGAGGTGCTCTGCATCGCCGAAGTTTCGGGGCTCAGCGTGCGCGATACGATCGCGCGCCTGCGCGACGCGGGCCTCGATTCGATTCCGGGAGGCGGCGCGGAAATCCTGGACGACGAAATTCGCCAGCGCATTTCGCGCCTGAAATGCAGCGCCGACGAATGGGAGCAGATGCATCGCACCGCGCACGCGCTGGGGCTGCGCACCACGGCCACCATGATGTTTGGGTGCGGCGAAGAATTCCGCCATCGCGTCAATCATTTCGAGCGCGTCCGGCGCATTCAGGAAGAGACCGGCGGATTCACCGCGTTTATTCCGTGGATTTTTGCGCCCGAGAATACTTCGCTCGGAAAACGCGTTCCGGAAGCGACGGCGGCGGATTATCTGAAGACGCTGGCCATCAGCCGGCTCTATCTCGACAATATCGACCACATCCAGTCGAGCTGGCTCACGCCCGGGATCAAAATCTGCCAGATTGGATTGCAGTTTGGCGCCGACGACGTGGGCAGCATCCTGATCGAAGAGAATGTCGTCTACGCCGCGGGCGTGCGCAATCGCACCAATGAAGCCGAGTTGCGGCGCATCATTTCCGATGCGGGTTACATGCCCGTGCAGCGCGATACGCTCTACCGCTGCTACTACCTGAAAAACGAAAATTCGGCAGCCGGAGCCGCAGTGGCAGGTGCGGCGCTTCCTGCGTGAAACGCCTTTGTCACCGCGGCTTCTGCGCCGCAAACCTCAGCCGCACATAATCCGCCGTCCAGTTGCCCTGTGCGTCGCATAATTTCGGGCGCAACGCTTCCCGCACTTCTGCGATGTATGCAGGTCTCTCCGCAGCCGGCAACGCACGCAGGAAGTTTTCAGCGAAGGTTTCCAGCCACAAACTTATGTCGCCCGGCAGCGGCGTGGGCCGAGGGAACAATGAAATATAGGAAATTACAAATCCCGCTTTCCGCAGTCGCGCGGAATAATCTTCGATCGTGGGAAAGTACCAAGGCACGAGAGATTCGCCATCGATCCCGCGGCGGTCGAAGCGCGTCAATCAAGCGCAGCTTTTATCGTCTCGCACGCTTCCGTGTCCGCCCATTTCGGCTACGAATCGTCCGCCGCGTCTGAGCGCGCGCCAGACTCCGGCAATGACTTCATCCGGACGCAGCATCCAGTGCAGCGCCGCATTACTGAATACGGCGTCGAACTCTTCGCGGAAAGGCAGCGCTTCGCCCGCCATGACGCGAGCGTCCACTCCCAATTTCCGCGCCGCGGCAACCTGCATTTCGCTGGCATCGACTCCCACAACTTCGCAACCCATCGCCGTCAGCTTGGCCGCGAGCACGCCATCACCGCATCCCAGATCGAGGATTCGTTCGCCGGGACGCGGCGCGAGCAAATGCACGACCGGCATGCCGAGATCGCTCACGAATCGGGCGTTGCGCGCGTAACGCTCGGGATCCCAGGTTTGCGTGCTGCTCATCGAGACTGGCGCTGTCAGGAGGGATTTTTCGGGCGGCGGATCGAGATGTCGACGATTTCGCCTTCGGCGAGATCGAGGGCATCGAGAGGATGCAGCGCGCCGGCGGAATAGCGCGCGCGGATCTTCCTCTCGGTGCGCTCGCCGCGCGCGGACGGCGCTGAACCGCTGGTCGTGCTACTCGGGGCAGCTTTCCTATTGCGGTTGGCGTCTGGAGTCGCGCTGAATCCCGGCTCTGGCGTAACGTTTCCGCCGTGGGAACCGGTGCGGTCGAGGGCGAGATTGGCAAGCGCGTCGGCTTCGCTATTTTGCTCGCGGGGCACGTGTTCAACGGCGAAATATGCGAAACCGTTTGCCAGCTTTCGCGCGCGTTCGTATAGCGGCCGCAAGTCGGCGCTCTTCACTTTATATCGGCCCTGCATCTGCCGAACCAGCAGCTCCGAATCGCTGCGCACGAGCAGGCGATCGATTCCTTGCGCGGCGGCATAATCGAGCGCGGTGATCAGGCCGTAGTATTCGGCGACGTTATTGGTCGCGCGCCCGATATATTTGCCGACTTCGAAGCGAGGGGCGCCGTCGGGACCGCGAAGAATCACGGCATAGGACGCCGGTCCGGGATTGCCGCGCGAAGCACCGTCCACATTAGCTACAAAGATGTTCGTGGGTTTCGCCGGCGAATCGAACAAAAGCTTGCCGGAGGGAGGTTTGGCTGGGAGGCTCTTCATGCGAATGGGCATTTAGATGGGCATTCGAATGGAAACGCGCGAAACTCAGGCTTCCTTCGCGGAGATTCCCGCCGCGCTGGCCTTCGGTTCGGCTTCTGGAGCGGCGGACGCGGGGGGCTCGACGTAATAGAGAATGCGGCTGCAAGTTTCGCACTGGAAGATTTCGCGGAGGTCGTTCCGACGCAATTCCTGAAAGACGTGGGGGCGAATGCGCACTCCGCAGAGACCGCAGGCTTCGTTACGAACTTCGGCAACCCCGATCCCGTGATGGCGGCCGGCTATCTTCTCGTAGGTGACAAGGAGTTCTTCGGGAATGTCTGAGGCGATCGTGCGGCGCTCAGCCTCCTTGGCTTGCAGCTCTTGCTGCAGCGAAGCTTGCTCCGTCTGAATGTTCTGCCGTTCGGCTTGCGCTTCGCTCTCGACAACGATCACGGAGCGCTCGGCGGCTTTCACCTGACGTTCGTATTCTTCGCCTGCGACCATGCGCTCGAGCAAACGGTCTTCGGCCTGCGCTACCTGAGTTTCGGCATGCTGAATTTCGTGCTGGAGGGCCTTATAGGCTTCGTTGGTCTTTACTGCAAAGCTCTGGTCCCGGTATTTGCGCGCCTTCTCTTTCCAGGAGTCCACATCCATTTCGTACGTTTTGCGGTCTTTGAGGCTAGTGGTGAGGGCTTCTTTTGCGGTGGCGATCTGCTGCCGGGCAATGCTGACCCGCGCATCCGCGGCGGCAAGCTGGCCGGGGATGGCTTGCAAGCGGTTGCGCAGTGCCGCTAAACGGGCGTCGAGGACCTGCAAATGCACGAGCCGCTGAATCTGCGCATCCATCCATACCTCGATTTTAGCACACGGGAACGAAGTGTTCTGGCAGCGGAGAACTTGAGGGCAGGCAGCCGAACTGGAGCCGATTACTCCTGGTGCATTTGCATGGTTTGGTCGATGGAAAGCGCGGGATAGTGCAATGGTGCGACGCCGTTGACGGCGGGGCTATCGGAGTGGCGCGCGGTTACTGTGAAACCATTCCCCGCAGTTTCAATCGAATACGTATAGCCATCGCGGCCGCTGCGCGCCATGGTGAGCGCGCCGCTCGAGGTGAGCTGGTCGAGATCGGCATAGGAGCCGTTTTGCGCGAAGTACGTTCGTTCGGCCTGAGCGATGGCGTTCAGGTCCATTTCCACGCCGGTGGTGGTAATGGCTTGGGTGGCGACCATGCCGGGCGCAGGCGCGGCTTGCTTCAGGTAGAAGTAATAGATGCCCATGGCGATCACGGCGGCGAAGAGAAGTCCGAGCATTCGCATAACGATTCGATTATCGCTGCTGGGTGGCGCTTTTCGCGGGCAATTGAGCCTGTAGGCGTCGAATTTGTAACCTTCGGTACCGTAAGCGCCGTGCTATAATTTACCGTGACTAGAGAGCGCATAAGACAGGTGACAAGACAGCCCCAGGCAACTAGCACTCTGGCCCGAAAGGGCCGAGCGAACGGACGGCCACTTTCGGGCAGCACGCGCCGGCGACGCATCCTGGAATGGATGCGCGCGCAGAGCGGCCCCGTCCCAGGAACGGAATTGGCGCGCCATTTTCGTGTAAGCCGGCAATGCGTGGTGCAGGACATCGCTATCCTCCGCGCCGAGGGCAATGACATTCTTTCGACGCCGCAAGGCTATCGGTTGCCTGCGAAACAAGCGCCGGACACGCAGCGTGCCGTAATTGCGTGCCAGCACGGCCCGGAACGGACCGAGGAGGAGTTGCAGATTCTGGTGGACAACGGCGTGCGCATCCTGGACGTGATCGTGGAGCACGCGCTTTATGGCGAAATGCGGGGCTCGTTGATGATCGCGTCGCGCGCCGACGTACAGGATTTTGTGCGGCAATGGCGCGGCACAAAGGCCAGCTTGCTTTCGTCGCTGACAGGCGGTGTGCACTTGCACACGGTGGAAGCGAGCAAGCCGGGAATGATTGCGCGGGCCAAGGCACAACTGCAGTCGCGGGGAATCTTACTGAAATGAGACAGCAAGCGGCACAGATGGCGGCGTATTCGCTCCGGCAGGAGCGGCTAAAGCGAGCATTTTTTCGGGGCGACTGTCTGCATTTGGGGAATCACGAATATCTCCGGAGCGTGCGAGCACTGTTGAACGAACTTTTGGGCTCCGATGTTGGCCTGGGCGATCTGACCGCGACTGTTCTCCAATTATCCGATCAACATGCGACCGCGAAGATCCTGGCCAAAGAGTCCGGCGTAGTTGCCGGCGTCGCCGAATTTTGCTGGCTGCTGATGCGCGATGATCTCGAAGTGAGGGTTCGCAAAAACGATGGCGAGACCATTAACGCCGGAGACGTCGTGCTCGAGATTGAAGGACGACGCGGCGATCTGCTGGCGCACGAGAGGGTGGGGTTGAATCTTTTGCAGCGCCTAAGCGGCATAGCCAGCGCGACACGGCGCTTTCAGGAGCTGGTGCATCGGCATAATCCCGAAGCGCACGTGGTGGCCACGAGAAAAACTCCATGGGGCTTGCTGGACAAACGCGCGGTACACCTGGGCGGAGGCGGAACCCACCGGCTGGGTTTGTGGGATGCGATTTTGGTGAAGAACAACCATCTCGCGCTTCTGGCAAATCGCGAAGAAGACGCGGTGCGTATTGCCGTAGAACGCGCGTGGCCCGCGCGCCAATCAGCAGCCTTCATAGAAGTGGAAGTACGAAGCGAGCCAGGCGCGATGGCTGCCGCACAGGCATTTCGGCGTGTGCAGGAATCGTCGCAAGAAGCGGACGGAGACTGCCCTTGCCTGTTGCTGCTGGACAATATGCCGCCCGCAAGAATTGCCGCAATTATCGCAGACCTGCGAGCACAAAATCTGTTCGACCACATTCTTACCGAAGCCAGCGGAAATATTTCCGAAAGCAATCTCGAGGAGTATGCCGCCAGCGGCGTGGACGCGGTCTCTATGGGTGCGTTGACGCATTCGGCGCGCGCTCTCGATCTGTGCGAAAGACTCTAGGTATTTCAAAGGGAAAAAGCCATGACCCCAGTAGCCGTTAGCAATGAAACTTACGAAAGCCGTTACACGCTTCCGCCGATCGAAGAGATCCACGACACAGCGGAAGAAATTCTTGCCAAGCAGGACCGCGTGCGGAAGCTTTGCCAGGAACGCAACGCGATCATCCTGGCCCATCATTATCAGCGTCCCGAGGTACAGGAAGTGGCGGACTACGTGGCGGATTCGCTGCGGCTTTCGCAAAGCGCTGCGGCCACCGATGCCGAAACGATTGTGTTTTGCGGCGTGCATTTCATGGCGGAGACAGCCGCGATTCTGTGCCCCACGAAAACGGTGCTGCTGCCGGATTTGCGCGCGGGCTGCTCGCTCGCTGCGTCCATCACAGCGGACGAGTTGCGCGCCTGGAAGGCGCGCTTTCCGGATGCAGTCGTTGTGGCTTACATCAACACTTCGGCGGAAGTGAAAGCCGAGAGCGACTACTGCTGCACTTCCGCGAATGCCACGAAAGTGGTGCGGGCGATTCCCGCCGAGCGGCCTATCCTCTTTATTCCCGATAAATTCCTGGCGCAAGTCGTGGCGCGACAGGCAGAGCGAAGCAACATCATTGCCTACCCCGGCTTCTGCCACGTACACCGCACAATCCGTCCTGAGGACGTGGACGAAGTGCTCGAGAATCATCCGGACGTGGAACTGCTGCTGCACCCGGAATGCGGATGCGTGAGTTCCTGCATGGCCAAGGCGCTCGACGGCAGCTTGCCATTCAATCGCACTTTTTTTCTGTCCACGGAAGGAATGCTGCGGCATATCGGCGGATCGCCTGCGCAAGAATTCGCGGTGGGAACGGAGATGGGTATCCTGCACCGACTGAATAAGGAATTTCCGGAACGGTCGTTTTATCCCGTCAATCCGAACGCCGTTTGCGCCTTCATGAAGACCATCACACTCGACAATGTCATTCGCTCTCTCGAGACGCTTTCACCGCAAGTGACGGTGCCCGCGGAGACAGCGAAAAAGGCGCGGCGCGCCATCGAGAGGATGTTGGAATTGGCTTAATGTTGGCAGCTCTCAAAGTCGGTCTGCTCGGCGTGGGCGCAATCGGCCAGATTCTGGCGACAGCGCTCGATGCGGAGACCAGCCGCGCCGTTCTTGTGGCTGTGGCCGATCAGGATCGGGCGCGAGCGGAGAGGTTTGCAGCGCAGTTGAAAGCACGCCCTCCCGTGGTGGAGATCGATGAACTGGTGCGCCGTTCGGATTTGATTATCGAGGCGGCCAGCCAGGCGGCTTTGCCGGACATCGTTCCGCGGGCGCTGCGCGCGCAGAAAGATTTGATGGTCATGAGCGTGGGTGGCCTGCTCGAAAACGAGGAGTGGTTTGCGGAGGCGGAACGGCAGGGTTGCCGGATTCATGTTCCCTCGGGCGCCATCGCGGGCCTCGATGGCCTGAGGGCCGCGGCGATGGGGCGCTTGAGTCTGGTCATCCTAACGAGCCGCAAACCCGTGGCTGCTTTGAGGGGCGCGAAATACGTGACCGAGCGAAGAATCGACCTGGACCGGCTTAAAGAGGAAACGGTTTTATTCGAGGGTCCGCCGGAAGATGCTTGCCGCGCTTTCCCCACGACGTCGAACGTCGCAGCCTCACTGCGGTTGGCTGCGGGTAAATCGGTCGAGATACGCGTTCGCGTTATCGCCGTGCCGGACGGAACCGAGAACGTCCATGAGATTCAGGCGGTGGGCGATTTTGGCCGCTTCCGAATCGTCCTGGAAAACGTGCCCTCGCCCTCGAATCCGCGCACTTCGCGTCTCGCCGCACTTTCGGCGCTAGCTACTCTCGAAGAGATCATCCGCAACCAGAAAGTGCGAGTCTAGCGGGCAACGATTTTAGCGGGCTTTCCGGGAGGCAGCCCGTTAGGTTCACTCTGCATCCGAATTACCGCGCAGCAAAAATGCGCCGGTCTCATTTATTTGTGCCGTTCGCAGGCAAATCAGAGCATCTAACCATATTGCGGTCTGCGCCTGATTGCGCTGCGATCGGCAAACCTGCTGGAATTCAGGACACATTTCTGATTTGCCAGAAACAAGCGTAGACTGGGTGGATTCGTAGCCCGCGATTCGGGCTGAGGGAGTGATTCGCTTGAAATTAACACCTACCGTCCTTCTGATCCTCGCGCTTCTCTTCGCGGTGTCGAGCGCAGCGGCTAAAGGCAAATCTCCTCGAATGCCCGACTCTCCCGCGCAGGCGGCTCAGCCCGCTCAGGCGGCGCCCTCACCGATATTGGGAGCGGTGCAGCAAGAACTCGACCGGGAGATGGCCGCCATCGGCAAGGCCGATCCGCCAGCCTACTTCCTCAGCTATACCGTCACGGATAGCCAGCGTTCCGAAGTGACGGGTTCCAACGGCGCCCTGCTTTCCAGCCAGGAACAACGCAGCCGCTGGCTGGAGGGACAAGTTCGCGTCGGCAGTTATCAGCTCGACAATACACATCGCGTGGGCAATGACGGTCCAGGCTTCCCCGGCAGTTTTGGAGAACCCGTGCCCGTCGACGACGATCCCGCAGTGCTCAAGCGGGCTATGTGGCGGGAGACCGAAAGCCAATATCGGGCGGCCGCGGAAGCCTTCATCAAGGTGAAGACCGGAAAAGACGTCCAGGTGCAAACGTTAGAGCAGGGCGCTCCGGATTTTTCACAGGAGAAACCGCAGGTCTTTTCCGGCTCGCGGGCTTCGTATACGCTCGACCGGCATCCGTGGGAAGACAAGGTGCGGCTGTACACACACTCTTTCCGATCATCCGCTTTGATCCTAAATTCCATAGTCACATTCAGCGCGCAGGCGCAGAACCAGTATCACGTGACGAGTGAGGGCACAAAACTTCAATTCGGCCAAGTGCGGTACCGGCTCGAGCTTTTCATTCAGGGCAAGGCGTCTGACGGAATGGATCTCGAACGTTACTACAACTTCGATTGGACGGATCCGGCGTCGGCTCCGGACGACAAAACGGTGCTCGCACAATGCGGCGTGTTGCAAAAGGAATTGGAAGCATTGACCAAGGCACCGCTGGCGGATCCGTATGCAGGGCCGGCCATGCTGACGGGACGCGCCGCCGCCGTTTTCTTCCACGAAGTTTTCGGGCATCGTGACGAAGGATTTCGCCAGAAGGATATCAATGAAGGCCAGACGTTCGCGGACAAGGTGGGCCAATTGCTTCTGCCGAATTTCATCAGCATCGTCGATGATCCCACGGCAGCGAAACTAGGCTCGACGGTGCTACTGGGCAATTACCCCTTCGATGATGAAGGCATCGCCGCTCAGAAAGTGACACTCGTAGATCACGGTGTGCTGCGGAATTTCGAGATGTCCCGGCAGCCGCTGAACGGCTTTCCGCTGTCGAACGGTCACGGGCGCCGCCAGGTCGGCCTGCCCCCGGAATCACGACAGGGAAACCTGATTGTCGAAAGCAGTTATAAGGTCACGAATGCGCGGCTGCGCCAGATGCTCATCGACGAAATTAAGCACCAGAACAAACCATACGGCCTATTCTTCGACGACATTTCGGGAGGCTTTACGTTTACCGGCCGGGCTCAGCCGCAGGCCTTTCACGTAGAGCCGCTGGTCGTTTATCGGGTTTATGCCGATGGCCGGCCGGATGAATTGGTTCGGGGAGTGTCTATCGTGGGCACACCGCTCGTTTCGCTGCAGAAGATCATGGCCACCGGCGACACCACCGAAGTATTCAACGGTTACTGCGGCGCGGAATCGGGTTCGGTTCCGGTTGCGGCAGCGGCGCCGCCACTGCTGGTTTCGGAGATGGAAGTTGAGAAGAAACAAACCTCCACCGACCGGCCACCCATTCTGCCGCCGCCCGCGCATGATCCGCAGGCGTCTGATCCTCCGGCGAAGGGCAACTAACAATGATTGGCGAGCCAATTATGAAAGCACCTTTGTGGATTGCAGTGACCATTCTATTTGCGGGCGCCTTTCTGGCGGCGCCTGCCACGGGATTCGGACAAAATGCGGCGTCCGGCGCGCCGACAGTCGCGATGGGCCAGATCGCGCCCGTTCCTTCCGGGGACACAGACAAAACGCTCGCGGCTTTACACGATGAGCTCCAGCGGTCCAAGGATCGCCTGGTGCTCCCGGGGCAGCAGCGCCCTTACTTCATCGAATATCGGCTGCTCGATCTCGACGAACGCGTCATCAGCGCGGAATTCGGAGCGCTGTTGACGAGCGGCACCACGCGGAATCGGTTCATGAGCGTGGACGTGCGCGTGGGCAATTACAAGCTGGACAGCTCGAATTTTCTTTCCGCCGAAGGGTTCCGCGGATTTCTGGGCTCCACGGGGACTGTAGGCATCGATCGCGATTACGATTCTTTGCGGCAGGACCTGTGGCTGGCCACCGATCAGGCTTATAAGGAGGCGCTCGATTCCTATTCGAATAAGCAGGCCGCGTTGCGCGCTCTCGCGAATGCGCCGACCGTTGACGATTTTGCGCAAGAGCCGTCCGTAGTCGCTGTCGCGCAGCGGGTTGAGCCCGACTGGACATCACGAAACTGGGAATCGGAAGCGCGAACGGTATCCGCGATTCTGAAAAATTACCCTGAGTTATACAACTCGCGCGTGACGTATCACTTGATCTATGCGACCAGCTATATCGTTACGACGGAGGGAACGCAAATTCGCACCAGCCGCAGCCTTGCGGCGATCGAAGCCAGCCTGGGCACGCAAGCCGGCGACGGCATGCCGCTGCACAATTACCTCGCGCTTTATGCGAATCGTCCGGCGCAGCTTCCCACTGCCGATGCCGTGCGGCAGCAGCTTGATGGCAAAGGCAAGGAATTAGCTGCGTTGCGTATGGCTGCTCCGGTGCAGGATTACGATGGCCCGATGCTATTTGAACCGCGGGCGGCAGGCTCGCTTTTGGCGCAAGTTTTGGCGCCTTCGGTAAACGGAGCGCGGCCGCCTCTTTCGATGAACTCGCGTTTCGAGCAGATGATGCAGGCATTGGGCGGGCGGAGCGAATGGATGGGGCGGATCGGGCAGCGCGTTTTGCCTTTGACCGTAAACCTTACCGATGATCCGAGCGCAGAGCAGTTTCAGGGACGCGATCTGATTGCGTCTTACCAAGTCGATCAAGACGGCGTCAGCGCTCAGAAAGTCGCGTTGGTGCAGGAAGGCCTGCTTAAGGAATTACTCATGTCGCGGCGGCCCGGGCCGGATTTCGATCACTCCAACGGACACGGCCGCTCCGCATTTTTGGGTGTTCCGCGGCCCATGGTGAGCAATCTGTTTTTCACGGCCAGCAATGGCGAAACGCCCGATAATCTGCGGAAGAAATTCCTCGATGCTTGCAAGCAAAATGGACAGCAATGGGGATTGCTGGTGCGCGAAATGGATAATCCGGTGATCGCGAGTTCCACCCAGGAGGAACTCTCCGATTCGCTGGGGACGCTGGCTTCGGGAGCGCCGAATGGCGATCCGGATGCCGCTCCTGGTCTATCGCGTGAACGTAAATGACGGGCACGAGGAGCTGGTTCGCGGAGCCCTGATTTCGCAATTGACCGTGCGGAATCTGCGCACGCTCCTGGGCATCGGCAACGACAATACTGTCTTCTATTATGCGCAGAGCCAGGACGCGGAAACTGCTGGCACTGCGCTGGGCGCGTTTGGCAGCGCCAATGGCGGAGTTCCGAGCGACGTGGTTGCGCCATCTTTGCTATTCGAGGAAGTCGAAGTTCGCGGCCCGCACGGCGAGCCGCGGCGTAATCCAATGGTAACGCCTCCTCCGCTGCAATAAACGCGCTCGGCCGGCGAGCATAGCAAGAGCTATTTTCTAAGCCTCCGGAGTGTGCATGCTGAAGGCTTCAGTCGTCGTTTTAGCGTTGCACAGAGATCTCTTGCTCCCAGGAAACGGGCGAGCCATTTAACGCCTTGACATTCGATCCATCCGAAGTAGATCATGCCGTCAGAAACGCGTCTCTTCTGGAGAAATTTCGTCTTTAGGTTGGCGGGTGTTGAAAAGGGATATGAGTTTTCGTTCCTCAAAGCTGCGGCAGATGTACATCGTTTCGAGCCTGCTTTTTCTGGGAGTTGCGGGATCGGGGCGGTTCGCCTATTCACAGCAACCTCAAACCCGCGGGCGTCAGAACGGTGCATCAAATCCGGCGAGCGAAGATCAGAAGGCCAAGGGCGGCGATATCGAACTTCTGCCCGTGCAGGGCAACGTCAGCATGGTGGCGGGCGCCGGCGGCAATATCACCGTGCAGGCGGGCAGGGACGGAATTGTGCTGGTGGACACCGGGCTTGCAACGATGAGCGATAAGGTGCTGCAGCTCATCCGGCCGTTATCTAAAGGCCAGATCACCTACATCATCAATACCGACGACAGAAGCGACCATGTAGGTGGAAACGAAAATTTAGCCAAGACTGGCCGGCCGTTGGCGATCGACCGCGCTTCGGGGGCGAGCGTGATGATCGTTGCGTTCAACACAGTTCTCGACAGGATGAGCGCGCCCACCGGCCAAGCTGCTCCGACACCGGAAAAGGCATGGCCCAACGACACGTATTCAACGCCGCAGAAAAACATCTATTTTAATGGCGAAGCGATTCAAGTATTTCATCAACCGGCGGCCACCGACGGGAATAGCTTCGTGATTTTTCGGCATTCCGATGTAATCAGCACGGGCGATCTTTTCGATCCAACGGAGTACCCCATCATCGATTTGAAGAGCGGCGGCAGCCTGCAGGCAGTCATCGAGGGGCTGTATCGTATCAAGCAGTTGGCGATTCCGGCGGACCATCAGGAAGGGGGGACGATGCTCGTCCCCGGCCACGGTAGGATTTGCGACGTGGCCGATTTGGATGTGTACCACCAAATGCTGGTGATCATTCGGGACCGCCTGCAAGACATGATCAAGCGGGGCATGACGCTCGAGCAAATAAAGGCGGCCAAACCGACGCGCGATTACGATCCGATATATGGCAACACTACGGGCAACTGGACGACGGATATGTTCGTGGAGGCGGCCTACAAGAGTCTCACTGCCAAGGCAGACCCGAGTTCGAGTCGCAAAGCGAATTAGGGGAACTGATACTTTGCTGGTTTAGGGAAAAACGGAAATGCTTTGCGCAATTATAAGATCACGAGCGAGCCGAACATTCCTGCTCGTTGCGACATTATTCATGTTGCTCCCGGCTCTTCTGGCTGCCCAGGATTTCGGTGCTCGGGACCGGGGTAATGCTCCACCCGCGCCTCCAAAAACGCCGCGAGAGGCTGCCCCGAAGGACCTGACCGGCTATTGGGTATCCGTCGTCACGGAATTGTGGCGCTATCGCATGCTCGTGCCGGACAAAAACGATTATCAGTTTGTGCCTCTCAACCCCGAAGGGCGCAAAGTAGCGGCTACCTGGGATCCGGCGAAAGATCAGGCCAGCGGCAATGAATGCAAGTCGTATGCTGCGCCCGCCATCATGCAAGTTCCTGGGCGGCTGCACATTTATTGGCAGGACGACAGCACGCTGCGCATCGATACAGATTCCGGGACTCAGACTCGTCTGGTTCATTTTGGCGGCTCACAGCCACAGAGTGATCAGCCAACCTGGCAGGGTTATTCGGTGGCATCTTGGGAAGGCGACGAACATATCGACACGCGTGACGGCCAGGGTGGACCTATACAAGACGCGAGTGGCAAGCTCATTCCGGGAAGAGTGATGCACCAGGCGGATTATCTCAAGGTGGTTACCACCCATTTGCGTCCCGGATACTTGCAGAAGAACGGAGTTCCTTACAGTGGCAACGCGACGTTGGAAGAAGACTTCGACACTTTTCCGGACCCTTATAGTGGCAATACCTGGCTGACGGTGACGGCAGTAGTAATGGATCCTCAATACCTGATCGAGCCTCTCTTTACCCACGCGCATTTCAAGAAACTTCCGGACAATTCCGGATGGGATCCAACGCCATGCCGAGCCAACGAACCGCGATGAGTCGATTTCTTCGGAGGTTGATCAGATGAGATCCAAGAAGATCAACTGGAACATGAAAGCTCTGTGGTTTCTTCCGCTCTTGCTGTTGCTGCCGAGCCGGTTGGCCTTTGCCCAAGCCGATATACTCGGCGAATGGTCGCCGAGGGTTTACAACGATGGGATGGACATCGGTGACTACACCGGAATTCCGCTCAATGACGCGGGACGGCTCAGGGCAGAGAGTTGGCATCCTGATCAGATCGACCTCCCGGAAAATATGTGCAGGCCGCACCCGATCGATATCGGATTGCGTGTTTCCGTTTCGCAGCTGCGGATTACTCCCGAGCTCGACCCTGACACGAAGCAACAAGTTGGCTATCGTCTGCACGTGGCTTGGCAAGAGCCGGAACAAGTGATCTATACCGATGGGCGGCCGCATCCTTCGCCTAATGCTCCCCACAAATGGTCGGGATTTTCGACGGGGCACTGGGAAGGAAATACTCTGGTATACACAACCGATCATCTTAAGGAAGCTTATCTGACCCGCACCGGCGTTCCGCGCAGTTCGAAGTCCACCGTGACCACGCGCATTCACCGCTACGGCAACTATCTGAACGTGACGTTTATCATCGATGATCCGGCGTATCTGACGGAACCTTACATTCGCGAGTACAGCTGGGTCTATGCTCCCGACCAGGTGATCCCTCCATTCCCGTGCGAAATGACTCCGGACGGAACGATAGTGCAGGCCGGCACCGTGCCGAATTATTTGCCCGGAAAGAACGACGTTCTCTACGACTTTGCGACCGAGTACGGGATTCCCCCCGAGTCAGCTTTGGGCGGTGCGGAAACGACGTATCCCGAATACATCAAGAAGATGAAAACGATGAAGGTCGCTCCGCGGACCACGACCGAGCATTATAAGCGCGCGGGTTGATCCTGTAGTTTCTGTCAGCGATTTTTGTGCTCCGCTCTCGGATGGTCAACAAGACGTTACATATCCCAAGGAGGGATCGATGTTAAACACGCGGATTTTAAGGCGAGGTGCGCTTGCGGCAGCCGGAGCGCTCATTATTGCGTTCGCTGCGTCGTTTGCGGCCAGCGACATCGTCGAGGAGTGGGATACCGTCAAGCCGCCGCCCAAGCCTGAGGTCAAGGCTGTGACGCTCGAGCCTTCGACGACAGCTCTGCTGATTCTGGACATGTCGAAAGACGGGGCATGCAAGACGCGCCCACGCTGCATGGCTACGATTCCCAACGTCAAGCGATTGCATGACGCGGCGCAGGCCGCAGGTGTGATGCTGTGGTACAGCATCGGCGCGAAGTCCGAGCCGGCAGACATGATCGGCCCGGGCTTTGCTCCTCGCGACGGCGAATGGGCGCACCAGGGCGGGCCGGACAAATTTCTCGGCTCGAATCTGGAGGAAAAACTAAAAGGGCGCGGCATCAAGACGGTCGTCGTCTGCGGCACATCGTTTCAAGGTGTCGGGGTCGGTACCGGCACCGAAGCGGCGCAGCGAGGCTACAAGGTGATCGTGCCGATCGACTGCCTGTCGTCAGAGGATCCGTACATGGAGCAATATTCGGCCTGGCATTTCTTCAAGGGCGGACCGGCCGTGGTCACCGGCAATTCGACACTGACTCGCAGCACGATGGTGAAGTTCGGAAACTGAAGGATCAGCTGCAATCCTCTGCTGCGACGCTGATTACGCGTCGTGACGCTAGAAGAAAATGCGACAAAGGGGGGACTGCCAGGTCCCCCCTTTTCCATCTAGAACCTCTTGCATTGGTCTAAGGTCCCCTTTGCCCCGGTAACAAGTGAAAATCGGGGCAGCCGGCCAACGGACCCGACTCGCGGTTGTAAAATGCCTCTGTGGCGTCCCCGCCTTCTCTATCGACGCGTATGATCGTCACCTTCCGAAGCAGCGCATTCAATACGTCCACGCCTGAAAAGCATTTCATAAGCCGCCGTGCTTACGGAGGTGACTTGGCCAATTGGCTTATATACGAACTCGCCCGGCACGATGCCGCTGTTGAGCCCATGATTGGGCAAAGGGATACCGGATGGATTGTCCGGTTCAGGTTCCACGGCGCCACTTATGATTTCCTGGCTCGGTACCGAGGAGGCCCTGACTGGGTAGGCTTCTTAGAACGCAGGCGAGGTATTCTGGGTCGTCTCTTTCACGGGACGCAGAAGAACGTGGAATTTGACGCTGTGCGGCTCATTGATGCGGTGCTGTCATCGTCTGAACTGATTTCTGATGTTCGTTGGCACTACGACGAATCCGCGTCTGTCTGACGCTCCTAATTGGGCGGACAGTTGGCGTCGGACTCAACTTCAGTCTGCATCGCCGACAGCAAGCTTTTGCACCGTGATTAATTAAGGCTCTCTTAAGCTGTCGCGGTATAACGAGAGCCCGCTCGTGTTGCTAGTCAATGACAAACAATTCCTCAGGTCAGTTCGCGTGCGAAGAATTTTGTCGTTTGGAGCTGAACGCTCGCCGAAGATAGAACTGCTATTGATCCCTTCGATCCAACTTAAAGGAAACGGAACCGTCGGTGAGAGCGTCCTTAGGTCCGAGAATAAAGACTCGCGAGGCCCACAGGCTGATCTCCGACTTGTGCGGTGATAAGTTTCCTATTCGGCAGCGGCGGGGAAGGCACTCAAGGCAATGGAGAGGTGACGATGAAGCACTTTGGATCCCAAGTCCACATGAAAGTGTTTTTCTCCATTCTTTTAATTCTTTTGATTGCGTCCGGGATGAGAGGGCAGACCGTGAACGGAAACCTGCTCGGCTCGGTTCTGGATCAACAGCAAGCGGCAGTTGCCAATGCGCAGGTGTCGTCCCGAAACGTCGATACAGGCGCCACGCGGACCGCGACCACCGATGCCAGCGGTAGCTATAGGATCGCCAGCGTACCTGCCGGAAGATATGAGGTTACGGTCACCGCCGCCGGCTTCACAACCGCTGTGCACAGCGGCATTACGCTCACGGTTGGTGCCGATGTTAGGGTTGATTTCGCGTTGAGCGTGGGCGCGGTGCAGCAGCAAGTCCAAGTCACAGGTGAAGTTCCGCAAGTGGACACAACCTCCTCGACGCTGTCGGGAGTCGTTTCAGAAAACACGGTCCGTCAATTGCCACTAAACGGACGCGACTGGCTGCAGCTGGCCACATTGCAACCCGGAGTTCTCACTGTAGAGACCCAGTCGCAAGACGTCACCGGGGGAATGGGTACGAAAATGTCCATTTCCGGGGGCCGTCCCAGCCAGAATGTGTACCGCATCGACGGGATGACAGTGAACGACCACACGAACAACAGTCCGGGAAACATACTGGGAGCGAACCTCGGGGTAGACGCCATTCGCGAGTTCTCGGTCCTCACCAGTGATTACTCTGCTGAATACGGCAGGGCAGCCGGTGGCGTCATCAACGCCATCACCATGTCGGGTACCAACGCACTTCACGGTACGGTATTCGAGTTCCTTCGCAACAGCGCCCTGGACGCGCGCAATTTCTTCGATCAGCAGATTCCGCCGTTTCGCCGTAACCAGTTCGGTGGCTCGATTGGCGGGCCGATCAAGAAGGACAAGCTTTTCTTTTTCGCAAATTACGAGGGATTGCGGCAGTTCCTCAGCGAATCGTTTACGTCCGGGACACTTTCACCTAATGCCAGAAACGGCATTCTCGTCTCAGGAGTGACGGTCCCGATAGACCCACGAATCAAACCGTTACTTGCGCTCTACCCTTCACCGAACGGGACGATCTCCGGCGATGTCGGGTTGTATGAGTTTGGAGCCGGCCAAACCGGGACCGAGAACTACGTGACCGGCAGAATCGATTATAAGCTCACGGCTAACGACACAATTTCCAGCAGCTACACCTTCGACAACGGGAATCTCTTGACGCCCGATCCCTTTAAGGAAAAATCTGAAGCCCAGGCGGCACGCAACCAGAGGTACATGCTGAGCTTGCAGCACATTTTCAATCCGATGCTGCTCAACACGATTCGCACGGGATTTACCCGCACCGTGGGTAAGAATGGCATCGATACGTTGCCGACCATACCGCAGGTCACCGATCCTTCGTTGGGTTCCGTGCCCGGCAAGAATCTGAGTACTATTGAGGTGCCCGGCCTCGCCTCGATCGGAGGCATTGGCTCCACAGGCGGTGATCTTTTCTGGTTTACAGACCCGCAAGTAAGCGATGATCTTTCATGGGAGCGCGGGCGAAATAGCTTCAGATTTGGGTTCAGCCTCGAGGCCCTTCGCAACAACGAGGACACCCAATCCAACCCTGCCGGCGATTGGGCTTTTGGTTCCATTCAGGACTTTCTGACGGCTATACCGAAACAGTTTTCTTCCGATTTTCCCGGTACGTCTTCCTATCGGACAGTGCGCACAAAAATTTTCGGCGTATACGTCCAGGACGACATGCGGGTTCGCAAAAATCTAACCCTTAATTTGGGATTGCGCTACGAGATGGGCACTACGCTCCGGGAGACGCAGGGCAGAGTTGCCAACCTTGTAAACCTCACTGATCCTAACGTGACCATTGGTAACCCACTGTATCAGAACCCAACGAAGCGGAATTTCGCTCCCCGCATCGGTCTGGCCTGGGACCCGTTTGGGGATGGTAAGACGGCCATTCGCGCCGGGCTTGGCGTCTTCGACCTCGTTCCAACACCTAACTTACTCACGGACCGGATCACGCGCTCGGAGCCTTTCTTCGAGGCGGGTATTTTGAGAAACCCGCCATCCTCAAGCTTCCCCAACGCGATCTTTCCCCTGCTCGGTATTAAAGAGTTGCGTACAGTCTACGTACAACCCAATCCGGATCCCACCTACGTCATGGACTGGAATCTGAATATCCAGCGGCAGGTTACGCCAAACCTGACGGTCGCTGTGGCCTACGTGGGCTCGCGGGGAGTTCACTTGCCCGTTGCTCAGGGTGACCTCGACGTTGTGCCTCCCAACTTGGTCACTGTCGCGCCCGACGGACTCCTACAATTTCCGGCGAGCGATACCAATGGACTTGGACTCGCACCCACCCCGAGGATCAATCAGAATTTCTCCGAGATCGACTCGACTCAGTGGTATGGCTGGGACACTTATCACTCGTTGCAAACCAATGTCATCCGTAGATTCGGTCGTGGACTGACATTCCAGGCCGTTTACATGTGGTCGAAGAACATTGATGTCGGAAGCCAAGAACTCGGCTCGAGCGAAGAGCAGAACAGCATGGATAACCCCTATCCTTTTGATCCGAACCTCCAGCGGGGGGTAACAGACTTTGACATTCCCCAGCATGTGAGCATCAACTTTACCTGGGATGTACCCGCACCTAAGTTACAGAATGGATTTTCGCGATTTCTGGTTCAGGGCTGGCAATTGGGCGGGATCTTCACAGTCCAGAGCGGCACTCCGTTCAGCGTGGCCATTCCAGCGGACATCGCGGGAACTGGCTCGTCCGGTGTAACTGGCCACGGTGGTGGGCAGAGACCTGTCTACAATCTAGGAGCATCAGGGTGTCCCGCGAACGGGAATGCGGTCAATGTCGGGAACTTCAATGAGTATATCAACCTGTCGTGTTTCAGCATGCCACCTGCCGGCGAGTTGGGCAACGTCGGACGTAACACGCTGCGCGGCCCAGGCTTCGAAGACTTCGATTTTTCCATCTTCAAGAACACCACTGTGCGCGGCGAGAGACAGATCCAGTTTCGTGCCGAATTCTTCAATGTTCTAAACCGTCCCAACTTCGAATTCAGACTGGCACAGATATTGGACAGTAATGGCAATCTAGTTCCAATCAATGCCATTCCTCAAGCGCCGACCGTCAACGCCGCTCGGCAGATCCAATTTGGGTTGAAGTTTACCTATTAAGGCTGGAAGAGTTGGACAGGTATACGATAGTGCTCGTCATTGTCGATCAAAAAAAGAAACCCGACTGAGACTAGGAGATTTGTCATGACCAGAACGAAGCTTCTTGCAAAGGTCCTACTGGGAACGGCCGCATTGAGCGTGGCCTTTATCGGTTTCGTGATGGCGCAAACTCCGTCTCATTCAGCCCCTAACGTAACCTCGCATGCTGAAGGAGCGTTGACTGGTAAAGTAAGTTCGCAGGCGGAAGGAGTGATGGAGGGGGTGCTCGTCGGCGCAAAGAAGACGGGCTCCACTATGGCCACTTGGGTGGTGACCAACGCCCAGGGTCAATACAAGTTCCCCCGGGACAGAATGGAGCCGGGCAAATACGCGATTAGCGTTCGGGCAGTAGGATATGAGGTGCCGAAGACGTCCATTGATGTCACTGCAGCAACCCACCCAGTTGGATTTGCAACTCACCAAGGTGAC
Organism: uncultured Acidobacteriota bacterium; assembly: GCA_963804535.1. GTDB lineage: Bacteria > Acidobacteriota > Terriglobia > Acidiferrales > UBA7541 > Palsa-189. Next base: position 43,027 of record CAWDQT010000019.1, read on the forward strand.
AAGCACGTCCAAGCTTGGCATGCAGGTTTCCAACGGGGAGTTGCTCATGAGTGTCCCGGGAACCCACGAAGAGAAGATGGCCTTCGGGGCCTGCGTTAATTGCCACACGCTGCAGCGAGTGCTGTTCTCTCGTTACAATGCGGACGAGATGGCTCAAGTTGTGCAGCGCATGGCCACGCATACGAACAACTCTTCTCCCATGCATCCTTGGGTTCGTCCGAGCGAGGGGCCTGCAGGTCCGCCGACCGCAAGGCAGATGGCGTTGGCCAAATATATCAGTACGATCAACCTGAGTTCGGCCGACACGTTTGAGTTCCCATTGAAGACAATGCCGCGCCCTAAAGGCAAGGCAACCGAGGTGATTTACACGACGTACGACCTACCGCGGCTCGATGGAGCGCCGCACGACACGGCGCTAGACGCCGAGGGGAACGTCTGGTATTCGGACTTTAACTCCCAGTTCATTGGGAAGGTCGATACCAAAACCGGCAAAGTGGTGGAATATCCGGTTCCGCTGGGCCGCGTCGGCCCGCTAGCGCAGGGTGGTCTGCAAATCGCTCTTGATAGGGAGGGGCGCGTTTATTACGGCAATATGTCGCAGATGCAGGTCGTCCGGCTCGATCCAAAAACCGGAAAGATGGAAACATTCAAGCCACCAGTACAGGAATCGGATATCGGGGCTGCCCATCTTACGATGATTGACCCCTCGTTCCAGAATGTGGATGGAAAGATATGGGTCAATGTAGCCGGTGCAGGGGGCGAAGGTGGTGAGGGCGGTGAAGGCGGCGCTACTGGAAGGGCAGGCGGCACTTGGCACGCCGACTTGGCAACCAACACGTGGACTCACGTTACCCACCCGCACGGCAGTCCGCCCGCGGGAGCATACGATGTCATTGCTAACTCGAAGAACGACATGTACGGAATGGGCTTTGGTAACCCTAGGATTTGGATGACAGATGGCAAAAACCTGCAAACCGTATGGTATGACATGCCGCCCACAGACATGGGTTGTCGACGGGGACACATCGATTCCCAGGACCGCTTGTGGTGTGGCGGGTTTAACGGCAACGATTTGGTGATGTTCGATCCGAAGGCGCAGCAAAAGATCAAAGTGTGGCAGGCGCCGACGCCCTGGACGCGTCCGTATGACGCCGAGTTTGACGACAAAACATATGACTGGGGGGCAGGAATGGACAATGACATTGCCCTCAGGCTAAATATCCAGACAGGGGAATTCACCGAGTATCTTCTCCCGCATGAAACCAACGTTCGTCATGTGGACGTGCAGAAATCCGGAGATCTCTCCAGCTTATGGCTGGGGGACCAGCACGGAGCGACAATCATTCATATTGAGCCACTTACACCGTAACGGAAGCGTGAAAGCATAACGCATCTTCAGTCAGAGCCCCCCGCCGGGGTGGCCGAATGACATTTGGACGAGCGTTTCAGCAATGCTTCGCTATGCGAACGACCCTTTCCTCTGCAAAACGCGGCATACTATCGCCTGAAGTAACGTGCAAATTCGTATCGTTCGAAAACCGCATGTTTCGGAACACGAAATTCCGCGCATTGCAGCATACGTGGATTCAATCAATTGCGAAGACTCGCGTGAAGGGATTTAGGCACACCTGCCAGGATACGGGGCCGGTCTCTTCGAGAAGCCGTGGTATACTCTGACCGCGTTTGTTGCTCTTGTAAAAACCTTTTGATTCGTTTAAAGGGGCTGCGAGTTCACATTCAACTCGTGGCCTTTTTTTGTTGTTCGGCTAAGGGTCTTCCGGGAAGCATCAGCGCTGCCTCGGGTCGAAAGAAATGTTCACACATCAGGAGAAGCACCATGAAGAATTTATTTGTTGGCAACATGAGCTTCCAAACTACGGAAAGCGATCTACGCGCCCTCTTTGAGCCTTTCGGACAAGTTACGCGCATCCATATCGCGAACGATCGCGAGACCGGTCAGGCGCGTGGATTCGCCTTTGTCGAAATGGCGAAAGACGAAGAAGCCGCAAAAGCCATGAGCGATCTAAACGGAAAAGAAGTCGCTGGCCGCGCTCTGCGGGTCAATGAAGCCACGCCGAAGTCGGAACGGCGGCCCTCGCGGCGGCAGCGGTTTCGGTTCGTTTGGAGGCGGCGATAAAAGAGGAGGGGGACCACGTGGAGGAGGTAGATTTTCCACTGAAGACTACAGTGGAGCGGCCCGCCAGCCGAGAGAGCCACGCTGGTAGCACTGGAACGTCCTCCCACTGAACCCAGCGCCGCCACAACAGATCGGGTTTTGCGAGAGGGTGACAATCCACAACTGCTTGAAAAGAATGGTGGGCCTGGACTGACTTGAACAGTCGACCTCACCCTTATCAGGGGTGCGCTCTAGCCACCTGAGCTACAGGCCCGCATTGGAAGCGATAACCGTTGAAAGATTGCGCGCGACTTTAGTCAAGACCGGAAAGCGGTTCAATCCGCAATCCTGACGGCCTCATTTTATCATCATCCCCCACAAACTTCTTCTCGCAATCGATTCTCCTCGCAACCACTGCGTTGCGTTCTGGTCGAAACATGCTACAGAGCAAGACAATGTGACCAAGTAGCCAGCCCCCGTAGCCTGGCGCGACAAAGAAGCGTTGAACGTGAGAATGCGCCGAACGCTTCGTCGACTGCGCTTGGGTTTTGAGAGGCTTTGCCAGAAAAGATTGTTTTCGTGCCAGCTAACATCCTTCCATTCTGTAGCTTATGGCGCCGGTGACGGTCTGCGTCCGGCCAGCCTTCGGAATCGCTTGAAATCAACTTCGATCCGGAGAGAACTGCTCCGAAATCTGTAGCGAAGCTGTTAATAGTCCGTTCGATTGCGGCCCGAGAAACAGTACTAATGGTCCATTCTGAAAGTCTGCCGCTGACCTCTATATAAGTTATTCGAAAGCTGGCACTAGTCTGGTCTTTAGTGCCTGCTCCTGGATTTTCTGAGGGGAAAAGAGTGCGCGTTGCGCGGCTGCGCCGCAGCTTGAAACAGGAGGGTTGTCAGGAAGACGGCGTCAGAGTTAGGCCCAAACCATATGCCGATTGATGCCCTAGATCAGGAAGTCATCAACAACCTGCCGCGATTGGCCGACGTGTATGACGCGTACGGCGTCCAGGTGAATGCTTTGCCTGTTGATGAAATCTTCGCCCTCTACGAACGAACCGGCTTTCTTTATCCGGACAAAGCGGCTCGGCTCCTGCCCCATTTGGAACAGGTGAAAGATAACTGGCGGCGCATGCTGAAGGGCGGAGACTCGCTTCTCTACGTACTGACTGCCGGCGACCAAAAACACGGCCGCGCATCAATTGCCGTCTGGCGCACGGCCCGGAATGGATGGACCTCGCAACACCTGGTCTCCGAGAACAATCCATACGCGTCGCGTGCGGTGATGCTGTGCGGATCGGCGGCCAGCTTTTTGAAGGGCGTCGATGAGTCCCACCAGAATTGGTTCCGTCCCGAAAATCGCTTTCCCTCGCGCGTATTCGGCTCCATGGTCCAGACCATCGGCGAATCCTTCTCTTCAGTTCAGCGGCACATGTACTTTGCACTGTCGAAGAAAATCTCTTTGCCGACGCAAAAGGGGATCCGAGTTGTGCCCTACAGCGCGGCCCACAAGGAACCGCTTTGTGCGATTGCCACCGCGGCACGGGGCAGCGTTTACGTAACCGCGGAGGAATTGCGGGAAGACGCCGAGTTCAAAGCTGTCGACGAAATGTATCGCAAAGTGGGGCTCCGGCGAACCCGACGCGTATGGCTGGCGTATCGCGGATACAAGGATGAGCCGATCGGAGCGGTGATTGCCTATCGCGGCCCGCTGGGAGTCAACTTCAGCTACATCGAAAATCGATGTGATCTATTGCTGCATCCGACGCTTCCCGAATCAGACGTTCCCGGCGTCGCGGCTTGCTTGCTCAAGACAGCTTCCAGCGCCTATCAAGGCTTTGAGCTGAACGCCATTCCAGTCATTACCGATCAGATTGCCGCCACCGCCCTCACGCAATTGGGTGCAGAGATGCTTCGCCATTATTGCCAGGGCATATGGCTCGGGGGCGGACAGCTGCGCTTTTATCGCCATGTGGACGGATTTTATTCGAGATTGCTGGCTCGATCCGAAAGACATGCAACACATATGACATTCGTAAGCTAGGACAGTCGAATGGTTAAGGCCGCAACAATTGATTACATCATGGATGACCCGCGGGAGGCCGCGCGGCTGGAAGCAAAGGTCGATCCGGAGGCATGGGTTCAAAAGTACATGGCGCGCCACATCACACCAGGCATGGAAGTGCTCTCCGTGGGCTGTGGGCCGGGCGTCATTTTGGGAGCGGTCTGCGCATTGCATCCTTCGTTGCGCGGGACCGGCGTCGATATCAGCCCAGATCGCGTCGAGCAGGCGGTTCGGAGAAACCGTGAGAATCCGCGAATCAAGTTCTTATGCGGCGATGCTCACGCGATGCAATTTCCAGCCGAGAGTTTCGATCTCGTGTACTGCCGCATGCTGCTTCAATACCTCCAGAAAAAGGAGCGTGCCGTTGCTGAATTGGTCCGCGTCTGCAGGCCGGGCGGGCGGGTTCTGTTGCAGGACCTGGACGGGCAACTTCTATGGCATTACCCGGAAGATCCCACAATGCAGCGCGCTGTGGAGAAAGCCGTGATGGCTCTGGGAGACACCGGATTCGATCCCTTCGTCGGCCGAAAGCTTTTTTGGCTGGCACGGAAGGCCGGCCTCGAAAATCTTCAGGTGCAGGTGGACTGTTATCACTTGATCGCGGGGGAAGTCGCTCCGGAGATTTGGAAGCAATGGGAATTAAAGCTGGAGATTGCGCGGCCGCAGATGACCCGGGTCTTCGGAAGTGAAGCCGAAGCGAAAGCATATTCGCGGAGGTTTCTGGAATATCTGAGCCGCCCGGATACGCTTACTTATTCCACGGTTTTCACCGTGACCGGAGAAAAGCCCTTATGAAGTCCCGGCTTCTTTGGAATTGCTGGGCCGATGTTTGCCCTTTCAAGTCGCGCAGGATGCATGCAGAAGTAAATCGAAATAGCGCAGGAAATCCATTTGAGTCACGGGAAAAAGGAATTTAGCAGGCCCAATACGCAGTGCCCAAAAATTCGGATTGGGGATCCTACGCCAGCTCCGCTGGCTATCTCCTAGAGGGGGATTTGGATATGTCGCCGATACGCAAGAACGAAATCAGCTGGATGGCCTGCGCGGGCCGAATGCTGCTGGCCGGCATGCTCGCCGTGTGCCCATGGCCAATGCGTCGGCGGCAGGGCCGCAAAGTGTTCCCGACGTCACCAGCATGAGTCTGGAGGACCTGATGAACATGCAGGTCACGTCGGTGTCCAAGCGGTCGCAGAAGGTAGCTGACGCGGCGGCGGCAGTCTTCGTCATTACCCAAGAAGATATCCGTCGTTCAGGAGCTACCAGCATCCCGGATGCGCTGCGGATGGTTCCGGGCTTGGAAGTGGCGCAAATTGATCAGAACAAGTGGGCCATCGGCTCGCGAGGGATTCAACGGGCGATTCGACAATAAGCTGCTGGTTCTGATCGACGGCCGAAGCGTCTATACGCCTCTTTTCTCTGGCGTCTACTGGAACGTGCAGGACGTCGTGCTCGAAGATGTGGACCGCATCGAAGTCATTCGCGGTCCCGGGGCCACCTTGTGGGGCGCTAACGCCGTCGACGGCGTGATCAACATTATTACGAAATCGGCTAAGGCTACGCAGGGAGGATTGGTATCGGCGGGAGCGGGATCACAGGAAGCCACTGCTGAAACCGTACGGTACGGCTCCAAGGTCAAGGACAACACCTTTTATCGCGTATATGGCAAATACTACGATTGGTATCCCTCAATTGACACCGCAGGCGCAACAGCTTCCGACGGGTGGCATGCATTACGCGGCGGCTTTCGTCTCGACTCTAACGTTGCGACAAGGGATTCCATCACCGTCCAAGGCGATCTCTATCACGATAATTTCGGCGAGACTCTAACAGTTCCTTCATTAACCTCGCCCACGCTCTGGAGCACCTACCCAAATAATGGCTACGAAAGCGGCGGCGATTTACTGGGCCGCTGGAATCACTCTTTTTCGCGGTCTTCGACTTCACTGCAGATGTACTATGACCGAACCAATATCTCGGACCCCACGGTTTTTGGCGACCACGAATCCGTATACGACATCGATTTCCAACACGACATTCACCTTGGCGAATCCCAGGAACTAGTTTGGGGCTTGGGCTACCGCTCGATTCAGGATAGCAACGGCTCAAGCTTCACCGTAGCCCTTCAGCCCGCCCACAGCAGCTTGAATCAATATAGTGCATTCGTACAGGACGAGGTGAGCCTGCTCGACAACCGTATGCACGTTACGGTTGGTTCTAAATTCGAGCACAACCCATTCACGGGCTTCGAATTCGAACCGAACGTCAGAGTTTTGGGAACGCTCACGAATAAGCAATCCGTCTGGGCAGCCGTATCGAGAGCCGTCCGAACACCCGCTCTTACGGAGGAGGGCCTCCAGTTGAACGAAGCGGTTATTCCGCCGGGCACCGCGCCACTGAATAGCCCGTTGCCGGTGGTTGAGGCGATTTTTGGAAGTCGACAGTTCGGATCAGAGGATCTTCTTGCGTATGAAGTCGGCTATCGCGTGCAAGCGACCAACTCCTTCTCTCTAGATGTTGCAGCCTTTTACAACAATTACACAAATTTGCGATCTGCTGAGCCGGGCGCACCCATCCTTGTCGGCAGTCCGGTACCGAGTTACGTAGTTCTTCCGTTTGTCGCGAGCAATAAGATGAGCGGAGGAACGTACGGCATCGAGCCGTTTGCCGAGTGGAAGATTTTGCCGAGATGGAAGCTCATGGGGTCTTACAGCTTCTTGCGAATGAACATACACAAGAACGCAGACAGCTTGGATCCGACTCCGGACCTCCCGAACGGCGCGAGTCCTCGCCATCAATACTATTTCCGATCTTCGTTGGACCTGCCGAAGCATTTCGAGCAGGATCTGATGCTTCGCTATGTGGATAAGCTTCCGAGCCTGAATATACCCAGTTACTACTCACTGGATCTTCATATCGGTTGGAAGCCAATATCGCCGATCCAGCTCTCATTCGGCGCGCAGAATTTGCTGAACAGCCAGCACTTGGAATTTATCCCAGAATTCATCAACACGCTGCCTACTCAGGTTCGCCGTACCTATTTCGGAAGTATTGCTTGGACTTTTTAGCCGGGAGCCAGGTGATTTCGCGTGATACCGATTTTCGTGCCACGCGATAAGACCATAATGAGAGTTCTGCGACCAATTATCGCGATCGGAATCTGCCTGAGCCTGGCTCTTGGGGCTAGCGCTCAGGCGCTCGATTCCTCCGATTCGTCGGAATACCTCATCAAGGCCGGCTTTATTTACAATTTCGCGAAACTCGTGGGATGGCCGCAAGCCGCTTTCGCCCAGCCGGATTCGCCAATCGTCATCGGAATTTTAGGAACTGACCCCTTCGGCGGAATTATTGATCGCATCCTGGCGGACAAGCAGATTGACGCGCGACACTTCGTCATCAAGCGCCTGAAATGGGGGATGGACCTCAAAGGCTGCGACATCTTGTTTATCGGTTCATCGGAAGCAGCACACCTGGAGGAGGTTCTCCACGCTCTGAAAGGTCAGCCCATCTTGACGATCGGAGAGACACCAGGATTTGCGAGGCGCGGCTGCATCATCAATCTGATTGTCGAAGACAACAAGGTGCGGTTTGAGGTCAACCTGGATGCGGCGAAACAAGCGGACCTGAACATCAGCTCGAGGTTGCTGGCATTGGCACGAATCATCCCGCAAGCAGCAGCCGACGCAAGGTAGCCGGAATGAACCTTCAGAACCTATCCATCAAGGGCAAGCTGATGCTGATCACGATGTTGACGAGCAGCGCAGCTTTGGTCCTTTCCTCCGCCAGCTTCCTCATTTACGACCTCATCTCCTTCCGGCATCTGCTTACGCTGGACCTGATGACCCAGGCGCAGATCATCGGATACAACAGCGCCGCCGCTATGGCCTTCCGGGACGAAGCTGCCGCCACCGCGACCTTGTCGGCCCTGACGGCAAAAGAAGACATTGTGGCCGCGGTCCTGTACAGCCCCGACGGAACCATCTTTGCGCATTATTTTCCGAATGGCAGCGCACATCCATCCACTCTGCCCGGCCGTTCGCAAGAGAATGGCTACCGCTTCGAAGGCGGCTATCTGGAAGTCTTTCGGGACGTCACTCTGAATGGCGAACACGTCGGAACCCTATTTTTGCAATCGGACCAGCGGCAGTGGAGCGTGCGGGCCAGACGATACAGTGCCATCGTCGGAATCTTCGTGCTGGTCTCGGGCTTGTTTGCGTTGCTGGTCTCGTCCCAGTTGCAAAGGCTGATTTCCAGGCCGATTCTGCATCTGGAAAACGCGATGAGAATGGTTTCCACGAAAAAGAACTACGAGGTTCGCGCCACAAGATTTTATAGCGACGAGATCGGCAGGCTCATCGACGGCTTCAATACCATGCTATCCGAAATTCAACACCGGGACACGGCTCTTCAACGCGCCAACGATGAATTGAAAACAAGAACCCGGGAACTCGAAGGCGAAATCATCCACCGTAAGCAGACCCAGGAAGAGCTGCTCAAAGCCAAGCATGCGGCCGAAGATGCCAGCCGCGCGAAAAGCGCATTCCTCGCCAACATGAGCCACGAGCTGCGCACTCCCCTCAACGCCATCATCGGGTATAGCGAGATGCTGGAGGAGGAAACGCGCGATTCGGGTAAGCTCGAAAACCAACAGGACCTGCGGAAGATTCAATCGGCCGGAAAGCACCTATTGTCGTTGATCAACGATGTGCTCGATCTCTCCAAGATCGAGGCCGGGAAGATGGGCTTGCATCTGGAGACCTTTGACGTATCGCTGATGGTGGAAGAGATGGTGACCACGTTACAGCCGGCGATCGCCAAGAATGCCAACAACGTGCAGGTTCGCATGGCCGGCGACGTTGGAATGATGCGGGCCGACGCCACCAAAGTACGGCAAATCCTGTTCAACCTGATGAGCAATGCCTGCAAATTCACTGATCACGGAACCATCTCGCTGGACGTAAGTCAAAGTGCCATGGAAGGGCAGGAGTGGATTCGATTCCGCGTCAAGGACACCGGTATTGGTATCAGCGCCAAACAGCAGGAAAAGCTATTTCAGGAGTTCTCTCAGGCTGACGCAACGATCTCGCGCAAATACGGAGGAACCGGCCTCGGGCTCGCGATCAGTCACAGATTTGTGCAGATGATGAAGGGACGCATCGGCGTGGAAAGCCAGCCAGGGCAAGGCTCTACGTTCACTGTATATCTGCCTGCCCAAGTCACATTGGATGTGGCGGAGACTGCGCAACTCGAGGGAGCTGGCGGGACCGTCGCGGGGTCGACTCAGCATAAACCGGAAGTCGACACGGTTCTCGTGATTGACGACGATCCGGCCGTCCGCGATCTGATGTCGCGATTCCTGACGAAGTCGGGATTTCGTGCGGTCGCCGCAGCAGATGGCGAGGAAGGCCTGCGGCTCGCTCGCGAAGTAAATCCCCTGGTAATCACGCTGGATGTAATTATGCCGGAATATGACGGTTGGGACGTTCTACGGAAACTCAAGAGCGATCCCAGTCTGGCGCAGATTCCGGTGATTATGGTGACCGTAGTTGATAACCAGGCCATGGGCCTCGATCTGGGCGCCTCCAACTATTTGATCAAGCCTGTTGATCGTGACCGCCTCGCAGTCCTGATCGAAAAGCATCGCTTGGCGCGAACTGTGAGCTTGAACCAAGGCAAGACTGCTTCTCGCCCGGCGGCAAAAAGAGAAGAGCGACAGCCAATCGAAGTGGAAGTCTCCAGGAGAACGTAATGATGCCAAAAATTTTGCTCGTCGAAGATAACGAAATGAACCGAGACATGCTCTCCCGAAGACTACAGCGGAAGGGCTATCGGGTAATCACCGCCCAGGATGGCGAGCAAGGCCATTTGCTGGCACGGTCCGAGAGCCCCGACCTCATTCTGATGGACATCAGTCTTCCGGCAATGGATGGCTGGGAACTAACCCGACGCCTCAAAGCCAGCGAAAGTACGCGACATATTCCGATTATCGTACTGACGGCTCATGCCCTGGTTACAGATCGGGCCAAAGCCTTTGAAGCGGGATGCGACGACTATGACACGAAGCCGATCGAGTTCGATCGCCTGAGCGAAAAAATCGAAAGCCTGCTTGCCGAGAAAAAGCCGTCATGAATTCTCGCCCCAGCCGCCTGCTCATCGTAGACGATAACGAAATGAATCGGGACATGCTGGCCCGCCGGCTGGCCCGAAAAGGGTATGTTATCGGGTTGGCGGACAGCGCAAGGGATTTGCTGCCGCGAGTCAAAGAGGACGGCATTGATCTCCTGCTCCTGGATATCGAAATGCCTGAAGTCAGCGGGCTGGATGCACTGCAATCCCTCCGAGAGTCGTATTCTCCTACCGACTTGCCGATTATTATGGTTACGGCAAAAAATCAGAGCGACGACATCGTCAAAGCGCTGGAGATGGGCGCAAACGATTATCTGACCAAGCCGATCGACTTCCCTGTGGCGCTGGCGCGCATCAGCACGCAGCTGTCTCATAAAAATGCGCAAGAAGCCCTGAGAGAGAGCGAGGAGCGATATGCCCTGGCTGCTCGCGGCGCAAATGACGGTCTTTGGGACTGGAATCTTCTGACAGGCGCCGTGTATTTCTCTCCCCGTTGGAAAGCCATGCTCGGTTTTCAGGAGAACGAAATTGAGGATCGCCTGGAGGAATGGCTCGATCGCATCCACGATGCTGACCGGGATCGCGTCAAACAAGAAATTGATGCCCATCAAAAGGGCTTAACGCCGCACTTTGAAAGTGAGCATCGCTTACTGCACAAGGACGGAGGCTTTCGCTGGATGCTCAGCAGGGGACTCGCCGTTCACGACGCAACGGGCAAAACCTTGCGCATGGCGGGATCGCAAACGGATATCACCGAACGAAAGGTCTCCGATCCCTTGACGGGCTTGCCTAATCGGCTTCTATTCATTGACCGCCTGGGACGGCTGATCAGGCATTCGAAACGCCACAAGGACCATCTCTTTGCCGTACTTTTCTTGGATCTGGACGGCTTCAAGATGATCAACGATAGCCTTGGCCACCTGATTGGAGATCAGCTCTTGGTCGGCGTGGCTGCCCGATTGGAGAAGTGTTTGCGTTCGTCTGATACGGTGGCGCGTCTGGGAGAGACATTTACGGTTGCAAGGCTCGGAGGAGACGAATTCACGATTCTTCTCGACGATATCAAAGAACCCGCCGATGCGAATCGCGCAGCGGAGCGGCTCATGAAGGCATTGGCGCCGCCCTTCGTTCTGGCTGGCAAAGAGATATTCACGTCGATCAGTATCGGCATCGCCATGAGCAATACCGCCTACGAGGAGCCAGAAGACCTGCTGCGCGACGCCGATACGGCCATGTACCGCGCCAAGTCGTTGGGCAAAGCACGTTTTGAAGTGTTCGATGCGGATATGCGTGCCAGCGTGATGGCGCGCCTGCAATTAGAGACAGACATGCGCCGCGCGCTGGAGCGGCACGAATTTCGGAATGTCTACCAACCGATCGTCGCTCTCGACTCCGGCCGCATTGTGGGGTTCGAGGCTCTCATGCGCTGGCAGCATCCAACCAGGGGAATGATTGGACCGGAAGAATTCATCTTCGTTGCCGAAGAGACCGGATTGATCCGCGACCTGGGCTGGTGGAGCCTGCGCGAGGCCTGCCGGCAAATGAGCACTTGGCGGACTCGTTCCAAAGCCTATCTGGATTTAACTATGAGCGTCAACGTCTCTGCCAAACAGCTTTTGCAGCCGCACCTTGTGGACGAGATGAGTAAATTACTGCGCGAAACGGCCCTGCCTCCTGAAGCCCTAAAGCTCGAAATTACTGAGAGCGCCGTCATGGCGGACCCCGCGGCCGCTGCTGAAATGCTGCAGCAAATCAAATCTTTGGGGGTCCGGCTGGCGATCGATGATTTCGGGACGGGCTATTCTTCATTGAGCTACCTGCACCGCTTCCCGCTGGATACCTTGAAAATTGACCGGTCCTTTATCAGTGGTGCCGCAGATGGAAGCGAGGGCATGGAAATAGCGCGAACCATTATGCCCATGGCCAAAAATCTTCGCCTGGATGTTGTCGCCGAAGGAGTCGAAACGATTGAACAGGTCGGACTTTTAAGAAGACTGCAGTGCAAATATGCACAAGGATACTATTTTTCGAAACCGCTCGCGCCCGAGGAAGTCCCGCCGCTGTTAGCAGAAGAGCCCAGCTGGGAAATGCAGAAACAATCGAAGTAGAGCCGCAATCCCTTCCGTCAAATCCTTACGTCAGAATAGGTCCTTGCTTTAGAACTCGCCTCTGCGGCGTTCGAAAATTCCTTTCCGATGATAGACTGACTCCGGAGGCTTACCTGACGCCATGGTTGCATGGCTATTGGTTTTGCACGTTTTCGGATTCACGCTGTGGATTTCCGGTCTACTCATGACCAGTCTCGTTTTGCTTCGCCACGTCGGAGTGGCGGATCCGCAAACACGCTCGAGCCTGGCCGGAATCGAGAAGCTCAGTCTCCGGGCGCTCGCGGATCCCGGCGCCACTCTGGCAATTCTGGCGGGAATCCTGCTCATCATGAGCAATAGTCCCTACTATCTGCACGCACGCTGGCTGCACATCAAGCTTATATTCGTACTCCTCTTAATCGCGCTGCATGTGATCGTCGGAACGAGAAGCAAGGCGTTTTCATCAGGACGCATCACCTTAGACCGCGGATACGTTCGCCTGCTTTCCATCGTGATTGTGTTGGTCTTTATTTCCATCCTTATCGCCACGTTGCCGGGCGAAGTTCTCCTGACGCACTAAAAAGAATCGCCAAGTTGGCGCGTCAGGCAAGCGCAATTACATCGATCTCAACACGAACATCTCGGGGCAGCCGCGCGGCCTGTACCGTCGAGCGGGCAGGAAAGTCCTGCCGAAAATACCGCGCGTATGCCTGGTTCATGGACGCAAATTCGTTCATATCGGCCAAAAAGACGGTGGAGCGCACCACTTTTTCGAGAGACGAGCCGGCCGCCTGCAAAATGCCTTTCACATTTTCAAGCACGCGTTCGGTCTGCGCTGTGATGTCCCCCGAAATCAGCTCCTGCGTGCGTGGATCGAGAGCGATTTGACCCGATACGAAAACGAATCCATTCGCGCGGATCGCTTGCGAGTAAGGGCCAATGGCCTTGGGGCCTAAATCGGTAACAATCGCTTCTTTCACGAAACCTCCCGGAGTGTCGTTTTCTTCTCCAAACTGCTAACGCCAATTCGGTCATCGTGCGGCTTGATAGTGTGCACGAAACTCAGCGGGAAGGCCCGGATGATCGAGCCAGGCATGAAACTCACCGGCCAGGTTCCGGCCTGCCTCCGCTTCGACGGCCGAGCGCAATTCAGCGCTGCCGATTTCTTGTCCCGCCATATCGGTCAGAATGCGACGCAGCGCGCTATGGAATTTTTCTTCCCCGGCGATCTCTTCAAGCGAGAGTAAAAAAAGAGCTCCCTTGTAAGACTTGGCCGTGGCCTCCTGGCGGCTATAGCCTACCGCCGGCCCGAAGCCAGGCTTCTCGTCGTTTGCTGTGCCCAGACTGTCATACGTCCCGATAAGCCGCACGATTTCCTGCTGGCGAGCTGGGGCGCCTCCTCGCCTTTCCGCTGCGTGGAGCGCTGCGAAAAGGGCCATTCCTCTGCCTAAAAGGAGGTCCGCCTCGGGCCGGGGACGCACATGCCAGCCGAACCAGGTGCGTGCGAGCTCATAGTCTGCCAGGTCCAAGACGGGACCGCTCGTCAAACCCAAGGTTATGGCACGATGGTCGAAGAGCACGCCTTCCGGAAACGAGGCGGCCGAAATATTCGAAGTCATCGAAAGAATAGGGGCGAGTTCCGCCGCCGTTTCGACGACATGAATTGGCAAATGACTCCTCGTGATGGAGCCGAACACCTCTTCATATGTGCTATTCGTAGCCGCCAAACGCTGTCCGGCCACCCGCGCCGTCTTTTCATCGAGCGATTCGCGAGTCCAGAAAATAACGGCGCCAGTTTCGGTCTCCACGCGCTGTTCCTGATAACGTCCGGCGACGAGGTAGGGAGGGAACTCCGCTCCGAGCATTTCAAAGCGGTGCCTTACGGACTCTCCGTGGTGCTCGATGCGCTGCTCGCGGCCCACGCCCAACACGCGGAAATCCGCCGGTACGGTGACTTCGAGTTGTTGTGTTTGCGCTCGAAGAGAACCTCGCGCGAATGGACCCAAGGGGGCCTGCCAGGCGGGAAAAACATTCGGATCGGCGAGATAGAAACCGTCGGCAGTAGCGGCCACAACTCCACGACCTTCCGGCGCAGGCTCAAGATCGTATGCGAAGGCAATCTCCCGCCTTTCGCCCTGCGGCCACGGAGGATCGAATGGGATCCGTAGGGAGGGACCTGATTCTTGCGTCACTCTTCGGTCCGCGACAGCCTTTCCGCCAACAGTCACGCTCACGTTGCTCGTGCCAAAGGACGGGCCATTGGGCAAAGCAACGTCGAGGTAAGTCAAACTCCGGTCTCCAATATTTTCGAGTTTATCCGAGACCTGCACGTGGATATGCGTCGGCTCGATTGACGTTGCGGAGACATCGACCGAACGATAGGCTTGATTAAAACCCGGGCCCAAAGCAACAGCGCAGCCGAACAATGATAGGGAGAGCAGAATCAGACAAGGTAAGCGCATTCGCGAGAAAGTCCCAGCAGAATTCTAGCGGCAGGCTAGGACCCGGTCAAAGAAGCTAATGCGCACCAGGCGAGGAAGTCACGTGGAAGCAATGGCGACTAGCTTAGCGGCGGCGCCCTTGCTGGCGCACAAAGCTATGACCGCCGACCGCGTAATTGTGGCGAGCGATGATGTCATCGGCCTGCTTATCAGTAATCCCTCGATCCACTGCGGCAACAAGCTGCGCATTCGATAGACCCGCATCCCGTAATTCGGCCAACCGCGAACCTGCAAGCACAGTTCCGCCTTTCGACCGCTGCCGCGCGACCTCCAGGATGACGTCATCAGACAGTCCCGCCAGCCGCATGGCTGCGGCTTCGCCTGCAAATGGCGTCAACTGATCCAGCCGGACCAGCTGCATCACGGAACTTTCCTTCATTCCTGCGTCAAGCAGACCGGCAATGGCGTCGCCTTCCGCAAAAACACGCTGCCGCGAGCGTGCGATGCCAACCAATTCTACGCAGCCCTGCTCGGTCATTCCAGCCCTGCCCGCGATCAGAATCTGCCGCACCTCGTCATCGTTCACATGATATTTTTGAAGCTGATCGAGACTCTCCGGATGCATGCCGACGGCGTCGAGCCGGCTCATATTGGTCTGGCGAACTTTGCCGCAGCCTGCCAATAAAAGCAGGCATGCCGCCAAAGTGAACACGGATGGAGCTCGCCCCAGACAAGCCGATGCTGCATGACGTGCGGTCTTCATAAGTTCATTTTAGTTCTGTGCAGACCTGCTCGTGGCGTGTTGTGCCTGGATAGGCAATGCGGCTGGCCTAAAGGACAGGATTCTGAATGAACTGTCCGGAAGGGTAATCGCTAAACCTGATAGACGCGCTCGACACCAAACACACCTGAAATTCGCTTCATATTTCTAAGAATGCGCTCCAATTGGTTGCGATCGGCGATATCGACGGTGGCTTCCACACGCGCTTGCAAGTTGTCCGGCCGGCTATCGAGCACCTGAATGTTGGCGCCCACGCCACTGATGACGCCGGTGATGTCCGCGAGTAGCCCAGGGCGATCTTTGCCGTGTACCACCAGCGTAACGGGATAGGTCCCTTGCGCCACATCGCTCCATTGCACGTTGATCCGCCGCTCGGATTGATAGAGCAGCTTCTGCACATTCGGGCAAGAGGTGTTGTGTACGGCCACTCCTCGGCCGCGCGTGACATAGCCGATGATAGGGTCGCCCGGAATCGGATTGCAGCACTTGGCGCGATAGACCATGAGGTTGTCGTGGCCCAAAACAAGAATGGAGGGATCACGGATGCCGAGCATCCGCTTGACCGACGATACGATCTTTGTAGCGTCCTGCCCGTCCCCTTGGGGCTTTTCCTCGATCGATTGCCCGGTAAGTTTCGCCAGGACCTGCCGGGCAGAGTATTTCCCATATCCCAGGTCTGCGTAGAGATCTTCCAGTTTGTTTCGTCCGCACTCAGAAGCTACGCGGAGCATCTCTTCCTGGGAAATTTTCTTCAAGCTTACGCCGGCTTGGCGCGCTTCGCGTTCGATCAACCGCCGGCCCACTTCCGTGGCTTGCTTACGTTCGTGCAGGTTGATCCATTGCCGGATTTTGGACCGTGCGCGTGAGGTGCGCACAAAACCGAGCCAATCACGGCTCGGAGCATGCCCTTTTTGCGTTGCGATCTCCACGACATCGCCATTGGAAAGCGGATGGCGCAGCGGCACCATCTGCCCATTCACCTTTGCCCCCACACATTGGTGGCCAACGTCGGTATGAATGCTATAAGCGAAGTCGACCGGAGTGGCGCCGCGGGGCAACGTCAGGACTCTACCCTTTGGCGTGAAGATGTAGACCTCTTCAGGATAGAGATCCACTTTGAGCGTGGAAAGAAATTCCGAGGGCTCGCGCATCTCGCGCGCCCATTCGATCAATTGCCGCATCCACACGACGCGTTGGTCGTCGCCATCGGAAACATTGGCGCCATCTTTATATCGCCAGTGGGCCGCCACGCCTTGCTCCGCGATCCGGTGCATTTGATGAGTGCGGATTTGCACTTCGAACGACTGGCCTCCATGGATGACGGTCGTGTGCAACGACTGATAGAGGTTCGGGCGGGGCATCGCGATGTAATCCTTGAATCGTCCCGGCACCGGCCGCCAAATTTGATGAACCACTCCGAGCGCCGCGTAGCAATTGCGCACATCCTCGGTGATGATGCGGACGGCCAGCAGATCGTAGACTTGCTCCAAAGTCCCTTTTTGGCGCTGAACTTTCTGATGAATCGAGTAAAGCCGCTTGACGCGGACTTCCAGCGTGGCGCTGATACCATTCTCGGCAAGGTGCTTGCGGATCTCCTCCTCAACCTCGCCGAGGAACTTCTCAAATTCCTTGCCCCTCAGGGCAACGACTTTCTGCAACTCGGCGTAGGCGGAAGGCTCGAGATAACCGAACGCCAGATCTTCCAGGTCGCCGCGTATCGCGCCCATTCCTAACCTGTGGGCGATGGGTGCGTAGATGTCGAGGGTCTCCCGGGCAATGCGCTCCTGTTTTTCCGGTGGCAGATAGCCCAACGTTCGCATGTTGTGCAGCCGGTCAGCCAATTTCACCAGCACCACGCGCACATCCGTCACCATTGCCAGCAGCATCTTGCGAACGCTCTCCACCTGGCGAACTTCCGGGGACACCAAGTCCAGGCGGCTGATCTTGGTTACTCCCTCCACCAGTCGGGCTGTATCGGGGCCAAACTCGGCCGCAATGTCTGAGAGCGAGATGCGCGCGTCTTCCACGACGTCATGCAACAGGGCGGCGCAGAGCGTCGTCATATCGAGCCGCAGTTCGGCAAGGATATGGGCTACTTCCAGAGGATGCGAGAGGTAAGGGTCGCCGGATTCGCGCACTTGGGCCTGGTGTTTCTCGGCAGCAAAGGAAAAAGCACGTTCTAGCGGAGCGAGGTCCTCTCCAGGGCGATTTTGCCGTACCTGTTCCAGCAATTCGCCAAAGCGCGCCTGCAACCCACGCTCGGCCAATACGGCCTTGCTCGCAGCTACCAGGCGGGGTAGCCGACTGGATCTATCCGTTGTTGCCATGAAAGCCTATTTTAGGGCCTTCCAACGAGACGCGCTACTCCGGGTTACTGGACGACTCCGGATCGGGCAGGCCTGAAGCAAAAAGGGGCGTCCGGAACCCGGACGCCCCTTGAAGACCCAATTCGGTAAGTGCTTAGGACTTCGATTCTTTCTCGGCGATCCTTTGTTTGATTTCCTTTACCTTATCGAGCAAATCGTCAGCCTGCTTTTCGAGCGATGCCCGAGTGGCATTGTCGGACATATCGGCCTTTTGGCGCAGCAGCAGGCTTTGGTAGGCAACCGCATCAGCATAGTCGGGTCGCAGCTCCGTGGCCTTCTGCAGCATCATCAAGCCTTCGTCCACAAGCTGCCCATACTGCTGACTGAGTTGCTCACGCACTTTGTCGGGCAGTGGATCGGCTTCCTTAATTTGCTTTTTCGGGCTCTGAAGATTGTATGCCTGGCGCGCCTCCGCGTTTCCCCGATAGGCCAGGGTCCAATTGATGACCCCGACCCAGTAATACGGTTCCGGATCACTGGGCGACAGCTCAATGTGCTTCAGATGATACTTCTTGGACTCGTTGTATTTATCCGGGTCAAACGGCGTGCCCGCCATGTTGTAAAGGATGGAACCAATACCATCCAGCGCAGAGAGATTTGTCGAATCCACCGAGAGGACATCCTGGAATTCAGTCACTGCTTGCTGGCCGACGCGCACATTCTCATCCGACGGTGCGCCGGGGATGTACTCGGTGGCGTAGGCAGTCGCCAAATACAGGCGTGCATTGAGCAGACTTGGGTCGAGGTCCTTGGCCTGCTTAAAATCCTCGATGCTGGTGTCGTATTGCCCATTCTTAAAGGACGCTACGCCTTTATTCAGCAGATCACGAGCCTTCAGCTTGCTGCATCCGGCGGCGCCAAATAGCGTGACCGCCACGGCAACCAAACCGAGCACTCGCGCGACCGTGCTACGACTGTGAATCATCCGTTGTGCGTTCATGACAAAGCTTCCATCCTGCCCTTCTTAGATTCTCTCGAGTTCGAGGGCTTTGCCCTCGTTTCCCTTCGCTCCCGGCGAAAACTCGCCGCCTTTATTGGCCGGCTTCCAGCTTCGCCGTGATCAGACCCACTTTATCCACGCCTGAATTGCGCATGATGTCGATCGCGCGTGCGACCTGCGCAAAAATGACAGTGTCATCGCCCTTGACGAAGGCAACTTTTTCGGCTCGCAGTTTGAAGATATCGTTCAGGCGAGGCCCCAGCGTGTCCCAGTCAGCATTGTCTTCATTGATTTTCAGCATATTGTTATCGAGGACCTGAACGACGATCGTCTTCGCCTCGATATTCTTCTGGTTTGTATTCGGCGGCGCCGGCTGAGGCACAAGCGCGTCCAGCCCCTTCGGCGTCAACGGTGTAATCACCATAAAAATGATCAGCAACACCAAGAGAATATCGATCAAAGGAACCACGTTCATTGAAGCGATGGAGCCTTTTTTCGCTCCGACATCCATTCCCATCTTCGTTCTCCCTTGCGCTACAGCGCTACCGTTTGCCTAGCCCTGTTTCAATTCCAACCAGCTTTAGGCGCCCGGCCGTACTGGCGGCGGTGGCGGAGTGCGTCCCTGTTCGGCCTTATCCGTCAGCAAGCCGACGTTATCCACCCCGGCCGAGCGGACCTCATCTACAAGCTTTACGACGTCGCCGTATTTAGCGCGGCCGTCGCTCTTGATGAAGACAGTTTTATCGATGCGGTTGGAAATGCGGTCCCGCACCAGCGAAGCGATCTGATCGAGCGCGGTCTTTTGGTTGCCGAGGAAAATAACGCCGTCGCGGGATATGCCCACGATGATCGCGTCATCGCGGTCCGCGTTGGGCATATCCGTCGGATTGGTGACCTTGGCCATCTCCACGCTCATGCCTTTCTGCAACATGGGCGTGACCACCATGAAAATAATCAGCAAGACCAGCATGATGTCGGCCATGGGAATAATATTCGGCGCCGCCATCACCGGTGCTGCTTGAGGCTTGAAATGCGCCATGGCTTACTTCTTTCCGCTTCGCCGGGTGATGAAGTAGTTGATCAACTCCATCGAAGAGTTGTCCATCTCCACGTCGAATGCTTCCACTTTGTTGGTGAAATAGTTGAAAGCCCAAACCGCGGGCACGGCAACGAGCAGGCCCAGCGCCGTGGTCACCAGCGCTTCAGAAATTCCGCCGGCCACAGCCGAAAGCCCGGTCGCCTTTTCCGCTTCGATGCCTTTAAACGCGTTAATAATGCCGACCACCGTGCCGAACAATCCGACGAATGGAGCCGTCGAACCGATGGTGGCCAACCCGCTGAGCCCGCGCTTCATATCCGCGTGCACAATGGCGATGGAGCGATCCAGCCCGCGCTTGGCCGCTTCGACGACTTCAGCTTCCGAAACCTGTGCGGAAGCCGACTGAAATTCCGATAGCCCCGTTGCCACCACCTTCGCGATGTGGCTCTTCTTATTCCGCTCCGCGATGGAGATAGCCTCGTCCAGCTTGCCTTCCCGGAGAGCTCCGGCCACCTGCTGCACAAATACGCGCGACTGCTTGCGGGCCGCGCTGTACATCAGCGCACGGTCAATCATCACGCCGAGCGACCACGCAGACAGAATAAACAGAATGAACACGACCGCCTTCGCGACCAGGCTCATACTGCCCCACATGGACCGCAAATCCCACGTGCCGGCTTGCAACGCCAGCAGGTTTACTGCCGATACAGCTACGTTCGCAACCATACGGTTTGCTCCTTTTTCATTCGCACACTTTCGACCGGGGTCTTACGACGAGCCGACCTCAGCCGGATACTTTTTAGGGGCTACTTCAATTCGCCACCAAACAACTAGCCGCCAAGGACAAACGTAACGGTGATCGTGGTATCCACTTCCACGGCCTCACCGTTCAATTGGGTCGGCTGATACCGCCAATTCTTGACGGCGTCCAATGCGGACTGAACTAGAAGCGGGTGCCCTGAAATTACCTGTAATTCGCCGACACGGCCATCCTTATCGATGATGGCGTGGAGAACAACGTTGCCTTGAATGCGCGCCTGGCGCGCCAGTGGCGGATAGACGGGCTGTGGTTGCGCTAGAAGCTTCGCAGCCACGACCTGTCCGCCGAGCTTAATTCGCTGCTGCTGCTTCGGAGGAGGAGGAGGCGCCGCTATTGCGGGCCCCGCGCCAAGTCCACCGAGCAATCCTTGATCTACTCCGCCAAGTACGCCGCCACCGGTTACCGGCGCTTCCGGTGGTAATTCAGCTTCCTTAAAGACCGCGACCTCTTTCGGAATCGCGCGCGGCTGCATCAGCTTTCCTTGCTGGATCAGCCGAGCCACAGGCTTTATGACCTTCGGAGCTTCCGCCGGCGGAGGTGGCGGAGGCGGTGGAGGCGGCGGTGCAATCAACAGCGTCGCCATCATCGCCTTCGGCAAAGCCTGTGTATAAATCAAAGGGATCAAAACCAGCA
Source organism: uncultured Acidobacteriota bacterium (assembly GCA_963804535.1). Classification (GTDB taxonomy): domain Bacteria; phylum Acidobacteriota; class Terriglobia; order Acidiferrales; family UBA7541; genus Palsa-189. Next base: position 64,438 of record CAWDQT010000019.1, read on the forward strand.
CGAGCAGCACGAGTACTTGAACAGCCGTCGAGAGAATAACTGCCCATCCGGTGTTCGTCTTTTTCCTCACCACGCTCGATTCAACAAGTTCGTCAAACATGTTACCTCCTGCCGGCTGGGGCCAAGCGCCCCTGCGCCTCTCCCGTTCGAGTTTTCGAACCGGATGTTGCCCCGGAAACAGGCACTGCGCCGTGACCTCTCCACTGGTTCCAGGCGACCACCAACGGAGCAGCAATGCCGAAACTTGAATATGTTCCTACCAAAATTCCAACGACCAGCGCAAATGAAAAACTGCGGAGCACCTGACCGCCCATCAAGAAAAGTACCAGGACCGTCATGAATGTAAGTCCACTGGTTAATATCGTTCGTGACAGCGTCTGGTTGATGGAACGATTCACAATCGTCTTGAATGACTGACCGCGCATCAGCCGCAAATTCTCGCGGATCCGGTCAAAGATGACGATGGTGTCATTCATCGAGTAGCCCACAAGCGTAAGAAGCGCCGCAATCACAGTTAACGAAATCTCAAAATGTAATAGCGAAAACAATCCCAAAGTAATGAGCACATCATGGAAGACTGCTAAAACGGCGGCGGCACCGTACACCAATTCGAACCGAAGTGCAATATAAACCAGCATCCCCGCCAGAGCGTAGAGGGTGACGAAGACTGCCTGGCGGCGCAAATCAGCGCCCACCTTCGGTCCAACGATCTCCACGTTCACCACAGCAAACGGGCCCGTATAGAAAGCATCACGAAGAGTGGAAATAACCACCGGCGTCGCGCCAGCCTGCCGAAGATCATCGAGATTCGCGACTACCCCGCGAGCTTGCTTGTCACGGTAGTCGGTCAACTGCTTCGCCAATTGCTGATAACGCGCAGCGCCCGCGGCGCCCGCGGAGAGCGGATCTTTCCGCGTCAGAATATCAGCGACCGTCTCCGGCGAAGCTTCATTAAAGTCTTGCTTCCCCGCTTCTCCCGAACCCAGAGTTGCGTGCAGCGCGTTCAGGATAGCGGCCTTGCCTGCGTCGAGTGCTTCGTTGCCCTGTCCCCGCTGCGGCAAGTAGATCACCACTTCATTCGCATTCGGAGTGGCAATATCGGAGATCTGCTGGATCACGCTGTCACCCAGGCCCTGCTGGACAAGTCCTTGACGCAATTTGTCGACTGGGGGCGTGCTGGCAAATCGTACATAGACGAGAGTGCCGCCCTTGAAATCGATCCCGTAATCCAGAGTGCCTTTGTGAATCCATGACGCCGCGCCAACGAGAAGCAGCGTCAGGGATAGGGCCACGAAGTACTTCGTCTTGCCCATCCAGTCGAAGTTAACGTCGTGACTAAAAAAATCCATTCCGAATTGGTCCCTTCAATTAGACACCGCGCGGGCCCAGTTAGTGCCCGAAAACGGCTTTAGATACTCAGGGCTGCCTGGCGCTGCATCTTCGCCAGGTGCCAGTCAAAGATTACGCGAGATACATAGACCGCCGTAAACAAGTTCGCAATCAAGCCAATCGTCAGGGTCACGGCAAAGCCGCGCACCGGTCCCGTCCCAAAGACGAAGAGGAAAATGGCGGAAACCACGGTGGTTACGTGCGTGTCGATGATCGTCAGAAACGCCCGCTTGAAGCCCGTGTCCACGGCCGAGGCCGGCGCTTTCCCGGCGCGCAGTTCTTCTCTAATGCGTTCGAAGATCAGGACATTCGAATCGACGCCCATGCCGATGGTCAGAATGACTCCGGCAATTCCGGGCAACGTGAGCACCGCGCCAAAATACGCCAGCGCAGCCAGCAGGATCACCAGGTTAAGCAACAGCGCGACGACCGCGTTCACCCCGGAAAGTCGGTAATAGAAAACCATAAAGATGAGCACGACCATAAGGCTGATGATCGAAGCCTGCACACCATGGCGGATCGAATCGGCCCCGAGCGACGGACCTACCGTACGCTCCTCTAAATAGCGGATGGATGCAGGAAGCGCTCCGGCCCGCAGCACCAGCGCCAAATCATTAGCCTCTTGCTGGCCGAATCGCCCGGTAATTCGTCCTGAATCTTCGATACGGCTCTGAATCACGGGCGCCGACACAACCTTGCGATCCAAAGCGATAGCCATGGGCCGCCCGACGTTTTGCTCCGTAAAGGGACCGAACCTGCGCGCAGCATCCGTGGAAAGCGTGAAATTCACTTCGTAAGATCCTGGGTTATCGGTGCTGGGCGTGGCCACGGCGTTGCGCAAATCGCGGCCGGTGATGATTGGCGAACGATCCACCAGATACCAGCTTCCTTGCCCTGCGGCATCGGTTGTCTTGGATGGCAGCAGTTCGGTTCCGGGCGGCAAAATGCCTCCATGCGCCGCCAGGGCCGCCGCCTCGGAAGGATACGGATTCGGATCCTCTACCCTGCGCAACTCGAGCTGTCCTCCGGCCTGAATAACGGACTTCGCTCGGTTCGGATCGCCTTCGCCAGGCAGTTCCACGATAATTTCGTTATCGCCTTGCCCGTACGGAGCCACCACGGGTTCCGTCAAGCCCAGCGCATCGATCCGGCGCCGGATGGTGTCTTCGGATTGCGCCATGGTCTGCGCCTGAATGGCCGCGACCGTCGATGGCTTAAGCGTGAGCACATAGCCGGATTGCTCGCCGGGGGCCGGGGCGAGATCCCACTCGGGGAAATTAGAACCCACCAGGTCACGAAACGCCGCAGTCGACTCAGGAGCGAGATTGTGTACCAGAATCTGCGTGTCGCTGACTTTGCGCAGATCGTCGTAGCGGATGTTCTTATCGCGAAGCTGAGTGCTCAGATGGTCGATGGTTTGGTCGGTTTGCAGGCTGACTGCCTCATTCACCTGTACCTGCAAAATGAGATGAGTGCCGCCCTGCAGGTCTAAACCAAGCTTGATTCGGCTGGAGAAATTATCGCGAGCCTTTGCCAGTGAAGTGGGAAACGTGGGCAATCCCACCAACCCAAAAAGGCACAACAAAACGACCAGCGTAATAAAGATCACTTTCCATTTGAGATTGGATTCCATTGCTTCTTTTCATCCGCGCAAGAGCTCGCAGAGCTCCACGGTCGCGCTCCCTAAGTTATGCTTCCTTGCCTTCCATCTGAACCCCGGATACCGCCGAGCGCGCCACTTTCACCTTCACCTGGTCGGCGATACGCAACTGTACGGCATCGCCGTCCAGCGCCACAATCGTTCCGTAGAGCCCTCCGGTCGTTATGACCTTATCTCCGGTTTTGAGCGCGCCTAACATGGCCTGCGTTTTCTTCTGCCGCCGCTGCGCGGGAAGGATCAGCAGTACGTAGAAAATTACCATGATGATCGCCAGAGGTAAAAAAGCGATCAAGCCGTTTCCCGGACTTTGGGCGGCGAAGAGGATCGCTGGCGCCACGCCACTGAACATCATTGCTGCTTCCGCTCCCGGTAATTGCCCCAATTATTGCAGGATCACGCGGAGAAAGGAAATCCTGCCGCGATTTTCCCGACGGCGGGACCAAAGCCTCTCCGCTCTTGTGCGCGCAACTTCATGGAACGAGAGGACCGCTACTCCGCTACGGATGACCCGCTTCCAGACGCGCCTGAAGCTCAGAAGAGAACCGCGAGAGGTTCCCAAACGCGATAGCCTCGCGGATTGCCTTCATGATGTCAAGGAAAAAGTAAAGGTTGTGGTGGGTGTTCAGGATGGCGCCCAGAATTTCATTTGCCCGGAATAAATGGCAAAGGTACGCGCGCGAATAGCGGCGGCAAACCATGCAGGCGCAGGCTTCGTCGATCGGGCGCGGATCGTCCATGAATTCGGCATTCTTGATATGTAGCGGGCCTTCGTTCGTATAGAGATACCCATTACGCGCGTTGCGCGTAGGCAGAACGCAATCCATCATGTCGGCCCCGCAGCGGACATAGTCCACCAGTTGTTCCGGCTTACCCACGCCCATCACATATCGAGGTTTCTCCGGCGGCAAGCAGGCCGCTGTCTCACGGGCAATCTCGCATGAGATTTCATGAGGCTCGCCCACAGCCAGACCGCCGATAGCGTAGCCAGGGAAATCAAGCGCCACGAGTTCGGCGGCACTTTCCCGCCGAAGGTCTTTGTGCATCCCGCCCTGCACAATGGCAAAAAAGGCCTGCTCCGGATTCGCTTCGCTCGCGGACGTGGTCTCAATCTCTTTTTTCGATCTCTTGGCCCATTCGATCGTGCGCCGCGTCGCCGCGGCGGCACGTTCATGCGTGGCCGGATACTCAGTGCATTCATCGAGCAGCATGCCAATATCCGATCCGAGCGCTCTCTGAATTTCGATAGCTTTCTCTGGCGTAAGCACGTGTTCGCTGCCATCGAGATGAGAACGGAAACGCACGCCTTCGTCGTTGACCTTTCGCAAGTCCGCAAGGCTGAAAACTTGAAAGCCTCCGGAATCGGTCAGGATGGCTCCTCGCCACGCCATAAACCGGTGCAGCCCGCCCATGCGGCGGATCAGCTCGTGCCCGGGCCGCAAATAAAGATGGTAGGTATTCGCAAGCAGCAAATTGACGTTTAGCCCTTCAAGCGCCTCCTGAGTCATGGCTTTGACGGTGCCGGCCGTGCCCACGGGCATGAATGCAGGTGTGTCGATCGTTCCGTGCGGCGTCGTCAAGCGTCCCAGCCGGGCGCCCGATGGATCGACCTTAATGATTTCAAAGCGAATTGCCATACGTGCAGTTTAGCAGGCTGACTTTCAGAATTTGGTAACGGGCCCGATTCGGCCGGGAACGATCCGTTCGGAAATAGCACCGTAGCAATGCCGATAACAGTACCCCTCTCGTTTCTCAGGCCTCTCGTTTTTTCCTTATAATGCTGTTGGTCATATAGGGCGCACAGGTATCGGATGACTTCCTTTCGGTCCTCAAAACCTGATTGGCGAGGGCTCTTCGCCAATCCTGGCTTCCCCTTGTACTTCGTCGCGATGTTTGTCTCCCTGTTCGGTACGGGAATGAACTTCGCAGGGGTGACGCTTTACGTCCTGGCAAAAACACATTCGACCGTTCAAGTCAGCTTTACTGTAATTCTGCTGACCCTGCCTCGATTGCTCGTTCCTCCGCTGGGAGGGGTCCTGACGGACCGCGTCGATCGCCGTTACCTTTCGATCGTCCTGGATCTTGGGCGAGCCGCCGTTGTGCTCTTGGCCGCTCTGCTGGCCTGGCGGGACCGGCTCGAACTCTGGCAGCTTTACGGCATGGTCTTACTCCTCGGAGTGGGCTTCGCGATCTATTGGTCGTCGAGCCTGGCGTTGCTTCAGGAAGTGATTCCGGCTCCTCAGTTGGTCAGCGCCAATTCCGCAGTGTTGATTGCGGTGCAGGGAGGAATGCTGGCGGCCGGCGGTTTGGTGGGCCTCGTTTACGAGCGGACCGGCCTGGCGGGAATTCTTTCCATCGACGGTACAACGTACGTCTTATCGGCCCTTTGTTTCTACCTGCTGCGGCGCGGATATTTCCCACCGCAGATCGCGGCTTCGCCGGCTCTGTTCGGCTCGGTCCTCGAATCACGTCCCTCTGAAAACTACTTGGTCGGAGGTGCGCACAGCGTGCTGGCCGATATTCATGAAGGGCTGAACTACCTGCGAACGCAGCCCACGGTGCTCGCCCTTGGACTGACCTATGCCTGCATGATGGCGGGAGTAATCAGCGCCAATGTGCTGGTCGTGGCGCTGGCGAATAATTTATTGCATGTGGGTGCTCGCGGATACGGCTTCATCGAATCGGGCTGGGCACTGGGTGCTGTGATCGGCGGATTTGCGGCTGCTCCGCTTTCGCACAGGCGGCCTTTTCAAGTGCTCATCACTGCCTTATTGTTGCTGGCGGTAGGACACGCTCTCTTCCCGTATGCGACCTTTCTGTTCATGGCTATCTTCATGAACGCGGTTTTTGGTGCGTGTCGCGCGATCGTCGCCGTGCTCACGCAATCGTCAATTCTGGCCTCGGTGCCAAACCGCTTGATGGGCCGCACGCAATCCGCGTTTGCGTTTATGGCTACCGTCCTGCAGGTCGTGATGAGCTTCGCACTGGGTTGGCTAGCCGAACATGCCAGCCTGCAAATCGCCTTTCTTCTTCTCGGCGCGATATATGGCGCCGCCCTATTGGCCGCGTTACGCGTACGGACCTTGGACAGCACGCTTCCGGCCACTGAGCCCACCGCAGCTTGACTGGTCTGCTGTTCTGATTGAAAAAAAGAGCCCGATCAGGGCCGAGCTTCGTAAACGATATTGAGGGGCGTTTCGGTGGCTCGCCGAAAACGGCCGGAACTGGCAGAGACTTTGAAGAAGAAGACGACAGGATTTTCGAGCGTGCGTACCGAGGACCGAAATGCGGAGCAGCTTTTAGAGGTATTCCCGGGAGGAGCCTTCCAGAAACGCGCGCAACTTCCGCGAACGCGATGGATGCCGCAGTTTACGCAGCGCCTTGGCCTCGATCTGGCGGATGCGTTCGCGCGTGACCGCGAAGGACTGCCCGACTTCTTCGAGCGTGTGTTCGGAACCGTCGTCCAGACCGAAGCGCATCTTGATGACTTTTTCTTCGCGCGGCGTGAGCGTCTTCAAAACCGATGCAGTCTGTTCCTTGAGATTCAGATTAATCACGGCATCGGAAGGCGAAACCACCGCCTTGTCTTCGATGAAATCGCCTAAATGCGAATCTTCCTCTTCTCCGATGGGCGTCTCGAGTGAGATGGGCTCCTGCGCAATCTTCAGAATCTTGCGCACCTTGGCCACAGGAATGTCCATGCGCTTGGCGATCTCTTCCGAGGTGGGTTCGCGGCCAAGTTCCTGAACCAATTGCCGCTGCGTGCGGATGAGCTTGTTAATCGTCTCGATCATGTGCACGGGAATGCGGATGGTGCGTGCCTGGTCGGCAATGGCGCGCGTGATGGCCTGGCGAATCCACCAAGTTGCGTACGTGGAAAACTTGTAGCCGCGGCGCCACTCGAATTTATCGACTGCCTTCATCAGGCCGATGTTGCCTTCCTGGATCAAATCCAGAAATTGCAGGCCGCGGTTGGTGTATTTCTTGGCGATGGAAACGACGAGCCGGAGGTTGGCCTCGATCAACTCTTTCTTGGCCTGCTCGGCTTCCATTTCGCCGCGAACGATAATTTGCAGCGTGCGCTTGAGCTCGGTCAGTCCAACTTCGCTGGCGTCGGAAATCTCTTTCAGTTCGGTGCGGCGCGTACGCAATTCCCGCCGCGCTTCGGCCGCCGTGTCGCCCTTGGAGACGTCGGCCCGCCGCTCCAATTTGCCCGCTTCGCGCTCGAGCGACTGTAGCCGCTCCACGGTGTGCCGCATCTTGTCGATCAAGCGCTTGCGCTCGAACGGATTGAATTCGATCGAGCGCGCGAGCTGAGACATCTCGATACGCGTGCGCGAAATGGCGTATCGGCAGTGCAGATAAGAACGCTTCTTGGCCTTGGGGACCTTTTCCAGCTTGGCCGCTTGCTTCAGCGCCAGATCGTATAGGCCGGCGATCTTGTCGAGGATCTTGAGGGTCTGTTTCGTCTTATTCTCAATCTTCTCTTCGGTCAGCTCCTCGTCATCGAACACCACAATTTCTTTAATCGAGCGCGTTCCATTGCGCAGGTCTTCGGCGATAGCGATGAGTTCCTTGACGACGATCGGCGAGCGCGTGATGGTCTTCAGAACGAGAAGCTGGCCGCGCTCGATGCGCTTGGCGATGGCCACTTCGCCTTCGCGCGTCAGCAGCGGAACGGTGCCCATCTCCCGCAGATACATGCGCACCGGATCGTTGGTTTTTTCGAGGAGTCCAGGAGTCAGGTCGAGTTCGACTTCTTCGCTAGCGGCAGCCTCTTCCTTGATTTCGCCTTCGACCGGTTCCGCCACTTCTAACGCAGCGCGCGCCGCCTTGGCAGCAGCCACATCTTCGTAGATGTCGATACCGTATCGCTCGAAGGTCGAAAGCAGATCGTCAATCTCTTCCGAGGAGTGAACTTCTGCGGGCAGGATATCGTTCACTTCGTCGTAAAGCAGGTAGCCACGCTCCTTGCCCATATTGATGAGCTGGCGTACTTGATCGTATTTTTCTTCTAGCGCCAGAGCCAAGACTTTCCTCCGTGCGTCCGCAAGACGTCAGGCTTCGGACCGCCCGTTAGCGCCAAGGGCGCACTTAGGTCCAGTGAAAAAAATAATGTTGAACGCTCGATTGTGAGGCAAAAAACACGCTTTGCTGCTTCTTCCGCCCGTGCCCAATTTCAGAACCCTACACCGTATCCCCTAGTTGGATGCGCGACGTACCCTACCCGTTACTCGTTAAACCGTATCACGTTACACGCCGGAGATCGCGTCGTCAAATCGATTCATTGCGCAAAATTGCACGAGCGCGACCGGCGCAGCCGGCGTTAAGGAGCCGCGCTGGCAAGGCGACGTCGCAACTCCAACTTGCGCTCCTGCAACACGCGCAGTTCCTCTCCATTTCCGCCCGAACCTGATCCGGCGCACGCTTCGATCTGCCGTTGTACAGAGGCCAATTCTTCCTCCGACTTACGGCGCCGCAGCACCTCCAGACAGCTTTCCGCCTCATCCCAACTCGTTTCCGCGCCACTCTCGAACGCGATCTCGAAGAGCAGCCGCCGGTCGTATTCCTCGAGTTTTGGACCGAGGCTGGTCGCTTCCGGCGGCGCGCCGGGAGCCTCATCGAGCAGCACCGTGAGAATTCTCTCGGTCTCCAATCCCACATGGAGTTGATGCGCACGGATCTCTTGGCCCAATCGTTCGCGAAAATCGTTCTTTTCCATCAGCATCTGCACCAAACGCCGCTCCGCGGGCCTCGCCGCCTTGCCTGCGAGCAGCGGCTGCGTTTTAACTTCGCTGCGCCGGTCCGCCGCGGCTCGCTTAAGCGCTTCCCGTAATACCGGTTCGTCGACGCGCAATTGCTGCGCAATGCGCGACGCCCATTCCGACCGCAACAGCGCATTGGGAATTCGTTGCACGAAGGGCATGAGAAAATTCATCGCGCGCAGTTTCTGCTCGGCGTTCGCGACCCCCAACTGCCGCGCCCGGCCGATCAGGTAATCGAGATAGGCGGGCGCGCTTTCCAACAGCTTGCGATAAGCGCCTGCACCTTCCGTGCGGATAAAAGTATCGGGGTCCTTGCCGCCGGGCAGCGCCAAAACCCGCACGTCGCAATTGTGCTCGAGTAAAATCGCCAGCGAACGTTCCGTCGCCGCCTGTCCCGCCGTGTCTGGATCGTAGTTCACGATGATGCGGCGCGTGAAGCGGCTGATCAGCTTCACCTGCGCTTCCGTCAAGCTGGTGCCGCAGCTCGCCACCACGTTGTTGATCCCGGCCCGCGCCACGGCGATCGTATCCATATAGCCCTCGACGAGAATGGCCGCGTCCGCCGCGCGAATGGGCTCCTTGGCCCGATCCAGGTGATAAAGCACGCGTGCTCTTGATGTAGATGGGCGTCTCGGGCGAATTCAAATATTTGGGAAGATCGTCTCCCAGCGCCCGCCCGCCGAACGCGACCACTTTGCCCGATTCGTTCGCAATCGGAAAAATAATGCGCCGCCGGAAACGATCGTGCACACGCCCGCTTGGATCGCGGCTTGCCAATCCCGCTAGCTCCACAAGCTTCTCGGAATATTTCGTTTTCAGGTGCCGCAGCAGCGCCTCGCCACTCGCGGGCGCATAGCCCAATCCAAAACGCGCGATCGCCTCGGCATCCAAACCGCGATCGGCCAGATATCCCCGCGCCGCTTTTCCTTCCGGAGTGCTCTCCAATTGCCGCGCGAAAAACGCCGCCGCCTCGCGATGCAACTCAACAAGCGCGGTGCGCTGCTGTTGCTCGCGCCGCTCTTCGGGCGAGTGCTCGCGCGATCGCGGAATGGCGATGCCGCATTTATCGGCGACCGTGCGCACGGCCTCCATGAAATCGCATTTATCCATCTCCATGACGAACTTGAACACATCTCCGCCCACACCGCAGCCGAAGCAGTGATAGATCTGCTTCACCGGATGCACCGCAAACGACGGCGTCTTTTCGGAATGAAAAGGGCAGAGCCCCGTAAAGTTTTGCCCATTCTTTTTCAGGCGCACATACTCGCCCACCACGCGGACGATGTCCGCCTGCTGCTTCACGCGATCGGCAAAGGAACCCGCTTCCGCCATTCTGTCGCTTTCGCCTCGTTATTCTAAAACAGAGCTCAGCCCCACAAATTAGGCGCGCAGCGCCACAACCGTAACGGCGGTCCCGCCGCGCTCTTGCGCTTCTGCGTGAACGCTTTCCACCAGCGGATGCGCCGAAAGGAATTCGGCCAAGCCACGCCGCAATGCGCCGGTGCCGTGCCCGTGAATCACGCGCACCTGAGGCTTCCCGGCCAGCGCGGCGCCATCGATAAATTTGTCCACGCGCCGCGAGGCTTCTTCGACCGTGCAGCCAATCACGTTGATCTCGTCGCCGGCGGCGCCGGGTTCGCGCTCTACGGGAACTGTATGCACCGTGACGCCGCTGCGCGACTCGCGCCCAGGCTTCGCCCCGGCATTTTCGCTGGACCCCGCGCTTGCGCCCCGCTTGGCATCCGCTTCGTTCGCCAAGCCGATGATCTCCGACAGCGGCACCTTCATCCGCAAAGGGCCGGCTTCGATCTCAGCGCTCGTGCCGTCTCGCCGCCGCAGCAAAACGGCCGACGGCAGCCCGCGCACTCGCACGCGAACACCGGGAACCAGTTCCTCGGGCGAAGGCGGCCGCACCGTATCGGCAGCGATGCCCAGGTCCGGCTGCGATTCCGAGAGATGCGCCACCACAGCCGCGTCCGCTTCGCTGCGCGCATCGGCGCGTGCGTCTGACAATTTCCGTCGAGACTGCTTCTCGAGTTGCGCTCGCAGCTCGCGGTCCTTCACCGCCTCGATGGCGCGCGTCATCTGTCGCTCATGATCGGCGATGGCAGCTGCGAACTGTTGCTCCAGTTCCGCAATGCGGCCGCGTTGCCGCGCGATCCATTCCTCGCGCAGTTCGCGGCGCTCGGTCTCCAGTTGCCGCGCCTGCTCCCCCAAATCGCGTTGCATCTGCTCGAGCACATCGCGGCTGCGATGCAAATACGCGATCAGCCCGGCCGCCTCGCGTGCCTCGGGAGTCATAAGCTCTCGCGCCTGCGCAACGATTTTTTCCGGCAGGCCCAGCCGCCGCGCGATGGTGATGCCGCTCGATCCGCCCGGCACGCCAACGCGCAGCCGGTAAGTCGGGCATCAAGCGCTCTTCATCGAATTCCACCGCCGCATTCAGCACGCCGGGCGTATTCGAGGCATAAGCCTTCAGCCTGTCGTGATGTGTGGTCGCCAGCACCAGGCAGCCTCGCGTGCGGAATTCTTCGAGCAGCGCTACCGCCAGCGCTGCGCCCTCCTCGGGAGCAGTGCCCGTGCCCATTTCGTCCAGCAGCACCAGCGAACTCGGCGTGAGTATTCCCAGAATCGATTTGAGATTCAGCACGTGCGCCGAAAATGTCGAAAGGTCCGCGGCGATGGATTGTTCATCGCCGATATCGGCGAGCACGCGGTCGAATATCCCGAGTCGCGCCGCGTGCGCCGCCACGGGAATGCCCGATTGCGCCGCCAGCACCGCAAGGCCGACCGTCTTCAACGCTACCGTCTTGCCGCCGGTGTTTGGGCCGCTGATGACCAGCACGGTATCGCCTTTGCCTAGGGTCAAACTGAGCGGCACGACCGAACGCCCTTGCGGGCGCAGCGTGCTTTCGAGCACAGGATGCCGGGCCGCATCGAGCGCAATTATGGCTTCGTCGGCGAACTCGGGAATGCAGGCGTCAAATTCGCGCGCAAAGCGGCCTGCGCGCAAAAAGCGCGTCCATCTCCGCAACGGTCGCCGCCCCGTGAGAAAGCGGTCCGCGCTCCGCCACAATCCTCGCGGTCAGCTCTTCCAGAATGCGCGCGATCTCCGCCGCTTCCTCTTCCCTGAGCTGCACCAGGCGATTGTTGATCTCGATCGTTTCCAGCGGTTCGACGAACACCGTCTGCCCCGTGGCGCTTGCCGCATGGACCACGCCTTCGAAATTCCGTCGCTCCGACGCGCGCACCGGTATGACGTAACGGTCATTGCGCTGCGTGACGTAATCGTCGCCGCCCTCGCTGCCGCGCGCGCGCAGAATGCGCTCGAGCGTCTTCTGCAGATTCTCCCGCGTTCGCGCGGCTCCGTCGCGAACGCGCCGCAGAGCCGGCGATGCATCGTCGCTGATCTCGCCGCTGGGCAGAATCGCGCGTCGGATAGCAGTGGCAAGAAAGCGCAAATCCGCAAGCGATCGGGCCCGTTCGGTAAGCAGTGGAAATTTTGCGGAGGTGTCGCGAAATATCTCGCGCAGCGAAGTGACCGCGTCGATCAGCGACGTGGCATCCAGCAGTTCCGCCGGCGCCAGCACGGCGCCTGGCATGCTCAGGCGCCCGAGCCACAGCTCCGGATCGGCCAAACCGCCGAAGCCCAGCTCTTCGCCGGAGCGCAGATACGCAATCGCTTCGGCGATCGCGGAAAATTCCCGCTCGAGTTGCGCGCGTTCGGTGCGAAATTCGAGCGCTTCGATGGCGCGGCGGCCGGGCGCTGAAGTCGTGCGGCCACGCAGCAAATCGCGCAGCCGGTCGAATTCCAGAATCTCTTCGGCGCGACGTCCCATGATATTTATCGCTTAACGGCCAGCGCCTGAGTGAGGTAGTCCGCTGCTTCTGCCGGATTCTTCGCGCTATGCACGAGACGCGCTTTGGCTTCTCCCCAGCGCGAGTCGTGATTGACCTCGACCTCGCGCACCCTCTCGATGATCGGTTCCCAAAAATCGCCAAGCGTGACAAACGGTTTCCCCGCCATCACGCCTTTGTTCAGCATCTCCCAAACCACCGCCAGTTCCACCAAAGTGCCCGTACCGCCTTTGCACGCGACGTAGGCCTCGCCAAAACGAATCAGCTCGAATAGGCGCTCCTGCCAGGTGCTCGCGGCGTGTTCCTCGTCCACCCACGCATTGGCCCGGTTGCGAAAAAATGTCGAAGTGATCGCGATGGTGCGGCCGCCCGCCTCTTTGGCCCCGCGCGACACTGCTTCCATCACCCCCGCGTATCCGCCGGAACAGACTTGAAAGCCTCGTCGAGCCAACTCGCCGCCCAACCTGCGCGCTTCTTCGTAATCCGATTCGCCTGGGCGCGGCCGCGAACTGCCAAAAACGGTGATGATGGTGCTTTGCGAAGCCATGCGGGCAATTATTTTACCGGGAGATTTGTCTCTGTGCTTGGTTCGGGGTCGCCGCCTGCTGGACGCGGATTGATCCCTGACCGTGCCGCGCGAGTCTCGCGATGCGGCGCCAACTCTTCCACCATGGCCACGCAGATCGCATCCACCGCGTGGAGCGCTTCCGGTCCGTGCGTTCCAGTATTATTGCCAAAAATCGCGAAGATCAAATGCGCGCCGCGCCGCGTAGTCGCATAGCCGGATAGGGAATTCACGTGTTCCACCAAGCCGGTTTTCGCATGAACCTGCCCGGCTGCCGCCGTGCCGCGCATGCGATTCTCGAGCGTGCCGTCCTGCCCCGCGACCGGCAAGCTGGCCATAAAATCAGCTCCCCACGGCTGTCGCGCCGCGTAACTCAGCAGTTGCACCACGCTTTGTGGCGTCACCAGGTCGCCCCGCGAAAGCCCCGACCCGTCGGTCAACTGCACTTCGTCCTGACCGATTCCAATGCCTTGGCGAAATGCAGTCGCGAACGCGACCGCGTCATCCATGGTCATCGCTGCGCCTTTTTCCCTGGCCGCCACGCGCAGCAATAATTCCGCATGCAGATTCATGCTCAGCTTGTTGGTCAGCCGCACATCTTGCAGTAGCGCAGGTGAAATGTGCTCGGCGAGAACGTGCATCGGCGGAGCCGTTTGCGGCTCGGCGTTGCGGTCGCCGTGTCTCGCCCGGCTGTGGCCTTCCACGCGCACGCCTCGTGCTTGTAGCAGTTGCATCAAGACCGCCGCCGCATTCTCGGCGGGCTGCGTCACCGCGAGCTGCAGCTCGCGCGCTGGCGCGTCCAGCGGCAACGTTCCGGTCAAACGAAAGATTTGCGAATCGGGATCGCGCTCCATGCGCAGCTTCGGTTCCGTTCCCGCCGCGCTGGTCAGCGTGTCGTTGCGGAATTCGTAAATTCCCGGCCAGGGCGCAGCGCTGTATACAAGGGGCGCGCCAATTGTGGCGCCGGGTCGAAGAATCACGGAGATGTAATTATCGTTGATCGCCAGCGCCGATACCGCCGCGCCATAGCTCCATACCGTATCGTCGATGCCCCACCCGGGTGGGTATCGCTCAGGAACGAAATAGCTGTCGTCCGCGACCACGTCGCCGGAGATCTCTTTTACTCCCGATTTCACCACCTGCTCCGCCAAATCCGCCAGCGCTTTCTCGGGCGGCCCGTTGCGCTCCGCGTGTTCCACAAACGGAATCACGCGGCTGGAAAGGTTGGCATCGCCCGCGGCCAACGAGCACAAGGTCTCCTTGCAGGTGACCTGACGAATCGGGCTCCGCTGCGCTCTCTACCGTCGTGCGAATACGAAAGTCCGGGCCGAGCGTGGCCAGCGCCATCGCCGTCGTAAACAGCTTGGCGTTTGAGGCCGGCATGAAATAGCGTCCGGCGTTCACCGAGTAGAGCACTTCACCGGTGTCGGCGTCGCTGACTATCAATCCCCAAAACGCCTTATCGTTTCCCGTGGATGCCAGCGCAGCCTGCACACGTTCGCTGAATCGAGCCACGTCGCTGCGCCCTTCTTTTGATTCGGCGGTTGAGTGGACTCTGGTCGCCCTCGTAGACGTTTGCGCAAAGCCCGGCGGCGGACCGGGGAACGATGCTGAAATAAGCAAGCAGATGAGAAGCGGATACAACATTCCCGCTTTTACCAGGGATGCTCGGTGCGCGCGTAGAGTCTTCATTGCGCCGCGTTGCCTCATGCGTGCTGCTCGGCTGGACTGATCGCGATTATAGAGCCTGCACTCCAATCCGGCCAGAACTCGCACCTCACACTTCGCCCTACCTCTAACTCTGAATACACGCGGGGTTAATTTTCTGGCTCAGCGTAATTGCGCCCAGCGCGTGGAGAACTTATGATGTGTTCGCCAAGCCCAGGAGGAGGGTAAACAATGAAGAAGGCATTTTCTGCGTTTTTAGCCATCGCGCTTAGCGCCTTGCCACTCGCTTCCCTGGCTGCCAGCAAAGAAACCGACCGCCTGGAGAATTGCGGTATGGTCCTCGATGAAATCCTCCGCATCCCCGACAACATTCCTCAGGACCTGATGGATAAAGCCGAATGCGTCATTGTCATTCCTTCGGTGCTCAAAGCGGCATTTGTATTTGGAGGCGATTACGGACGAGGCGCCATGACCTGCCGCTCCGGTGAACACTTTACGGGCAAATGGGGAGCGCCAACCATGATCGCTCTCGAGGGCGGCAGCTTCGGATTTCAGCTCGGCGGCCAAGCCACCGATTTCGTGATTCTGGTGATGAATCCGCGTGGCGCTACTGCAATTCTTTCCAGCAAGGTCAAGCTTGGCGCCGACGCCTCTGCGGCAGCGGGACCGAAAGGCCGCGATGCGGAAGCCGCGACCGACGTGACACTGCGCGCTGAGATGCTGACTTATTCTCGAGCGCGGGGTCTTTTTGCTGGCGTATCGCTCGAAGGCTCCACGCTGCGCCCGGACAACAACGCCAACGAGAGCATCTATCATAAGAAGATGGATGCCACCAACATCGTTCGCAAGGGCGGCGTCGCCATACCTCCTGCGGCGCAAAAAATGGTTTCATTGCTGGATCAACACTCTCCAAAGAATACCTCTGATCCAAAGTCGCTGAAGTAGCGCAAAGGCGCCGTTCTCGCTAGCGGAGCTTGGCGTAGTTCACATTTCCTCGCGAGTTGTGCGAGTTGAAGCCCTTGCCAGGCAGGCGAGGGGCTCCGTCTTGGGTTCAAAGCGCTCCCATCGGATATACTGAAGCGTTCTCCCTGACCTTTGACGAGCTTCTGACAAATGGCAGAACGACTTCTCTGTGCAATTTGTGGCAAACGAAGGCCCGAGCGATTTTGTCCGGCGAAAGGCGAGAAAATCTGCGCGCCATGCTGCGGCAGAGAACGTGAGGTTACTCTCGATTGTCCGCCCGATTGCGCCTACCTGATTGCCGCGCATCGCTACGAGCAGGAACATCGCAAACCGCTTTCTGCAAGCGAGACTCCTTTCCCCGGCGTCGAGTTTTCTTCCCGGGTGATCTACGACCGTGAACCTTTCGTTTCCGGCTTGGCTTTCACCATTTCGCAGTTTGCGGCGAATCATCGTGATCTGACCGATGAGCAAACGCTCACGGGTATCACAGCGCTGGGCGAAACCTATCGCACTCTCGTCTCCGGCATCTATTACGAACGGCCTCCCGCCACGCAACCCGCGGCGGGGCTCTACAGTGCGCTGGCCGCATTCATCCAGGACTACAAGAAAAAGGAACACGAACGAGTCGGTTTTTCGACGCTTAAAGACTCCGAGATATTTTACGCTCTCGTTTTTCTGGCTCGCCTCATACGCAATTGGACGAATGGGCGTCCTCGCGCCCGTATCTATCTGCAACTTCTGCGCAGCCAGTTTCCCCAACAGGAAGTCCAGGCGGAAACCTCGCGCATTATCGCTCCATAGGATTGTTCGGGTCGCTGTACGGCGCGAACTTCCAACCGGAGATTACAAATCCCCTAAAGTTTGAGCGTGAGCTGTTCCTGAGCGTGCGGGTAGCTCCGCTCCGGCGCTTCCGGTCGCGTTTCGAGGTCATACTTCTTTCGCAGGTAGGCGAATCGCTCGGCGATCTCTTTTCGGTATGACTCCGGCGCATAGCCGGATCGGGTATACCAATCCTCATACTGGCGCGCGAGCCGCGGAAATTTCTCCGCTAAAAAGGGGAAAAAGGTCTTGCGCGAAGCCGGCATGAGAAAAAGAACATTGGCGGCAAACCAGCATGCCCCCGCATCCCGCGCCGCTCGCGCCAGGATCTCCAAATCCGCAGTGCGATCGGTCAGTCCCGGCAGCACGGGCATAACCAGAATCCCCGCACGGATTCCGGCCTGACGTAAAGTGCGCACCGCCCCGATACGCAAGTCAGGACGCGGCGCCCTCGGCTCGAGCAGCCTGGCCAGACCCCGTCGTGGTGTTGTTACCGACAAATTCACACTCAGTCTGGATCGCTCGTGGATGCGTTTTAGAAGATCGAGGTCTCGAAGCACCTGATCCGATTTCGTTGTGATCGAGACGCTCAGCCCTTCGAGTTCAGCCATCTGCTCGAGTATCGCGCGTGTCGCGCCGAACTCGCGTTCGGCCGGCTGATAGGGATCGGTGGCTGTGCCGATGGCAATATGCTCGCCCCGTACGGCGCTCGATCGCAGCTCCCGAAAAGCCATTGGGCCGGCGTCCTGTTTGACAAAAATCTTGCGCTCGAATTCGCCGCCGTCGAGTTCCATATATTCGTGCGTGTAGCGCGCATAGCAATATTTGCACCCGAATTCGCAGCCGCGGTAAGGATTGACGGTCCATGTGAAGGGAACCCGCTCGGAATCGCAACGATTCAGAATCGACTTAGCCGGCAAGAGAAAATATTCCGCTCCGCGCTTGCTGTCCGCTAGCGGAGAAGAGGCGGCGAGGCGTGCAATGCCAACTCGGTTGGCGCCTGGCTCCGGTGGCGACGGAACCTGGCGCTCGGCGTCCCGGTGGGGGACTGGGGGAAACAGAGGCAAGGATTCCTTCGCGCCTGAAGGCTCGTCGGAGCCGTCAAAAGCACGAAGATTCGCCTCGAGATTTGAGTGAGTGGCCATTGCACGCTCGCCATTGTTCTGCTTATATTCGCCTTTTCTTCGCTTGTCAACAACTATTTCGCCCTATATTCGCCTTGACCGCGCCGCTATTGTCGAATCCGCTGCTGAGGCTCGAACCAAGCACACCATGTCTAAGATCGGCGGCTATACTCGTTACTTTAGGCAAAGGCCAGGATCGTGGAGAACGTCGGCATACTCATTATCGATGATGACGCCTCAAGCCAGGCCGCCATGCGCCAGGTGCTCGGATCCGAGGGCTGGCTCGTTGAGGGTGCGACCTCGACCGCACAAGCTTTCAAGGAGCTGGCCACCGGAAAATGGGAGCTGGTGCTCGCGAACACAGCGACCACGGGCATCACCGGCGCTCTATTCGTTACGCTCAGGGAATTGGCACAGCCTCCCGAGGGAGAAGCGACCAAAGCGCACGTAAGGGTCTTATT
The DNA here is from genome assembly GCA_963804535.1 of uncultured Acidobacteriota bacterium. Lineage (GTDB taxonomy): Bacteria > Acidobacteriota > Terriglobia > Acidiferrales > UBA7541 > Palsa-189. Next base: position 82,707 of record CAWDQT010000019.1, read on the forward strand.
CGTGGTGCCGGAGGCGGCCGCAGCTAAGGCTACGCCGCTGCTCGAAGAGGAACACCTGCCCTACGTTGTGAAGCCCTTCACCTTTCACGATCTACTCGAACGTGTGAGCGATCTGCTGATGGAAACCGAGGCGATTGGCACTCCGCTTCGTAAGGTGAAGCAGGAAGGCCTCAAGTCCACCCGCCGATCGCGCAACGCCGGCCGTGATCCCGGCCGCGACGGCGCACGAAATACGGGGATGTTTTCCAGTCACGACTATCAATGGAGCGAAGAGGAACTCGCCGAATACGAACAGCAGGAAACAGAAGCGCTACGTAAAAAGAAGAAGAAGCCTCTGACGCTGGGCTGATCCGCCGTACGGACTGCTTTTTACTAATTCGATCCTCTTTTCCCAACACAACTTCCCTTCGTAAATTTGCTATTGCCTCATGCTTTTGCAGCTGCGTGCCATAGCCGCACTTCGCTGCGGTCGGGCGTGTCCGCGAGAAGCTGGGTGACGCTTTTGTGCAGGGCCGGATGGCGGAATTCCGGAGCGATCTGCACCAGTGGCACCAGAACGAACCGCCGCTCGGGCAAGCGCGGATGAGGCACTTCGAGTTCTCTGCTGCGAATCACACTTGAACCATAGAACAGGATGTCGAGATCGATGGTGCGCGGGCCATGCGGCGTGATGCGCCGCCGGCCCAATTCCCGCTCGATTCTCAGCAATGCGTGCAGCAATTGCAGCGGCAATAGCGATGTTTCCGCTTCCACTACGGCATTCAGAAACCACGCCTGGCCGGGCGCGTCGACGGGTTCGGTGACGTAGAAGGAAGACTGCCGCAACACGCGAATGCCGGCGGAATTCATCGCGGCGATCGCGCGCTCGAGCATGGCGGCGCGGTCTCCGACGTTCGATCCCAGCGCAATGTAGACGACTTTCTCGGCCAAACGTAATCACTCGCGATCAAAAATCCCCACGAAAAAGCAGATCCCTCGTCCGCAAGGCGGACTCGGGATGACAGCGCAACAATTCCGTAGCGTCTGCAGGCGACCGCGCTAGAACAGGGCGTGCTGCGCGCGCGGCGGCTCAAAGCCAAAATGTTTGTAAGCCAGCGGCGTGGCCATACGGCCGCGCTGGGTGCGGTCGAGCAGGCCCATCTGCATCAGGTACGGCTCGTAAATTTCCTCGATGGCATCTTCTTCTTCGCTGAGCGAAGCCGCGATGGTATTCAGGCCCACGGGGCCGCCCGAAAATTTCTGAATGATGGTGAGCATCAAGTTGCGGTCCACTTCGTCGAGGCCGTGTTCATCCACGCCGAGCCGGTCGAGCGCTTCGCGGGCGACCTCGGCGGTGACGCGGCCTTGCGCGCGCACTTCGGCGAAGTCGCGCACGCGGCGCAGCAGGCGATTGGCGACGCGTGGAGTGCCGCGGCTGCGCCGCGCTACCTCTTCGGCTCCGCCGTCGTCCAGAGCGATGGAGAGAATTTGCGCCGAGCGGCGCAAAATCTCCACCAGATCCTCGGGCCGGTAATACTCAAGCCGATGCACGATGCCGAAGCGCGAGCGCAGCGGCGCCGTGATCAGGCCGGCGCGCGTCGTCGCGCCCACCAGCGTGAAGTGGTTCAAGTTAAACGGATGGATGCGGGCGCCCGGACCCTGCCCGATGACGAGATCGATCCGGTAATCCTCCATGGCGGGGTAGAGAATCTCTTCGATTGCGGGAAGCAGGCGATGAATCTCATCGAGGAAAAACACCTCGCGGACCTCGATCGAGGTGAGAATTGCCGTCAGATCCCCTTTGCGCTCGAGCAGCGGGCCGGAACTGGTTTTGATGGAGACGCCCAGCTCATTAGCGATGATCTGCGCGAGCGAAGTCTTCCCGAGCCCAGGAGGGCCATAGAGCAGCACGTGGTCAAGCGAATCACCGCGGCTGCGCGCCGCTTCGATGGCGATCAGGATGTTTTCTTTGACGCGCCCCTGGCCGATGAAATCCGCCATGCGGTTCGGGCGGACGCTGGCATCAAGCCGCGCGTCTTCGTCGAAGGCGCGTCCGGAAACAATGCGTTTGGGCGTGTCGGTCATTTCTTAGGCCGCGACAACAGGATCATGGTTTGCTCGCGCCCGAAGCCCCGGCCTTCTTGGCCGAATGGCTTAACTGTTGCAGCGTGGCGCGAAGCAGCGCCTCAAAACTTTGCATAGCGCCGTCGGCTGCCGGGGCACCGCGGCCATTGCCGGCGACCTCCTCGATAGCCTTCTCCGCCGCGCGGCGATCATAGCCGAGATTGAGCAGCGCGGAAACGACGTCGGATTCCAGCTGCGTGCGGCCAGCGGCTGTAACGCGCTCGGGTTGCGGCGGTTCCATGGCCGCAAGCTTATCGCGCAATTCGACCACGATGCGCTCGGCCGTTTTGCGTCCCACGCCAGGGATGCGCGTGAGGCGTACAAGATCGCCAGCGCGAATGGCGGGAAGCAATTCGTCCACGCTCATTCCCGAGAGGATCTTCAGCGCCAGCGAGGGCCCGACTCCGGAAGCCGAGATCAGTAGCTCGAAGAATTGCTTTTCCCGCGCGGTCAGAAAACCATAAAGCGCAATGGAATCTTCGCGGAGGTGCGTGTGGACCAGCAGCGTGACGTCGTCGTGCAGCTCGCCAAGCGAATAGAACGTAGACAGCGGGATGGAGACGACGTAGCCGACGCCGTTCACGTCCACCAGGACCTGGTTCGGCCGCTTGTCCACGAGTTGTCCGCGCAGGTATCCGATCATTTGTTAAGCGTGATTATACTTTTTTATGCCGCAAAAGCGGCGTGGACTTCGTTAACGCGCGAAATTAAGCTCCTGATGTGCATGACTTTCGCGCGAAGAACGCCCTTTTGCCGTTCGACTAATTTACTCATGGGTTGCTCAGCGCTTAGCCTAAAGGCGGCGGCTAGACAGTGTACGGCCTCCCTCCGATTTTTTTGTGAGTGCTGATTCCGAAGACAGCGCTTCGTGTGGGCATGCAAGAAGCTCACACAGGAACCGGTCGATGCGGGCGATTTCGAACGAATTGCGCAACAACTGCGTGCGAGACTCGGCGACTTACGACACGAAAGGGAGGGATCGGGCCGCGGGGACTACGAAGCGCTCTAGCCGACGTCGACCCAGATGTCTTCGCCGCGAACCTCGACCGGGAAGCAGGCGACGGCAACGGCGGGATTCATCGCGGCTTTGCCGGTGGTGACGTCGTATTGCCAGCCGTGCCAGGGGCAGGTGACCACTTTGCCCTTGAGCTCGCCTTCGCCGAGCGGTCCGCCGCGATGGAGGCAAGTGTTGTGAATGGCGTAGAAGGTTCCGTCGACGTTGGAGATGGCCAAGGTGCTACCGTCGACCTGAAACTCGCGGACCGTGCCCGCGGGAATTTCATCTTTTCGCGCCGCACGCAAAAACGCCATTTCTGGAAGCCTCCTCGTTCAAATTATTCGAAGGATGCCGCCCTGAAGAGCGGCGCTACATAAGAGCGCGCTAGTGCGCAAGCGATGGATTTGCCGAGCAAGCCGCTAACGGGGCGAGGGCGTCTGCGCAACCATGACGCCGCGCTTGAACTGGTCGACCATATCGGGCTGCAAGCGCACTTCGGTGGGCCGCTTCGCCAGGGACATCTGGTCGATCTTATCCTGCAGCTTGAGCAAGGCGTAAAAGAGGCCCTCGGGGCGAGGCGGGCAGCCGACTACGTAAACATCCACGGGCACGATGCGATCCACACCCTGCAAGACCGAATAGGCATTGAACGGACCGCCAACGCTGGAGCATGCGCCCATGGAGATGCACCACTTTCGGGTCGGGCATTTGCTCCCAAACGCGCTTGAGGACGGGGCCCATCTTCAGCGTGACCGTGCCGGCGACGATCATTAAATCCGCCTGCCGCGGCGAAGGCCGGAAAACCTCCGCGCCGAAACGGGCGATATCGAATCGAGCCGTCGTGGAGGCGATCATTTCAATGGCGCAGCAGGCCAGTCCAAACGTGAGCGGCCAGATGGCGGATTTGCGCGCCCAGTTGAAGACGTAGTCCACGGACGAAATCATGAAATTCTTTTCGAAACGCTGATCAAGAACGCCCATGGTGTTCGGATGCCTCCAAAAAGCACGTCAGTATAGCTCTGCAGCTAAGTGGAGTCAAAGAAACGGCGCAGGATCTACAACATCAGGCGGCGTCTTATTTCATGGCGACCATTTGGGCTTTACAGAGGGCGTGCGGAAGCGCGATGATTGCAGGGCCCTTTTCTTGCAAACGGAATCCCTGGACGAGCACCCCGCCCTGCTTGTCAGGTCTGATGGAGGATAAAAGTGTGGCGGAATAAGGAATCGCAATCAACCGCGCCGGGCGCGGCTTCGGGACGCGCGGCAGAGAATTCGAGCGCCGCAAAGGCTCCCACCAACAGCGGCGGCCCGGGCGGCACAACAGCTCACGCGGGTTCGTGGCTGACCCCGACCATGAAAGTGAAAGGCCAAATCTCCGGCAACGAAGACCTGCTCGTGGATGGCAAAGTCGAAGGGCCAATCTCGGTGGGGGAACACAGGCTCACCGTGGGGCAAAACGGCCATGTGACCGGCGGGCTCGCAGCACGCGAAATCATCATCTGCGGCAAAGTGGACGGCAATCAGGCCGTAGTGGGCGAAAGCATCGAGATTAAGAAAGATGCTTCGATGATCGGCACCGTGACCACGCGACGAATCGTGATCGAGGACGGCGCAGGGTTCAAGGGCAATATCGAAATTCAAGAGAGTGGCCAGCAGGCTCGTTCGAAGGCGGAGAGTTCCACGGAGCAAGCATTTTCGAAGTCGGCGTGATCACCACTTCCGGCGAAACCGCTGCTCACAAAGCGCAACGAGATCGATCGCTTCAGGTCTTCTCGGTTCAAATACCGGTTTAAATCTTCCCGTTCTGCTTCAATTCTTTGCGGAAGCGATGCGACACAGCCTGAGCCCAGACCGGCTTGGCAAAGATGCCTTCGGCCGCGTCAGTAACCCAATGCACGACCGCGCCGAGGCCCGCTTCGGCCCAAATTACGATCTGGCGACTGGCGCGGTCCACAAGGAAAACGGCAAGCGCCACGATAGCTCCGGCCGCAAACAAAACCGAGAAGATCATCAGCGCGGCGATCATCTCCCGGACGTAATAGAAGCGCAGTGCCAGCACGGCGGCGAGGCCGATCCACATCCACTTCGTTCTGGTGATGGCTGCTAGCAACTGCTTGAGTGAAATCACGGCCCTCGATCCTTTGCGATGCTTTTGTTTGTCAGATTGCTTAGATGCGGGTTGGTGGCCGAAAGACACAAACGCAAAGACGGGACCGTAAGGTAGTTAGCGCTAATAAACACCGCGCGGGTCGATAGAAAACAAAAAAGGCCGAAGCAGTTTGTGGCTGCTTCGGCCTTTTGTTTTTATCCTGGCGGCGACCTACGTTCCCACACAGTTGCCCGTGCAGTATCATCGGCCCTGCGGGGCTTAACTTCCGTGTTCGGGATGGGAACGGGTGTGACCCCCGCGGTATGACCACCAGAAACTCGAGATGCTAACCACGCTTGGGAAAAAACCCAATCGAGTTAGCATCGACAAACTGAAGAAGCTGAAATCCGCAATTGCTCTTGAGAGCATCCGCACGCCTTTATGAAAGATCCTGAGCGCTAAGGCAGCACTCAGGATTCGCCAT
>CAWDQT010000020.1:0-42422 GCA_963804535.1 uncultured Acidobacteriota bacterium
ATAGCGGCCAAGCGGCCAAGCGCGCATGCGAATGCTGCGTTCAAAATCGATGATCCAGTTCAATTCGTTCGGATTCTGATTCAGTTTAGAGGAGATTTGAGATGCGCTCGCCCACCAAAGTTATATGTTCAATGTTCCTGTTTGCAGGTGTTTTTTCGACCCTCGCCTTTGCCTCCCCGCAAAAAAATGATCAAACGGACACAACCACGGGCACTCCCGTTCAGATCACCGTCAGTGTGGAACCGAAGCATGGCAACGAGACTCCGATGATTACGCAGCAAGACGTGATCGTTAACCAAGGACGCGACCGGCGGCCGGTAACGAATTGGGTCCCTGCCACCGGAGACCATGCCGGTTTGGCTCTGGCAATTCTCATCGACGATAGCGCAGGGTTCAGCTTTGGCTCTCAAATCGAGGATCTTCGCGCGTTCATCGGAGAGCAGGCGCCAACTACCCTGGTGGCGGTGGGGTATATGCAGAACGGCACGGTATCCCTGGCGCACGACTTCACTCAGGATCATGCCGCTGCAGCCAAATCGTTGCGGCTGACCGAGGGTTTCGGCGGGGCCGGGCCGAGCCCATATTTCTCACTGGCTGATTTCATAAAGAAATGGCCTTCCAATCCGGCGATTCCCCGGCGCGAGGTCCTGATGATCACGCCCGGCATTGACGCCTTTTACGGCGGCGGATATCCGGACCCCTACGTCGACGAAACCATCAAAGATGCACAGTGCGCGGGCATCGTTGTCTTCTCGATCTATACTCCCGCGGCGGGCCATTTCGGACACAGCTATTGGCGAATAAACTGGGCTCAAAATTATCTTTCTCAGCTTTCAGAAGAGACCGGTGGCGAATCCTACTATTTCCTGGGTCCCCAGGCGCCGGTGTCTTTCGCGCCGTATCTTAATGAGATGGCCCAACGGCTCGGACACCAGTCATCTCCTGACGTTCCTGGCGAAGCCCGAAACGAAGGCCGGAACTGAATCGGTAAAGGTTTCCAGCGAGATTCGTTCTGTAGACTTGCTGGCGCAAGATAAAGTGTGCGTGCCAGCTTCTCCGCAGCACTAATCGAGTTTCACTTTTTTTGCTCGAGATGTTTTCGCAGGCTAAGCCGCCGGCGATGTTTTCCGGCATTGTTGATCGCTTCGCAAACTTTCGAGTCGGCGTGGGCTAACCCAGCCCTCATCCACCAAAAGTCCCATCCGGTTGGTTGACGCCTCGAGGGTGGAGGGCATAAAGAGCCAATTCCAGTCGATTCGAAGTGCCTAGCTTATTAAAAATTCGAAACAGATAATTACGGACGGTATGCTCACTCAAACTAAGCCGCCTGGAAATATCGCGGTTAGTTAAGCCCTGGGTAACTGAGTTAACGATATCTTTTTCCCTCTTCGTTAGTAATGTCTTTGGCGCCTTCGACGGATTTCTCTGCAGTTCGGAAACCGAGGAGGGCTGGGCCAAAGCTTCGAGCGCGAACCGAAGCACCTTGCTGCCAGCCCACACTTGTCCTTGGTGTACCGACTGTATGCACTTGCAGAGCACATTGAAGTGTTCGTCTCGGGAGAGGATACCGACGGCGCCCGCGCGAAAGGCGTCGACCACGGCGGAGCGCTCCATTGAATCGAGCAACATAATGATGCTCAGGGCAGGGTAAGAAGCTCGCAGTTCACGTGTCACATCGAAAGCGGCTCCAGGTCCATCTTTGAGTGCCCCAATCAGCGCAACGCTCGCTTCTTTCTTGCTGAGGATTGATCGAATCCCGGCCCTGTCTGTGGTGCAGCCAGTTACTTCCATTCGGTAGCGGCTCCGGCGCAAGGCAGCAGCCATCAATTCGGAACTCATTTGACTTCTCTCCACGATCACAACGGAGGGAAATCTTTGCCCGCTTGGCTGTGACATTGCGCCCCCACTTAGTTTTCAGTGGGCCCGTGGTGCACAAGTGAACTGCAGGGTGTGAATCCCGAGATGCGGAGCACCTAACATCGACCAAGGCTGATGAGTTTTTGCTGTCCGATCTAATCTCCGCAGTAATGCGACCGACAAACAGGTTCAACACCCCAAAATAGTGGCCCGAATAAGTCCCATGAATGCGACTAGAGATATCCGCTAATGCAAAACGACGCAAGAGAAAGTCGTTGGGAAGTGATGAGGGCGTTTTTCCAGTTCGCTTCTATCTCTATTATTGAAAGGTGAACGACCGCGGTATTATGAGGATACTTGACCTCACCGCTCAAAGGTCATTTGACCTAGGCTTTCCACCAGCTTGCATCTACAGTAATTACCTGATCTATAATAAGGACACTTTTATGGCGCGTAGATGAACACACGCGCAACAGGGGCCCACTTATTCGAGCGACTCAATAGACTGCCTTTTGAATCATCGGGAGACGGGAATTGTTAGCCAATCGCCGGCCCCCAAATCTAATCCGGGTTCTTCTCCTTGAGGCCGACGTTATGCGCTGTGAACTTCTGGCTGGTGCGCTGAGGCGAGGCCGAAACAATTTCAATCTTGAATCGATAGTTGCTTCTTCGCAGGAAGCCGTACAGTTCTTTGAACGCTATAAGCCTGACGTTGCGGTTGTCAGCGCAGACTTACCAGACGGTCCGGAAGCCGGTTTCAAGCTGCTACAGAACTTGAGGCAATCCCACACTCGACATCCTGTGGTCATGTTGTTGGCATCACGCAATTATGCTTCAGTCGTCAACGTCTTCCGCGCTGGCGGCCGCGGTGTTTTCTACCGAGATCAGCACTGTAGAGCGCTTGCCAAATGCATTCGTGCCGTACACCGCGGTCAGTTTTGGGCTTCCACGGAGGACCTGGGATACGTTTTTAAGGCCTTAGCTCAGACAGGACCTCCGGAATTAGATCAGATTCGCGCAAAAGCTGCGTTGACCAAACGGGAAGAAGAAATTATGCGGATGATAGCCCTGGGCATGAAGACGCACGATATCGCACAGACGCTTCGGATCACGGAGCACTCGGTAAGGAATTACTTGTCGGCGGTTTTTGCAAAGCTGGGCGTCTCAAATCGGATTGAGCTGATACTTTATTGCATGGCGCGCGGAAAGCACGAATAGAATAAGCCATACTTTCTTCCCAGCTCGCCGATTTCCTGCATTAACTCTCATCAACGATAAGGCTCAAGGGATCGAGCGTTCCTGCACGTCGCGGTACCCTCGTTTGAGCTAAAGCGCGATGATGTCTCTGATTACCTGCCTTGATCTTTCGTCGAAAGACTGCGAATATCCAACCATTGTCACGTCTTTTAGTTGACCATGCGAGCGCCAGCGGTTAGGAGGAGCTATGTACACTTTTCGTTCCTTCCTGTTATTCCTTGCGTTGACAGCAACTTGTTCACTGTCCTCTCGTGCCGCAACCGTTAGCGGCACCGTGAAAGGACCTGGTGGTGATCCCTACATGGGAGCGTTTGTTCAGGCAAAAAATCAGCTGAACAACATGTTGTATAGCGTTTTATCGGACAAACAGGGGCACTACCGTATCGAAAGATTGCCGGCGGGTAGCTACCAGATTCAGATTCGCGCAGTGGGGTACAAGGCAGAACCCCAGAGCGGCGTCAAGCTTGCCAGCGATCAGAATGTATCCTTCGATTTTGCTCTGCAGCCGGGAACGGTTCGCTGGAGCGATATAAGCCTATATCAAGGACGGAAGCTCTTGCCGGACGGGCAAAGGCAAAGACGCGCTGATGTCGAACTGCATGGTCTGCCACGGCTTCCAGAACGTCATGTCATTAACACCTCGCACCGAAGCCGGATGGCGCGATCGGATCAACTACATGCGCAAGGCCATGTGGTGGCAATTGCCGCGATTCAATGACGAAAAGGCCGACGCCGTGGTTTCTTACCTTTCGCATATGTTCGGCAACGACCCCACCGCGCCGCGCTCTCCGACCGATGTTCCTGGATATAAAGACATGGTCCGCACGTTCAGCGAAGAGGCCACGAATATCGCGTACGTCGAGTTCGACGTCTCCGGCTCGAAGGGCTTGCCTTGGAGTGCCACGCCTGACAAAGACGGAAATTTGTGGATGCCCTACTATGGACGGGGCAATGAAGTCGCCCGCCTCAACCCGAACACGGCTGAAGTGAAGCACTTCCTGCTGCCGTTCGAAGATTCAGCGGGCGTTCACTCCTCCGTACCCATTCCGGACGGCAAAGTCTGGTTCACGGAATTTGCGCTGAACCGGATCGCTCACCTCGATCCTCAAACCGGCAAGATCAACGAATATCAAGACTCGGGAGACGTGCCGGGTGAGCGTCCCAGCAAACATACGGCTCGAGTGGATGCCAACGGAAACGTCTGGACTTCAGGAAGCCCGGTCACCAAGTTCGACCAAAAGACAGGAAAATTCACTCACTTCATGGACGCGCCTTCGTCTTATGGCATTACTTTCGACAAAGAAGGAAACGTCTGGTTCTGCGTGCTGAAGACGGATGGGACGATCGGCAAGATCGATGCGAAGACCGGAAAAGTCACGCATTACTCTCCGCCGACTCACGGAATGCCGCAGCGGCTCGATCTCGATTCAAACGGGATTGTCTTTTTCAGTGAGCGCCAGGGACACAAGGTCGGCAGGTTTGATCCGAAGACGGAGACGTTCAAGGAATATCCGCTGCCCGGGCCCGCTGGCAGTCCCTACGCCATTGCGGTCGATCGAGACGACACGGTTTGGTACAACTCCAACGATCAGGATACGATCGGGCACCTCGATCCTAAAACCGGGAAAATCGTGGAGTATCCTTTCCCTCATTCTGACGGATTGATGAGGGAGTTCTTCCTGGATTCCCAAGGGCGTATGTGGTACGCCACGCCCACAAATAACCGCGTGGGCTACTTCTATCTTACGGGAACGCAAACGAGCACGCGCGCCCGCAACTAGCGGCGCCTACACGGCGGCGCAACGTGGACGGCGAGAAGGTTTCACGTAGCGCCGGGCTTCAGCCCGGCATCTCTCACGTTGCCACAGCGTCTGACTCGAACTTCATCAGAAGATCAATTTCAGTCCCAACTGCACCGCGCGGTTCCCTCCCGATCCAAGCACCGGATTGCCCGCAGCCTGGTCGGGAGTGGCGCAGCCACAACCCAAAACCGTGGAGGAAGGGTCGCCATAGGTGGTGGCACCGAAGCCGTTCGACGACCCGTACGGATTTGTGAAGTTGGGATGATTGAGAATATTGAAGAATTCGGCCCGGAACTGGGCGGTGAGCCTTTCGCGGAACTTCCAACCCTTGGTCACGGACAGATCCAAGTTGCGGAGTGCCGGAGTCGCGGAAGTTGTTGCGCGGCGACGTGCCGAAGGTGCCCAGGGCAGGAGGAATCAAAGCGGAATTACCCTGAAAATAGCAACCGTACTTGTTAAGCGAGGTCAGCGTCGGCGCGTTAATACCGCTCGCGGCGTTGGCACAGACGGTCCCGGCGGCGGCAGCCTGAGCGCTAGATAGCTGGATCGTACCGGCTGGGGTTAGCTGCGTGCAGCCGACCGTCTTCGCGATGGTAGTCTGTGAACTGAAATCCCCAGTGCAATAAGGAATGGAAGAATTGCCCGATCTAAAGTCGTGGGGGTTGCCGATGAAGTCCCAGCGATCCGCAAGTTCGCTCGTCCCGCTGATGTTGTCTCCCTGATCGTTGCCGTACCAGGGCTGCCCGGTCTCCACCGTCACAATGGAATTAAGCTCCCAACCTTGCAACAGCTGCGCCGGAGCTTTCCTTCCCGGGATCGCGTAGGTTACGGAAAAAGTGAAGCGGTGAGTAATGTCGAAGTCGCTGCTCGCATATTCGAGCCCGGGATGCGTACTGTCCTGAGGCAGGTATTGACCGATGTTTATAGAATCATCGTCGAGCGCATGAGCATAAGTGTACGAGGCCAGGAAAGAAAGGCCGTGGGCGGCTCGCTGTGTCAAGGTCGTCTGCAATCCGTTGTAGCTGGAAACGTAGAGATTTGACGTCATGTTGATGAATGCCAAGTACGGGAACTGTGCGGCATATGGTCCAGGAGCGGCAGTTCCACTTCCAGGAATTGGAGCCCCTTGGTTGATATCTTGGAGGCCGTTTAGCCTTGAGCCATGGCTGCCCACATAGGAGACATCCAGGGCAAGATTAGATGTGAAGGCGTGCTGGACGCCAAGGTTCCAGTTCTGCACGTAAGGGTCGCGAAAGTTGGGGTCTATGAAGGAGACGTCACACGCTGAGGTTGGAAATCCGCTGGCGTCGTTGCTGCCATCGCCGCATTCGACTGCGTTCGCTCCCGGAAAAATGGGCTGGTTAGGCCCGTTATTCTGCCAATTGGAAGCGAGCACGCTGCCGGGAATGGTAACGTTGGCCACGGCGATGCCGCCAGTGCCTGGCTTAGAGACGCCGTTCACCACGATTGTTGCCCCTGTCGGAACGGTACCGACGCCGCCGTTGGATCCGTTTTGGCCACCTCCTATTCCAGTCAAGGCTTGCAAGGGTAAAAGCGCAGTGTAGATAAGGCTATACCCTGCGCGGAGAACGGTTGTCCCCTTGCCTGAAAGATCCCAGGCCAGGCCAAAACGGGGACCAAAATCGTGATGATTGCCTTTATAGATGGAGCCGATCTGGTTGCCGACCTGCTCTAATCCTGCGCTGGGATTGAAGCTGCCCAGGAGATTGTGCGTTTCTCCCATAGGCGTTGAGTATTCGTACCGAAGCCCGAGATTGAGGGTGAGTTTCGAAGTAACGCGCCAGTCATCCTGGATGGAACCCGCGTAATACCACTGAGTCAGGTGCCGTTCCGGGTTCCCGGACTGAACGGTCCCGTTGAAAGGCGTTCCTGCCAGGAAGTCTTCCAGAGCCGTGGAGCCCGTGAAAGCCTTGCCGCCATTGAAATTAATCGCGCCTTTCGCGGCGCCGCGCTGTGAAGGATCGGCGTAGTTGAAACGGAAATCCCCACCGAATTTAATGGCATGATTGCCCGCGCAAATAGGAAACATAGTCTACGAGTTGATGTACGCTGTCGGGACCAAACCGGTAAGGCCAGCCAGGGCTGCCTCCCAGTTGGTTAAATCCCTTGACTCGAATAATCGGGAGTGAACCCACGCTGGTTACGCCCGTGTTAATTCCGTACGTCGTCGCGGGCAGACTGGAATCGATCTGCAAGCTTTCCCGGTTCATGAGTACGTAACCAAAGCGCGCCACATTTGCCCAACGTGAATTCGGGGTAAAGGTCCAATTGATTCCCAAGACTTTGGGCCGATTGTCTTGCACCGACCTCCATTGTTGCTGCAAGTAGACCACGTCTTCGGCAGTGATCACGCCCTCGCTTTGGAAGTACATGCCGCTCAGCGTGTGTTTGTCATTGATGTGGTAATCGATTTTCAATACGCCATTGTCCGAACCGAATATGCTTGGGAAGCCTTGGGAAATGTTCTTCGATGTTGTGCTGTTGGTTGGGTAGAGACCGCCCGTGCAGCTGATCGTTGGCGTCACTGTACAGCCTGTCAGCGTCAGGCTGAGCGCGCTTGGCGCAGGGACTAAGCCCGGAGTCGCTTGGTGCCCCGCCACCAGCACGGCGATGGCATCCGGAAGGCTGTTTGCCGGATCCGGTGTCGCTTGCGCCAGCGCCTCAGGAACGTTCGCCGTGAAAAGATTTCCGATCGAGTAGCGCTCGCCTTCGTAACCGGCGAAGAAAAAGAGCTTGTCTTTAAGAATGGGCCCACCCACTGTGGCACCAAACTGTTCGAGTGCTACCGGCCTCTTTGCACAGGAAGCAAGAGGCTGGGGGCCATAGATGATGCACTGCCCGTTGGAGGGCGCGGGATCGTCGTAGTTGCGCGCATCCATCACGCTGTCGCGTCCAAAGGCGTACGCCGTGCCATGAAGCGAGTTAGTGCCCGACTTCACGCCGATAGTGGTGAAAGCGCCATTCTTTCCGCCGTATTCTGCCGGCGGATTTTCCTGAATATTCAGCTCCTGGATGGCATCGATCGGCAGCACGGTCGCCGCATCGCCGGCAACTCCCGGACCGTTGATGATTGTGAGGCCCTGCAAAGGATTGTCGTTGGTCAGGCCCTCCAGGATGAAGGTATTTTCTTCGGGCTTGCTGCCATTGGTGCTCATGGTCCAGCCGCCGCCACCCGGATAGATCATCATTCCCGGCCGCAACACGAGCAGGTTTTGATAACTCCGCCCCATCATGGGCAGCTCGTTGATCGTCTCGTTGCTGAGAGTTCCGCCAAGAATGGCATTGGTGGTTTCAACGGCTGGCGCCGCTTCGTTGACGATCACGGTCTGCGTTTGCTCGCCGGGCTGGAGCGTGAGGTCAACCCGAATATCTTTATTTACCTCCAACAAAAGATTCGCGCGTTCGACAGTTTTGAAGCCCTTGGCCTCTGCTCGAACCGTATACGTTCCGGGAAGCAGGCTCGTGGCGACGTATTCGCCTGATTGATCCGTGGTCAAGGATCGCGGGATGCCTCTTTGAACATCCGTGACGGTCACCGTCGCCCCAGCGACGACACCACCAGTTTGGTCCGTGATGGTACCCAGAATGCGACCCTGTGTGCCTTGCGCGAACAAGGATTGACCCAGCAGAACTAATCCCGCAATTGCGGCGAAAAGCGCGAGAGACTTCCTCAACACTTGGGAATTCATAGACACCCCTCCTCTTAGCCATCTGCCCCAGTGGAACCGTGTTCCAATGAGAAAAACACCCAATGGGCTCCGCTTCGTTAAGTAAACTGCGAGAGTGATCCAGGAATGATGTGGCTATATCACCGTTTTAGAAAATGTGTCAAGGCGAGTATTCACAATCGAAGGGGAAGAGGGAGCCCAAGGACGCCCTGACGCACGTCACGCCGTAGAGAGCGGCGGCTCAGAGGAGGTAGGGACGTCAGATGTGGAGGTCCCGTTAAATAAGGTTAGTTCGATTTCTTGCCGAAGTTGCTCGCCAGATAGGATGCCATTGTCGAGACTTCGTCCTGCGTCGCAACGTTTGTGCCTGCGCGCGCCATCATGTTGCCCACGGTGCTATTCCACTCGTCCTTGCTTCTCCCGACGGTGGTGATCCGCCCCAAGTCGTGACAGAGGGCACAGTGTGACTCGACTAGTTTCTGGCCGTCGCCTGCTGGCAGGGCTTCGGTTTTTAGACCACTTTGCATCGGGGACGTGCCTGGCCCAAAATTTTTTGCGAGGTATTGGGCTACAGTGTCCGCTTCCTGAGGCGAAAGTTGCGCTCCCCGCAAGACCATGTCGTCAACAAAGTGCTTCCAACCCACAGGGCCATCTCGCAACGCCACGATCAGTTTTAAACCGTGGCATTGCGTGCATGCTACGGCGACGATGTCCTTTCCGTTTCCCGCGGGCAAGTTGTTTGCAGGCGATTGCGATTGCGCATGGATCGGCGCGATAAAGCTGATTGCCAAGACCGCGAGCGCACACAGCCGCGCGACGTACGTTCGGAGGCGGGGCATCACTGTCTGAACGCATGTCACACCTTCCTTTGCCGCAAGTCCGCAATGGAATACGGCGGATACCACGTCGACGTCGCACCAATGCCGTTGCGCTCAATATGGACGTCGAGCAGATAAGGCCGGCCATCCGCCGTGGCGCGTTTCGCGCGTTGCAGCGCCGCCTGCAATTGCGCAGGTTCGGCGACAATTTCTCCTTCCACGCCGAATCCCGAGGCAAGTTTCGCGTAATCGATATCCGGGTCGCCGAGGTAGCAGGTCATGTCGCGGCCGGTCTGGAATTGCCTTCCGCCGACGTTCCAGATGCGGTTGCGTTCATTGTTGTAGCTGCGATTGTTGCAAACGATGATCGTGACCGGCGCCTTGTAGCGGGCATAACTCCAGAGAGGTTGCGGGCCCGCAAAGAGGAACGCGCCATCCCCGACTACCGACACCACCGGCAAATCGGGATGCGCCAGTTTCACGCCGAACGCCGCCGGCAATCCCCATCCCAGCGCCGCTCCGGTGGTCGTGAAGTATTGTTTGTCCGATCCGCCGAAAGACATGAAGTCTTCCATCTTTCGGCCCGAATCGCTTTCCGCCACGACGCAAGCGTCTTTGTCCAAAGCGGTCTCGAGCTCCATGCCCAGCCGTTCGTAGCTGACGGGGCTGTGGTTCCACGTTTCACGCCCAAGCGACTCGCGGAACTTCGCCATGGTTGCGGTGTACTCGCGAGTCTTGCCGGTGCGCTCTTGGCTAATTTGCCGCAGGCGGTCTGCGGTAGCCATGCTCCGCAGCGCGGCCACGAGATCAGCCGTCGTAAACTTCAAGTCTCCGAAAATCGCCACGTCCGTCGCCGCGGTACGGGCGAGGTTGGTGGGATCCATTCGAACTTGAATCAGCTTTATGCCCGGCTGGATTCTCTCGCCATAGGCGAGACGGCTCCCGAGATTCAAGATCACGTCCACATTCGATGGATAACGCATCTGCCGGAGGGCCGTGCCGAGGTACAGGGGATGTTTCGTCGGGAATGCTTTGGACCAGCCGATGGTGCCGCCGTCACGAGTTACGGGGACGCCCAATAGCTCGGCCAGTTCCACAACATCTTTCTGCGCGCCGCACCGACGCGACTTCATCTCCCACGTAGAGCAGAGGGCTTTGCGCCTCGAGAAGCATGCGCGCGGCTTTCTCGATCAAATCCGGATCGGGACGTACTTTCATCGACACTTCGAATTTGGCTTGGTCGATTACGGCCGCCTGAGCTTCATCGTCGAGGATGTCTTCCGGATAAGCCAAAAAAACGGGGCCGCTTGGCATCGTGGACGCAAATTTGAAGGCACGGCGCGTCACTTCCGGAATCTTCTCCGCCGACTGCGCCACCCAATTCCATTTCGTGATCGGATGCGCGATGCTTTCCAGATGGTCGGCGTCTTCGAAGCCGTCTTCGCCCAGCGTCGCGCGGTTCACGTAATCCACCGCGACCACCATGGGAATCTCGTCCTTCCAGACGTTGTATAGCTGCGTCATCGAATTCGGAAACCCGGGCCGAGCGCAAATCACAAAAGGAGTCTTGCCGGACGCCTTCGCGTAACCGTCCGCCATCGCCACCAGCGCGCCTTCCTGAAGCGCCTTGATCAAAGTCATCTGGGGTTCGTCCACCAACGCGTCAAAGAATGGAGCCGCTCCGGAAGAGGGATTAAAGAAGATATGCCCGACGCCGGACGCTTTCAGCTGCGCCACGAGCAGCGCGCCGCCAGTCCCTTGTACGTTTCGCGATGCTGACGATCCTGACGGCGGATTTGCGGCAGCATCTTCCGCCGTAGCCGGAAGAAATGGAGCAAGCGACTGCGCCATGGAATTTGCCGCAGCGGCGGTGATTCCGAGGGTCCCTAAACCTGAGAGTAGTTGCCTTCGGGAAATTCCGCTATCGAGGTACTGTTTGATCAGGTGCTTCATTGCGTTTCTCCCTCTGCCATCCGAGTGCTCTTCGGAGCTAGATAATGCTGAATTTTCGGTTGGACCTCTGTTTCGCGCATCGTACGCCTCCCGGGGCCTTGATTCAACGAATTTGCGGGCCAAAGCGCCCCCCGGGGAATCGCTGATTCCCGAGGGCATCGTCGCGGGTCAATTTCTTCGGAGCTTTACATTCGATTTGGAGGAAGGGTTTGGCACGACAGGGAATCGAACCCTGGTCTACGGATTATGAGACCGCCGCTCTGCCATTGAGCTATCGTGCCACTGGATTAAGATTTGATACTACATTTCTCAGCAGCTTTGGACAACTCTTCGGCAGCTTGCAGGACTTCACGCCATGCGATTCCTACGGCTCGCCTTCTAGCTTCCGAACTCGAACTTCAACACCGGTGCCCTTCAGCGCGTCCGCGAATTCCTCGGGTTTCGAGCCGCGATAGTGGTAGGGATAGGCAATCTTCGGCTTGAACGCTTTCACGCACTCCGCCGCTTCGAGCGTTGATTCGGTTCGGGGTGGATTCATCGACAGGAAGGCGACGGTGATGTTTTTCAGCGCCTTCATTTCCGCCGTGCATTCCGTGTCGCCCGAAAAATAAACGCGTGTATCGCCAAAATTCAGAACGTAGCCGCTTCCGATGCCCTTGTGGTGGAACGGCTTTCCCGGCCCGGATCCGCGCACGATGTTGTACATCGGCACGCCTTCGAACTCGATGCCCATGACTGTTTTCTGCTCGGAATCGCTGATCGCCTCCACCTCGCCACAGGCGGGAGCGCAGTTCAGCGTGTCGATGACCGCGGGCGGCCCAACGATGATCGTTCCGGTCTTCCTCAGCTTGTCGATCATCATGCGATCCAGATGATCGGCGTGGGTGTGTGTCACGACGATCAGATCGGCCTGCGGAACGCCCGTGTAGTCCCCTTGGCTCCAGGGATCGACGTGAATCACTTTCCCGCCAAATTCGAGCATCACGCTGCCGTGATACAGCGGCCTCAGACGCAGCTCACCTCGAGACGTGTGTATGGCATCGACTTGTGCATTCGAAGAATCAGCATGCAGAAGCACAGGAAAAATCGAGAGCGAAAGAGCAATTGCCAGCGCGCCTAAAACACTAAGCAGCACCTGCGGCATTTCTAGGCATGAGACGAACTCCTCGGGTCCTTTTGCGGCGAGCAGTATACATCGCTCCCGTTAGGCTGGGAGGAGCTAGCACATCGCCGGGCGGATTGCCGATTCACGTGAATTCTAACCGCACCTTCGAACCCTCAGGCAGTTGCGAGATCTGCCGATGCAGTTCTCCAAGGAAGGAGACATATTCATACAGGTCGGCCACGTACGCGTTGTTTGGAGTCCCGCTTTCGGCAAATACAAGGGGCGTCTTGAAGCCAATGCACTGATTGGCGCCCGGCTTCAGTCCGCGTCCTGACGCGGCCAGTTCGTCGCGTTCGGCAAACCATTCCTCCCGCTTCTCTTTCGTGGAGGCCAACTTGCGAAACTCGGTCTCGGATTCAGCCACTTCCTTGATTTGGCCGATGGCGACATCCAGCTTCAATATCTTTCCGAATTCATCGCGAAGGTACAGGTCCCCAAAGGCGTTTCTGGCGATGAGCGCCACGGTTTGGGGACACAGCCACCGCCACTCTTCCAGCAGGCGTTCCAACGAGAGATGCTCAACGAGAAAATAGTCTTTCATTACGCCACATTGCAGCTCAAAACCGTCAAACACGCCAGAGATTTTGGACGATCGTGTCTACTACCCTACCCCGCTAGATGTCTTCAAAACGTTGTGATTAGAGCAGTGTACCCCGGCCCGAAGTAGGGCCGGGACATGGGTGTCGTGAAATGCAAGGTTAAGTTAGCTGGTATTGCCGGCCGCCTGCGGTCAATGGGAACGACTCCAAATGATTACGGTTAACGCCTCGGCTACGCCTCCCGCTAACCACCTCAAGGGCGACCAGACCCCATAGGTAAACTAGCCCTACAGGGAGCCTCAGCCGTGCAGCAGATCGGAAGATACGAAATCCTGGAGGAGATCGGCCGCGGGGCCATGGGCGTGGTGTTCAAGGGGCGTGATCCGCTCATTGGACGCGCCGTGGCCGTGAAGACGATCACGTCCGGCGTGGCTGACAGTGTCGATTTGCTGGAGCGCTTTTACCGCGAGGCCAGGGCTGCTGGAGGCTTGCAGCACCCCAATATCGTCACCATTTACGAAATGGCCGAATCCGGCGGCTCCCCATTTATAGCGATGGAGTATCTGGAAGGCGAAAGCCTGGAGAAGTTGGTCGCTCGCAAGGCGGCGCTGCCTCTCGGCACCAAGGTCGACTACGTAATCCAAACCTGCCGCGCGCTCGATTTCGCTCATCGTCGCGGCGTCATCCATCGAGACATCAAGCCCGCCAATATCGTGGTTACCGGCGACGGGGTGGTCAAAGTCGTGGATTTTGGCATTGCCCGCATCGCCGACACTTCGAAAACGCAGACAGGAGCCATGCTCGGCACGCTCGCCTATATGCCTCCGGAACAGCTTCGCGGCCAGCACGCGGACGCACAGGGCGACATCTGGGCGCTGGGGGTCGTTCTCTATGAACTCCTGGCCTATCAACGGCCATTCACCGGCGAGAATCACGCAGCTGTGCTCCTGAGCATTCTGCAAAATGAACCGGCGCCAATACGACAGGTTGTGCCTGAATGCCCCGCGGCACTCGAAAGCATCGTTTCGCGTGCGCTGCGCAAAGACCACATGGAACGCTATTCGACGATGGCGGCGTTCCTCAAGGATCTAGAAAAAATTGCGCCATCACTCGACCGGGAAGCTTCCCCGGCAGCCGTCGCGAAGGCCACCCCGCTGCCGAAGGCCCAACAAGCGCCAGCTGCAACACAACGTATCGACGTGCAGGCATTGAACGATGCGGAAAAGATGCGTGCCTCGAAGCCCAACGCGCCCGCCGCTCGTTCCATAGCCCAGCAGCAGAGCCCTGTTCCCGCGGCACCGCGCGCTTCGAACGGCAGTCCGATGTCAAAGCCCAATGCACGCCCTAAGGCCGATGCGCCGCAGGCCCAAGCCCAGAATCGCTCGACGCCGGCTGTAAAGACTCGTTCGAGATTCAAAACGGCGGCTATTTACGCCACTTTGGCGGCAGCTTTGCTTGTTGCTGTGGGGGTCGTTCGGCATCGCAAAATCGTGGCGGCGGCTGTAGATCCGGAGATTAAGCTCACCGTGACCACACCCGCTCCGCCGCCGGCTGCAACCCCGGCATTGGCGCCAGCGCCCACCCCCGCATCTACTTCTGCATCCGTTCCCGTCGCTGAATCATCCTCGCCCTCGCTCGAGGATCAGCAGCATCATCTGATCGACCTTGCCCATGAAGCCGCGGATAAGCACGACTACAAATCAGCGCAAACCAACCTCACCGCCGCCGCCAAACTGAACGGTCCTCTCAATGGCCTCGTTGCCGATCTGCAGCGCCAATTCGGCGAGCAGGCTTATGGCGCGGAGCTGGAACGCGCCGCACGCGAGGAGCAAACGCTCTGGGATCAGAGCATGGCCGATTTGCAGGACGACCGCTTCGATCGAGCCGAAAAAGCCCTCCGCGACCTTCTTTTGCTCCCCGAAGCAGGCCGCCACTGGGCCGACGCCGAGCGATACGTGGACCAGGTGATTCCCGAGCGCCGCCAGGAACAACAGCTTTGGGCGGAAGCCCAAATGGAAGCCAGCTCTAATGAGCGCGGCCATCTTCTCAAGGAAATCAAGGCGCTCGACGAGGTCATGGCGGAGGGGGGAGCGCACGAACAGCAAGCGCGGCAAAGGCGAAATGCGGTGATCCGGCAAATGGTACGCGAGAACGCCCGCAGAAACGGGTCGGTGGACCCAACGCTTTCGGAAGGCTACGAAGCCCAACTGGCCGAGTTGGAGACTCAATTCGGCAACTTGGCCTTAAAGGGAGACGCTGCTGCGCTCGAAGGATTGCAAGAGTTGCGGCCGAAGTTCAAGGCTCTCGCGGACGCGGGGGGCCCCTTGGCAATGGACGCTCGCGATTACCTCAATAGCGTGATCCCCAAGGCGCAGAAACAGATTGAGGATAACCTCGCCGCTGGCGCGGCCGATTTATCCGCCAATGCGGATTACGAGCATGCCGTTAAAGACTACGACCGCGCAGTCGCCACGCAAAATACAAGCATGCTCCGCGGCCGCGTGTTGAGCGCCTTTCAGCGAATCGCGCAGTCCGGTGGCATCAGGGCAAAGGAAGCCGAGCGGTACGTAAACGTACTGATTCCTTCCGCCCTGAAGAAATCTGGAAGCTAAAGATGGAAGCGCATTCTTACCAGTCTCGCGGTGAGCTTCTAAATTGAACGGGAAACAAATTCATTTGGACGTTGCAGCCTGCACGGACAAGGGCCGGGTCCGGCCGATCAACGAGGATAGCTATCGCATTTCGCTGGATCAGAACCTGTTTGTGCTCTCGGATGGAATGGGCGGCGCCGCCAAAGGTGAAGTCGCAAGTGCAATGGCGGTCGAAGCCGTTATCGGTCGCTCCGCGAGAACGGCGCGGATGGCTTTCCAAAACTTTTCACCTCATATGCGGAATCTTCGAACGGGACGAACTCTTTGGTTCGTGCAATCGAGATGGCCAATCGAGAGATTCATGAGCACGGAATGCGTGATCCGGGATGCCGTGGAATGGGATCCACGATCGTAGCCGCGCGAATTTCTGGAACCCGCTTGAGCCTGGCCCACGTCGGCGATTCCCGTGCCTACTTGTTCAGGGCGGATGCGCTGCAGCAGTTGACCTCGGATCATTCTCTCGTCGCCGAGCAAGTGCGCCACGGACTTATGAGTCATCAGCAGGCCGCCGCCAGCGAACTGCAAAGCCTTTTGACGCGGGCATTGGGAACGGAAGAAAGCGTGAGCGTGGACGCTGACGAAATTGAATTGTTCCCGGGCGACTCGCTGCTGCTCTGTTCGGACGGGCTGACGCGAATGGTGCCGGAAGACGAGATCGCCGCGATTCTGACTCAAATTCCCAGTGTTCGGATTGCCGCCGAGCGGCTGGTAAGCCGCGCGAATGAACACGGTGGTCAAGACAACATCACCGTCATCGTCGTTCGCCTGAACAAGCCGAGAAGTTGGTTTGCGAAGTTTATTCCCTGGTGCAGCTCGAATCTCGTTTGATCCAATTCTGGAGGTGAGGAAAATGCCCGTGCTGATCGTGAAATTTGAAGGCTCGGTTCTGAAGAAGGTGGCTACAAACGGAGGCTCGATTACGATTGGACGAGGGCCCGACAATTCCATCGCCATCGATAATCTGGCCGTCTCCAATCGTCACGCCGAAATCAAGTCCGAACAAGGCGGCCTCGTTGTCGAGGACCTCAACAGCCTGAACGGAACGTTTGTCAATAATCAGCGCGTGAAGCGCAGCGCCTTGAAACATGGCGACGTGGTTTCGATCGGCAAGCATTCGATTCAGGTGGACGAATCGGCTCACGGCGAATCGCCGGACGTACACCGGCCCGCTGCGAACACTAAGGGAACTCCTCGTGTGGATGAGACATTGGTTCTCGATACGGAAAAACGCCGCAAGATGATGCAGGACATGGCCGCGGCGGGCGAGCGTTCGCAAATCACTCCTTCACGCATTCGCGTCGCCACGCTGGTCCGCGTGAAGGGGCAAATCGACCAGGCCGAATATCAGCTCACCGGAAAACTTACCGTGATCGGCAAATCCGAAATGGCTACGATTCGGCTCCGCGGCTGGTTCAAGCCGAAAATGGCTGCGCAAATCAACCGCCGCGACGATGGCTACTATCTTGGCCGCGGCGATAAGGTGCCGACCATAAATGGAAACAACATCGGGGCTCCGGCGCTGCTTTCCGATGGCGACTTGATCGAGGTGTGCGGCGTGCAGCTCAGATTTGCGATCAAGGAATAACTCGATCGCTAGAGTCCTCGAGACGTCAGTTGAACCGAAGTAACCGGGAAAGTCCATATGCGGAGCGGCTATTTCGTCGGCTTCGATGAGGCTAGCGCCTGTTTGCCTTTGTCGGTCAAAATATAAAAATCGCCGCCGGCAGATTGTAAAAGCCCTTCGCGTACCAGGTCGTCCACCGCGTCAAGTACCTGCGCTCGTGCCGTTGGATCATTGCCCGAGCTTTCAAACATAACGTGCAGGTCCAGTCGCTCGCGTTGCATATCCGAAAACATCTTCAAAACTTGTGCTGAATCCTGTTTCATCGATTCCTCGATTTATCGGAATTGCGCCGGGTCACTTGCGGCGCTTTCTTTCATTTCCCTCTGGGGAATTGGATGCTTGGCCTCAGCCAGGAAGTGGCATGTCGTCCAAACCCTCAAATCCGCTACCGAAGAGCTGGCGTGGACGGCGCGTCATTTATGCATCTAACCGAAGAAGGAGAGTCAGAGGTTCGTCCTGAGAACGATCGCGCGCTACGGCCCGAATCTTGGGGGTAAGCGCGACTGGCACGTACCCGTTAAGGACGGGGCCCTCAAAAACATGGGTCCAAAGTGGGAAGCGCAATTAAAATGAGCGTTTGCGCCTAAACGAAACAGGGCCTGCGAGCTTCCGTGCGACATGCAGAATAAACCGCCCAATAAAGAAATGACCGGCTGGCGGCGCTCGCTGGCGGCTTATACCGACCGGCACGTGCTCCAGGTGCTGGCGCTCGGCTTCTCCAGCGGTTTACCGCTGATGCTCATTTATTGTGACCCTTTCGGCTTGGCTTGCCACCGCCGGCATCAAGCGCGCAGCGATTGGGGCTTTTGCTCTGGTCAGCTCTTTCTACGCACTGAAGTTCCTGTGGTCACCCCTGATCGACCGACTTACCCCCCCGCTCCCTTTTGGCCGACGCCGTGGTTGGGGGCTGAGCATCCAAATCGCCCTGGTGGCGGCAATTCTTGCGTTGGGATCGTCCGATCCCAAGCGAAATTTAGGCACCATGGCTATTTTGGCTGGCGTGGTGGCCTTCCTCTCTGCGAGCCAGGACATCGTCATAGACGCCTGGCGAATCGAAATCCTCCCGGTCGACCTTCAAGGGCCGGGCGCCGCGATGACCCAGACCGGCTACTACATGGGCATGCTGGCTTCCGGCGCGGGTGCCCTGGCCATCGCAGCGCGCTTTGGCTGGTTTGCAGCCTACGCCACCATGGCCGTCCTGCTTGCAGTCAGTATGTTGACGTTCTTGCTCGGCCCCGAGCCTGCAATACCAGCGGCAGTTTCTGATCGTCGACATCAGAGACAGACCGATCGGTGGAAGGCCGTCGAAGAATGGTTCTCGACTGCCGTGATCGGCCCCTTCTCGAACTTTATGCGCCGACCCTACTGGTTTGTGATCATGCTAGTAATTCTTGATTACAAGCTGGGCGAGGGCATGGCCGCTGTAATGTCGACGCCGCTTTATATTGCCGTCGGTTTCACACTGAACGAGATCGCCGTAGTCTCGAAGCTCATCGGTCCTTTCACCGTCATTTTAGGGGCGCTCCTGGGCGGAGTCGTTACCGTCCGTTTTGGGCTTGTCCGCTCGTTGATTTTCTGCGGAATCGTACAGGCGCTCGGAAACTTGACTTACGTGCTCCAAGCCGTGGGCGGCCATAAAATTGGGTACCTCGCGTTCTGCGTCACCGCGCAAAATATAACCACGGGAATGGCAGGCACTGCTTTGGTCACCTATATCTCTAGTTTGTGTTCGCCCGAGTTTACGGCAACTCAGTACGCGCTGCTGGCTTCGCTCGCACTGTTGGGACGCACCTTCGTGGGGTCAACGAGCGGCGCGATCTCAGAAGCAACGGGCTGGGTGCTCTTCTTTCTGCTCACCACGGTGGCTTCGCTGCCGGCCCTTGTGCTGCTGGTGTGGGTTGACCGGCGCGGCGCAAAGCAATCCCGCCGCGCGCAAGCAATCTCTTCGCTCGCCGGCGAACGAAATTTATGACCGTGATTTGCAGATGCTGAGCAGTGGCTCTTGTTTCGGGATTTCGATATGCGCGGTGCTAAGCTAACTCGCAGCTCGTTCGACGGCGCAATTTCGCCCTGATAGGCTGTTCGGCCCTGATAGGCTGTTCGGGAGGATCGGTCGTGTCATTCATCGAGCGTCGCCGTTCTCATCGTTTTGACCTCCAGTCGCCTCTGGTCGTTCGCTGGAAAGATGGCGCTGACATGCGGGAAGCCTTGACCATTTCCGAGGATCTAAGTTCCAACGGAATCTATTTCGTTTTGCCGGAGGGCATCAAGGACGGCACACCAGTCGAGGTGGAGATGACTTTGCCGAACGAAATCACCTTGGCCGGACCTGTACGAGTGCGTTGCCTGGGACGCATTCTGCGCTGCGAACCGACGGCGGGCGCGAAGTCTGGCATGGCTGCGGCGATTGAAAAATATGAGTTTTTGCCTGGCAACGATGAAACTCCTTGGGAGAAAGACTCTCCGGCAAAATCGAAGCACTAATCGGCATACGAAATGCCGTGGCGGGCAGTTGTAAGGACCCGATAGCCCGAAAAACGCGATCGCCCGAAAACATTCCATGGACGTGTTGAACAAACTGTTTGAAGAGCGTTTCCGCTCATTCCCCGATCAGGCGCAGCCCGTCGATGACCGCCTGGGCGGTTCGGGACGCCGGCTCGTGCGTCTCACAAACGGTAAAGTCAAAGCGATCGGAGTTCTCTACAACGTTCGCGAAGAAAACGTCGCATTCATTGAATTCTCTAAATTTTTCCGCTGCCACCGGCTGCCGGTTCCGGAAATCTATGCGTATGATTTGGACCAGGGCGCCTATCTCGAAGAAGACCTCGGGGACACCACGCTTTTTGACTTTCTATCCGCAAATCGCGCCGGCGAAAGGATTGCGGAACCGGTAATCGAAGCCTATCGCAAGGTCATTGCCGTGTTGCCGCGCTTCCAGGTCGAAGCCGGCCGCGGCTTGAACTACAACGTCTGCTATCCGCGTTCCAGCTTCGATCGCCAGTCCATCGCCTGGGATTTGAATTATTTCAAATACTATTTTCTAAGGCTGGCGGGCGTCTCCTTCAACGAGCAGGCGCTGGAAGACGATTTCGTCCGCCTCGCTGACTTCCTGCTGCAAGCCGACGGCGATTACTTCCTCTACCGCGATTTCCAGTCACGCAACGTCATGTTGCGCGACGCCTGTCCCTGGTTCATCGACTATCAAGGCGGCCGCAAAGGCGCATTGCAATATGACATCGCTTCGCTTTTGTTTGATTCCAAGGCCGACCTGCCGCCCGAACTCCGCCAGCAGTTGCTTGACGATTATCTCGAGCGGCTCTCGGCTTTTATCAAGCTCGAACGCAATACCTTCATGCACTACTACTACGCCTACGTTTACATCCGGCTCATGCAGGCGTTAGGCGCGTATGGCTTTCGCGGCTTTTACGAGCAGAGGACCCATTTTCTGCAAAGCGTCCCCTACGCGCTGAAAAGCTTGCGCTGGCTGCTGGAACACGTCGAATTGCCCATTGCGCTGCCCACGTTGATGGCCGCCTTCAGAGGCATGGTGAATTCGGAGAAACTGCAGACCCTGCCTGCTGAATCGGAATTCGACCTCCGAGACAAAAAATCTCACCGTGCGCGTTTTCAGCTTTTCCTTTCACCGAGGCTCTCCAAAAGATGAGAGCGGAAACGGCGGCGGATTCGTTTTTGACGCCCGTAGTCTTCCGAATCCCGGACGCGAAGAGCGCTTCAAGCCTTTGACCGGCAAAGACGCGCCGGTGATCGACTATCTCAACCGGCAACAGAGCGTGCATCAGTTTTTAGCCAGTGCCGCTTCGCTTGTAGACGCCAGCTTGAGCAATTATCAGAGTCGCGGCTTCAAGAATCTGATGGTCTCGTTTGGCTGCACCGGAGGCCAGCATCGGTCGGTGTATCTCGCTGAGGCATTGGCAAAACACCTGCGCGCTCGCAACGGGCATCAACGTTGTCGTCCGCCACCTCGAACTCGAGAAGCAGGGCAAATGAGGGCCATGGTTTTGGCCGCCGGCCTGGGTACGCGTTTGCGGCCGCTCACGGATAATCGGCCCAAGGCTCTGGTGGAAGTCGGGGGCCGCACGTTGCTGGAGATCGCGCTCGCGCGCCTGAACTCCTTCGGGATTCGCGAAGTGATCGTCAACGTGCATCACTTCGCCGACATGATCGTCGATTACCTGAAGGCGAACAAGAATTTCGGCATGCGCATCGAGGTTTCCCGCGAGGACGACGTTTTGCTCGATACCGGCGGCGGCCTGAAAAAAGCCGCTTACTTCTTCCTGGAGAATTCGGGGGCCGCCGAAGAGCCGTTCATTCTGCACAACGTCGACGTCATCAGCACGATCGATCTTCGCCGCATGGCGCAATTTCATGCCGAAAATCACGCTCTGGCGACGCTTGCAGTGCAAGAGCGCCCCACCAGCCGCTATCTGCTCTTTGACGAGCAGCTCCAGCTTTGCGGCCGGAAATCGGGAAAGGACGGCCAGGCCGAACTCGTTCGCAGCTCATCGCACCCAAAGGCGCTGGCTTTCTCCGGCATTCACGTCATTTCTCCGCGCCTTTTCTCACTGATGACGGAAGAAGGCGTGTTTTCCATCATCGCGCCTTACCTGCGCCTTGCCGCCCAGGGCGAAAAAATCATCGCGTTTCGTTCCGATGAGTATCAATGGCGTGATCTGGGCAGGCTGGATGACGTGATGCAAGCCGATCAGGACGCGAGACAGCTTTCCGGCAGGCCAAAGTAGATGATCTGATTCACGCGCCTATTTGTACAAACACGTACCCGGCGACAGGCCGATTTACTTTTTCCTGAATGCGGGTGCTTCGATTGAGTCATGCGGGGTGCTGAGCCTGGCGCCTCGGCAGGTGAAGACGAAGGCGGGCGGCAGGTTGCGCCAGGTAATCGTCCGTTGCACCGAGCGAAAATAGCGCACCAGAAGCCCGAACATATCGAACTTGCTCAGTTGCCGGTCCCTGAATTGCAAACCGTGCAGATATTGATACTGCGTAAAAGTACCTTTCTTCCTGAGGCTAATACTGATTTCGCTCAATAGTGCGTGCCTTTCGCGATCTGACATCAAGCCCATGGCCAGTGACGAAAGCATCGCATCTACGTGCCGGTACCCGCGCCGGCTCAGCTCTTCGAGCAGCGCTTCCGCCCGCGCGTGGATGACCACCAGGCGCGGGTCCTTGATAGTCGATCTCAGGTGTCGAGCAAACCGCGGATTGATCTCAAACGTCAGCAAAGTCGCGTTAGAAGGCATGACGTCCAGCATGGCGCGCGTCATGACGCCGGTGCCCGGTCCCAACTCAACCACCACCCGCGCATTTCCCAGCGGCAGCGGCCGCAGCATGGCCTGCGTCAGATACCGCGAACTCGGCGCGATCGCGCCTACTGTGCCGAAGTCGGCTATCGCTTCCGCGACAAATGCTGCCGGATTCATTTTGTCATCCCCGCCTTATAGACCAGCTTACCCCACGATGCTGGCGCCGTCACTGCTTTAAACTTTTTTGATTGCTCCGACGCGTATCTACAATCCTGGTGCATTACATAATCAGGTGAAGCTGAAGCCAACCTTAATCAGGGCTCCCTCGATCGGATTCGCCCCGATTTTTCGTTTGAAACTGGGCACTCCAGGTGTAGAAGACTAGGTTGCCTTTGGCACATGGTCTTAATTAACCTGATGTAATAGATAGCAGAAAGGCAGGCTCATATGCCAGATGACCGGCAAAGTGTCGAGGCGCGCGATCGCCGCGCGGATCTCAGCCGCCGTGGCCTGCTGAAGCAGGCCGGCTGGGCGATGATCGCCGCTGCATGCAGGCCCTGGCTGGGATTGGCGGCCGACCAGGTCAGCCCAGCAATGACCAGACTCAGCGGTTACATGGCCGAGGCGCGTACTCGTGCGTTACCCGAAGAAGTCATCGAGAAAACGAAGCACCACGTGCTGGACACCATCGCTTCGATGGTTTCGGGCTCCGAACTTCCTCCCGGCAAGGCCGCGATTCAATTCGCCCGAGCCTACGGCGGCGAGAAAATTGCCACGGTAGTTGCTTCGAACGTGCTCTGCGGCCCCATCGAGGCCGCACTCGCGAATGGCGTTCTGGCGCAAGCGGATGAAACTGATGATTCGCACGCTCCATCGCTTTCGCATCCGGGCTGTGCCGTTGTGCCCGCTGCATTGGCAGCGGGGGAACGCTTCCCTACAGACGGGGCGCAATTCTTGCGCGCCGTTGCGCTGGGATATGACGTTGGGACGCGCGTCTCCATGACTTTGGGCGGGCAAAAGTTCATGGATGAGACACACCGCGACACGCATAGCCTTTCGGAAGGCTTCGGCGCGGCCGCCGCCGCAGGTTGCGCCGCGAATCTCAATGCGCAGCAGATGCGCTGGCTCCTCGATTATGCCGCGCAGCAATCCTCCGGCATCTCGTTCTGGATGCGCGATAGCGAACATTTCGAGAAGGCGTTTGTGTTCGGAGGCATGACCGCGCGCGATGGCGTCACCGCGGCGCTGCTGGTCCAATCCGGATGGACCGGCGTGAACGACGCCTTTTCCGGCGCCGATAATTTCCTCGTCGCCAGCTTGCCCAAGGCCGATCCCGCAGGGCTCGTGGACAAACTCGGCGAGCGCTACGAAGTCGTCCGCACCAATATAAAGAAGTGGACGGTAGGCTCGCCAATTCAGGCGCCGCTCGACGCGCTGGAGAATATTCGAAAAAAGCGCCCGTTTGAACCGGATGAGGTGAAACAAGTCACCGTGCACCTGGCTACAGATGAGGCCAGCGTGGTGAACAACCGGGACATTCCGGATATTTGCCTTCAATACATGTTGGCCGTGATGCTCATCGACAAAACGGCATCCTTCCGCGCCGCGCACGATAAGGCCCGCATGCAGGATCCCGCCGTCGTTCACGAGCGCGCCAAAATCCAGCTCGTGCCCGACGCGGAACTCGAAAAACTGCTGCCCAAGCGCGTGGGCGTCGTGGAAGTCACGTTCACTGACGGAACTCGCCTAAGCGAGCGCGTGGATGCCGTGCGCGGCACCGCGGAAAACCCCATGGGCCGGGATGAGGTCGTGGCCAAAGCGCGCGACTTGATGGCTCCGACACTCAGCGCGACAACCACTACGAATCTCATCAACAAAGTCCTCGCGCTCGAAAGCATGAAGGACATTCGCGAACTGCGCCCGCTTTTGCAGCGCACGTGATGGAATCTTGCGACGTTCTCGTTGTGGGCGGCGGAAATGCGGGCCTCTCTGCGGCGATCACGGCCCGCGAAGCGGGAGCCTCCGTCATGCTCCTCGAGCATGCGCCCAGAGCATTCCGCGGCGGCAATAGCCGCCATACCCGCAACCTGCGGCTCATGCATCAATCTCCCACGGCAACCCTCACCGGAGCTATTCGA
Source organism: uncultured Acidobacteriota bacterium (assembly GCA_963804535.1). Taxonomy (GTDB): domain Bacteria; phylum Acidobacteriota; class Terriglobia; order Acidiferrales; family UBA7541; genus Palsa-189. The sequence goes on from CAWDQT010000020.1 coordinate 24,776, forward strand.
GTTCCGATTATTGGCGCGACCTGCTGAGCGTAACTCACGGCAAAACGGACGAGCATCTGGCTCGCATGACCATCGATTCGACCGCCGAATTATTGCCGTGGATGCACGCGCACGGCGCGCGCTTCCAGCCGGCGTTGGAAGGCACTTTAAGTCTCTCCCGCACAAACGCTTTTTTTCTGGGCGGCGGCAAGGCTCTCATGAACGCGTACTATGGCGCCGCGGAACGCCTGGGAATAAGCATCGCCTACGACACGGAAGTGCGGTCACTTTGCTTGCTCAACGGCATGGTGCGAGAAGTCTCGACCGCGAAAAATGGCGCATCCGGCAGCGTGCGGCCAAAAACCGTGGTGGTCTCCTCGGGAGGATTTCAGGCCAATATCGATTGGCTGCGTGAGTATTGGGGAGATGCTGCCCGCAATTTCATCGTGCGAGGCACGCCCTATGCGCAGGGCGTGGTTCTAAAAAATCTTCTCGATCAGGGTGCTGCGCCGGTCGGTGATCCGACGCAATGCCATGCTGTCGCAGTGGACGCCCGCGCGCCCAAATTTGACGGCGGAATCGTCTCGCGTCTCGACTGCATTCCTTTCAGTATTGTAGTCGACCGCGCAGGGTGCCGCTTTTACGATGAAGGCGAAGACATCTGGCCCAAGCGCTATGCGATTTGGGGACGCCTGGTGGCGCAGTGTCCGGAGCAAATCGCTTACGCCATCACCGATGCCAAATCAGAGAGGCTCTTCATGCCCTCCGCCTTTCCCCCAATACGCGCTGAAAGCATAGGCGAATTAGCCCAGAAACTTGGCGTTGATGCGGCGGGCTTGGAAACGACGATACGGAATTTCAACCAGGCTGTGCGTCCCGGCAAATTCGATTCCGCCATCCTCGATGATTGCCGGACAGAAGGAATTGCTCCGCCGAAAACGCATTGGGCGCGGCCGATTGATGTGCCGCCGTTCATCGGTTACCCGCTGCGTCCCGGCATCACCTTCACGTATTTGGGCCTGAAAGTGGATCAGAATGCGCGCGTCCTGATGCAAGACGAGCGGCCTTCCGCCAATCTGTTTGCCGCGGGCGAAATTATGGCCGGCAATATCCTCGGCGAAGGCTATATCGCCGGCATCGGCATGGCTATCGGCGCCGTTTTCGGCCGGATCGCCGGAAGAGAGGCGGCCAAAGTTGCTCTCGGCTGAAATTGAGGAACGATCGCGGCGTTTCGTCGAGATCTGCAACGCGTGCAGATACTGCGAAGGATATTGCGCCGTCTTCCCTGCCATCGAATTGCGGCGGCAATTCACCGTCCGGCGATCTCAGTTATCTCGCGAATCTTTGCCACGATTGCCGCGGCTGCTATTACTCGTGCCAATATGCGCCGCCGCACGAGTTCGCCCTGAATTTGCCGAAAGCTTTTGCCGATCTTCGCCTGGAAACATATGAGCGCTACGCCTGGCCGCGGCCTCTCGCCGGATTATTTCGGCGGAACGGTTTGGCGGCATCTTTTTTGGCTTTACTCTGCACGGCGCTTTTCGTCTGGCTCGTCGAGAGGATCGTCGCCTGCAGCAGCGCAACAAAGTGCGGGAGCCTTTTACGCCGTCATACCCGAAGGCGTAATGATTGCCATTACTGGTGCCGCATTTCTTTTTGCAGTGCTGGCGCTGGCTATAGGCGCGATTCGTTTCTGGCGCGACACAAATAGCCCTTCGGCTCTTGATGCGCCATCGTTTTTGGCAGCATTCAGTGACGTTTTCACCCTGCGGAACCTCGGCGGTGGCGGGGACGGATGCAATAATAAGGACGAAACCTTCTCCCAATCGCGCCGCTACTTTCATCATGCGCTGTTCTACGGATTCCTTTTTTGTTTTGCTTCCACCTGCACCGCCGCGATCTACGAGCACGTCTTCGGATGGGTCTCCCCTTATCCCTTCTTCAGCGTCCCGGTTTTGCTGGGCACCCTGGGTGGCATCGCCATGCTGATCGGTATCGCCGGTTTGGTGCAAATCAAACTGACCGCCGACTCGGCGCCCGCCTCCAAACTTTTACTGGATATCGATTATTCGTTCCTGGTGTTATTGTTCGTAGCAGCAGCGACGGGCCTCTTGCTACTTGCCATGCGGAGCACCGCCGCAATGGGCGCTCTGCTGGCAGTACATCTGGGCGTTATCGTGTCGCTCTTCCTGATGTTGCCCTATTGCAAATTTGTGCATGGAATCTATCGAGCGGCAGCCTTGTTGCGATACGCGGCCGAGCGTCCCGGCGCGCGCGGCGTGGCGCGGCAACGACCGCAGGCGCTGGTGCTTGAAAGAGTCGCGGCGGTACTTAAGTAAACGATGAGTAGCGAGCTGACCAATTCGCAAACCGACGCAACCATAGGCTCCGTTGTACGCGTAGCCAGCGGCAATTTCCTCGAGATGTACGACCTCATGGTGTACGCCTACTACGCGTCGTACATCGCTAACGCTATTTTCCCTTCCAGTAATCACTTCGCTTCTCTGATGCTGACCCTGGCAACCTTCGGCGTCGGTTATCTCATGCGCCCGCTGGGCGCCATAATTTTGGGCGCGTACATGGACCGGCATGGGCGTCGCGCCGGTCTCATACTCGCGTTGCTTCTGATGGCCGTTGGCACCTTCACTATTGCTTGCACCCCCGGCTACCGGACGATCGGCATTCTCGCGCCACTCATCGTTGTTGTAGGCCGATTGCTGCAGGGATTTTCCGCCGGCGTGGAGTTAGGCGGCGTATCCGTATATCTGGCGGAGATCGCCACGCCCGGCCACAAAGGTTTCTATTGCGCCTGGCAATCGGCGAGCCAGCAGGTGTCGGTGATGACAGCTGCTTTGCTAGGTGTGGTCCTTAGTTTGGCTCTGCCGCCGCAAAGTATGGCTCTTTGGGGCTGGCGAATACCTTTCGTGATCGGTTGTCTCATCATTCCGCTTCTGTTTTGGTTGCAGCGTTCGATGGAAGAAACCAAGGTCTTTAAAGCCCGTAAGACTCGCCCCACGATGTCCGCGATTTTTGCTTCGCTCGCGGCCAATTGGAAAATCATCATCGTCGGTATGCTGCTCTCCACAATGACGACCGTCTGCTTCTACTTCATCACGGCGTATACGCCGACATTTGGAGAAAAGGTCCTGCTTTTGAGCAACCGCCAGAGTTTGCTGGTGACCCTGTTCGTGGGCCTCTCCAATTTCATCTGGCTGCCGATCGGTGGCGCCATTTCCGACAAGGTTGGACGCCGGCCACTGCTTTACTTCTTCACTGTGGCGACGTTGCTCACGGCTTATCCCGCGATGTCGTGGCTGGTCAGCAATCCGTCGACAACCCGCTTGCTGCTCGTCGAACTCTGGTTCTCCTGCATTTTCGGCTGCTACAACGGCGCGATGATCCCGTTCCTTGTCGAGATCATGCCTATGGATGTGCGCACGTCCGGCTTTTCGCTGGCATTCAGCCTGGCCACCGCAATCTTTGGCGGCTTCACGCCGGCAATCAGCACTTACCTGATTCATGTCACCGGCAACCAGGCGATTCCTGCTCTTTGGCTGAGCGCGGCGGCGGTCTGCGGACTCGCTGCAACCGCGATAACCGGTTGGCGAAGTTCTAGCTGGCAACCCGCCGAATCGGAAGGATCCCCCGTGCTAACGCGGGAGCGCGCAGGGGTTTAAGGCGAATGACGATCGCACTGGGTCTGCCCTCGCAAGAAGGCTTACTGATCTGCGCCGACGAAGAAGTATCAGCTCGAGGCGGAGACAAATACTACGAAGAACGAATCTCCTGCGTAGACCTGTTTGGTTCAGCTTTCGTCTCGAGTTATGGCGGCTCATCCGATCTGTGGAAAGAAGCCGTAGAGAAGATCTCGCGCAGGCTGTTAGAACTCCAGGGTCCCGAAGAGGAAGGCGACGTCTGCGTAATTCCTCAGCAAATCTACGATACGGCAGATGAAGTGTTCACGGGAATGGGCCGGCCGTCGAATCTGCAAATGCTGATCGGCGTCGGCGGCGTGTTCAACTCACCGGAACTGTTCGTTTTCGATCAAGGAGCAATGCACCGGGCCGCCGGCATAACGTGCGTTGGCGCGGGTGAGTCTTCTCTGATTCGTTATCTGGCCGAGAATCTTTATTCGCCTTCCATGGCTCTCGAAGCCGCCAAGAACTTAGGCATCTATCTCATCTCCAAAGCCGCGCAATATGTAAATGGCGTTGGCGCGCCGATCGATGCCGTCGTGATCACGGGGCACCAGCCCGAATGGCTCGGCGACACGGAAATCAAGCAACGGGAAGCGGCCATGCTGGCTCGCGAAAAAGCGCTGCTGAAGCAAATATTGACTCCCCCTTCATCGCCTGCCACTTGGCCGTGACTGCAAAGTTGAATCGGGTGTAAGCTGATAGAGGTTTCCCCAGCCTCAAAGGAGACGCGAAATGAAGTTGAACAAAATTCTCAGGTCCGTAATGGTAACCGCTGCTTTCACATTGATTGCGTTCACTACTGCCGCTCCTCAGGGCAAACAAACCACTTTGACCGGCAAGGTCAGCGACGTCGCTTGCGGCGCCGAGCACAAAATGAAGAACATGAGTGCGGCCGACTGCGCTCGTGCATGTGCCAAGAAAGCCGGTTGGGCCCTCGTCGTGGGAGACAAAGTTTATAAGCTGAAAGGCCACGAAGAAGACCTCGATAAATACGCGGCCGAGAACGTCACCGTAAAAGGAAGCTTGACGGCGACACGATGATGGTGACTTCCGTCGCTCCGAAGTCATAACCATAGCGCCTCATAGCGCCGTAAGAAAATCGATCCAACCAACCAGCCGTCAAGCGAGATTGCGCTTGGCGGCTTTTTCTTTTTCTCTGGCGTAATGTGCCGGGAATTATTTCAGCGATGAAGTGGTTTTGCGGTTTCGCTCCGCAAGCCATTTGGCCTTGAGAGCGGCGCGATCGACTTTTTGACCGCGCAGATAGACTTGGTTGATGCGCCGCGCATTGCCGATCTTCTCCAGCGGATTCGCATCGAGGACGATGAAATCGGCGCTTTTGCCTGCCGCCATCAGTCCCGCATTGAAATGCGCGATGTCGGCGGCATCGCGCGTCGCCGCGACGATGGCCTCAGAAGGCGTCAGGCCCATTGCGACCATACTCTCCAGATCCAATTGATTGAAGTATCCGATGAAGAATCGAGTCTGGCCGGTGTCGGTTCCGCTCACGATGCGCATGCCTGCCGCTCTTAGTTTCATCGCGTTGCTTGCCTGTAGCTCAAAATCCTGTCGCGCTCGTTTCACTTCTTCGGGTGTCTTCTTGGCCAGAGGTCGTCCCCAGTATTCTTCGATCTGATCCGAAGAGTAGAGGTCGCGAAGCAGCGGATCATCGAGCCAGGCCGGCCGTGTGCCGCCCTGAGTGTCCATCCACGCCGTGATCAGGGCCGGCGTCATCCACATCGTCGGGCGATTATTCTGGGCTATGCGTTGTTTCACAATGCCGATCAGATCGTCGTCCACAGCCTCACCGCCGCGAACCGGAACGTGAAGCCAACCGTCCACTCCCGCGCGCATCAGTTCCTTGGCATCCGCCAAGGTGACGTTGTGGACGCCTACGGGGACATTGTGTTTGTGCGCCTCGTCGATAACCGCGCGATAAAGCGGAGGCGTGAGCGTCTTCTTGGTTCCTCCACGGTCGTCCACCCAGATCTTGACGAATTCGGGTTTCATCTTCACGTAGTCGTCAACGGCTTTGCGCGCCTCTTCGGGCGTGGTGATCGAGTAAGGCACGTCAACTCGCGAGGGATCGCCTTGGGGACCCGATCCCGGCCAGGCGATGCCGGTTCCGGCGGTGCGAAATAGCGCTGCGTTGGGAATGACCTCTTTTCGCACCTGCAAAGGAACGTCGCCCCAATGCGTTCTTCCGCCATGCATATCGGAGCGGTCCTCGAGGTCGCCGATGCTCACCGTGGCGCCCACGCCGTTGTACGCAAGTCGCTGGAGATGGTCGATGAGATTCTCGCGCGTGTAGAAGGATTTGGACATCGTGCCTTCGACGATGTTCTGGTATCCGATGTGGCCGTGGAGATCCACGAGCGCGGGCATAACGGTCTTGCCGGTGAGGTCAACGTGCGCGGCTCCTGCGGGGACGCGCAGCTCACCTCGCCGGCCAACCTGCGTAAGCTTATCGCCAGTGACGATGAAGGCAGAGTTCTCGATGGGCGCGCTGCCATCGCCTTTGATCAGACGAGCGCCTTCAAAGACCGTGGTGTTTGATTGTGAAGCTTGGCCACCGAGATTCCAGGTCCAAGCAGATGCCAGGAGCAGACACGCAAAGGCGAGCAGATAAAGCGGTATCCTCATGCGCGACATGGGATCTCCTCAGGAAACCTGAAGTTTCCGGATATTCGCGGCGGAGTTTTCGGTTGGCCTGCGATCGGAAATTAGTCCGCGGTTTGCGCGGGTAGCATTCCCGTAGTGTTTCGCTTGGGGACGTAGCCAACGGGGATGCGCGCGATCTCTTTCATGGATTTGACGTCCACGGCCGAGACGTCATTCGTAACCGCCATGGCCACATAGGCCGTCTTGCCGTCCGGCGTGAGAGTGACCCAGGCGGCGCCCTTCCCACCCAGGTAGGCGCGCCCGATCACCTTCAAATCCGGCAGAGAATAAGAGAACAGTTCGTTGTTCTCCCGGCTGCAGACGACCAGCGTTTTCTGGTCTGGCGTGACTGCCATGCCGTGAGAGGGATCGGCGCCCGCGGTGACTATTGACTTTCCGGGAAGCAGATCGGGATTATGAATACGATTGATTTCTTTGTGCGTCGCGAAATCGACGACTGCAAATCCGTTGAAATCGGACAATTGAACAAAGAGCCACTTGGTCGAGCCGTCGGGATTTCTAGAGAAGGTCATGGGCCGGACGCCCAGGTCCATTAGTAGGGTCCAAGCGGTCTGGTCGGTCTGCGTATCAATCACGTTGACCGATTTGCCCCTAATCGAGCCAGCCACCACATACTTGCCGTCCGGCGTGACGTAGGGGTTGTGTATGGGCCCCTTCGTCTGCAGGGTTTTGATATCCGTGAGAGAACTGGTATCGATTACGTCAACACCGCCAGGAGCCTCGGCAATGGCGACGTAGACTCGCTTTCCGTCAGGCGCCACGGCAACATTATTCGGATGGCCGCTCAGAGGGATGCGCTTGGTTACTTTCAAAGTCTTGGCGTCGACCACGTCCAGCGTGCTTTGCGCCTCATCGCTGATATAAATGCGGCTACCGTCGGGCGCGACGCCGGCGCCGTGGTTCACTTCGATGCCCTCGATCACTCCGACGACTTTATTCGTGGCGGGATCGATGACGTCAACGCTGTCCCCAGCGCTATTGGTCTGAATGATGCGGGTCACCTTGGTATTCGGATTCGGCTTGCCTGCCGCGCTCAGCGTCAAGCCGCATAGAGCGACAACCGCAAGAACCATGGCACACAGGAGAAACAGCCGCTTCGTGATCATCGTCGCCTCCACAAGAAGAAAAACCTAAGAAGAACCCGTACCTAATTGCGCGCCTGAGTTTTAGTGCCCGTCTCGCCCATTATCCATGCTTTCAGGGTTTTCCATTCCGGATCATTTTGCGACTTGAAATGCTTGCCGCCATTATGAAAGAAATCGCCCCCGGCCTCTTCCTCCAAGGGATGCGTGAGCAGCGGGCTCTTGGGATTGCCCGGCAGCGCTACGAGTTTGGTGACCGCCTCGAAATTCTTGCGCGACTCCTCTTCATTCCAGGTGGTTTCTCCCGGCGAGAGCTTCTGCAACTGGAAAACAGCACCAGTGGGAGTCACGTGGCAGGAGATGCAGCGCGCGTGGCCGGTGCGCTTGGCCAGGAAGATCGGCTGCACTTTGGTTTTGAAGTAGTTGTAATCGAGCGAGCCGGGCTTGCCGGCCTGGGCGCGCGCGGGAATCTGGCTCAACAAGCCCAGCAGCAGAGCGAAATAGAGCGCAATTTTGGACATAGATTGATCTTCCCTAGCTTGTGGCACTTGGCCGCTATCTGACTTCGGAGACTAGCACTCCCCCTATTCAACCGTCAATACTGCCGACGCGCAGCCAGTGATACTGAATAGCCCCCATTACTCGACCCAATCGGCGATGAAGATGTTCGTCTCGTGCTCGACGGTGCCGTTGCGATTCGAGGCCCATACCAGCCGCTTGCCGTCCGAGGAAAACATCGGGAAAGCGTCGAATCCGGGATAGTAGGTGATTCGTTCGAGCCCGGAGCCATCTTCATTGACGATATACAGATCGAAGCCGGCGGGATCTTTTGTATTGGTCACGTTCGAGGCGAAGACGATGCGCTTGCCGTCCGGCAACCAATACGGTGCGAAATTCGCAGCGCCATTGCGGGTGATTTGATGTTTGCCGGAGCCGTCTGCGTTCATCACCCAGATTTCCAGATTGCCGGGACGAATCAAGCCGCGCGCATAGAGATTTTTGTAATCGGCGATCTGCTCGGGCGTTTGCGGATGCTCCGCGCGGTAGACGATCTTTTTTCCGTCATAGGACCAGAACGGGCCGCCGTCGTAACCCAATTCGTGCGTGAGCTGCTTCACGTTTGTGCCGTCGGCATCCATGGTGAAGACATCGAGGTCGCCATTACGCGTGGAGGTGAAAACGACGTGCTTGCCGTCGCGCGTGATGGTGGATTCCGCGTTATAGCCGTGCGCAGTATTAAGCGGGCGGAGGTCGCTGCCGTCAGGCTTCGCCGTATAGATGGTGTAGGTGTCGTAAATCGGCCAAACATACCCGAGCGAATAATCGGGCGGCGGCGGGCACGCGGGATTCGCGGCGAAGGTGGAGGAATAAAGCATGCGGTCGCCGGAAGGAAAGAAATAGCTGCAGGTCGTGCGGCCTTTGCCGTTGCTGAGCATCTTTGGAGTGGCGGGCTTACCGTCGGGAGTGTCGACGGGGATCGTGAAAATCTGGTCGCAGGGAATGTTAGGTCCGACCGGGCTATGCGTGGCGGGATCGAAAAATTGGCCCTGATGCTGGAAGGTCAGATATTTGTCATCTGCGGAGAAATAGGCTTCGGCGCTTTGTCCGCCGAAAGTAAGCTGGCGAATATTGGCGAGATGCTTTTCGCCGGGGTATTGCAGGGCATGGGAGTTTGCGTCGGCAGATTTTTTGCTCTGCGTTGTCTGCCGGGCTCCGCTGCGCGGAGCCAAAGCGAAAAGCAGAGCGGTTCCCAAGAGCAGCGATGGGCCGATCACAGCCCAATTAACTTTGCGCATCGATTTCACCTCGGGGATCCATCCCAGTATGGCCCCACCCCGCACATTTTTCTGCAAGTGTTGATTCTAAACGTACTTTAAGCCCCCCGGTGGTGGCAATCGCCAGCAAATGGCCGCGCAATTCGAATAAACTCGTCTGGTCGGTGCGGGACAAATTTCGAGCCTGTTCTATTTTACTCCACGAGTAAAGAGCTGCGGAACCCGCGTAGTGGGTCAGTTTGAATTTCGGCAAGGGGACGGCCGCCATGATGCGAATCATCCAAGGCGATTTCAGCGACCCGCGCGTGGTCGAGCTTCTTCACATCCATCTGACCAATGCCAGGTCGCAAACGGCTCCGGGTAGCGCACATGCCTTGGACGTCAACGGGTTGCAATCGCCCGACATCAGCTTTTGGACGATCTGGGAGGACGAGACGCTCTTGGGGGTCGGTGCGCTGAAGCGGCTCTCTGCTGATCATGGTGAGATCAAGTCGATGCATACCGCTCGGGCCGTTCGCAGAAGGGGAGTGGGAAGGGCGATGCTGCGCCACATTATTGCGATAGCACGAGCAAGCGGTATTTCGCGGCTCAGCCTCGAAACGGGCGCGTCGGAATATTTTCGGCCTGCACGGGCACTCTATAGAAGCCACGGCTTCGTAGACTGCCCGCCGTTTGCCGACTATGTGCTCGACCCAAATAGTGTCTTCATGTCGCTCGACCTGCGAGAATCTTGATCCGAGGGCCGCTGAGCGTCTTAGCCCAAAATTCAAACTGAACCCCCTGCTGGAACCTGGCGCTCGGAAAGGCCTCAGGTCTCGTCTGCACAGATCGCAGCCGCGACCTGAGCTACGACTGCCACGAGTGAAGAAAGACAGATTTCTCACTGCGCTGCGCTTCCGTTCGGAATGACAGCTTACACGGCCAGCGCCGCTTCAGCTGCACTGACCGCATTCAGGCTTTGGTTTGCTGTAGGCGGGCGTCGCCGCCCAAGGCCGGGCTGAAGAGAAAGTCATGAAGGTCGCCCTTGATACCATTGTGGCGAAGCAGCGTGGCGATCTGCGCCCAGTGACGGACTTCGTGCAGCAGCACGTGGATGATGAATTTCTTCGGAGTCGCTCTTAAAGGATGAGTGCCCATCGTGTAGTCTCTGGGCTTATCCCATTCCTGAGCGGGAAGCGTGTCGATAAATTCGCGCAGCGCTTTGCGGCTTTCCTGGCCGAACTTGAAGAGCACTTCGATATTCTCGGTTGGAAGCGAGGCGGTATCGGTTAGCGGCTTGTCTGAGAGCCGCTCCACGTAACGCTTTTCCGCGGAAAAGATGTGTCTGATCAAATCGCCCACGGTTTCGAAACGAGCATCGCTATTCGCGCCGGTGGTGGTGAGCAGAATCCTATCGCCATGCTGGCGGAGCGATTCGCGCCACTTCTGGCGCTCCCAATCGGTGTATTCGAGGAGCACATTCAGATCGATGAGCATTTAGCGGTCTCCATCTTGTGGATTTGGGAATTTTCGCAGGGCCAGCCACACGCTTAGTAGCGTGAAAGGTCTGGCTCTGCCGTTTGCACCTGTCTCGCACTCTTCTTCGGCAAAGGCGGGCCAGCCATTTCGATGTCGTATTTCTCGAACAGTGCTTTTTCGACCGCGGGATCGCGCATCTGGGCCGGGGTCAACTTCTCAAGATCTTCGACGAACCGTTCGAGGTATCCGGCGGGCTGCGCCAAAACGAGCAACCTCCCCACCGTCGTACTCACACAGTGCCAAGTGTGCGGGATTAGCTTCGGACCGTAAGCGCTACCGCCGGGTTCGAGGTGGTAGATCTGGTCACTCACTTTAATTTCATATTCACCTTCGAGGACATAGAACCATTCGTCCTCGATATGATGGGTGTGCAGCGATGGGCCAGAATCCGGCGGGGTCGGGACTTCGAGCACTGCGAAGGCCCCGCCATTGTCCTTGCCGGAAACTTTCACCGCGATTCTGCCCGTCGAACGGCTTCCACCTGCGGGGACCGCAAAAGGTGTTTGCGCCATATGAGCATCCTCTGCTTTAGAATCCCGCACACTATACCTGAGCAGCGAACGGCGCAATTAGCGCGATCAAACACGAGGGATTGTTTGCGAGAGCGGAACGCCAAAGCGGGAGAAGAAGGAGGGATTCCTCGCGCACTGAGGAAAGAGCGGCGCGCAGGCTGCGCGCGCCGCAGTGCGCTCGGAATGACAGGTCGCAGTGCAGCGTGGATTTTAGCGGCGCTGGGCGAGGGTGACGGAGGCTTTCAGGGGCTTGCCGTCGCGGAGGATGGTGACGGCGACGACGTCGCCGACTTTGCTGCGCCGCAGCGCGTCTGTGAAATCGTAGAGATTGCGGATGGGCTTGCCGGCGAAATCGGTGAGGACGTCGCCGGCTTTCAGGCCCGCTTTTGCAGCGGGCGAACCCGGCTGGACATCGCTGAAACGCACGCCTTTTTCGGATTCGCCAAAATCGGGAATAGAGCCGAACCAAGGGCCATAGCCGCCGCCTCCGCCCGTGTCGGTGACGCCGCTGTGCGGATCGTCAGCGGCGACAGTGATGAATTTGGGGCGCTCCGGCGCAGTATCAATTTGCGTAATGACGCCGGCGATGAAGTCGAGCAGCCGCGCCGCGTCGGGCGCGTTGATTTTGTCCCAGGTGTCAGACGGCTTGTGATAATCGGAATGCAATCCGGAGAAAAAGAAAAGCACCGGAATTTTGCGCGCGACAAAAGAAGTGTGGTCGCTGGCCGCGTACCCTCCCGGGGAGTATTCGAAGTGAAAAGGCGAATTTTTCTGCGTGGCAGTTGAGAATGGTCTGGAACGTGGAGCCGGTGCCCACTCCGCCGACATAGACCTTTTCGTCCTTGATGCGGCCGATCATGTCCATATTGATCATGGCGACGGCTTTGTCGAGCGGGTGCGTGGGCTGCTGCGTCCAATGGGCGGAGCCGAGCAGGCCAAGCTCTTCGCCGGCGAATGACATGAAGAGAATTCCGCGCGGAAGCTGGCCTTTGAGCGGAGCGAAAAGACGCGCGAGTTCGAGCACGCCGGAGGTGCCGGAGGCATTGTCGTCAGCGCCGGGATGAATCTGCCCGATCTGCGAAGGCGCGAGCGAATCGGCATTGCCGTAACCCAGATGATCGTAATGCGCGCCGACGATGACGTATTCGTCGGTTTTCCCGGGAAGATAGGCGAGGACGTTGTTGACAGTGGCGTGAAGCGTATCGATATGAACGTCGACGTTCACGTGCAGCGCGGCAGGAAAGGCGAAAGAACCGGGCTTCGTGTTTGAGTTGATCTGGTCCTGAACGGCGGTAGAGGGATTTGCCCGCGGCGGCGAACCAATCGTCCGCGATTTTATTTTTGACCTGCACGAGCAGAACGCCGGCATTTTCCGGGCCGCTGACGGTGCCGAAGCGCGTGAGCAGATCTTCTTCGCCGTCGCCCAGCTTGCCGTTGATCACGACGACGGCTTTCGCGCCGTGATTGCGCGCGTTGATCGCCTTGGTGACCAAGGCGGCGTGCTGTGTAAGCCCCTGGTGACCGCCCTTGGCAGCGAAACCCGTGGGTTCGTAGCGCAGCAGGACGACGATCTTGCCCTGCACGTCGAGGCCGGCATAGTCGTCATAGCCAAATTCGGCGGCAGTGGCGCCGTAGCCGGCGAAGACGACCGGGGCGGCGGCTTGGCCCGAGGAGGAGAAGCTGAAGGGGACAAAATCTTCGTTCAGTTTGAGAATTTTCTTTTTGCCGCCTACGTCTTCCTGCAGATCGTTGCCCGAGACTAATTTCGCGCCGGTGGTCACGGTAAACGGCTGGAAGAAGCCCTGCGTTCCAGCGGGATCAAGGCCGAGGCTCTGGTAACGCTGCTCGAGAAGATGCGCGGCGCGGTCGATGCCTTTGGTGCCGGCGCCGCGGCCTTCCATTTCGGGAGAGGCGAGAGTTTTGATCGGTGTCGAGGTAGCGGACGGCGTCGGCTTTGCCGAGAGAGGGCGCCGACGCGGGCGCCTGGGCGGGGGCGGCGGCGGCGAAGGCGAGCGCGAGGAAGGCGGCAAGGACGAAATTCAGCGAGCGCCGGCCAAGCCGCTCGTGCATCGGTGACTCGATGTTTAGGTGCAAAAGCAGACTCCTCATCAAGCGAGTTCCACACCTGCTGGGAATGACAGCTCTTAAAAATGCCCTACTCTACATAAACAGCGTCTAGTTGCTGCCGGGGTGGCCAGAGTAGCTGACGCGCCAGACGGACTTGGAGCCATCGTCGCTGACCAAAAGCGAGCCATCGCTCGCGACGGTGACGCCGACCGGCCGGCCCCAGACCTGGCCATCGGGCGTAGCAAAGCCGGTGACGAAGTCTTCGTACGCGCCCGTGGCCTTGCCGTGTTCCACCGGCACGCGGATCACTTCGTATCCCGTGCGCGTGGCGCGGTTCCAGGAACCGTGTTCGGCGGCGAAAATCTGGCCCTTATATTCGGGCGGAAACTGCTTGCCTTCGTAAAACGCGATTTCGAGCGACGCATTGTGCGGCGTCAGGAGGACGTCCGGAACGATCACTTTATCTTTCAGCTCGGGATGTTTGCCGGCATGGCGCGGGTCCTGATGGCCGCCGGTGTAATACCAGGGCCAGCCGTAAAAGCCGCCCTCTTGGACGTGCGTGATGTAATCGGGCGGCAAGTTATCGCCCAGGAGGTCGCGTTCGTTGGTGGAACACCACAGGTCGCCGGTTTCCGGCTGGATGGCTTCGCCGACGCAATTACGGATGCCGGAAGCGTAGACGCGGAGATCAGTGCCGTCGGGATTGAACTCCAGCACATTGGCGCGGTGAACCTCGGCGGGATTATTGTCCGCGTCGTCTACGTTCGAGCGAGAGCCCACGGCAACGAACATCTTTTTACCATCGGGCGAGAAGACGACATCGCGCGTCCAGTGGCCGCCGCCATAGGGGTCGGACGCATTGCCGCTGGGCAGAGTTTTGACGATTACCTCAGCGGGGCCGCGAGCCTTCAAATCTCCATTGCGATAAGGCAGGCGGACGACGGAACTGGTGTTGCCGACATAGATGTATTGCGGATCCGATCCGGGAGGGTAAAAGGCCATGCCGAAAGGCCGATTAAAGCCGTTCGCAAAAACCGTGGTGCTTTCGGGTTTTCCGTCTTTCATGCCGTGCAGCACTCTGATTTCGCCTGCGCCGCTATCGGCTAGAAAAATGTCGCCATTCGGAGCCGTGCGCAGTTCGCGGGGCTGATCGAAGCCGGTGGCAAAGAGCGCGATCTGGAATCCGGGCGGTACCTGAAGCGAGGCGTTCGCCGGGCGCGCAATGATGTGGCTTTGGTTCGCGGCGGACGGCGTGGAAAAGGGAGCCGGCAAATCGGCGGCCGTAATCTTGCGGAACGTGCCGGGCTTTTCCGTAGCCACGGTGGCAAACGCCGCCGAGCCAGTCAGCGTATTTACCGGCTCATCAGCCGGCGGCCAAGCGAGTGCGACGGAAATTCCGGTGCCAAGCGCTGCAACCGTAAGAAACAGGAAGAAAGCTCGTTTTCGGGATGTTCGTTTCATAGCAGGCCTTTCTTTGCGAAGTCCCTATCGTTGATGCGCACCTTGCTGGGTATTGTACCCCAGTCGGATGAAGGAAGGCTCAGCCGCGAGCCCTAAGACGCCCAGCAGAAGGCGGCTTGACGCAGGCGGGGAGTTGCTATAGAAGGCGTACGAGGTATTCGAAGAGCGCGCTTCGGAGGTGCAAGGTGAAAACGTCCTCACGCAAAGGCGGAAACGGCTCATTTTCGCGCAGGAAGCTGCTGCAGGGAGCTTCCGCAGGGGTTGCAGCTTCGCTGTTGACGCCTGCGGGTTCGAGTTGGGCGCGAGCGGCGCAAACGGAGCGCGGTTCGGGCGGAGCGCAAAAGCCGGCCGCGATTACGCCGGATTCGCTGCCCAAGGCGTGGTCGGTAGACGAGATTCATCGCCGCTGGGCGGCCGTTCGTCAAAAGATGAAGGACGCGCAGCTCGATGGCCTGCTGGTATGCCAGCACCATCCAGGGGAGATGATCTCCGAACGGCAGGACGGCGACGCGGATATCGAGTACTTGACGGGAATCTCGCTGCCATACAAGTGGGTGATTTTGCCGCTTGAAGGCAAAGTGACGGCGCTTTCCACCAACCAGATCAAAGGCGCGCGCGAGGAAAAACTGTCGCAGGAGCGCGGAATCGATGTGCGTATCATTGATGCTTGGTCCGAGGGCATCATCGATGCGATGAAGGAAGCAAACGTGGGGCAGGGGCGCATTGGGGTGACGGATTTGCTGGACGCTTCGCGGCAACCAGAAGGCGAAGTGACCTATACGACGTATGACCGCGTGCTGAAAGCGTTTCCGCAGGCGAAATTTCAGCCGGCCAGCTACCTGATCGATGGTGTGGCAGCGCTGCACAGCCCGGAGGAGATCGCCGTTCTGGAAAAAACGACGCAAGTCGGCGAACTGGGTTTGCAGGCGATGTTCGAGACGGCACGGCCGGGCGTGCCGCAGCGGGTGGTGTGGCTGGCGATGTTCAATGCCATGGTTAACGCTTCGGGCGAGCGGCCCTTCCGAGTTTCGGTGCGCGCAGATGGGCCGGGCAATAGCGCGCTGAATCGGCCGCTCGAGGAAGTGATGCGTGCGAGCCAGGTGCTAAGCCAGGAGTGCTCGGGATGCGTGCTCGGGTATGGTTCGCAGGTGAATCACTCCGTGGTGGTCGGTTCTCCGGCTCCGGCGGATTGGGATGCCGCGGCAAAAGATAGCCTGGATACGTTCGGAGAGATGGTTGCGGCAATCGCTCCGGGGAAAATGGTGAAAGAGATCTGCGCGCCTTACGACAAACGGCTCGTCGCGCGAGGCGATAAACCCGGCGCGCTGGTGATCCACTCCGGCGGACTGGGCACGTTGCCGCGGGGCGGTTCGGCCGGCGCCGTCGGGGCAGATGGTGCTGCAGGCGGGCATGGTCTTCGACGTGAAGCCGGCGTTCCGATTGAAGAGCGGCGGCACGGCGCAATTCGGCGATTCCATCGTGGTTACCGAGAACGGCGCGCGGCGGCTTGGCAAGCGGGAGATGAAGGTCGTCAAGCTGAGTTGACGATGAGTTGACGAAAGGTTGAGGAAGTTTGCGGGCTATATGCTTCGCTTTTTTGCTTCTCCTAGCGACGACTAACACCTTATTCGCGCAGCCGCAGACCGATGCGACCGGCGCGTTTCCTTCGGACTCGGACCAATCGCAGGCAAACCCAAGCACAAACTCCAGACCGAGTACCGCTGTAGCTGCGCAGAACGGCCGTCAGGAAGCGAAGAAAGCACCCGACGACGATCCTCCGAAGCGATCCTCATTGAATGTATTTGGCAGTTGGCGCTTCCGAGCGGAGGCGTGGGATTGGTTTCAGGCAAGTTCCGGCAGAAACAACTATGTTTTCGCGCATTCGCTTTTGCGAGCGGGGATTGGGCAAAAACGCGAGAGCTTTGACTGGCTGATCGAGGGGGCGCAAGACGCCATTCTCGGCCTGCCTGGCAATGCGATCGCGCCGGGGAACCAAGGCCAACTGGGGCTTGGCGGGACGTATTACGTCGCGAATGGAAACAAACGAAATGTAGCCAGCGGTTTTCTAAAGCAGGGCTACCTGGGCATTCATTTTCCGTGGAACGGAAAACTGACGCTGGGCCGGTTTGGTTTTTCTGACGGAGTGGAAGTGACACCGGCCGACTCGATGCTCGCGGAGATAGTGAATACGCGAATAGCCCAACGGCTGATCGGCGAGTTTAACTATTCAGCTGTGATGCGCAGCTTCGATGGCGTCCACTTGAGCATCGATGCGGGCAAGAGCAATTTCACTTTGGTTGCAGTGAGGCCCACGGAAGGCGCGTTTCAGGTGGACGCGATGGGCGAGCTCAACGTGGATCTTTTTTATGGCGCGTACACGCTCCCGACCGCAGTTCGCAGCGGATCGGGCGAACTGCGCATTTTCGCCCTTGGTTACATCGACCAAAGAGCCGGGGTGGTGAAGACGGACAATCGGCCGCTCGCGGCGCGTGTGGCCGATACGAATCAAATTCGTCTCGGCACCTATGGCGCCGACTACGCCCAAGTTTTACACACCAGCGGAAGCGGCCAATTCGATTTTCTGTTGTGGGGAGCTTGGCAAAACGGCAGTTGGGGATTGCTGACACAGCGCGCGGGAGCCTTTGTCGGCGAATTCGGCTGGCAGCCTCCCATCCAAACCGCGAAGCCATGGTTCAGCGCCGGCTACTCTTTCGGCAGCGGCGATTCCAACCCGGCGGATGGCCGGCACGGCACGTTCTTTCAACTGCTGCCGACGCCTCGGCTGTACGCGCGCTTCCCGTTCTACAACATGGAGAACAACGAGGACTTCTACGGCACGGCGGAGTTTCGCCTTCCCGCATTCTGTGCTTGCC
>CAWDQT010000021.1:0-40396 GCA_963804535.1 uncultured Acidobacteriota bacterium
AGCTGGCAGCTAGGATACGAGAGTATCGGGAGTGAGTTCGACCTGGGCCGGCGGCGCGAGATCCAGATTCGGCATCGCGAAGTTCTCTTCCACCGGCACCTCTGCCGGCATTTTTTCGTGCAGCAACCGTTCCGTAGCCGTAATCATGGGCACGGCATGGAACCGTTGATGCATGGAGGAACCGGTCACGAGATTCGATATCGCCAGAAGAATCATGCCCTGATGATGTGCCATCCAGCATCGCGTGATGCGGTCGGCAGCTGAGCCGGATCGTCCATTGACCTTGATCTCCGCGGATTCGTAGAAGCCGTAGCGGCCCAGCCAGTTTCTGTCTTTCATCCGGTAAATGTTTTTCAGTGCGGCTTGCGTTTCTATCCCCAGGGCGAGGAATGTCGAATACGGAGAGATGAGCCAGCGTTGCATGGTGTAACGACGCAGCGCCAGGCCAGGGGCTCCGAAGCCTTCGTATTGAAACAGCCGGTTGGGATCCCGATCGCCGAATGCGGCTTCGGAAATTCCCCAGGGTTGATCTTTCACGACCTCCATGTTCGCGTGGAACCTAATGGCCGCCCGTCCGCTCGCATGGAGTAGCGTGTTGGGGTGTGCGCGCATCCACAGATTGGGCATAAGGTATTCGAAAAGGCTTCCCGCCCAGGAGATCAGCACGCGCTCGTTTTCGCACTCGGTTTGGCCTCGTCCGAGATAAAACCAACTTGCCTGCGGAATATCTCCCTTGGCAATTGCAACGAAGGTCGCGATACGCGCTTCGGAAGCCAAGAGATCGTAGCAGGCGCTTTCGAGACGGTTTGCACTCCCGGTGTAGCCGATGGAGAGCAGCTTCCTTTGACGGTTGTAGAGAAAGCCAAAATCCATGTCATGAGCGAGCTGTTCGCAGGTGTCGGCGAGCTCCTCCATCGTTGCGTGCAGGCTTCGGGCTCGCTCCAAGCGAGCTGAGATTTTACGGAGAAGGGCCTTTACGTTATTGGCGTCGTTGGCTGCAATATCGGGCCGATGCAGAGTTTCGCGCAACGCCGCCGCCAGTGCCTCGAGTATTTTGGTGCCTCCATCCAGCGTGAGTTGACGAATGTCGACCTGGGGACCCACGCCCAAACTCTCAATCAGAGCCTTATCTTTAGCAAGCAGCCAGGGCGCAAACGTCCTGGCCAACTGGCGCAAGCGGCGCAACTGATCATGCAGATCGCGAGACCAGTAATGGAGATCGGGCGATCGGTGCCCGACCGCTTCTATGGTCTTTTCGAGTTTCCGAGCGCCCTCTTCCAGCCCATACAGTTCCGGAATCCAGCGCTCGGGATCATCTTGCAAAGCTAAGGTCCGATCTTCGAACTCAATGATCGCCTCGAGCAGGTGCGTCATTTGATCTGCTCCGGCAATTTGCCTGAGCAGGCGCAAGCGATCTCCAATTCCAAGCCACAGCTGAGGCGGAAAGAGCGGCTGAGCGACGATCTGGATGCAAGCCTGGCTCGTCGTCAGCAACGAACAAAGCAGGTTGCCGCTGTCTATAGAAGAGATAAAAAACGGCGGTTCGGCCTTTAATGAGCGCGCGTCATACCAGTTATAGAAGTGTCCCCGAAAACGTTCGAGCTTGATGGCGGCAGCGAGTGTCGCCTTGGTGAGCTGGATCACTTGCGGCAAGCTGATGAAGCCCAAATCGTAAGCCGCCAAACGCGAATTCAAAAGCAGGCCCAGATTGGTGGGCGACACCCGCTCGACCAAGAGCGCGGGAATTTGCTGCAGCCGATCGGAGATGAGCCAGCGATTCGCGGGATTGCTGAATTCGTCGAAAAAGCGCCAGGTGCGCAAGGCGGTCTCTCGGAGGAACTCTCGATCACGGCTTGCGACTTTCGTTTCGCATGGCGACGGCAGCCGGTCGAGCCAGGCAGCGACGTGGCCTGTCAGGAACCAGCAAACGAGAAATGGCAGCGCGATGGGTAAAGCGTGCGGCTTCACAAGGCAAATCAGGCCACCGATTGCAAAGGCCGCCAGGGGAATCCAATCGAGATACCGGTCCACCAGGGAACGCGGCCCCGAACTCATTTCCGCTTGCGCCGCAGTTTCCCATTCGAGCAGGTTTCTTCGTGTCACGAGGAGGCGGAAGATCGTCCGCACGGCGGCATCGATCATGATCACGCTCTGATGCAGCAAGAGAACAAAGAAGAGAGCCATCCGCACCTGTTCGATGGCGAAGCCCAAGGCAACATTCTTCAAATAAGCGGCCGAATAGCGATTAATTTTAGAGAGACCAGACATCAGTTGCAGAAAACTTGGCAGGAGCACTACAACCAAAGCCGCGCCAGTCCAGAAAACCGGCCCGCGAGGAAGGAAGAGCCAGCCTGCCAGCAGCAGCGCGAGCATCACCGGCTCGTACACTGCGCGGCGCAGATTATCCACAATCTTCCAACGGGAAATAATCTGGAGCGCATTGGGCATCTCGCGCCCGAACCTGTCGGCTATGCGGGGTAAAATCCACGGAGCCGTCTGCCAATCGCCGCGAGCCCAGCGGTGTTTGCGCCGGCAATAAACGGCATAGCGCGACGGGTAGTCTTCGACGATCTCGATGTCAGAGACCAATCCCGCCCGGGCAAACGACCCCTCAATCATGTCGTGGCTCAGCAAGGCTCCCTCGGGAAGCCAGGTATCCACGAGACGATGGAAGGCGTCGATATCGTAAATTCCCTTGCCCACGAAGCTGCCTTCGCCAAAGAGATCCTGGTATGCATCGGAGACAGCGCGTGTATAGACGTCGAAGGTGGCATCCGCAGAGAAGATAGCAGCGAGCCGCGACTTCCTGGCCGACTGCAGGTTTACGCCAGCCTTTGGTTGCAAAATAGCATAACCGCGCCGCAGCTTTTTTCCCGAATGATCAAAGACGGCACGATTCAGGGGGTGCGCAAGTGTGCCGATCAATTTTGCAGCCGCGTCACGCGGGAGCTGCGTGTCGGAATCGAGCGTAATTACGTAACGCACGTTCTTCAGCAACGAAAGGTCCCCGATCTTAATGGAGAAAGCGTCATGCTCGGCCCGGAGAAAGCTATTGAAGTCGAGCAGTTTCCCGCGCTTGCGCTCCCAGCCCATCCAGATGCCTTCAGAAGCGCAGTAGACCTGGTGACGATGGAAGTGGAAGAACGTGCCGCGCGATTGTTGAGCGTATTTGCTATTCAGCCGTTCGATCAATTGAGAGCAGAGACGGATCAGAGGATCGTCATCGGCCGGGCCGCTGCGTGAGTCGACGGAATCCGTGAGCAACGCAAAATGCAGATTCTTGTCGCGGTTTCCGAGAAAGCGTACCTCCAGCGCCTCCACCATTTGGCGCGTCTGAGATTCATTCAACAGGAGGGTCGGCACGGCAACAACGGTGAGACAGTCATCAGGAATGCCCTTCGAAAAATCAAGTTTAGGAAGAACTCGCGGCGGAAAGAAAAGCGCGATCAGTTGGTTGACGATGTCAATGGCTGCTCCCGTCGCCGGTACGAGCAAAAGAGGCAAAATGATGGCCATCGAAACAGACCGCCCGCAGGCCAAAAGGAGCGCAGCCGTCAGAACAAAAGCGCCAAACTCGATAGCCAGCAGATAGGCGGAAGGCGCGTGGTTGATGATTCGTTCCCTGAGCCATCCAAAAACAGAGGACCGATGGCCGACCAATTTGCATAGCTGATCGCGGCCTTCATCGATCAGGAAATATCCCACGTGGTTCGAGTAACCAGCCGATTCAAACGACGCCTGCCGCGCCAGATCGATTGCTTGCTGGGCGATCTCGGCTTCGCTCTTGCGCGAGCGGCCGGCCATCTCGGCTACTGCGTGCCGATAAGAATCGCGACTGGCTGGTTCCATCTGCGCATAGACAGTATCTGTTCGGAGGATCTGTTCAACGGCGCTCAATTTTGCAAAAATGCGATCCCAATTGGCGTGATCTAACTCGCGCAAGCTTTCGAGAATTGCGACCAAATCCGCCGATAGCTTCTGTAGCCGGTCACGGCCGGAGATATGGCTGAGTTCGCTTCCAATTTGCAACAGCCGCTGCATGAGGCGAAGCTGCAAAAGCGGCTTGAACACCCACAGCTCGTCCATATCGAAGGTGACATGCTGCTGTATGGCATCGATGAAAATGACGAACGTGTCTTGGCGAAATTTTCCTGTACGGCCGAGAGATAGGCGCGAACAGCCAGATACGCACGCGGGACAGGCCTCGCCCCACAGGCGCTCACCCTGGCCAGGGATCTGGCATCGCGCAGGGCGCCACTGAAGGCAGAAGTGACGCTATGCAGGAAGCGGCTGTTGGTCAGCAGGCATTCGACCCATTCCGCTCGGTCGTTTTGGCGCAAGGCGCTGTAGAGCTGACGAATTCCCAGAGCGGTCAAAAAGCTTTGTCGCGGAAGAAAACTCGAGGGCTTTCTATTAGCCTGAGGGGACCAGTCCGCCACTTCGGAAAATGCCCGGCTGCGGAGATCGATCTTTTCGGCTTCAGATTCTGATTCACGCTCGGCTGAAGATGGACTGGTAAGCGCCGAAATTTGCTGCACAACATAACGCTTCAAGAGCCCGGAGTATTGACCTGGTTGCGTGTGGAACATCTTGCGTCCGCCCTACCTGTAATTGGCCGCCTGCAATTCGAACATTTCCGAATAGCGCCCGCCCTGGCTAATCAATTCCGTATGGCTGCCCTCTTCGACAATGCCCCCATTCGCAAGCACAAGAATTTTGTCCGCCATTCGTACCGTGGAGAACCGGTGCGAGATGAGGAGCGCCATCTTGCCGGCAGTCAATTCCGCAAATTGGGAAAAGACTTCGTGTTCCGCACGCGCGTCGAGTGAGGCAGTGGGCTCGTCAAGAATCAAGAGTTGCGCATTGCGCAGATATGCACGAGCGAGAGCGATTTTTTGCCATTCCCCGCCGGACAGATCGAGTCCTCGCTCGAACCGGCGGCCCAGGATTTGTGTGTAGCCTTCGGGCAAAGAAGTGATGAGCTCATGCGCACGGCTCTTTTTTGCCGCGGTCACCAGATTCGGCAAGTTGTCCAGATCTTCTATCCGCCCGGCGGCGATATTTTCGGCTGCACTCATTTCGTAGTGGACAAAATCCTGGAAAATGACGCCCATCTCTTTCCACAAATCTTTCAGGTCGTATTCCTGCAGCGGAATTCCATCCAGGAGGATCACTCCTCCGCTGGGCTCATACAATCTGGCCAGAAGCTTGACTATGGTCGTTTTTCCCTGGCCGTTTTCGCCAATCAGGGCCACGCTCTCGCCTGGTTCGATGCGAAAGTTCAAATCCGAGAAGACCGGCTGCGTGCGGCCTGGATATATGAATGAGACATTGCGGAATTCGAATCCTTGAAGAATTGGCCGCGGCGCCTTGAGGGCATTTGGCCGCGTCCGGATTTGAGGACCGATGGAGAAGAAGCGGATCAAATCGCCGAGGAAGAGCGCCTGATCGGCCAAACCGGAGAACGTCGAAAAGATGGCTTGGATATTCGTGCTCGTTCCCGCGATTGCTCCGGCCAAAAACGCCATATCTCCAACGCTCAGATGCCCTGTAACGGTGCGGTAGATCACGAATGCATAGCAACCGTAGTAGCAGGCCGCGCTGGCGAGCCCGAGAAGTGAGCCGGCGAGGAGCTTGCGGCGGGCCAGAGCGACATCTTCTCGAAGCACCTGCTTCGAGAACGTGTCATACCGAGAAGTGAAAAAAGGCCCGAGTCCGAATAGCTTCGCCTCTTTGGCGGTCTCTTTGCTCGATGCTAGAGTCCGCAAATAATCGAGCCTTCGACGGACAGGCGTCTGCCCGAAGCGCAGCGCGTAGCCTTGGAAGGCGTAATGCGTTTCGCCGAGAAAGGCCGGCACAACGCATCCGACAAGGATCAATACGAGCCAAGGCGAAAACAAAAAGACGCTTGCGGCCAAGCTGATCGCCACAATGGACTGCTGGATCAACTGGCCAAGCGCCCGGATCATGCTTGTTCGATCAATCGCCTGGACACGCGCTCGTTCCAATTGATCGTAGAAGTTGGGGTCCTCGTACGAGGCGAGATCGAGCTCCGTGGCGTGCTTCATGATCAGCAGGCTGCTGTGCATCATGAAGCGGCCGGCGAGAACTTCGTCGAGGTAGTCAACTGCTCGCGTCAGGACAACCGAGAGTCCCGCCAGAGCGAAATCAGCTACCACCAGCAGCCAAAAGTGTTTCGGAAGAGCTTGAGTGTGTGCGACGTAGGCGACGACGCCGTTGATGATGAGCCGGGTAATCAGCAGTGCCCCGAGAGGCAGCAGGGCGCTAATCAGGCGGAAGAACAGGCCGAGACCGACGGCGCGCGGCGCCGAATCCCAAAACATGCGCATCACCGGCGGAACGTTCCGCATCGCGTACATGCGCTCTTGCCACCCTTGACGCACGACCTCGGGAAGCCGCAAGTGTGCCCTTATTTTGTCCGAGAGACCCATCTTGAATCGAGTTATACCCTCGACTTGGCCGGCTGAGTGGCGATCCTGCTGATTCTACTTCAGGATCGCAATTGTTTCGCATGACGCCACGCGTAATGCGTGGTTCAGCGAGGCTTTTCAGCGTTTGCTGAGCTGGGTTAGACCACTGATCGCGCCAGCCAGGAAAGCGAGACAAATGAGCAGAAAGGCAATCCGAAGACCGCCCGCATAACGGAAACCATTGTTAACGCCCAGTTGTATATTGAGGTAAGACAAGATCGCCACGATAAGCAAGAGTCCGGCAGTGAGCACCATTCCCGTATAAGCTTGCGGCCGTCGGTTGCCCTTCATGTCCCCTCCCTAGCTGAGGCGCGAACGAGCTGGGGAGCAATAACTATGGCAATTCGAGGCAGTTGGGACAATCAGCAATAGGCCGTAAGGGCATGGCCAGAACCATGTATGAGCCCAAACTGGCTTCTAAGGGGGTCTTCTGATGTCTAGAAAAATGCTGAGGTTATTCGCGCCCTACGCGACGAGCTTCGCGCTCCGAAGCTATGAGCTGCATCCGCTGTAGACCGCCCAGCTGGATGCCTCTCCCGGCGAGTTCAATCTGAATCCGCCTGCGCAGTTCGCGCGCTACATCATCCTGACGGGTGGGAGCAGTTCGCACCTGCAGCCGCACGATTGTTCCGTTAGGAGCTAAAGACTCCACTCCAAGGACGCGGGGGCCGTCCAACAGCATCGGGGACCAAGACGGGTCGGCACGAAATTCGGTTGCCACGTCCTCCAGAGCGTTCAGCGCCTCGTCCAATGGCTGATCGATGGCGATAGTGGCATCGAGAAAAAGCTGTCCCCAATCCCGGCTGAGGTTCGCTACTTTGGTGATTTCACCATTGGGGATTGTGACCACCGCGCCCTGAGGGTCGCGCACGACGGTGCGGCGAAGTGTCAAATGTTCGACTCGGCCGACAACGTCGCCGATGCGCACCAGATCTCCGACGACGTATTGGTCCTCCAAAACCGTGAAGAATCCATTGATGAAGTCGCGCACGACATGTTGCGCTCCGAAACCGATCGCCAGGCTGGCTAATCCTGCGGCTGCCGCCACTGGCGTTATGTTAAAGCCAAACTCCGGAAGGGCCGTCAGAACGGCCACGATGCCGATGATGGCCGTTCCGCCACTATAGAGTATCCCCGCCAACGTTTGAGTCTGCTGCTCGCGCATTCTAGCCACGCGCGCGGCAGATTGAGTTCCCGCGGCGGCGATTAGGCGTCGCGTTACGATTCGCAGCACGCGAACCAGCAGAAGCGCGATCAATAGAATCGCTGCCAGACGCACGCCGTGCCCCAGCGCGAATTCGGTCCACTTGAATACGTGGTCTGTCATAACATCTACTGTCCTTGCACCACAGCGCGAGCGTCATCCGCGAGATGAGCTTCGCGCGTTAGAATAGAGGCGCGCATTATATCAATTGCATTTTGTTGACGGCCAAGCCCATCGCGTGAGGCGTGGCGGGAGCGTCAACAATCAACGAAGAAGGATCGCCGCGCCATAGCCATATAGGTTAGTCTACGACTAAATCTCTAACATTCGGAGAGGATCGCCATGTATTTGTCGCGCAGAGTTTTCATCGCTGCCTCCCTGGGCGCATCCGTTACGACTGTCTGGGCCGCGCAAGATGGGTCTCCACCGCAATTCCCGCCACCTTTTCCACGGCCAGAACCCCCGGAATCGCCGCGAAACAAGAAACGCGATCGCGTCCTACTTAAAGCGAATCGTGAGGCCATCAACAAGGACGTCACGCGAATGTCCGAACTGGTGGACGCACTGCAAAAGCAGCTCAAGGAAAGCGACACGACGGACATCTTGTCCCTTGACGTGATTCGCAAATCCGAGGAGATCGAAAAGCTAGCCCGGCACGTGCGAGATTTAGTCCGCGGCTGAGACAAACACCTTCGTCATCGAAAAGCCCGCATCGAACGGCGCAGGAATCGAACGAAAGATCGCCTCCGAATTGATGGCGCCTCAAAAGCGTCTTACAATGCCTTCTGCTGTCTTTTCCTCTGCGCGCCTGTAGCTCAATGGATAGAGCACTAGCCTCCGGAGCTAGGGGTTAGGAGTTCGAGTCTCCTCAGGCGCGCCAGTTTCTTTCATCTTTACATTCAGGGAATTGCAGCGATAGCCTTTCGTTGGTTTAGGCATATCCGGCCCGTGGGTGGTTTAGGTTTTTTGCACTGGGAATCGTGCTTCGATGAAAATGCCTCGAGCAAACTAGCAGGGCATCAGTACGGTGGAGGGACCGAAAATGCGAAATCGCTTTTGGGTTTCAATGGTTGTTCTGTCGGCTGCCGCGCTAACAATTTCCATTGGCACATCCGCTCAGAACAACTCTAAGTCGACTTGGCCTGAGGTGGATTGGCATAAACCGCGGATAACACCACAGAATCAGAAACCAGCTCCGCGGCGCAACATTGCCGGGTCATGGAGTACGGCCGGGGGGCCGGACGCAGGAACTCAGGCAGGCGGCGTGCAGTTAAAACCGAACAATGGGAAACCGGAGAATGCGCTACCATACACGCCCCATGCACTGGAGGTGTACAAGACTCATAAGCCAACCGAGGGAGTCGACGCGGTCCCGCCGAACGAACACAATGATCCCAGGAATTTCTGCGAACCCCTAGGATTTCCGCGCTGGAATCATTACAGCCTCAGATTTACCCAAATCTTTCAGGACGAGGCCAAGATAGCGATGTTGTATCACTACGACAGCCGATGGCGCATCATTTGGATCGACGGTCGTCCCCTCCCCAAAGTGCTCGATGGCGGCGTGGAAATAGACGGCCAGTTCAGGGAACAGCGCTGGATGGGCTACTCCGTCGGCAAATGGCTGGACGATTACACCCTCGAGGTCCAGACGGTCGGAACCATGCCTGAAGACCGGGTTTGGCTCGACAATACGGGCAGGCCCCTCAGTGATAAGCTTCGCGTAACGGAGACCTTCCGGCGGTTGGACTATGACACTCTGGAATGGTCAGAGACGATTGATGATCCGATAATGTATAGTAAACCCTTTGACGCCTTGAAGATGGCATTTAGGCTGCAAGATCCCCATACCGAGGAAAACGAAAACATATGCTCGCCAAAAAACTACCAGCTCTATCTCGATGCTTTTGGCGACGACGCCAGCAAGAAGTGACAGGTAGGGGGAGAGGGAACTTGTCTTTCACATTTGTCACAGCTGCCCATCAAGGAGAAGATGGGCTCGTAAAAACGGAGGATGCACTATGAGCAAGAGGCTTCTCACCGCGTTGACTATGACCCTGGGGCTCTTGATTTCGATTCCTCTGTTCGCACATCACGGCAACGCTTCGTACGCAACCGATAAGCAAGTTGTCTTAAAGGGGACCGTCACGAGATGGCTTTACGCCAGCCCCCATCTTTTGCTGATGCTTGACGTGAAGGGTGAGAACGGCGAAGTAACGCACTGGGTTCTGGAGTCGCAATCTCCGACGGTCATGTACCCTACTGGCTATCGGAAGGACTCTTTCAAACCCGGGGACGAAGTTACGGTCACTGCGAGCCAAGCCAGGAATGGCAAGACAATCGGGCGCATCATCGAGGCCATAACTGCTGACGGCACGAAGCTGGGACGTCTACCTGCCGCTGCCTCGCAAGATCAACCAGAAGTTTCTGTACCCGCGCACCAATAAGCAGGCTGGCGAGATCACGAGCCTCTGAACTAAGGAAGGTCTCTGCATCCCGACAATGACACGATGCCTCATACTCTCAGGCAGCGCCTCTTTGCTTGCGGTTCAACCAGCCGATAGCTAAAAATTGGGAATGTCTAGCGGGGTCTGACTGGCCCTAAAAGTTCTAAAATCGTCCCCTAGGGCGCGCCATATTCCCGCGTTTTAGATTTTGGAGGGTTTCTGGTTGGTTGGTTTTGGCATAAGCTTTCGGATGAAGAATTCCTGTAAGACGTCAAGGACGGCGGTTTCACCAATCCCGATCGCCGTGTTTTCGAACACGAATCCCACCCGATTTCGATCAGCTCTTCGGATAGTACAAATTGGAAAGCCCGCCCGCGATGAGGCTTCCGGCTATATTCGAATAATTCGGCTGCCACTGTCTGTTGTCGCCCTTGCAGATTACGGAATTGGCGATCGCATAGAGGAGCCGTGAACGCTTACTGCCCGTTCCCTTGTAAAAATAACGTGGATCCTGTTTCAGGATCGACGGCAATATGGCGCTCCCGATGAATGTGCCCGAGACGATGTTGCCGTAGGCTGCGCCGAAGCGTTTTCCGTAACCCTGAGCCCCTTGGCCGTATCCACTGAATTGATTTTCAGCTTGTTCTGCCCCCGCAACCACCCCAGTCAGCCCGAAAGTGAATGGATCGATGACCACCTTCCAAGCCAGCTCGAATTTTTGCTTTGAGGTGAGAGGAACCGCATCGGGGACGTAGCTGACATAGAAATTTGGCATGACTGCGAGCACGCGCTGCTTTTCCTGATCTTTAATCTGCATCTCCGCTACCTCGACCGGCGGGGGTTCCACACGCACCGAAGTGAGCGCCGTGGCTACATGCAACGAGATTTGCGGGGCAACGTAATTCTCACCTGACTGCAGGACGCCGGATATTGTTTGCCCGGCCAACCCCGCTGCGCTAAAAATGAGTTGGAATGCCCCAGGCGCGACGTCGGGAAACGAGAATTGCCCATCGTCTCCTGCGATTTGCTGGTTCGGGGCTTGATTTTCGCGAATCAGCATTACCTGGGCTCCGCGCGACTGGAGCTCCCGACTGATCGAGAACTGTTCCGCTGATGCTACCCGAGATCTGCTGATCGGCCTGCTGCCCAGCTTGCTGATCAGGCTGCGAAGAGGGAGCCGACGTCGTTACGTCCTGCGCAACCGGTCCCGCGCTCGCGGCCTTCGGCTGTTCAGCTTGGGCCCACGTCAGCCCTGGAACGCCGCAAAACAGAACGCAAAATCCTAGCCAGGCTAGCCCTCCAAGGGCGAGACGGGAGGTTCGGCCATTTCGGCTCGAATATTTTTCGCAATAGCCTTTGTTCGCGGAATTCACGTGAATCAGATTAATAGCTCTCAGCTTTATTTCCAGAATAATTTGAGTCTTTGTGGACTGCATGGGGTTGTCCTGCGTGCCGAAGAGCAGTCGCGAATCAAATAGAAAAAATACAAAAAAAAGGAAGCAGCTTTGGTACGACCGCCGCTGCTTCCCGGGGTGTGTTCTATGAGTCCCTACACTATAGCACACTCCGCGTGCAAGTGTATACGTGAGAAACCCTAGATGGCGGCGGGGGCCTTGTGTAAATTGTGGAAATCGATGCGCCGCAAAGGCCGATTTGGAGCCGTGATATACTGCCGCTCGCTCCCATTTGTGGGCTAATTCCTTCTCCTCGGCAGGGATAAGAACGCGAAACATCGACCGGAGGCGACATGACGGACATTTCACGACGTCAATTTACGGCCCGTTTGGCCTTGGCAGGGGGAATGGCCTTGGTCAGTCGCAACATCCAGGCGGCGGATTTCAAGCTTCGCCAATTCCACAATCAGCCCGCGGACAGCCCCCTGCACAAGCGGCTCGTCGAAATGTGGGCGGCGGTAAAGGCTGAAACCGGGGGACGCGTTGACGTTGCCACCTTTGCCGATAACGATAAGCTTCCTGGAAGCGATCCCGCCGCGTTGAAGATGCTCATCGATGGCGAGCTGGATTTCTTCACATTGAACGGAGGGTTGATTGGCACCGTGGTTCCTGCCGTAAACGTGCAGGGAATTCCCTTCGCGTTTCGCGATGAGGCTCAGGTCTATCACGCAATAGATGGCGATCTCGGCGCCTACCTGGCTAAGGAAATGGCCGCAAAGGGCATTTATGCCGTGCCTCGCGCCTGCTTCGAAAATGGGTTCCGGCAAATCACCTGCTCGGTTCGGCCGATCCAGACTGCCGAGGACCTTAACGGCATCAAGATGCGCACCCCCGACACCCCGGTCTATGTCGAGTGCTGGAAGGCGCTGGGCGCCACGCCGGTCGTATTCAACTTCGACAAAATTTACGAGGTGCTCAAAACCCACGAAGCCGATGCTCAGGATAATCCCCTGAACGTGGCGGAATTGCTGAAGCTTTACGAAGTACAGAAATACATCAGCCTGACGAATCATATATGGTCTGGCTTTAATCTGATCGCCAACTTGAAAATGTGGCAGGGCTTGCCGGCCGATGTGCAACGAATCATCGAACGCAATGCCGAGAAATACGTGAAATTGCAACGCGACGATACCGACAAAATGAATCACGATCTGCCGCCGCGCCTTACGCAGCGCGGCATGGTAATCAATCAGCCGGACGCGGCGAGCTTCCGCGCGCGGCTCGGCGGTTACTACGCGCGCTGGAAGGACACAATCGGATCCAAGGCTTGGGCGCTGCTCGAATCTCACGTCGGCAAGCTCGGCTGATTCTCGACCGTCGTCCGCCTACACGGCGGCAAAACGAAATAACGCAAGGCAGAAACGCCTCTCGATTATCCATTCTTCTAAGGAGCATCCGGCTTGCACGCCACCCCCCGGCCAGTTGCAGCTCCGAGATCACGACGTTGGCCCTCCTGGCTGAACCGCAACGTTTTTGCCATGGGTCTTACGAGCCTGCTTGGGGACATGGGTTATGAGATGGCTACGGCGTTGCTTCCCGGATTTTTTGCTGTTCTCGGATTGCCGGCTGCCGCGCTGGGCACAATCGAAGGCGTCGCCGATGCTACTGCCAGTTTCGTGAAACTCGGCGTCGGCTGGTGGTCCGATCGCCTCGGGCACCGCAAGGCCTTCGCCGTAGCCGGATATTTCCTGAGCGGCACGGCGAAGGCCTTATTCGCGTTCGCACATGGCTGGCCCTTGATCCTGGTTGGCAGAGTCGTTGCATGGTTTGGTCGAGGCATTCGCAGCCCCCTGCGCGACGCCATGCTGGCGGAATCGGTTCCAGCAGAAACGCGTGGCAAGGCGTTTGGGTTTCATCGCGCCGGTGACACTGCCGGCGCCATCCTCGGCCCTCTGATCGGCGTGGCCTTGTTGTCTTATTTGGGCCCGCACTCAAGTGATCCGTCGCACCCTTTTCGCATCGCTTTTCTGTTAACTCTGATTCCCGGCCTCGCGTCTGCACTCACATTCGCGATTCTGGTCCACGAGAATCGGCGAGAGGGGTCGCGAACCAGTCTTTCGGCTTCCCTCAAAACGCTTCCCCGCCCGTTTTTTAGATTTCAAATCGGCGTCGGAATCTTTGGCGCCGGAGACTACTCGCATACGTTGATGATTCTTGCGGCCGCGCAACTGCTCGCGCCACAGCGCGGCATGTCACGTGCCGCGGCAATCGGCGGCTTGCTCTATGTTCTGCACAACGTTGTTTATGCGCTCAGCGCATATCCGGTCGGGCGCTTTGTCAGATAAACGGGGGCGCAGAGGATTGCTGGCGCTGGGGTATGCCTTGGGCGCGATCGTGGCTTTGGGCTTCGCGGCAGCTTTCTGGTCCAAGACTGCAAACATTGTTTTCATCGCATTCTTATTCATGCTCGGCGGTGCCTTCATTGCGATTCAGGACTCGCTGGAAGGAGCCATGACCGCGGATCTTGTTCCTGAAACCGGCAAGCGCGGAGTGGCCTATGGCGTGACCGGCGCCGTGAATGGAGTCGGCGATCTAATTTCCAGTGCAATCGTGGGCATCGTTTGGACTGCTTATTCGCCCGTGGCCGCGTTCGTCTATGCTGCCGTGACGATGGCAACCGGGGCCGTCGTCATTCAGTCGGTTCGTTGAGAACTCGAGTTAGCGCGGACAGCACTGACGAAACGAAAGAAAGCCCTACTCAAGCACGAACTTCCGGCAGTCAGAGTGCGCCGTTCAGGATTCGATCCAAGGCGACCAGGTCCACGTGATCTCGTATCAGGGCGGCCAGCGAATCTGAGGTTTCGGCGAAGCAGAAAGCTTCGCCGGAATCGAGCGGCTTCCATCCCCTGCGCCTTCGAAGCGCGTTCAGGAATTCGCGCCGAAACGAGGGCGCGTCAAAAACTCCGTGTATGTAGGTGCCCCACACCAGGCCGTCTTCGGACTTGGCACCGTCAAATCGTTCGCTGCGGCTTCCCATTTCCTCCACAATTTCGAAAGCCGGCCTCGCGGCAGCGGGTCCATTTGTCCGTCCCATGTGAATCTCATAGCCAATAATTTCGTGGCGGCCCTCGATATCGACTGCTCGGACTTGAACCGTTTTCTTTTCGCGTTCAAAACATGTCGCGAGATCAAGCAGACCCAGACCCTCGGCCGTTTTGACCGCGGACTCGACGCCTTCGGGGTCCGCGAGTTCCCTGCCCAACATTTGGTAACCGCCGCAGATACCCACGATGGGGATGCAAGCTCCGCGGCACCGATTGATGTAATTCTCAAACCCAAACGACCGCACATACGCGAGGTCCGACATCGTACTTTTAGAACCCGGTAAGATCAGCGCGTCCGGGAGCGGCTCGGAATCGGGAACTCGTTTGAGAAATCTCAACACAAACGTCCGGCTCCCTTTCCAGGCTCTCGAAATCGGTCGAGTTCGAGATGTGCGGGTAGTGAATTACATGAATTGTGAGTTTCTCTGGCTCAGCGGCACGTGGCGATCTCCATTTCCATTCCGGAATCGAGTCTTCTTCTGCGACCTGCAGATCCTCAACAAACGGAAGCACGCCCAACAGCTTTTTCCCTGTTCTGGTCTCAAGGAACTCCAGCCCTCCATTCAATAGAGAAATGTCTCCCCGAAATTTATTGATCAAAAGTCCTTTGACGAACGAGCGTTCTTTTGGAGTCAAAAGTTCCAGCGTGCCCACCAGCGATGCAAAAACTCCACCCAGGTCAATATCTCCAACAAGCACGACCGGTGCGGCTGCCATTTCCGCGACAGCCATGTTCACAATATCGAAGGGGCGCAAGTTGATCTCCGCGGGACTGCCGGCGCCCTCGATGACCAGAATGTCGCATTGGCCACAAAGCTTCTCCAAGGATTCTCGGATCACGCCGATCAGTTGAGGCTGGAATTCGTGATACTCGCGAGGCGTCATAACTCTTACGGCTTTACCAAGCACGACAACTTGAGCGCCCATTTCGCTCGTAGGTTTCAGCAGAATCGGATTCATCTCGACGGTAGGCTCAATCCCGCACATCTGCGCCTGAAACGCTTGCGCGCGGCCAATCTCGCCTCCAGACGCGGTCACGAACGAATTGTTGGACATGTTTTGAGATTTGAAAGGAGCGACGCGAACGCCTTTCTGCCGAAAATAACTGCAGAACGCGGCCGTAATGACGCTCTTGCCTACGTTCGATCCCGTCCCCTGGATCATGATCGTGCGTGCGCTCATTGTTCGAACTTGCTGGTGCGCAGGTTTTAAAGTGGCATGAAGCGCGAGGAAAGCTTCTGTGATCGGATCGGCTGCGCTTCCTCCCATGTAAGCTTCAAGGAACCGCCAGTCGAGAACATTCCTGGAGAATAGTTCTGGATGAATAATCCGGGCCAGAATTTCCAGGCCATCGACGATCCGCGGGCCAGGCCGGCTAAAGAACGCCGGGCTATCGACGATGTAAACCTGACCCGATTGCACGGCGGGCAGATCGTAAAATCCACGGTTCGAAGCCAGCCGATCGACCTCCCCGAGAGATCGCGAAATTTTGTAGCCGCACGGCATGATGACCAAAATTTCAGGCGCGAACTCAATCACTCGCTCCCACTCGATCGCCGTTGACGGTTCGCCATCGCTCCCCAAACCATCGGTCCCTCCCGCGAGTCGAATCATTTCCGGAATCCAGTGCCCGCCGGCCATGGGCGGCTCCATCCACTCCATGCAAAAAACTCTGGGACGCTCGCGTACGGAAGACGTGGCCGAGGCGATTCGCGCGATTCGGCTGTCGAGCTGCGCAACCAAAGCGGCCGCTTCCGCCTGGCGGCCGGTCACTTCCGCTACGGCCGAGATATTTTCCAGAATCTGCCGGAGATTGTTGGGCTCCAGAGAAACAACGCATCGAGGCCCGGCCAAAATCCTCGCGGCCTCGCGGACCTGTGCCACGGGGATCGCACAAACCGTGCACAGTTCCTGCGTGAGAATCACATCCGGGTCGATCTGCTTCAGTAACTGCTCATCGATTCTATAGAGGCTGTGAGTTCCGTGGTGATGTTCGCTGAAGGCGGAGTGGATCTCCTCGCTGCGCAGAGCGTTCGAAAGCGTACTCGTCGATACCACCGGCTTCGTTCTGGCGACCTCTGGGTAGTCGCATTCGTGGGATACGCCGACGAGATCGTCTCCCAGGCCGAGGGCATAGACGATTTCGGTTGCACTAGGAAGCAGCGACAAAATTCGCATGGCAGCCTCGCTTTCCTTCGAACAATGCGTTCGACAGTCGAACGAAACTCATTCGTATCCTCACCATTTCCAACCTTCCCGCCCAATCCGGAACTTGATTCCGGTGCGAAACGTCAGGGGCAGAGCCGGGAAGCCGAAGGCCGCCGTATAGCGCTCGTTGAGAAGGTTTTCGACGCTGGCAAAGAATGTCACGGCGGGATTCAGAGTGTATCGGCCACTCAGATCAATTTTCTGGTAACCGGGATTTAGATTGTGATTCGGCAAGAGCATTGATGTGCCAAAGAAAGCGTCGCTTAGAAACGTGCTGTCGTCCTGACGCGTAACGAAGTACCCGCTCAGTTCACCGCCAAAGCGGCGGCGTTCATAATCGATGTACAAACCTCCGGAGTGCGGCGCCATTCCAAAGGGACGGCCTCCCACTAAAGGTGACGCGAGACCAATGGCGATTCCAGGAAACGCAGGGTTGAAGAAAGGAGGACTCGAAAGCGACTGGGTCACGACCGGGTCTAGGTATGTGTAATCGCCTCCGATACGCCATCCATGACCGGGATCGACTTCCAACTGCACCTCGGCGCCAACCGCCCGATACGACGAAGAGTTAACCGTTGCTCCGCCCGGCCCGCTGGCGGCTACGGCGTCCACAATATTTTGAGGAAAGCCCAGGAGCGGCAGGGCGTTACTCGGCAAGAATTCGGTCAGGTCGTAAAACCGATTGCGAAAGAAATTGACGCCCAGGCGAGCGCGACGGTTCCAGAATGCCTGGCTCACCCCAAAATCGAGGGTTGTGCTGCGCTCCGGCCCAATTGGCGTTATGCCAAACTGCGAAATCAGGCTCGTTTGCGATAGCTGGGACAAAACTGAATGCAGCGAGAAGCCTGCATCGAAGATGCTGGGCTCTTTGATCGCCCGGCCATAATTGAAGGTTAATTTAGTGTCGGCGAAGAACCCACCGGCAGTCGGCTGCCGAAGGTAATACGCCAAAGAGACGCGGGGTGAAGCCGCAAAACCAAACACGGCATTGTCATCGAACCCTACTCCGGCCGTTGCATAAAGGCGACGAGAAAGGCTCCCATGTGCTTCGGCGAAGTAACTGAAATTGTTTCGGTTTGCGGGTGATGTGGATCCCTGCGAGCTTGTAAATCCATTTTCATGCTCGTATCGAAATCCAAAAATCGCGGCGAGACTTGGACGGAAATCGTACTCTGACTGCGCGTAAATCGAGCGCCGGGCCGTGTTGGAATCGAATGTCTGCGGGTAAGTTCCGCCAAAATCCAGAATCGCCTGCCCGGTGACGCTATACCCATTCGCTCCGCGGATCGTTACTGCATTGCCGAGGAAATTTCCGTCGAACGGAATTCCGCTAGGCGATGGGGTAGCAAACTGAAAATTGAGCTGCGTTGATGCCAAACGCACGAGATTGTGCCAGTGATCGGATGTTTGATTCTGCAGGGTGACGCCCCAATAGGTATCCTGCTGTTTCTGCGAAGAGCTGTCCGGCACGCCATAGAAATCCAGCGCATTGGGATCGCCTAGATCTACCGTTGTGTGGCGCAGTGTGAAACGCACCTGCGTTGATCCGTTCACCGCCCAGCCGAAATTCCCCGCGTACGTCCCATTGTGGAAGGCGTCGTTCGGAAGACCATTTTGCGTGTCGAATCGAGAGAACTCCGAGAAGTAGTCGAATTGACGGAATGCCCCGGCGAGCGATACGTCATTTCGATACGTTCCGAAGTTACCTGCGTCACCGGAGTACGTAACTTCGGGAGTTGTCGTGGCGCCACGCGGCGTCGTGATATTCAAAACGCCCGCCAGTGCATCCGTGCCGTACAGCACGCTATTGCCGCCTCGGAAAATCTCGACGCGTTCGACGCCGGTGCTCGAAATGTTCCCGAATTCGACGGCGCCACCAATATCGTTCATGGGAATGCCATCGATCAGCACCTTATTGAAGGCGCTACTTGTCATACTTCCGCCGCGGATAGAAACAGAGGTTGTGCCGCCCCGTCCCCCGGACTGTAATACCTGGATTCCGGGCACGGTGCGGAGAGCTTCGAGCACGTCCAGCTTGTCTAAATCTTCCAGTTGGGAGTGGTCGATTACGGAGACAGAGGCGCCCACCTGAGCGTCAGGCGTCTCCGAGCCAGTCGCCGAAACCACGATTTTCTGCGAGATGGATCCGATTTGCAGCAACACCTCGAGGCTGACCGTGCTGCCCGCCCGCACGAAAATTGCAGAGCTGTCTTGTTTCTCAAAACCGGAAGCCTCTACACGCACCGTGTAGCGGTCGGAATCAGTCACAGCAAATTCGAATAGGCCTTCTGCATTGGTGTGAGTCGCGCTCACCGGTTTCGCGTCTCGCATGAGAGTGACATCAGCATTCGCTACAGCTGCACCGAGCGGATCAAGTACCCTGCCGCGCAGCGTTCCTGGTGAACTCGCAAATGCGGGAATGCGCAATGAAAAATAAAGCAGCAACAGAATGAAACCTCGAACAATAGCGTGACGAA
Source organism: uncultured Acidobacteriota bacterium (assembly GCA_963804535.1). GTDB lineage: Bacteria > Acidobacteriota > Terriglobia > Acidiferrales > UBA7541 > Palsa-189. The sequence goes on from CAWDQT010000021.1 coordinate 19,326, forward strand.
CCGGGTGCATGACGTCCTCCTTCGCCCTCGGAAGAGCGGACCGAAGATATGCCGAGGGACCGGTCTCCTGACTCGCGACGCACATCTGTTGGCCTGCACCTTCCCACCCGATTGGGCAGTGGCTTATCGCAGACCTTAGCAGTCGCTTACAGTTGCGGGGCAGTGGCGGAATTTCACCGCGCTTCCCGTTCATCCCTTCAGCGGATTGTGGTGCTTCCTTCTTCCCTCCTGCTAAAACTCAATTCCCTTCTGAGCGGAAATGCCTTGCTCAAAAGGATGCTTGATCTGCCGCATCTCTGTTACGAGGTCGGCAATCTCGATGATTTCCGGCTTGGCATCGCGCCCGGTCAGGATCACGTGAAGCATGGGCGGCTTATTCTTAAGAAAATCGACGATATCCGCGACCGGCAAAAAGTCATAACTGAGCGCGTAGTTGATTTCGTCCAGAATCACAACGTCATAATTTCCTGAAAGTATTTTTTCTTGCGCCGCCCGCCACGCTTCTCGCACCATAGCCTTGTCAACTTCTATATCTTTGCTTTCCCAGGTAAAGCCTTTGCCCATCGGCTGAATCTCAAATGTTTCCAGCTTTGGAGCGCTACGAAGCTCGCCATATTTCCATTTGCCTTTGAAAAACTGGAGCATGATGACTTTCATGCCGTAGCCGCAGGCGCGAAGCGCGAGGCCCAGCGCGGCCGTGGTCTTGCCCTTTCCATCGCCGGTGTGGACGATGATCAAGCCCTTTTTCTTGGTCTTCGTGGCTCCTGCACGCGTGATCGTAGCTTTCATCTGTCACTCGCAGAGCGAGTTGAATGCATCGGCTCAAGCGGCTTGCTCGCCGATTTCAACTCTTGGCGTGGTGCGCGTTTTGCGTTTTTTAGAAACGCATCCGCCATCCCGGGATTGGACAAGAAATGTAAGTGAATGTAGCTCGCAAGGACGTTCCTGACTCGCAGTCCGTCAGGCTCCTCGCGACCCGTCATCGAATTCCGCGCTTGGTAGGCATATTCGACCGAGCCCACATCGGCGATCCGTGAACAATGAAAGCTGTGACCCCGAGCTTTTGCCCCTGCCGGCCCAATCAAGCAATCTGACGTAAACGAAACCTCCGTATAGCCAAAGTTGACGAGCCGGTCGGTCATCTGCACCGTGATCGGCAGCACGCCAGCCATGGGAAACGATGCTTCGTCTTTTGTCACGATCTCTCGAGCCAGATACATCAACCCGCCGCATTCTGCGTAGATCGGCAGGCCTTCCTCGGCAGCTCGTTTTATGGAGGCAAGCATTAGGCGATTTTCAGATAGCTGTTTCGCAAAAAGCTCCGGATAACCGCCTCCGAAATACAGAGCGTCGAGAGCGGTGGGCAAAGCCGAATCTTCTAAAGGACTGAACTCAACGATTTCCGCACCAGCCTCTCGCAAGACGTCCAGGTTGTCTTCGTAGTAAAAACAGAAAGCTTTATCCCGTGCGACGCCGAGGCGTATCGAACCGGCTGATAGATCCCGAGCACCCTGCGTCCGATCATCCGCCGGCGCGGGAATGGACGTTGCGCATGCCAGAAGTTGGTCAAGGTCGATATGGCTTTCCGCCAATTCGCCCAGCAGCGACAGCATTGAATCCGGCAAAAGATTCTCTCCGGCCGTAACGAGTCCCAGATAGCGTTCCGGAATGTGGATTCGCTCGTCACGCGGCAAGTAGCCGAGCGGCACTGCATTTGCGCTCATGGTCACAGCATCGCTCAACATCCGATAGTGAGCCGCTCCTCCAACGTTGTTAAAAATTACGCCAGCGACTTTCAGCGCCGGATCAAAAGATTCGAATCCACGCACCAAGGCCGCCGCGCTACGCGCCATCGCCGATGCATCGACAACCAGAACCACTGGCAGCCCCAGCCATTTCGCGATCTCTGCGGTGCTGCCCGCTTCCGATTTGCCATCCACTCCGTCGAAAAGGCCCATCACGCCCTCGACCACGCATACGTCCGCATTCGCAGCATTCCGGTAGAAAATTTGGCGGTTCGCCTCGGCCGAAAGCATCCAGCCGTCCAGGTTTCGCGATGCGCGTCCACAGACTCTCGCATGATGGCCGCCGTCAATGAAGTCCGGACCGCACTTGAAAGGCTGCACGGTGAGCCCGCGCTTTCGCAGCGCGGCCATCAGGGAAAGCGTGACCGTCGTTTTGCCGACGCCGCTCGCTGGTCCGGCAATAACGAAACCCCTCGTTGAGCCCGGTCTCGTTCGGATGGCGCGATCACTTGCCATTCTTTTGTCCCCAATGCTCAAAGAAGATCAAGTCCTCGAGCGGAATTCTCGGCAGCCATCCGGCAATCTCCAATTCCGGGCGCGGAAGAAATTCGCGCACATATCCCAGACACAAATAAGCGACCGGGATTACGTGCTCGGGAATTTGCAGCAGTCGCTTGAGATCGGCCGGCTCGAAGACGCTCACCCATCCCACACCGACGCCTTCGCCGCGAGCCGCCAGCCACAAATTTTGGACGGCGCAGCAAGTGCTGTAGACATCTGTTTCGCGAATCGTATTTCGTCCCAGGACGTGCGGCCCGTTGCGCGAAGGATCGCACGTGACGCACAGATTCACCGGCGCTTCCAGAATCCCTTCGAGCTTCAGCTTCGAATAGAGCTCGCCTTTTTTCCCTTCGAATACCTTCGCGGCCGCTGCATTGGCCTGCTCGAATAAATCTCTGACTTGCGCCTTGATCTCAGGGCTGCGAATCACGATGAACGACCACGGCTGCATGAACCCCACCGAACCGGCATGATGCGCGGAGTCCAGCAGCTTCCGCAGCAGCCGATCGGAAATAGGATCAGGCAGAAAATGGCCGCGAACATCTCGCCGTTTGTATATTGCCTTGTAAAGCCCGCGCTTCTCCGTACGAGAAAACTCGCTCAGCGCCGATTGTTTTCGTCCGTTGATCGCCGTCATGGCAGAACGGTCCCCATCAGGTAAATCGCGATTTCCGTGAGCTGAGTCGTCGCGCCGAGGCAGTCCCCCGTGACTCCGCCGATCCTGCGCCGATAGTAGAAGCCGCTCACCGACGCAACCAGGATTGCCGTCAGCGATGCCCACAGCGCCGCCGGCCTCAGCGCGATCGTGACGATCGCGAGCGCCAGGAGCGTTCCTCCCACAAAAGATACCGTCGTAACTTTGGCGGCAATCAATTTGCCCTGGCCGGTTTCATTCTCGCGAGCGGATGGCAGAAAAAATGCCAACGGCAATGCCGTCCAGCGCCCCAGCACTTGTCCCGCAATGAAGACACCAACGAACCTGCCGGGAGCAAGGTTCGTCAGGAATACGAAGCGAGCCAGCAGTCCCAGCGTGATTGCGATGGTTCCAAAACTCCCGATGCGGCTATCGCGCATAATCGAAAGGACCCGATCTTTTTCCCATCCTCCGCCAAGGCCGTCGGCGGCATCACCCAAGGCATCCTCGTGGAGTCCGCCTGTTACCACCACGAGATAGACGAGGATCAGGACCACAACAACGTCCCGGCTCATGTGCGGCGAGAGTAATAAGTACAATGCCGCGCCACCGGCACCCACAAGCAGACCTATTGCCGGAAAAAAACCGGCCGACTTTGCAAGGGCATCGGGCGAATAGGGAATTCCGCGAGGCACAGGCAATCTCGTCATGAATTGCATTGCCACGAGAAAGGAGTTCGCCGCGCTTCTCATGCACTGGCCTCGCTCACACCGGCTGACGAGAACGTCGCCATTTCATTCAGCAGTTTTGTGGCGCTTTCAATCAGACTCATGCACAAGCGCCGCGCCCGTTCCTTCGCCAAGCCTCATTTGCAAATCCAGCAGCGGCGCCTGGCCGATGAATTTCAGGAGCGCTTCGTGTCCCGGCTCGCTCGAGCGATGCGCCGCAAACAGAAAATCCCGAACCCGCGGCTGAAGTGCGCATGCGATTGCCGCCGCGGCAGTCGAGATAAAACCGTCGACCACAACAGGAATTCGCCGCGCCGCTCCCCCCAGGATCAAACCTGTCAGTCCCGCAATTTCCAAGCCGCCAACCGCCTGAAGCACTCGCAGCGGATCCGATGGATCAGGATGGTTCACCGCTATCGCGCGCTCGATCACTTCAACCTTGTGCCTGATGCCCGCGTCATCCAGCCCCGTGCCCGGCCCAGTTACCTGCGCCACCGGCATACCTGTCAGCACCGCCGTGATTGCGCTCGCGGCCGTGGTGTTTCCGATTCCCATTTCGCCTGTGCCAATAAGCGTGCGCCCGGAATCGGCTGCATCATTGGCCAATTCGATCCCCACTTCCAACGCTCGGTACATTTCGGCCGAATTCATCGCCGGTCCGCGAGCCATATTCCTGGTGCCGTGTGCGACTTTCTTTTTCACCAGATCGGGCAATTCGCTGGTGTCACCTTCCACGCCGATATCGACAACCGTTACATCGATGCCCAAGTGGCGGCACAGAACGTTAATGGCCGCCCCGCCAGACAGAAAATTGAGCACCATTTGCCGCGTCACGGCCTTCGGATACGCGCTGACGCCTTCGTCGGTAACGCCGTGATCCGCGGCCATCGTGAAGATCACCTTGCTGGAGCAGTCGGGCCGCAACTCCTCGCGAATAGCGACAACTCTCGCCGCAATTTCTTCCAGCCGCCCAAGGCTCCCCAACGGCTTTGTCAGGCTATTGAGCCGCTGCACGGCCCGGTCGTGCCACTCCTTTCGCAGCAAAGGCACCGAGGCGATCGCGTCCTGCACGATCGCTTCGGCCTGTTTCTCTTTGTTCGCTGACAAAGCTCTCATTTGAATGTCTCTCGCGAACGTGAATGTCTCTTGCCAGAGCCATTCGCGAACGGCATCAACTCGTCCTTCGCTACTCCCATCGAAGTTTCATCGCGTTTCTGTTGACTGGCGCCCGATTCCTTCACCGTCATCGGCACTCCGGCCACCATCAAGATCACGTTATCCGCGATTTGAGCTACTTTCTGGTTCATTTGCCCTAAGAAGTCACGGTAAGCCCGCCCGCTTCGATATGGAGGAACAACGCCGCTTCCCACTTCGTTGGATACGACGATCACGCTGGCTTCAGCCGTCCGAATCGCATCGCAAACAGCGTTGATGCACTCTTTCGAATCGCTCTTCGACTTCGACTTCCTGCGCGTACTCATGACATTGTCAACGTAAACCGTGAGGCAATCGATGAGCACCACGTCCGACTCCCGCGATTCAGAACGAATCGCTTTCGTGAGCTCGAGAGGCGCCTCGATCGTCCTCCACGCAGACGGCCGCTCACGACGGTGCCGCGCGATCTTTTTTCGCATTTCCGTATCAGTGCCGCGCGCCGTGGCAATAAACGTGACGCGCTCAAAATGGGAGGCGAGTTGTTGCGCGTAATAACTCTTCCCGCTTTGTGCTCCGCCCAGCACAAGCGTTACGCTTTTCTTACGTGTTTCCGCCTCGGGTGACACAGGCGCTCCAATTCTGGAGGGAAAACTAGCGACGGTGCTTTTGGGCCAACTTAACTGCGTTGGAGCAGAGACATCGTCATCGGCTCTCCCTTAGAAGCCGATTCGATCATCGTAGGCGGTTGGCCGGTCTCCTGACTTGCGCATCGACGAGTTCGAGCTGCCTTCCCAGGTATCCCAGTGGCTTATTTCGCTCGAGCTCTCCGCGCTCACAGTGGCGGGGCCGTGCCGGATTTTCACCGGCTTCCCAATTGCACCAACCGTTGCTGTTTATAAGTTAGACTCTCACGCAAGTCAAGGAGTGATTGCCGCCGGGATAGTGGGCCGCGATTGCTTTTCGCGGGCAGGCGCGGGTATAACTGAGCAGAAGTAGAAGATATAAGCTGCGGCCAAAAGATATAAGCAGGAAGACGAGGAGATCGCGATGTCATTTCGAAGCGTATTGCTGATCGGCGTAATACTCAGTGCAACTGTGGCTTTCGCCCAGAAAGGCGCGAAAGCGCACGCGAATTTAGCGGATGCTAAAGGCAACAAGGTGGGGACGGCGACGCTGACCCCGGCCGGCAAGGGCGTGAAGATCAGTGTGACCGTAATGAATTTGCCGCCAGGGGTGCATGCGATTCATATCCACAATGTCGGCATGTGCCAGGGACCGAATTTCGCTTCCGCGGGCGGACACTTCAACCCGACGATGAAGAAGCATGGGAAGGATAATCCCGACGGCCCGCATGCCGGCGACCTGCCCAATTTTACCGTGGATAAGAACGGCAAAGGCAAAGCGACCATCACCGCGGACATGGTGACTTCGGGCGATGGAGCGAATTCGCTGTTTCATCCCGGCGGAACGGCGCTCGTGATTCATGCCGGTCCTGACGATTACAAGACCGATCCTGCAGGCAATTCGGGAGATCGGATCGCCTGCGGAGTGATCGAAAAATAGCGACTGCGACGGCCGGCGCACAGATTGAAGAAGGCGAGTCAGGCGGCGTGGCGGTGGCGGAAGGAGTGCTCGATCTCTTCGAGCGTGCGCCCCTTGGTTTCGGGCACGAGGTAATACGCAAATAGCCAGGACGCGACCGCGAGCAGGGCGTAGACCCAGAAAGTCATGCTCGGCCCCAGGACCTCGATCAGCGTCAAAAAAGTAAACGACACGACAAAATTGGAAGCCCAGTTCACGCCTGCCGCTGTGCCTTCGGCGATGCCGCGAACCCTCAGCGGATAAATCTCCGAAATGATCAGCCAGAAAATGGGGCCGAGGCTGATGGCGAAAGACGCTACGTAGACCATCAGTGTAACCACCGCGAGCCAGGCGAGCGCTCCTCCCGTGGGCATTCGGAATACAAAGCCAAGTACGCCCAGGCTCAAAATCATCCCTCCGATTCCAATCAAAAGAAGCGGGCGGCGGCCGACGCGGTCGATCAACCACATGGCGACGATCGTCATGATGACATTGACCAGCCCGATGCCTGCGGTTGCCAGGATCGCCCCTGATGCCGTGGAGATTCCCGCCGACTGCACAATTAAAGGTGCGTAATAAATGACCGTATTTATTCCGGTGACCTGCTGAAAAATCGCCAGTCCGATACCAATCAGAAGAGCCGTTCGCAGCGATGGGCTTAGCAAATCGGAGAAACGGCCGCGCTCTTCCGTCTCAGTCAGCGTTTTTTGGATCTCCAACCATTCCGATTCGATGTCTTCAGTCCCCCGAATTCGCGCCAATATCCGGCGCGCAAGGTTAGACTGCCCGTGCTCCGCAAGCCAGCGCGGGCTTTCGGGCATGCGAAGCATGCCCAGCCCGAGGATCGCTCCGGGCACAAATGCAAGCCCGAGCATCCACCGCCAACTGGCGCTGCCGGAAAACGTGTAATCGACGACATACGCCGCAAGGATTCCAATGGTTATGGCCAATTGAAAGAGTGACACCTGCCAGCCGCGCGACTGGGGCGGCGAAACTTCCGAAATGTAGATCGGCACGGTACTGGTTGCGAAGCCAATTCCCAAACCCACAATCAACCGGCCGACCACAAGAATATTGAGCGACGGCGCGGCGGCGCACACAAGCGCGCCCGTAACGAAAATCACTGCCGTCACCATCAGCATGAAGCGGCGGCCGAAAACGTCCGCCAGCCGCCCGCCACTCAGAGCTCCGACCGCGGCGCCCACCAAAACGATACTGACCAGGAGTTCCTGCTGAAAGGTAGAGAGCCCAAATTGCGTCCGAATGAAAATCAGCGCTCCGGAGATGACTCCGGTGTCGTAACCAAATAAAAGTCCGCCGAGAGCGGCAAATGCGGCCGCGGCGAATACAAACCGGGTCTGTTCCGCGTGCACAACCGCTGGAGCTAACCGCCGTCGTTGGGGGCGTGTTCGGGTTCATCGTAGCGCCACATAAAGTGAGATGTGCCACCTTGCACGGAGGGCTCGGGGTTATGCCAGCCGTCAATGTCCTCGGCCAGACGATCGGCTTCCGGAGGACCCCAGCTTCCGCAGGGATAAGGATACAGCGGCGTGGTATCGGGCCCCAATATGGGATCGACGATGGCCCAAGCCGCTTCGACCGCATCTTGACGAACGAAGAGAAGCGAATCGCCGCGCATTGCGTCCGTGAGCAGGCGCTCATAAGGCATGAGCTCGTCTTTCAGGTCCAGTTGCACGGCTGAAAGTTCAACTGGCATCGGGATCATTTCCGGTCCGGGACGCTTGATTTGCGCGCCAAGATTTATGGAGAAATCCGGACCAAGACGAAAGCGGAAGTAGTTGTTCTGGTTCGGGAAGCGCCGAAGGGGCGGATGCTTGAGCTTTACGAGCACTTCGGTTGCGGTCACGGGCAAACATTTGCCGGCGCGGATCAGGAACGGAACGCCGTCCCAGCGCCAGGAATCGATTTCGAAACGCACAGCGGCAAACGTCTCTACTTTGGAATCGGGCGAGACGTCGCGAATCTTTCGATAACCTTCAAACTGCCCGCGAACTACGTTTGCCGGCTCAAGGGGAGGAATGGTGCGAAAGACGCGCACCTGCTCGTCGCGCAGCGATTCGGGATACATGCTGGTGGGCGGCTCCATCGCTAGAAATGCCACCACTTGCAAAAGATGATTCTGCAGAACATCGCGAATTGCGCCGGCTTCTTCGTAGAATCTGCCTCGGCCCGCGACGCCAAAAGATTCCGCCATCGTGATCTGCACGCTTTCCACATAATTCCGGTTCCAGATGGGCTCGAGGAAAGTGTTCGCAAAACGGAAGAAGAGCAGATTTTCGACCTCTTCCTTGCCCAAATAATGGTCAATGCGAAAAACGGACGATTCGGGAAAGACGGAGTGCAGCGTGGCGTCGAGTTCCTGAGCTGAAGCGAGATCGCGGCCAAAGGGCTTTTCGAGGATTACGCGGGCATTCTTGGCGCAGCCTGCAGCGCCGAGACCTTCCACAACCGTCGGAAACATGCTGGGCGGAATGGCCAGATAATGCGTGGGAAGGTGCGCCTTGCCCAGGAGTTGGCCAAGCTTCGTGAACGTACCCGGATCGCGATAGTCGCCGTCGATGTAGTTCAGCAACTCCATCAGCTTGGCAAAAGCGGCTTTATCTACGCCACCGTGCTTCTCCAGGCTGTCGCGTGCCCGCTCCCGAAGCTGCTCGATCGTCCAGCCCGCTTTGGCTACCCCGATGACCGGCACATTCAGATTCCCGCGGCGGATCATCTGCTGCAGCGAGGGAAAAATCTGCTTGTAGGCAAGATCGCCGGTCGCGCCAAAAAAGACCAGAGCGTCTGAGAGCGCAGTGCCTTTGGGTAAACGGCGCTGCTCGGAAACACCGGCCGTCAGGGTCGCACTCATTACGGACTCTCCTTCACTTCCCGGTGAGAACTTCTAGTTTGATGCTTTAGAACTGCAGGGTTATTCGCATTTCGCAGCCCGAATCTAGGCTCAGGCCTTCTCAGCCTTCTTTTCGAGATGGCCGCCGAATTCGAAGCGCATCGCCGAAAGCAGTTTATTGGCGAAATCGCTCTCGCCTCGCGATGTGAATCGCTCGTAAAGAGCTGCGCTCAAAACGGGCGCCGGAGCGCCTTCTTCGACTGCGGCGAGAATAGTCCAGCGCCCTTCGCCGGAATCGGATACGCGGCCCGAGAATTTCGCGAGTTGAGGATCTTTTATCATCGCGCTGGCGGTCAAATCCAGGAGCCACGACGCAACCACACTCCCGCGCCGCCATACCTCGGTCACGTCTGCAAGATTGAAATCGTACTGGTAGTGTTCAGGATCGCGCAGTGGGGCCGTCTCGGCGTCACTCCGGCTCGTGGATTTGCCCACATTGGCATGCTTCAGAATATTGATGCCTTCCGCGTAGGCTGCCATAAGCCCGTACTCAATCCCGTTATGCACCATTTTCACGAAGTGTCCCGCGCCCGCCGGGCCGCAATGGAGGTAGCCCTCTTCGGCGGTGCCGTCGATTTTCTCGCGCCCGAGAGTGCGCGGCGCATCTCCGCGCCCCGGAGCGAGCGCCTTGAAGATCGGATCGAGATGCTGGACGATCTCGCGAGGCCCGCCGATCATCTGGCAGTAACCCCGCTCCAGGCCCCATACGCCGCCGCTCGTGCCCACATCGACATAGTGAATTCCGCGCTGCTGCAGCTGCTTCGAACGCCGGATATCGTCGATGTAATAGGAATTCCCGCCGTCGATCAGGATGTCGCCCCGCTGCAACTTCGGAACGAGTTGATCGATGGTGGCATCAACGCCTCCGGCCGGTACCATCATCCAGATCGCGCGCGGCGGCGATAATTTCTGAACGAGATCTTCGAGCGAGGCTGCTCCTTTGCCGCCCTCATCAGACACCTTCTTGACGTTCTCCGGATGCCGGTCGAAGGCGACGCACTGATGTTTGGCCCGCAGCAGGCGGCGGGCCATGTTCCCGCCCATTCTCCCGAGGCCGATTATTCCAATCTGCATGTGATGTGCTCCTGGTAACGGAATTTTTCGATATTGGGTTTGATTGCGCCCAGGGTCCGCGGGTTAGATCGTTTCGGCCTACGAGCGCGAAACCGGCAAAGACGCCGGAGGTTCGCCGGTGCCCATCCCTTGAGCAAGGATCAATTGCCGCGCCACACCGCGCATGGCCGGCAAGCGCCTCGCGAAGATGGCGCCTCCCACAAGGCAAACGAGTCCGCCGATGGATACGGTCCATGGCGCGCCGATTCTCGCTGCGAGCGCGCCGCCTGCCAACGCCCCAATAGGACCCATGCCGATAAACATCATAGAGTAAAGTGACATCACGCGCCCGCGCAGGCGATCGGGAACCATGACCTGCAAAAGCGTGTTGGTGGCACCCATCTGAACCATCATTCCGAATCCAGTCGGCATAAGGAGAAGCAGCGAAAGCCACAGGTGTCGCGAAAAGGAAAACAATATCAGGCTCGTTCCAAAGCCCGTCGCCGCCATCCACACCCACTTCCCGAGCCCGCTGACGCTGGGCTTGGAGGCAAGCGTCAAAGCCCCGAGCAGCGCGCCGACGCCAGTCATCATCATCAGTAGGCCCAACTCGCGCGCTCCACCATGCAGAATGCGGCCGGCGAAAATCGGCATCAAAACCGTATAAGGCATCGCCGCGAGGCTCACAAAGCCGGTCAGGAGAAGCAAGGCTTGCACCGGAGCCGTGTGCCGCGCGAAGCGAAATCCTTCGATCATATTTTCCAGCGGCGAACCGTGCTTCTGCAGTTCCGTGCGCCTGGTGAGCCGCATCATCAACAATCCGGCAATCACGGCGATGTAGCTGATGCCGTTAGCGAAAAAACACCAGCCTTCCCCAACCGTCGCCACCACAATTCCGGCGATGGCTGGCCCGATAATGCGCGCGCTGTTGAACATGGAGGAGTTCAACGCGATAGCGTTCAACAGATCGTCGCGTCCGACCATCTCGATCAGGAAAGCCTGCCGCGCGGGAATATCAAAGGCGTTTACGACGCCAAGCAATGACGCGATAACCATAATCTCCCAGATTCGAATGCGTCCGGTGAGCGTCAGCGTGGCCAGCGTAAGCGCCAGTATCATGGACGCCGTCTGGGTAGCGATAATGATGCGATGGCGGTTCCATCGATCCGCTACGATGCCGGCTACCGGCGCCAGCAGAAAAATGGGAATTTGGCTGGCGAATGCGACCGTACCCAGGAGCAGCGACGAGCCCGTCAGCCTGTAGACGAGCCAGTCCTGCGCGATGTTCTGCATCCACGTGCCGACGAGGGAGATGAGCTGGCCGCTAAAGAAGAGCTGAAAATTGCGATGGCGCAGCGCCCGCAGCGTGGTGCGCAGGCCTATACGCGCTCTTTGATTTTCTGGATCGCGCGACTCACGCAAATCGGATGAGGTTGCTGTTTCCGCCATGACTTCCTTTTCGATGCACTCCCATTGTAGCTTAGCCGCCGTCTGCTTTTTTTGCTGGAATCGTCCGTCTTGTGACGAAAGCGACCAGAATTCCGTTCGGATTTGACTGGTGGTTTGACATAAGCCGAGGCTCAATCGAAGATTGGCCGAGTCGTTCGATGACGGATTCCTCAATTTCGATATTGCGTGCAGGCGCGGCTCGGCTGCGTCGCGGCGGGCTATGGGTGATTTTTGCGCTGGTTCTCATGATCCCGAAGGTGAACCGATTGCGGCGCCGCAGAAGAGCGTGGAATTTCATTCGTATTCTTGTAGCCATTGCTGGCGCAGCGATACTCGTCTTCGGCTTGGCGCGCGGGCATGGCTTCGCGCTGATCTTTGTGGGTGCGCTGATGCTGCTGTTCGGCCTGCTTTTGAACGCGGAGCGCCCCGAAATTTCCATTGATGCGCGGGCAAAAGAATTGGGGGCGTTAATCACGGTAGATGGCGGACGACTATATCGATGCCGCCGGAAACCGGCATCGAACGAAGCTTTTTGTCGGCCCCGATCGCCTATGGGCACTCGATTCTGCTCTTCACGTCTTGCTGGAAATTCCGCTGACGCAAGTCCGAACGCTCGTCGTGGAGCCTTCCGGCACCGGCTGGAGCTTTCGTGTGGATGGCGAAAAAACGAAAGCGGAATTCATCTACGAAGGCAGCTTTGCACAGCATCTGGCGGGCGTCGCCGAAGCCACAGTTCGCAGCCGCCTCAACCGCGAGCTTCCAGTCTTGCCCTAACCAATAGGCGTCTCCCGAGGAGTTTGGCGCATCGTAGAAGAGTGTCCGCTTGTATCCTTCGAAGTGTGCCAATCCCTTGGAGCCTGCTGGCTGACGCTGAACTCATACGCTGGCGCCACGGAGATTTAGCGTGAATAAAGTTTCTCAACCTTTTGTCTTTAGGTTCGAGTCAATGTTCGTCGGCGTGCTCCTGCTGGCCCTCGCTCCAGCAATTCGGGCGCAGGCTTCGTTGGACTCAGCGTCAGTCGCGGATCCCGCATTTATCCTCATTGCTGTGCCTCAGACGCCTTCGTCGACTGGCGCTCCACAGGTTCAAACGCCCGTGGCTAGCACTGCCGCACAGACGCAGACCCAGACCCGCGCCCCAACCACAACTCAGCTCACTGGCAGGGCCTGTGATCTGGTCTCCAGTCCGTTGACGTGCCTGGATGACGTCTTGCACGATCAAAAAGGAATTTGGACCGCCCCAGCGCGTCTTCGCGGCCGGAAACTGCTTTGGCTCGTCCCATTTGCAACAGCAACGTCACTGGCATTTGTCTACGACGTGCGGGCCATGAATGCGCTGGGCCCATCTCCTACACGCATCCGCGTGAGCAATGATTTTTCGCTACCTCGGCTCCGCATATACCTTGGTTCCCGCTGCTGGTCTCGCCTACTTGATCGGAAAATTGGATCACAAGGAAGGGCCGCGAGAAACGGGAGTGCTCGCCCTGGAAAGTCTAGCCGACGCCGGTCTGGTCGTGGAAGTGCTCAAGCTTGCAACCAACCGGCAGCGCCCCTACGTGCCTCCCGGCACGGGAAAATTCTGGCCGGACGACACGGACGTCTATAGTTTCAGCAGTTCGTTTCCTTCCGGGCACGCGGCAGCCAGCTTTGCTTTCGCGCGGGTGATAGTCGAAGAGACTCCCGGACACCTGTGGCTGCATGTCGCGCTCTATGGCTTAGCGACGGGCGTGGCCATCGCACGAGTGACAGGCGAAAACCATTTTCCCTCCGACGCTCTGGTTGGATCCGTGATCGGGTACTCGGTTGGAGGATATGTGTATCACCACCACTCCGCCTTCTACTCTCCGAAGACCAAATCCGTACGCATAGAGCCGCTTTATAACCCAATGACGGCGTCTTACGGTGTATCCGTCTCGCTGACTCCTTAGCAGTATTCGCGGCGGGCGCAGTGCGGGGGCATTCGGTATTGCTCAAGCCGGAGATATTATTCGAGGAAAACCGCTCAGCGTATGTATTCGCCTGCCAAGCGCCAGAAATCGTTAGTGTAATAATGCGAGACCACATTCCCGAATAAATGGCAGATGCCGTGGCATTCGGGAATTTCTCCGTAGAGCTTCCTCCCCCTGGCGAAAACCTTGGCCAGCGAGCCTTCGCGCAGGAGATTGCCGCCGATTTTGCGGAGTGGTTCGCAAGGATAGAAAACATCGCCATTCGGGTAAACCCGCGGGAACATGGTCGGAAAGCACTGGAAATCGCCGAAGTGCAAAAGCGTCTCGATGGTGCGCGGCGTTCCATTGATGGGCTGGATATTTTGCTTCCGCCGTTCGACGATTTTTCGGACCAGTTCGAGGTAGCGCGGATTTTCGATCAATCGAAGATTGGGCATTTTCTCGTTCAGCGCGGATTGCGTCGCGAACACAAAACCCTGCTCGCCGGCCCAGTCCAGAATGCGTTCAATCTCGCCGATATTCCATTCTTCGATCACCGTGCTGATGGTGATCGTTCGCGGACTGGGCATGCGCGATTTGGCTAGGGCGATATTCTCCATCACCTTCGGCAGTGCCGCAGGCTTCGATAAAGGGTTCGTCGGATCCATGGTGAGCGCATCCAGGCTGATCACCAGGCCCGTGAGATTTTCGAAAAGGCTCAACCGGCGGTCGAGCAAAGTTCCGTTGGTGATGAGCATGACCGAACGAAAGCGCAGTCGACGCCGTGCGGCGGCGATCAGCTCTTCGATATCCGTGCGCAACGTAGGCTCGCCGCCAGTGAACACGATCGAGTCCGTCTCGCGGCGAATCACGCTCAGAAGGCGTAGCGTCTCACTCGTTGTCAGTTCATCGCTGAAGACATCCGGCTCTTTCTGAGTGCAGTAGCTACACGCCAGATTGCATTTATGCGTGGCATAGAAAATAAGCGCGTAGGGCGCAACGATTTTGGTCCGCAGGATTTTGCGGCGATAGAGGTTGGTGAAATAGAGCTGGAAAGTTTTGAGCGCGAACGGCGCCTGGGCTATCAGGCCGGCGATCAGCTTGCGCGTCGGAATGCTGCGGTTAGCGTCCATAGATGGCGCAATGAGTTTGCGTTATCTACTCGGTAAAGACAATCCCCACACCGACCTGATCTTTTTCGGGTCCGGGCTCGATGCGCACGACGTATCCCCGCAGCGCCCGGTCTGCGTGATCGCCGTTCCCCGGATTTTCGATGGTGACTTGCAGTTCCGATTGCAATTTCGGGCTGTGGTCCAGATAGATCAGCGCGCCGTGCAAACTGAGATCGCGGATGACCGTCTCCTGATCGAAAGGTCTGCCATCTTGCCTGAGACCCGTGACGCGGGCCCGAAAATGCGCCTCGCGGCGCAACCCATCCCGCACCGCCGGGATTACGACGTCCGTCCGTTCTTCGCCAAGTGTCATGACCATGCCTTCGGCCGCGGCCCAGGTATTCTCGAATTCTGCGCGCGCATCGCGCAGAATGCCGTCTATGGCCTTATCGGAAGAGTCCGGGTCGTGATGGAAGAGAACCAAATTTCGCACGCCGGCGGCTATGGCGATGCGCACGCCTTCGCGCCAGCTCGAATGTCCCCATCCGCGGTGGCGCTCCAGCTGCTCCGGGGTGTACTGCGCGTCATTGATAAAAATATCGGCGCCTTCGGCCAGTCGCCGTAAATTGCGCTCGTATTCCACATTTCCCGGCTCATTATCCGTGGCGTAGACGATCGTGCCGACCGGAGTTTCGATTCGATACCCGAGGCAGCCCTGCGGATGGTTCAGCCAGCCGGTGGTCACGCGCGTTTTGCCTATATGGAAGCAATCTCCGCCGGAAACATCGGTGAAATCGCGACGCGCGGGCATCGCCTGGAGATTCACAGGGAAATAAGGGTGGGCCATCTGCGCTTCAAAGACGCGCTTCAGGCTGTCGCGTCCGATAAATTCCGATCGAAAACTGTAAAAGTGAAATTTGTTCTGCGCTGAATAGAGCGGCGCAAAAAACGGAATGCCCTGAATGTGGTCCCAGTGGTAATGCGTCACCAGAATTTCGGCTTCAATGGTCTTATCGGGCGCCGCCGCCGCTAACCGATTGCCCAGAATCCGTAAACCGGTACCGCAATCCAGGATCAACCGCCTGCCGTCCGGCGTAATCAGCTCCAGACAGGGCGTGTTTCCGCCATAGCGCCACGTGGCGCGGTCGACGGTCGGCGTGGATCCACGCACGCCCCAGAAGCTTAGTTTGGCCACCTCATTAGCCATATTCTTGGGGTAGCTCGGGTATCGCGCCTTTCACCCTTATTACGCCTTGCCTGGCCGGAAATCCTTCGTCAACACAGGGTTAAAGGAATACTAGGCGTCGATTTGTGCGGAAGTCAAAGGGCTTTCAGCCCCGCGTTGCCAAGAACGAGACGGGTGTAAACTCATCGCAAAATCCAGACGCTATTTGCGGTTGTGAGTGCCAGAAAGGTACATCCACGTAACCCGTGCGCCAACTGTGACGTAAAATGGCTCCCATGCACGTGCACCAGACAGGCGATTGCCATCCAGGCGAAAATCCCGCCCACGGATTCCTCTCCACGGCACTGGTGGCAACGTTAGTGCTGGTGGCCGCCGAATTCTTGGGCGGCTATTTCGGTCATTCCATCGCTCTGGTGAGCGACGCTGTTCATAATCTTTCGGACGTGCCTGCCATCCTGATCTCCTGGATCGCGGCGCATTGGGCGGAGCGCCCGGCTGACGCGGAGAGAACCTTCGGCTATCGCCGCGCGGGCGTGCTCGCCGCGTTCACAAACTCAATTCTGCTGCTCCTCGTCGCATTGGCTTTGTTCTGGGAAGCTTTCGAGCGCTTTCGGCATCCTGTCGCCGTCCATGAGCAATGGATGATCGCGCTATCGCTTTTCGCGCTTTTGATCAATGGCGGAATTACTTTGGGTTTGGTGCGCGGTCGCAAGGATTTAAACCTGCGCGCGCTCCTTGTTCATAACTTTGGAGACGCCCTTTCGAACATCGGCATTCTGGCGGGCGCTTTGGTCATCCGTTGGAGCGGCGCATTATGGCTGGATCCGGCGCTGGGGCTGGTGATCGCGATTTTTGTTTTATGGTCGACGATCGGGATCCTGCGCGAATCCACGCATATTTTGCTGGAAGGACGACCCCGCGAGATGCGGCTCCCCGAAGTGGCGCGAACCATTTTGGAAGTTCCCGGCGTGCAGGAAGTACACGATATTCATATCTGGACCCTAGGCATGGGGCATCACGCGCTTTCCTGCCACCTTCGCATTCCCGATATGCACATGGAGGAAAGCGAGAAAATTCTGGCCCAGGTTTGCGCCCGGCTAGCAAATACGTTTGGCATCCAGCACACGACCGTGCAATTTGAGCGCGCCGGCTTGCCGGAGTCTGGTTACTACATGCCGGAACCGTTCCGTACCACCAAGAGCTGAGCTCCCTCAAGCTTATTTCCCCGGCAGACCAGCTCACGCGGGCACACGGACCTACACACGAAATTTCAGGTCAATGGAATTCCAGTAAGGGGAGAAGGGGAACTGGGCAACTACTCGGGGAGCGAAACAGACGTGCCGTTGGCGTCATTCATTTGCTGCGTGGCCTGCTTATCCAATTCGCTGACCGGGAAAGAGCGCTTGGTGCCCTCGTTGGTGATGTAAGTGAGTCGTCCCTTACTCACGGTAAAAGCCACAGCGAGAAGAACCTCGCCGTCGCTGCGCACCAGAATCAGCTGTCCCAGTTCGGGAGGTGGTGGAGGCGGAGCTTGAGGCGTCGCGGCTTGTCTCGGCGCAGGCTCGGCTGGCACTGACGTATTTGGCTGAGGCTGAGGTACCACAAAGATCGGTGGTTGCTGCGCCGCTCCGCTGTAGTCCTCAGGTGCGGCCGTATCGTACGGATACCCGTTATCGTACGGATAATCGCCCGAATAGTAGAACGGCGAGCCGCCAAAGAAGAGGGGAGTAAAGAAGCCACCTCTATCTCGATCTCCCCGTCCGAATCGGCCCCTAGATGGCCCCTGAATGGCCGCCAGATGTTCGAAATCGAAGCCCAGGCCGGGCACACCCCGCAGGGGTGCAAAATTCGGATTCAGCGGCGTGCCTACGAGCGGAGGAGCAAACCCTCCCCTGAATGCGCCGGGCCTCGTTCCGGTCCCTCGCGGGCGCCCCGCAAATCCGCGCCCGGCGCCCGAAAAGCTCCGTACCGGCGCCGAAGACCCGCGCATGGGCGCTGAAAAGCCCCGGCCCTGCCCTGAAGCCGAGATCACAACACCGACGCTTAGGGCCACAGCCAATCCGAATCTGGATATCGCGTTCGCCATTGGTTGTTGAAGCGGAAAAACTCCCAATACTATAGATGTCCGCCCGGGTCCCCTAGTTGCAAGACTGGCGGCTATGGGTTCCGGCTCAGCCGAACTCCCCAAATTGTCCGCTTCTATGCTATACGTATCCCTCGTGCGATCCCGACAAGCCAGTTCTGAACCTGTAAATTCTGATTCTGGCCTCGAATCGCGGCAGAAGGAACAGAAGAACGAAAATCCGTCGAATTTCTGCCCCGTGTGTTCAGCGCGCTTGGAAGCTCATAAGTGCAAGTTGCGCTGCCCCACATGCGGCTATTATATGTCCTGTTCGGATTACTATTGAACTTCCGAATGGAAATGCCGGCCCAATCGCACCCGGGCAAGATTTTGATCGGCTCGAGTGCTTGCAAACGAAGCAAAGGAGATTGAACCGTGGCACTCAAAATAAATGTGCACGAAGTGGATGGCATCGCGGTGGTGGGGCTTGACGGGCGCGTTGTTCTCGGCGATGAGAGCAACGCATTGCGCGAACAAGTGAAGAAAATGCTGGCCTCCGGGAAAAAGAAGATCGTCCTGGACATGAGTAACGTTAGTTATATCGACAGCGCTGGGCTCGGCACGCTCGTCGCGGCGCACCACAGCGCCCGCACTCAAGGCGCATCGCTCAAGCTTTCGAATCTCGGAAAGAAATTTCAGGAAATCTTGCAAGTAACGAAGCTGCTCACCGTTTTTGACGTTTACCCGTCGGAAGCGGCGGCCGTAAGCAGCTTCGGCCACTAAGCTAAGCAAAGTACTCAGTCCAACCGGTAGAGCGTTAGGCCGCTGAGAAGTTTGGGATAGAAGTCCGTCGATTTCTGGGGCAGGACTTCACCGGCCAGTGCGATCTCCATGACTTGGGCGACGTCGACTGGATTCAGCAAGAAGCAGATCTGCGCACGCGTGCGATCCACAGCATCCAACGCCGCTCCAATTTCTCGCTCATAACTGATGTTCTGCTCGGCGGTAACTGCCGCGGGCGTGATGCCCAAGCCCTCCTCGATCAACACGCGGTGCAGCAAAACGACGTCGAGTTTTCGCTGCGCTGGTGACAGATCGGGCATCAGTTTCTGCAGGTCAGCGTCACGCCGCAATCGAAGCAGCGTGAAGCTGCCCCCGGCATACATTCCGAAAGCCCTTCCGCTTTCTCCGCTCGTCCGCAGGTCGTTTTGAAATCGCTCACTGGCGACGGAGCGAGCCGCGTCGCTGCCAAACGCGTAGTCTTCCTCGTCGAATATCGAAGATATTTTCCGGCGAAATGAGCCCAGGTCGACCGAAGGCAGATTCGATATCAAGCGGTGAGTCGGCAGGATCAGCAGGCCTTCGCTATGCGTATTGAAAAACGTCATCATGGACTTTTCGTAAGGAGCATTGCGGTCGCCGCTTTTGCATTTCGCGCGGCATTCGTCGCGGTATGCAAGAGCGGTCTCATAGCGATGATGTCCGTCGGCAATCACCAATTTTTGAGACGCCATTGCTCGCGCAATATCGGCGATGATCGGGGAATCGAATACGGGCCAGATCCGGTGCACAACGCCATATTCGTCCGTGGCTTCCTCGGGACGGGAACGCGCCGCGATCTCATCGATCCACCTGTCGATTTGCCGTTGCGGATCGGAATAAAGCATAAAGAGCTGCCCGGTGTGTGTGCGCGTGTGGCGCAGGAGTTCCAGGCGGTCGGCTTTGGGCCCGGAATGCGTCAGCTCGTGCCGAAAGACGACGCGAGCCGAATAGTCCTCCACGCGGCCGAGCGCGACGAAGCCTTTGCGTGTGCGCCGCTCCGTTGTGCCCGGCACCGCATATTCCTGGAAATAAACATAAATTCCGGGCCGGGAGTCCCTCACCATCACACCCTCGCGAATCCATTGCTCTAGCGCTTTTTCCGCTCGGGTGTAAACGTTGTCTGCGGCGGAGTCCTTCGGCGAAGGCTTGCCCTTTTCCACGGCGATCAGGTTGTAGGGATTTACGGCGGCATAGCGTTCCTGCATCGCTGGGGTGATCTTGTCGTAGGGCTGTGTAACGACGTCGGCGAGCTTTACTCGCTCGGGATTATAGCGGTACGCGTGAAAGGGAAAAATCTCTGCCATGAACTAGCATTGCCTCCCATGTGCTCCGAAAAGGAGAAATCTTACCAGCGCCCCTTGGCCGTGACAAAGAAACTCGCGCACTTTTCTCAATCTCGCCTCAATATTGTTTCGGCTAGAATAATTCTTCGCTTCTATGCACGCCCCGACATCAAGTTCAGATGCGGCGCCCTTCGCGGACGTTCGCGTCCTTATTTTCGATCTCGACGGCACGCTGATTGACTCGGGCGCCGACCTCGCCCTCTCGGTGAACGCCACTCTCAAAGAGACGGGGCGCGCACCTCTGCATAACGATCGGATTTTCGGGTATGTGGGTCAGGGAGCGGCGCGGCTGATAGAACAGGCGCTCGGACCGGGCGCCACTCGCGAAGAATGTGAGCAAGGGCTCGCGTTTTTTCTTTCCTACTACCGCGCCCATATGCTGGACCACACCGTGACCTATCCCGGTGTGCGCGAGGGGCTAGCCGCGCTCGACGGCATGCCCATGGCCGTGCTCACAAACAAACCGGTGCGATTCAGCCGGCAGATTCTGGAGGGATTGGGACTTGCGTCCTACTTCCGCTACATCTACGGCGGCAACAGCTTCGAAAGCAAAAAGCCCAATCCTGCGGGAATGGGCGTTTTGCTGCGGGATTTTGGCGCTGCACCCAAGCAGGCCATGCTCGTAGGCGATTCTGAAGTGGACGTGCAGACGGCGCGCAATGCCGGAACCTGGTGTTGTTGCGTGACTTACGGCCTCGGCAGCCACCAGCTCGCAAACAATCCGCCGGATCTCCTCGTCAATAGTCTTACCGAACTTGCTGCGCACCTCGATCGGCAAGCGGCACAGCCCCGGCGCCGCTA
>CAWDQT010000022.1:0-119540 GCA_963804535.1 uncultured Acidobacteriota bacterium
AAGCGCTGGCTGAGCAGGAGATAGGGAAGAAAGAAGGAGTCTTTGCGGCAGGCGATCCAGCTGGAACCATCGGGCGAGATGCCTCCGCCGGGCACTACGCAATGCAGATGGGGATGCAGCACACTCAAGAAACCGATCTCCGCACCGAGATGCTTGGGATCGGCAGCAATCTCCAATAGCGTCGCCGCACTGGCCTTGAAAAGCAGGTCGTAAAGGATTCGCTTGTTGTGGAAGGCCAGCGGTGCAAGTTGATGGGGAAGTGTGAAGACTACATGGACATAAGCTACCGGCAGGAGTTCCCGGCTGCGGGCGGCGAGCCACTTGTCGCGAGCGTTGGTCTGACACTTTCCGCAGTGGCGGTTGCGGCATGAGTTATACGAATAGGAGGTGGTCTGATAGCCGCAACGAGTACACCGGTCGCGGTGACCACCGAGCGCTGCCGTGCGACAGCGCTCGATGGCGGACAACACTTTCAGGTGCAGTCTGTTCAACCAGGATCGGTTGTTGTCGATGAAGCTCTTGCCTACTGCGCGAATGATATCGGCCACCTCTAAGGGTGGCCGGTTCATTTCTGATCCGCCTGGGGACTCTTTGGGTGAAGCTTGCGCGACCGTTTCACTTTGTCCAGTGAGGACATCTCGATCTTGTCGAGCGGAGTGCCCGCAGCCTTCAGATGCCGCTGCGACAGATGTAGGTAGATGGAGGTGGCCCGAAGATCGGCGTGCCCCAGCAGAGCTTGCACCGTGGGCAAGTCAGCGCCGTTCTCGATCAGATGCGTGGCGAAGCTGTGACGCAGCAGGTGGGGGCTCACGCGCTTGGTGATGCCTGCCCGTTGCGCGGCTTCCCGGCAGGCTTCCCATAGCACTTTGGCCGTGATGGGCTTGTCGGTGCGCCAACCGTTCTCGGTGCCGGGGAACAAGTATGTCTTGGGCCTCATCCATCGGTAGTACTCACGCAGCGTTTCGCGGAGCTTGGGACTCAGAGGCACATCGCGGTCCTTACCGCCCTTGCCTTGGCGGATGTGAATGATCATACGGCCACCGTCGATATCTTCCACCTTCAATCGACATAACTCGGCGCGTCGCATCCCAGTCGAGTACAGCGTCGTCAGCATCGCTCGATGGAACAGATTGCTGGCCGATTCGATCAGCCGAGCCGTCTCCTCCTGACTGAGAATGATCGGCAGCCGCCGAGGGCGTTTCGGATACGGCAGTTCTTCGAACGGGTAGGGCCGCTTCAGCGTCTTGACGAACAGGAAGCGAAGCCCGCCGTGTACAGCCCCACCGTGCGGGGCTCCAGCTTTCTCTCTTCGAGCAGATGCGCTTGGTAGGTGCGGATCTCGGCGGGTCCGAGTTGATCGGGCGGCCGGTTGAAATGCTTAGCAAAGTCGCGAACGATCTGCAGATACGAACGCGTTGTAGTCTTAGAGTAATTACGACGCTGGAGTTCCTCCAGCATCATTTTTCGAAGTTGGGTCACAGGGACCTCCTTGTGACCCACACACTATTCCATTTCTCAACTCGCTGAACAGTGCCCTACGCGTAGCGTCCGCCGCGCCAGCGGCTATATTGGGTGGAAACCGGGCGGGAGTCAAGCGCGGGTTCCACGCGTCCGCCGCCTTCGCCGTCTTGGATTTACCGATGCATTGCGCCTTTGCCGCGTTGGATCTCGAAGGCCGAAGAGCCAGGGTCCGCCGAGCTCGGAGTTCCAGAAAATTTTGCGCGAGTTCCTTAGAGGAAAAGCCCAGTCTTCAGGCGGTTTGAGCCCTGCTGTCAGGCCGCTCTTCACCGCGCGCAACCGCGGTTTGCCTGCGAACCCGGTGCGCGAATCTTGCGAACTCTCTTTGAGCGTTTCTTGCCGAAGTAGCCAACTCGTTTGTCTCTCCTAAACGCGATTCGAGCAGGCTTGCAATTTCCGACAATTGGTTGGTGAGCGTAGCGACGTGCCGGTCCAAAATCTCCATCTCGTTGCGACTCAGTGCGGCTTTCATGAATCACACCTGTCTCTGCCTTCCCGTTCGAAGGCAACCTGGACCTCTAACGCCGTCCGGCAAAATCAATCTTTTCTTTGTGTACTATTGGAACACTATCGGTGCGGGTAACTGGCTGGGGAGTATCACTAGGAACCGAGTCACGTTATTCGCCAGAAATTTCTGGAACCAAATGTTCATGAATCCAGAGGCGAAACGTATCAAAGGCGTGTGCACCGGTTCATGCCGACGCTGGTGCGCGTCGTAATGTTGC
The DNA here is from genome assembly GCA_963804535.1 of uncultured Acidobacteriota bacterium. Lineage (GTDB taxonomy): Bacteria > Acidobacteriota > Terriglobia > Acidiferrales > UBA7541 > Palsa-189. The sequence continues at coordinate 2,244 of CAWDQT010000022.1, forward strand.
GCTTTGAAGCTGCGCTAGTTCCAAGCCTCGGTGGGAAAACGTTCGTCGCCCCGCAGGATGCTCGTAAAGCTCGGACAGAATTTGGGCGTTTGTCAGCGGGGCTAGCGATTCGATAGATCTAAGATTAACCATCAGTAAAGCGTTGGGGCGACTCTGGAGCACCCGAACAGCGGCCGAGCTGAATTTATGGCCGGACCGAGGGAAAGCCCGGGAAGTCGGCTCAAGCAGCGTTCTCTTGGATGCGGCTCCGGAAGTCTTGAGATTCACTTCTCGGAGAACAGCGGATGAAGAATGACGATCGCCGGCTGGATCTTGAAACGCGGAAGCTCCAGGGCGCCGCCCAGAATGGGGACCGGGCGCTTTTGACCTCACCACATCCTTTAGCCAAAATTCTGGATCTCGCCGACGACGCCATCATTTCGGTGGACGGCGAGCAGCACATCATCCTGTTCAATCAAGGCGCCGAAAAGATCTTCGGCTACTCCGCGGAAGGTGATGGGACAGCCGCTGGACATTCTGCTTGCCGCAGCGCCTAGTCGAGATCCACCGCAGCATATTCGGGATTTCGCGGAATCCCAGGTGACGGCCCGCCGCATGGGCGAGCGCAGCGAGATCCTGGGCCGCCGCAAGGACGGCTCCGAGTTTCCCGCCGAGGCTTCCATTTCCAAAGTGAACGTGGAGGGCCGAACATGTTCACGGTGATCCTGCGCGACGTCACGGAGCGCATGCGGCCGAAGAGAAGATCAGGACCTCGCTGCGGGAAAAAGAGGCGCTGCTCAAGGAGATTCACCACCGCGTAAAGAACAATCTTGCAGGTGGTTTCCAGCCTGCTCGGCCTGCAGTCGCGCGCTATTTCCGACGATAACCACTCGCAAGATGTTTCAGGAGAGCCAGAACCGCATCCACTCCATGGCGCTGCTGCACGAGAGCCTGTACCAATCCAATAACCTCTCGCAGATCGATTTCCCCGAGTACATCCGCCAACTGGCCGCTCATCTGTTCCATTCTTATGGCGTGCCGCCGAGCGAATTCATCTTCGGACCGATCTCGACCGGCTGTACCTGAATCTGGATGCGGCGGTTCCGTGCGGGCTGATCATCAACGAATTGGTTTCGAACTCGCTGAAGTACGCGTTCCCGGACGGCCGGCAGGGAGAGGTGCGCATCGAACTGCACGAACATCCGGACCATATGGCCAGGCTGGTGGTGGCCGACAATGGCGTCGGGCTGCGCAGCGATATCGACTGGGAGACCGCGCGATCCTTGGGTTTGCGGCTGGTACGAACGCTGGCCGAACAATTGGGCGCTAGAGATTGAGGTGAAGTCTCACGCCGGAACGGAGGTCCGGCTGACGTTTCCCGCCGCGGCCTGAATCACCGGATCGAAACAACATGTCTGCACGAATTTTGATCGTCGAAGACGAGCGGATCACCGCGGAGGACCTGCGCGATATTCTCACTGATCTGGGCTACACCGTGACGGCATCCGTTTCCAGCGGCGCCGAGGCCATCGCCAAGGCCGCCGAGACCGCTCCCGACCTGGCGCTGATGGACATCCGCATCAAGGGCGAGATGGACGGCACGGAAACGGCGCGCGCGCTCCGGGAACGCTTCAATATTCCGGTCATTTATCTGACCGCGCACGCCGACAGCGCCACCTGGCGCGCGCAAAGTCCGCCGAGCCTCTGGGCTACATCACCAAGCCGTTTCAGGAAGCCGAGCTGCATGCCAGCATCGAAATCGCGCTGCACAAACATCGCGAGGACTTGAAGTTTCGCGAGAAGGAAGCGCTTGCTGGCTTCCACGCTGCGCGCCAGGTCGCCGAGGGCGTCATTTCTCTGGATCAAAACGAAACCATCACGCTGTTCAATCCCGCGGCCGAAGCCTGGACGGGCTGGAGGCCGCGCGATGCGCTGGGCAAGCCGGTGGATGAGGTCTTCCAGTTGGTGGATAGCGCCACCGGCGAACAGGTCGAACTCCGCTGTGGCGCGTGCTGGCCGAAGGAACCCTGGGCGAATTGCCGGGCGGCGCTCTGCTGGTGTCGCACGAGCGGCGACAAGCGGCCCATCAGCGGCAGCATCTCGCCCATCCGCGATCATAAGGGCGAAATGGCCGGCGCGGTCATCGTATTCGGACGCGCGAGCGGCGAATCCGGGGCGCCAGCCGCCCGCAGCGTGCCGGAAACCATCGCCGAAGACGACGGCGTCGGGTTGGGCAGCTTCAAGATGATCGCGGCCTCGCCAGCCATGAAGCAGGTGTTGAAGTTCGCGCGCCGTGTCGCTCAGAGCGAGGTGTCCACCATCCTGCTGGAAGGCGAGAGCGGCACCGGCAAGGATGTCCTTGCGCAATTCATCCATCATTACGGGAGGCGCAGCGAAGGACCGTTCGTCGCGCTCAACTGCGCCGCTATTCCCGAGACGCTGCTCGAAAGCGAGCTGTTCGGCTACGAGAAGGGCGCGTTCACCGATGCCCGCGCCCCAAGGCCGGCATCCTCGAGATCGCTTCCGGCGGCACCATTTTTCTCGATGAGATCGGCGAAATGCCCTTGGTGCTCCAGGCCAAAATGCTGCGCGTGCTCGAAGAGCAGACCTTCCGGCGTCTGGGCGGCGTTCGCGACATCCAAGTGGACGTGCGCGTGGTGGCCGCTACCAACCGCAAGCTGACCGACGCCATCGAACAGGGCAAATTCCGGCTCGACCTGTATTACCGGCTGAACGTGATCCAGGTTGTTCTTCCTCCCTTGCGCGAGCGCAAGGAGGACATCTTCCGCTGGCGGAACATTTTGTCCGCCTCTACAACACCAAGTTCAAGCGCAACATCAAGGGCATGTCGCATTCCGCGGCCGCGATGCTGCTGGCTCACGATTGGCCCGGCAATGTCCGCGAGCTGCGCAACGTGATCGAGCGCGCCATGGTGCTCGAGGAAGCCGAATGGATCCAGGTCTCCAATTTGCAGATCGCTTCGGACGCCAAGCTCCGCCGCGGCCGGACGCTCACGAGTCGCCAGTCGCCGGAAGGGCCGTTCGAAGTGAGTCTGGAAGAGGCCGAGAAAGAACCTGGTGAAGAAAGCGCTCGAAAAAGCCGGGGGCAATCAGACCCGCGCCGCCGTGCTCCTGGGCGTCACGCGCGACACCCTGCGCTACAAAATGAAGAAGTTCAACCTCCGCTGAAGAAATCGTCGATAAACGTAACCTAATTCTTTTCCTTGTGTCTAACTCAGGGAGGCCAGTGCATCACGTGAAGCTTTACCAGGCTGTCGCAGTTGCAGTGAGGTTGCCACGCGGCCTGAAGGGTTATGGTCTACCGCAAGCTAGGCAGGACCGGCGAGAAGGTGTCGGCCATCGGTTTAGGTGGCTACCACATCGGACTTCCACAAGATCCTGACGTTGGGATCCGAATCATCCGCCACGCCATCGACCGGGGCATCACGTTCATGGACAATTGCTGGGACTACCTCGGCGGTGAAAGCGAGCGGCGCATGGGAAGAGCTTTGTGCGACGGGTACCGGCAGAAGGTGTTCTTGATGACCAAATTCGACGGTCGCACCAGGAAGTCAACGGCCCGACAAATAGACGAGTCGCTCCAGCGGCTCCAGACCGACCACGTGGACCTGATGGAATATCACGAGAACATTCGCATGGAGGATCCGGATAGATTCTTGCGCCGGATGGGCCGCTCGAAGCGCTTCTGGAAGCGAAAAAGGCTGGAAAGATCCGCTTCATTGGGTTCACCGGACATAAAGATCCAGCGGTGCACCTGCGGATGTTGGAGCTCGCGGCGGCTAACAAATTCCGCTTCGATAGCTGCCAGATGCCGCTCAATGTCATGGATGCGCATTTCCGCAGCTTCGGTCACCAGGTGTTGCCCAGGCTGGTGGAACAAGGAATGGCCGTGCTCGGCATGAAGCCCCTGGGCGATGGCAATGTTCTAAAGTCGGGCAAAGTCACTGCAATCGAATGCCTCCACTACGCCTTAACGTTGCCTACTTCGGTGGTCATCACCGGTTGCGAAAGCATGGAGCGGGTGGATCAGGCGATTGAAGCGGTGGAGACGTTCAAGCCCCTCGGCAACGAGCAGGTGTGCCGGTTACTGGAGAAAACGAAGGATGCCGCCATGGCCGGCAAATTCGAGCCATTCAAGACTACTTCGCGATACGATGGCACGGCTCAGAATCCCCTATGGATGGGCGAGCCCGAGAAACTTTGAAAGGACCGATTGTGCGTCAGTGGGTCAGCGAGTAGACCACGTAATTGACGCCAATGCGAATTCCCAGCGCTGAATATTTTTCCGGATAACCCGGGTCGTCAGCCCATTCCCAGGAGTCGCCGAGATCGGAGTTGAACGACATGGCCACCATAAGGCGGCCGTGGTCGTCGTAGATGCCGCGCCAATGGGGCACCGCGCCATCGTTGCGGTAGGTTGTCCCGCGCCGCAAGGCCCATTCGCCGGGAACCTGGTAGCGGTCGTCCAGATCGTAGACCGTGTGGAAGATGGCATCGGCGTCTTCGACTTCGACAATCGGCCGGTCCGGAAAAACAAGCCGCATCGTTTCGTAGAATCTGTCCCACTCCTCGGTGCCCCAGAAGTCGTCCAGCATCAAGAAACCGCCGCGCAAAAGATAATCGCGGAGTCTTGCAATCTGCTCGTCGGTTAACTTCCAGTCCCCCATTTCGCCGGCGGCCAGCCAGGGCCAGTTGTAGACATCATCCCCATCGTCGAGGTTTACCGGCTGTTCCACCGAGCGCACGTTGATGCGAGTCAGGCGCCGTAGCGCGGCCGCGAAATGGCGGTCTGCCCTGGGATAATCCTGGCTCCAACTCGTGCCGCCGTCATGCCAATCCAGTTTACCGCCGAAACGGAAATAGCGGCCGTAGCGCGCGTGCGGATGCTGCGGATACATCAGGCGGGCGAAAATCCACTCCGCTTTGTCCTGGTAATCCGGGGGCAACGCCACGTTGTCGTAAGGCTCCATGCTGCGATAAACGCGAAACGGCTGCTGAAAGCCATACAGCACCGTCACCAGGCCAATCCCGGCGATTAACCAGCCTGATTTACGCAGCATCATCGGCCTGATGTGAGAATAACACTGTGGCTGGCGGGCCGCGTATCGCCCCCACTTGCGTGTCAAGCTCGCCCCGCATTGCAAACTCGATGTGCTCCGGCCTCCTAAGGCTTACCTTGAGTGAACCTGGGTGCTGCGCAAGGCTTCGTCGTTGATCATGCTCTCGGCAAGACGAGTCAACTTTTGGTCGGCTGCTTTTTCTTCTTCCAGTGTCTGGTCTAGCAGAGAGGCCGCCGCCTCCAAGCCCAGTGTCAGAGCGAAAGCTCTCGCCGAACCGTAAGCGGCGATCTCATAGTGTTCCACACGATTGGCTGCTGCAATCAGACCCGCATCGCGGAGCGTTGATTCCTCGATATCGCTGATCATCTCCTCGCCTTCTTCGATCAGTCCCTTCATCGCCTCGCAGGTCTTGCTTTTGGCCTTCTTGTTCAACTCCGCGAATATTTGTTCCAGGCGATTCACATGGCCTTCCGTTTCGAGCAGGTGCGAATCAAATGCCTGACGGAGCTGGTTCGAGGTAACCGCGTCGGCCATTTTGGGTAACGCCTTTACCAACCGCTTTTCGGCGTCGTACAGGTCTTCAATCTGTTCAAAGAACAAATCTTCCATGGTTTCGATTTTCATGATGGACTCCTTGGTTCCCGAATGATGGAGTTATGACTCCCCATTCGTTAGAGATGTTATGAGGCAAGCATGTTTTCCTTTTCTTCCAGCGATTCCAAAAGCTTTTGCACCTTTTTTAGGTCGGCGACAAACCTTTGATACTCCTTATGCCGCTGAGCGGAGTCAGGGGCACGCAAAACGGCCGACGGATGAACAGTGGAGGTTACATATCGCGCCCAGGGGTGCTCGACGAACTTTCCTCGTTCCTTAGTTAACCTATATCCAGCCCCTAGAACGGACTGCGCCGCCGTTGCGCCCAGGCAAACGATCACCTCGGGTTTGATGAGCGACACTTCGGCTTCAAGCCACGGCCGGCAGGCCTTTATCTCCGACATCGTCGGCTTCTTATGCAGGCGCCGTTTGCCGCGCTCTTCAAATTTGAAGTGTTTAACGGCGTTCGTTAGATACACGTCAGCACGCTCGATTCCAGCATCGGCCAGTGCGCGATCCAATAACTTGCCCGCGGGACCCACAAAAGGGCGACCCTGGATGTCTTCCTCGTTACCCGGCTGTTCTCCGACCAGCATCACGCGCGAAGAGATTGGACCTTCCCCTAGTACGGCTTGGGTCGCGTAACGGTAAAGATCGCACCCGCGACACTGCTGCACCGCCATCCGAAGTTGGCGCAAGGTTGGATGATCGGGGATAAACTGCGCCGCACCTTTGAAGCTCGATGTCGCCATATCGCCCGAACTGTAGCAATTTGGGGACCGGTGATGCGCTGAAACGCCTCCGCTCGCCAGAAGTCTAACCAAACGGTGCAAACCGCAAAAAGGAGACTGACATGGGCCGAACAGCGTCCGACGTTCTGATCGATACCATCCACGCCTGGGGTGTGGACGTGGTCTTTGGCTTACCCGGCGATGGCATCAACGGCATCATGGAAGCGCTCCGCAAGCGGCAAGACGTCATCCGTTTCGTTCAAGTGCGGCACGAAGAATCGGCTGCTTTCATGGCGTGCGCCTATGCGAAACATACGGGCAAACTGGGTTGCTGCCTGGCAACGTCGGGACCGGGTGGCATTCATCTGCTCAATGGACTCTACGACGCGAAGATGGACGGCCAGCCAGTGGTCGCGATCACCGGTATGCAGTTCCATGACCTTACTCATACGCACACACAGCAGGACGTAGAGCTGGACAAGCTTTTTATGAACGTGTGCGTCTACAACACACGTTGCATGGGTCCAGCGCACATGGAGAATATTGCGGAACTAGCCTGCCGCACGGCGCTTTCCTACTACGGTGTCTCGCATATTTGCGTTCCGGTAGATTATCAACATATGGTTGTGGTTACCAAAGACGGGCGAACCGTGGAAGTCGGCGTAGTGGGGAACGAGGGCTATGTTGGCGCAGGATTGGCAGTTGGGTTGAGCAGAAGTTCAGTGCGTGAGGTAATCCAGATCGCCGGAGATGGCTTCCAAATGAGTGGAAATGAGCTAGCGCGCATTCTTCGGTCGGCTCCGCAGTTGCAAATGATATTAGGCAGGCATACGGGGCTTCAAGGGATGCAAGTCGCCCAGACCGCGGCGTGCAATCGGCTGCACGACATCCAGCAGCGTCTTTCGCGGTGGCTGCTGATGACTCAGGATAGAGTGGGTTCGGGCGTACTTCCGATCACCCACGATTTCATTGCGACCATGATGGGCACCGACCGATCCACGGTGAGCGTGGTAGCGGCACTCCTGGCAAAAAATGGGAATTATAGAATATGTGCGTGGTGCAGTGAATATTATGAATCGCAGGGAACTCGAAAAATCCGCCTGTGAATGCTACGCCGTAATTCAACAATTCGAGGACGACCTCGGATTGAGATAGCAATTCTTGTCAGCGTCGGATACCCCACAGACAGCACGTTTTTCAATCGCTAATATTCAGGCCGTTTTGTCTGTCTCAGCGTGGCGGCTTGCGCCGAACCGCGCTCAAGGCACTGAAAAAAGCGGCTTTGTCGTCGCGGTGAAAACCAATACCAGGCCGTCTTTCAAAAAAGAATAACCTCACGAAAGTGGGAGGTGTGCTATCGACGCGCGCCGCGAATTGGTATGGGTCGAACGAGCGATTTTGGGGCTGGGGTTGCTCCAAATGCGCATGGGTGTTCAAGATGGCAGGTCCACCCATCGGCGACTCGATAGACGAAATGAGAAGTCAGTACGAAAAGCGGTGCCACAAGGAGTTCGCATCTCATGTCTGCGCCGAACACCCGAGAGTCAAGAACCCCAAAAGTTAAGTCATTCAGACGGTATGGCTGTAGCCCTGGGGCTGCGTCGCTACTGAGATAGCATCAATTGACAAGGGTTTCCGAGATTCCGGTTCGAAGCAGCTTGGCGCAGTGCTTGGCAGGCAAGGGGCGGCTGAAAGAGTAGCCTTGTCCCTCGCCGCAGCCCTGGTTCTGAAGGAAGTCGCGTTGTTCGCGCGTTTCCACACCCTCCGCGATGACCCGTTGCTTGAGGCCTTTGCCCATGCTGATCACCGCGCTGATGATCGCGCTTTCGTTTGGGTCGGCGGTAATCTGGTGTATGAACGATTGGTCGAGTTTCAGGGCGTCAATCGGGAACCTCTTCAGGTAGCTTAAGCTGGAATAGCCGGTGCCGAAGTCGTCCACCGCAAGCTGCACTCCCATGGCTTTGAGCGCTTGCAGCGTGGAGACGGTGGACTCGACGTGATTCATGAGGACGCTTTCGGTGAGTTCGAACTCAAGAAAGCGCGGCTCCAGGCCGGTCTTCCGCAGTATCGTGCGAACGCCTTCGAGAAAGTCCAGGGCACGAAACTCAATCCCGGAGAGGTTGACCGCCATGGAAACAGGCGGCAACCCAACATCCAACCAAGCCCGGAGTTGCGTGCATGCTTCGCGCAGAACCCACTGGCCGATGGGCACAATCAGGCCACACTCTTCGGCGATGGGCACGAACTGCAGGGGAGGAACAAGCCCCCGGCCCGGGCGCAGCCAGCGCAGGAGCGCCTCAACCCCGGTAATCTCCCCGGTCTGAAGATCGATCTTCGGTTGGTAGTGCAACAAAAACTCGTGCCGTCCCAGGGCGCGGCCCAGAGCCCTTCGAGGGATTGCCGCGCAACGGCCGGGGTATTCATGTCCGCATGGAAGAACTGAAAATTGTTGCGCCCATTTTCCTTAGCGCAGTACATCGCCGCGTCCGCACTCTTGAGCAAGGTCTCCGCGTCCTGACCGTCGTTGGGGTAGGTGCTGATACCAATGCTCGCGTCGATATGCAGCTCGTTCCCGGCGATGCAGTGAGGCGGCGCCAAGCGCGGTGAGCATTTTTTGCGCGCTGAAGGCCGCATCCTGGGCGTGCGCGATTTGCGGAAGCAGTACGACGAATTCATCCCCGCCGTGGCGGCTCACGGTGTCCGACCGGCGCCCACAAGCCACGAAGCGTCGGGCGACCGATTGAAGCAGTTTGTCGCCAACCGCATGGCCCAAGGAGTCGTTGACGTTTTTGAAGTGATCCAAATCCAAAAACAGCACCGCGAGTTGCTCGCTGTTCCGCCGCGCGAAAGAAATCGCCTGCGTGAGCCGGTCGGTCAGCAGCAAGCGGTTTGGCAGATCCGTAAGAAAATCGTGCTGCGCCAAATGGGACATCTTCATGGTCATCGCGTGCGATGCGCTCACGTCGTGGAAAACAATTACGGCGCCCGTCACCTTCCCTAGCCGGTCGTGGATGGGGGCGGCGGAGTCCTCGATGGCACATTTCCAACCCATCGCGCCGGATCAATACACAGTTCGTGGCCAGGCCAACGGCAGTGTCTTGCTGGATTGCCAAATCCAGAGGGACTTCGGGCGGGTTCGCGCGTGCTCCCGTCGATGATTTGAAACACGTCGGCAAGCGGCCGGCCCAAGGCGTCCTCTCGCGACCAGCCCGTCATGCTCTCGGCGGCCAGATTCAGATAGGTTACGTCACCGAAGACATCCGTGCTGAGCACGGCGTCGCCGATGCAATTGAGCGTCACCTGGGCGCGCTCCTTTTCGACGAACAAAAGCTCTTCGGCCTTTTTGCGTTCGATCACATGACGCAGCGTTCGCGTCAGCGTGTATTTGTCGAGGTGGCTTTTCAGGAGATAGTCTTGCGCTCCGCGCCTGATGGCTTCGTTAGCCGTGCTTTCATCGTTCAGACGGCCGAGGACCAGGATCGGTATATGGGGCGCAGCCGCGAACAGCTTTTCAAACGACGCGATACCGGGGCTGTCCGGCAGGCACGGGTCCAACAAGATCAACCCGATTTCTGCCTCACCCAGCAATTTGAGCCCGTCGGCGAGTTGCGTAACCCATTCCACATCGAATGGGCTGGCTTCCGGGTCTGCGAGTGCATCCAGAATCAGCTTGGCGTCAGCAGTGTCGGCTTCGATAAGGAGTAGTGTGTGGTTCATTCGTGCCCAGTTCTCTTAGCCAAGCCCATCCGCAGAAATTGGGCCGTAGCAAACAAGCCTGGCAATTAGGGCCACAACTCCCTACGACTTCAGCAAATCTTGTGCCATAGGAGCCAGCTCAGCGTTCCTTCTGGATGCTGCGGGGCGGCGCTCAGCTAAATTATTGATTTCAAAGGTGAGCGCAGTTTTCGCAGGTGTTCCCTCCGCTTCGGAGGGTCCGTTCCCCAATTGAATTTCATGCCATATCGGGGATGAGACACGTTCATTTCAGAACAGGACAGGCGAGCCGTCACAACGATACCAGAATCCAGAAGCCGGCTTCCGCGGTAAACCTCTACCTTACGCGCCACGCCAGAGATTGCAAAATTTCAAGCTGCGGCACTAGAATGTGTGGCCGGGGTCAGCTTGATATTTGGCTGTGGCCGAGGAGGCGCCATGTCGAAGAGTTTATTTTCCTGGCTTGCACTCGTCCTGCTGGCGGCTGTTTACACCGTTCTTCCGAGCCGAGGACAAAACCAGGGCAAAACCAGGCCCAAGTGCAATTGCCGGAAGGCGACGGCAAGGCCACGGTTCAAGCCGCGTGCGGCGTTTGCCATGCGATGACTCAGGTAACGAACGCCGGACACGACCGCGAGGAGTGGACGACGGTTTTGCACATGATGGTGAACGTGGGCGCTCCGGTGCCTGAAGACCAATTCGATACGGTGGTCGGTTACCTGGCCAAGAATTTCCCCGAAAAGCCGAAGCCTCCGGCGCAAATCATTCCGGGCAATGTGGACGTCACCATCAAGGAATGGATGGTGCCAACGCCGGGTTCGCGGCCGCATGATCCCATGTTCGCGCCGGACGGGACGGTGTGGTACTCCGGGCAGATGGCCAATGTGCTCGGACAATTCGATCCCAAGACGGAGCAATTCAAAGAATACAAACTGCCTCCTAAGTCCGGGCCTCACGGGCTGATCGCCCGATAAAGACGGCAACATCTGGTACACCGCGAATTTCGCGGCTTATATCGGCAAGCTGGATCCCAGGACCGGCGACGTCAACAAATACCCTATGCCCGACCCAAAGGCCCGCGATCCGCATACGCCGCTCTTCGCTCCCAAAGGAAACATCTATTTTACGCTGCAAGGCGCCAACATGGTGGGCAGGCTCAACCCCAAGACCGGCGAAATAAAGATGAAACTTCGCCCACGCCGAAATCGAATCCCTACGGCATGGTCATGACTTCGAAAGGCATTCCCTACTTCGTGGAATTTGGCGCCCACAAGATCGCCAGCATCGATCCCGACACCTGGAGATCCACGAAATTGTTTTGCCGCACGAAGAGAGCAGGCCGCGCCGCGTGGCGATTAACACTGACGACGTCATTTACTACAGCGATTACTCCCGCGGATATCTGGGCCGGTACGATATCAAAACCGGAAAGATGAGCGAATGGCCGTCGCCGGGCGGGCCGAAGTCACAGCCTTACGGGATCACCATCATTCGCAATATCGTCTGGTACAGCGAATCGAACACCAAGCCCAATACGATCGTGCGGTTCGATCCCAAGACAGAGAAATTTCAAACCTGGGCGATTCCCTCCGGCGGAGGAGTTGTGCGCAACATGGTGCACACTCCAGACGGCAACCTGTGGATCGCTTGCAGTGGCATGAATCGCATCGGCGAGGTTCTCATAAAGCAGGGCGGCACAAAAGTTTCACAAAAGAACTGAGCGCTGGCCGCACGGGCTCGTGAGGAAAGCGAGCTTTTGTTGAGCGGCGAGGAAGCGGAGAGAGCCCTCGACTCACCTTGTACTTTGTTGACTGGAGAAAGCTCGTCCTGTAGGTGACTTTCGCCGGAAGATGGGACGACCATCGTGTTCGGATGGCCGATTTCAGATCATCACGAGGCCATGGCGTATTCCGAGCGTAACCGCCTCGGTGCGGCTCGTGGCGCCCAGCTTGCCCATGATGGAGGCCACGTGAAATTTGGCGGTGTGCTCGGAGATATCAAGCGCGAAGCAATTTCCTTGTTCCCGAGTCCTTCCGATAACAACTGCAACACTTCGATTTCGCGCGGCGTCAAGCGTTCGACAAGCGGCTCGCCGAACTCAGGAGCAGTCATCATTCTCGAGGGCGCAACATCGAAATGAATCGATGTCGGAGGGTCAAACACATACAGACCCGCGACAACAGCTTCTATTGCGCCAACGATTTCGGCTGAGGGTGACGTTTCGCGGCAGCACCACACGGACTCCCGCCGGCAGCGTTTCTGAAATCCGGCGCGCAGGGTTCTCCACCAGCAGAATGATCGGAACGCCGCCGGCATTCCAGCCGCCCACATTCCAACTGAAGGATTCGAAAGCAGCCTCGCCCTGTGCGTCCACGGCAAGCAGCACGACGTCAGGTTGGCGGTGGCCCTCGCCAGTCGCCGCTGCATTGGCGGCACTCTGATCAGGCGAATCTGCGAATGATCACGGAGGAGATCCGCGATTTCGGCGTGTAAATCCGGCGAAGAGGCCTCAACCAAAACGTCGATCATGCCGCCACGGAATTGCCGATACCCAGCCGAACCGAGACCGTTCGACCTGCTCGGGTCGGCGCCGCAAAAACTGTAATCGCACAACGCGCTCCGAATTGACTTGCAGCGCATCCTCGAGATCTTCCAGCGCGCTGAAAAAGCGCCCTTCGGCGCCGACCAAAATATCGCCTGGCAAGAGCGAAGAGCGACTCGCTGCGCCATCCGGCACGAGTTCGAGAATCATCAGCCCGAGCCGTTCCCTTCCCGCAGCCCTAACGGGGATCGGCCTTAGTGTGACACCGAGTGGGTAGGGCTGCATGCCGCTGAGAAGCCGGCTCACTTCGTTGCTGGGTACGGCCAGCCCCAGCCGTCCCGCGACCATGGTATTCACGCCGACCACATTTCCGGACGCGTCCGCCAAAGGCCCTCCCGAATTGCCGGGAGCAAGCCGGACTCCGGCTTGAATCCACTTCCTGGGCCCAAGCCCGGGTAAGGGCCAACAGCGTGAACGATGCCAGCCGTCAGCGCACCCATAAAACCGAGAGGATTGCCGATGGCGATGACCAATTCTCCCGCGCGCAATTGATTCGAATCGCCCAGCGGCGCTGCGGGCAAATCGGACGCAGGAAGCCGCAAAATCGCGAGATCATGCCGGAGGTCATGCGCAGCGATCTCGGCCGGAAAGGACCTTCCGTCCCAAAGGGTGACGGTGGGAGGCCGAACGTCATCCCGCAGGGGCCACATGCGCGTTGGTCACGATGGTGCCGTCGGATTTGACAATGATACCCGAACCATGGCCCCGGCCTCCGCTGCTGATGTGGACCGTGGACCTTCGGAGCCGCTCGGCGACTTCGCCGAATCCTGGGGGAACACGGCTAGCGCGCCCTCTGTGGCCGCTCGCCCGCGACGATGCTCGTCTCGAATAGCCCGCCAGCCCGGATGAAACGCGCCTTTACGGCCTTGCCAATTACGCCGAAGCGCAGAACGTCTGAAGGTCTTCGACCTTCTCCATCGCCGTGGAGTTCAAGGAAATCAGCAGATCCCCGAGCAGGACACCGCCGCGGTCAGCCGGACCGCCTTTTTCTACATTCAAAATGAGAATGCCGGAAGAATTCTGGAGTGCCAACTTCGACTTCAGGCTCTCCGGAACGGGGACCGAATAAACGCCAATCCCCAGATATCCCTGAGGCACACAACCTTTTTCGATCAACTGGTTCGTCACACGGGTAACGTCCGAGGCTGGAATGGCAAGGCCGGCAACTCTGGAGAGGGCCGAGGTGGCAATTCCGAGAATGCTTCCGCGAGAATTAACCACGGCGCCGCCGGAAGAGTTCGGGTATAGCGTAGCGTCTAAGCGAATATAGTGTCTCGAGGCGGCCTCCGCGCCAAGTTCGCCAAGGTCCGGAAACTGCACCGATGATTCCCAGGCTGGCGTTGGCCCCGCTATCCGGCGAGCGGCCCACGACCAGCGCGAATTCGCCAAGCACAGGCTTATCCTGAGTATTCATGGCAGCGGCGGGGCCCAGGCCGGGAACTTTAAGGGCGGCCAAGTCGGCGCCGGGGTCGCGGCCAAGCAGCGAGGCGGCCAGCGTCTTCCCGTCCGGAAGAGTTACGCGGATGTCTTCTTCTCGCGCAATGGTGTGATCGGCAGTAACGACGAGATCCGGACCCCAATGCAGACCGCTCGAGGGTAAGTGGCGGCGGGCGTGAACCGCGACCACGGAAGGACTCATCCGTTGAACTAAATTGCTCAATTCGTTCGAAAGGCTGCTAAGTACGGATTCCATACGTTCTCCTTCGCGCCAGCTTGCCAAATCCAAATAGGCTTCACATCCGCCGAATGGCTAGTTTTCGGTCGAACCCGAAAATGAGGTTGCAGGCACGCTCGGCGCACGCAAAAACTGAAGCGTCAAAGAGTAGAGTAAAATCTACAGGGCGAGACTTTTAGGGAGTATTGCAAGACCCGCATGCCGCAACGATCCAATCGGCGCGCAGCATCGATATCACACAGGTTGTCGAGTGGAATAACGGCGAGGCGCAGCGCGTCCAGGACTATCTTGCCGGCGAAGAGCCGCTCGAGATGCGTTCGGGCCGCCGTCGGCTGGGCGTAACTCTACGGACGTCCGGGAAACGATTCCGAACTGGTGGCAGGTTTTCTTTTCACCGAAGGAATCATTGCCAAGCGCGAAGAGATCTTATCGATGGAAGCCCCTGGAGATTTGCCTCAACGGTCGAGCCACGAAAAACAACATTGTTCGCGTCAGGCTAAGGCTCGGCGTTCGGCTCTCGGCGCTGGGAACCCGGCGATTCTCCGCCGGATCTGCGTGCGGCATTTGCGGTAAGGAGTCGATTGCCGAAGTGCGCCGCCGGGGAATACGCCGTCCCGACCCTGAATCGCGATTTGACGCGGAGATGCTTTGCCAGCTTCCGGAAAAACTGCGCGCCACGCAAGCGATCTTCGGACGCACAGGGGGATTGCATGCCGCGGCCCTTTTTCACGGAGACGGCGAACTGGCCGTTTTGCGAGAGGATATCGGCAGGCACAATGCCGTGGACAAGGTGATCGGTTGGGCGCTGCTCCAGGGCAAGGTGCCGCTCGCGGGGCATGTGTTGCTCCTCAGCGGACGCGGCGGGTTTGAAATCGTGCAGAAGGCGCTCTCGGCCGGCATTCCACTGGTCGCCAGCGTCTCGGCGCCTTCGAGCCTGGCAGTGCGTTTGGCGCGAGAGTTAGGCTTGACGCTGGTCGGCTTCCTGCGCGGCAGGCGGTTTATCGTCTACTCCGGCGAGCAGCGACTGGCAATGGCTGCCGCTGCTGCTCCTTTGCGATGAACTCGGCGGGCCGTCACTCTCGGATCGTTTTCACGGCCGGGGGTTGTTATTCGAAGCAGAGATCGAACTTACATAGGCCACCAATGCCTTCAGTTCGCCGCCGCTTAGGGACACGGGCGGCATTCCACCTTTTTGCATGGGAACGGTAGGGTGCTGCAGTATTGTCCGTCAGCTGCTCCGGTGGGAAGCTTTTGCCAGTATTGGCAAGCGCAGGAGCAGCGGCTGTACCTCCCACGCCATCCGTCCCGTGACAATCGCCGCAGCCATGTGCTCCGAAAATCACTTTTCCCTTGGACTCTAATTCATTTAGCGGAGGTTGTGACGCCACTTGGGCAACCTGGTTGGAAGCAGGTGCCGGGACATTCGCAGCTGACCCGGCAGGCGAAGGAAGTTTTGTGTCAGGCGGCGCCGTCGCGGGAGTACCGAGATTTTGGAGGTACGCCACCAAAGCGCTCATCTCGGTCGCAGGCAGGTTTGTAGCAGGCATGCCGCCAGCTTTCATTTTATGATTTGGATCTTCCAAGAGGCTCGTGAGTGCCGCAGGGGTGATCGTCTTGCTGAATTTCGACAATGCAGGGGCACTGCTGGTGCCAATGCCGCCGGGTCCATGACAGCCTGCGCAGCCTTGCGCATTGTAAATAGCCTCTCCGCCCTGATCCGATGAATTTGCCGGCCGCGCGGCGGCAGGCGAATTGACGGCTCCTGTTTGCGGTTGAGATGGAGCGCCAGCCGGTGCGGATGCCGGTGTCGCTGGGGTCGCAGGAGGCGGTGCTCCCTGAGTGCGAATGGGTGGTGCCACTCCGTTGGCGTTCGCAGTTTGCTCGTGTGCCGTTCCAGTTGATTTCAAACTTCTGAGATATGCCACAAGAGAGATGATCTCCTCATCGCCTCCCGTGACTGCAGGCATCCCGCCAGCTTTCATCTTCGCCGTGGGATTGTGGAGTATATCCGTAACCTGAACGGCAGACAGCTTTTTGCCGACATCCACGAGTGCAGGGCCGCGTTGCGTCCCCATGCCGCCTTCTCCGTGACATGCCGCACAGCCATCGGACTGATATATTTTCCCTCCCGGCACTGTCACGGGGTTTTTGTTGCCGGTAGATGCAGACGATTCCGGAGTTGCAGTTGGCTCATTCGACGGTGCGGACGGTGCACTTGGCTTCGCCTCGGCGAGCCGGGATGGCGGCGAGCCCTCCGCGGTAGGTGTGGCCGCCGTGAGTGTGGTTGCGGAGGCAGCCGATGTTCCGCCCAGGCTGCTCACATAGGAAACCAGAGCGGTCATGTCAGCAGTATTCAAAGTGAGAGGGACCATTCCGCCAGCTTTCATTTTGGCGTTCGGCTCTTTTAGAAGTGCTGTGAGTTGATCGGGCGGGAATTTATCGGAAATGTGGGTGATCGCTGGCCCGACGACCCCGCCCACTCCGCCCACACCGTGACAGCTGCTGCAGCGGTTGGAATCGAAAATAGTCTTTCCCTGGGCAGCCGCTCCGCTGAGCGCTGCGGGAGCAGTTCCTCCAGAAATCGAAGAGGCTGAATACGGTTGAAAAGGAGCATGGAAGTATTGGTCTTCCGCCAAGTTCTGCTGGGCAATTTGAGAAGCAGTCGTTGGATCGCGTGAGTCATCCAGACGGCTCTGCATGCCGAGCCCTATCAGGCCGATCAAGACAATCAAAACGCTGCCAACGGGAATGGGGCGCTTCCAGGGACGCCGTTCGAGACTTCGATCTAAAAACGGCAAGAGGAAGACCAGCCCGATAAGGATTCCTGGGATAACAATGACCCCGATAACAGTCTTTGCGCCGTCCCAGAATTTCAGCCATTCGAAGAAAGGAAGGTAGTACCACTCGGGACGCGGCAGGTAATTGCTGTTGGATGGGTCAGCCACCGGGCCAAGTTTTTCCGGAACAAAGTGCGCCAGCGTTCCCAGAACGCCCATTACAAGCAGCACAAATAACATGTCCATGATGACTTGCCTGGGATAAAAAGTTTCGGCGGGCAGATGCGGATGCATCGGGTCTTCGACGATAGGGCCCGCGGCCCCAGCCTTTCTAAACAGGAAAATATGAATGGCTATGAAGAGAAAGATCGTAGCTGGAAGGAGAAAGACATGGAGAACGTAAAATCGGGAGAGGGTCAGTGCTCCCATCGTCGGGCCGCCTCGCAGAAGCCGCAGCAGCCAGCCGCCAATAAGGGGGACATCGCCGGCAAGGCTTGTTCCCACGGAGCCGGCGAAATACGCCTTCAGATCCCAGCGCAGTAGATATCCGGTAAAGGCCATGCCCAATATAAGCAACGAAAGAACACAACCTGAGAGCCACAGCAGTTCTCGTCGTCCTTTGTAGGATCCATAGAGGAATGTCTGAAGGAAGTGCAGGACCAAAACTACGATCATCGCACTCGAACCGTAGGAGTGCAGGCTGCGGAGGAATGCACCGCCAGCAACGTCCTTGATGATGTAGGCCAGCGTCACATGAGCGGATAGAGGAGAAGGTACATAGTAGAGCGCAAGACATAAGCCGGTGACGACCTGGGAAACAATGAGGAATAAAAGCGCTGAACCAAAAACATAGGCAAACCGCGCTCCGCCCGGTACGGGCTCGTCAAGCGACTTGTGAAGCAGTTCGTCCGCTCCCGTACGGCGGTCTATCCAGCGCCATAGTCGCGTGGACCCACCTGATTTTCGACGGATGTTTTCAGGATTTGGCCGAGGCGCGTCTGTTTGATCTTTCTCGGTCAACTCGTCACCTCTTTATTCGGCACGTCGGGACGGAAGGTCTGATATTTCACCATCACTTGGCCATTCGTTACCTTTGTCTCGAGAACATCCA
This sequence comes from uncultured Acidobacteriota bacterium, assembly GCA_963804535.1. Lineage (GTDB taxonomy): Bacteria > Acidobacteriota > Terriglobia > Acidiferrales > UBA7541 > Palsa-189. The sequence goes on from CAWDQT010000022.1 coordinate 20,507, forward strand.
TCCCCCGCCGCGGAGGCCCTGATCGGTAAGATCCATCCGGACCAAAAGCACCTCCATGACAGGGACATACAAATTCTTTCCGGGCCACATCCCAGGGGACAGTACATCCCAAGTGAGGACAAATAGCGGACAGTGCTTGAACCTTATTTCCTTGCTGGATCAGATAAATCGTAGGGTTGGTATCGGTTTCCAACCAACCATCCTGCTGTCTCATGTCGAGTGTGCGGCTGAGTGGGGCAATCGATGCTGTAGCTTCCGATGAAGAGCCGGCCGCACTCCAGCCGGATGACTTTGATGTAACAGTGAGGGGATAGAACACATATCGCAGGACGGGGATCGCTAGAAGTGCTGCCACGAAAGCCGATGCCAACCCAAGCAAGGCCCCAAGAAACGATCGCCGGGATTCATGTTGCAGAGACGCGTTCGGCGCATCATTCTGCGGTTCCATCGGTTGCCTCGCGCCAAGCTCCGTGCTTTTCAATAGTTCAGCCATAAAGCGATATAAATTGAATTGTTTGCCGAAGCGCTGCGGCCGGATCCGTCATAATTCTGGCTCGCGCCGTTAAATTTCGTATAGGCGGTATACGCGGCTGAGAGCTCGACGTTCTGTACTGGCCAGAACCCAGCTTGACCGATAAAGCCGCCGCTATTGGGGCTGCCCAACAGGCTGCCGGTTACGGGAGCGGGCGCATACAAGATCGGATCGGCATTGCCAGTGGTGGAAAACCCGGCAAGCGTGAAGGTATAACGGCTCCGAAGATGATAAGTAGCATCCGCCCGAAACGTGTCCAGGTGATGGGAGGGTTCGGCCGCGCCGCCGGCAGCAAACGTGCCGTTGAGATTAGATCTTTCACGAATATAAGTCGTGTGGCAGGTCAGTAGATTGACGCCAAAAGGCCGTTCGTACTGAAGATCGACGGCGGCGTCCAGATACGTATCGGTTGGGAGAATAAGCCCACCGGGGAACGAGTTCACAAAAATGCCATAGGTTCCCACTTCCAGATAGTTCAGTCCCCAAGATTGCTGCCATGCCAGCCGCCAGTAAGGTGCGACTCTATGAATGTTGATTGCGAAATTCGTGCCGGTCAGCGGTTGCGGCCCCCCGGCATGCTCGGAGCGATACAGGGTGAAACCCGCATATAAATGTTCGTTCCACATGGTATATGCGCCCAGGCCGGCAACATCCTGAGCGAGCGCTCCAGCTATTAGCGGCTTAATGCTTGGCGAGGGGACACTACTGGGGGAGAGCCACGGATATCCCCAGGATGGCGTGCTGTTCCACACATCCTCAACAGTCGGACTATTGTTCACGGTCAGGCCATACAAGAAGTCCTTCGACCTCAGTGTGGTGTGGTTGGCATAGCGAATGTCGGTATTGTCCAATGTGAAGTGATCTGACTGATGAGAATATGTTCCTTGGACCATTCCTCCAAGATGGGGCGAAATTTCACCGGCCAAGAAGAGACTGAGAGCCTGGGGAAATCCGGCATTCCCGTTTTGTGCGTCCGGCAGGTGTTCGCGGGCGGTAGCGTCGCTGAGAAGAAGCATGACCGATAGGGGAAAGTACCGATTGATCTTCAAATCCTTATCCTCGATGGTAACGTCTGCTTTTTTCTCCGTGAGCGTGTAGCCATCGAGCTTGAATTTGCGCCCGAATGCAGTTAGCTCAGGCGGATTGCTGTGACATACGTTGCATTTAAGTCCGGTTTGCCGCGTAAAGCTTGGAACAGCTTGTGTGTCGGGAGGCAAACTCACAATAAGACCCAGCAGAACTACACCGCTCGTTAGCGTGCAGACCAACTTGGCTCGATTCATGTGCGTTGTTGTCTCCGGACGGGCTTGTTGGAACTGTAAGAACAATGGGAAGGGGCTGTAATTTTGAACTGCAGCTACGTTTTGAGAAAAAGCACCACTACTTTAACCGGGGACGAGATCGAATACTGTCCGAAACTGTACATTTTCAGCGTTTGAGCGATGTGGATTCTAATTTCCCGATTTGAAAAGCCCGGTCGAGTGGAGGAAGGCCCGTCGAGACAGATCTGTCCATGCGACTCCCAGGAAAAGCTAGACTAACCGGGCGCCATCGTGCGGATTCGGCCATATAGGGACAATCTGCCGAACCGAGTAATATTGAGTTAATGGAGTCCGAGGCCCGCAACGTAGTTGAAGATATTCCGGCCTGTGCTTCCCCGCGTAGGGCCTGACAACGCACCACTGCACTATTTCAATGCACCCTTCAGCCCTTTGATGCTCTTCTTCAACTGCCTTTTGAGTGCGTCTACCTGATTCGTCAGATCAATAAGTTCTTGTCTTGCGACGTGTGCCGCTCGCGCAGCCTTAAGAGCTGCTTTGTGAGCTGTGCTATCAACCTTACCGGCTGCAGAGCCAATTGTCACCGCGGCATCTCTAAGTCTTATCGCGCCGTAGCTAATACCGATGGTGAAGTCTTATTGTATCCGAGCACGGTGCAGCGATTGTCAATGCGCAGACCTGAAAGCTAATATTCTTGGGCCACCGGTGGGGCCACGGCCACCGCCGACGCTTTTCTGAAGATGAACTTGGAGGTGATGCGTGTCCAAGCGCCCACATTCTTCCCTCTCCCATGCGCGCGCTAGGGTCTGTTGCGTCATTGTGCTGGGCTCGCTGGTCTGCGGATGCGCACACCGGCCAAGTTCGCCTGACGCCGCGTTGAACTCATTTTCCGGCGATCGCATGCTGGCCGACATCCGTACTCTCTCTTCTGACGAATTCGAAGGGCGAGGCCCGGGATCTAAAGGCGAAGCGCTCACAATTCAATACTTGCAGAACCAGTTCCGCAGTGCCGGTCTGGAGCCCGGCAATCCAGACGGCACCTATTTGCAGAGCGTCCGCCTGATCGGTATTACAGCAGACCCGCAGATGAAGCTCAGCTTTAGCGGGCACGGCCGTTCGCTTGCGCCGAAATTTGAGACTGATTTCGTGGCCTGGACGAAGCGAGTGGTGGATGCCAGCGCCGTCGACGCCGACGTGATCTTTGTGGGTTACGGTGTTCAGGCGCCCGAATTTCAGTGGGATGACTTCAAAGGCGTGAACGTGCGCGGCAAAGTCCTGGTTGTGCTGATCAACGATCCGCCCGTGCCCGATCCGCAGAATCCCAGCCAGCTTGATCCAAACACTTTCGGCGGAACGGCCATGACGTATTACGGACGTTGGACTTATAAGTTTGAAAAGGCCGCCGAACTTGGCGCAGCTGGTTGCCTCATCGTGCACCAGACTGACCGTGCCGGGTACCCGTGGGAGGTCGTACGCAATACGTGGAGCGCCGAGCAGTTTGATCTGGAAAGTCCGGATAAAAACATGAGCCGGCTGGCGCTGGAAGGCTGGATTTCAAATGAAACGGCCGAAAAGCTCTTCCGCACGGCTGGGGTCGATCTCGCCAAATTGACAGCTTCGGCGGCCACGCGCGACTTCAAGCCCATTCCTCTCAGTCTGCGCGCGAAGATCACCATTCGCAATCGGCTGCGAACCATCGATTCGCACAACGTCATTGCGCGCCTGGCCGGCGCCGATCCGAAGCTGAAGGACAACGTCGTGATCTATACCGCGCACTGGGATCACTTCGGCATCGGCCCGGAAGTGAACGGCGACCGCATTTACCATGGCGCCGTAGACAATGCCTCCGGCACCGCCGCGCTGCTCGAAATCGCGCGGGCGTATAAACAGCTGAAGACGCCGCCGCGGAGCAGCATTCTATTCCTTTCCGTGACTGCTGAAGAACAAGGTTTGCTCGGTTCACGTTATTACGCCGAGCATCCGTTGTATCCGCTGGCGCGCTCCGCCATGGACATCAACATGGATGCGATGAACGTACACGGACGCACGCGTGATATCGTGATGATCGGAATGGGAAATTCGACGCTCGACGAAACTGTCGCCGACGTTGCTCGCCAGCAGGGCCGTACCGTAAAGCCGGACCCCGAGCCAGAAAAGGGAAGCTTCTATCGCTCCGACCATTTCAGCTTCTCCAAGGAGGGCGTACCGGCGTTTGATCCGGACCCCGGCATCGATTTTCTAGGCAAGCCCGACGGATGGGGTCTGGAAGAGCGGCAGAAATACACGGCCGAGAACTACCATAAGCCTTCCGACAAGATCCAAAGCGATTGGGATATGAGCGGCGCGATACAGGATGCCCAACTGTATTTTCTCGTCGGCTATCGCGTGGCAAACAGCGACAGCATGCCTGAATGGAAGCCGGGAGCGGAGTTCAAGACGAAACGAGACGCCACGTTGCGATCGGCCCAAACGGGCAATTGACCCGCAACGGCTCGATTGGCAAATTCGTCGGCAGGAACTTCAGCCCGACGTGCCGATGCAGCTTGAGGTCTTCAGCTCCGTAGACCACACCCATGCCGCCGCCACCGAGCTTTTCCAGGATGCGGTATGCGAGATGGTTTGGCCAATCATGCGTTCATTTTCCGGTCGGCACGCGGCGCTTCAGCTCTTCAAACCAGTTCAGCACGACGTTGATTTGCGTCGCAGCTCTTTCCTCCTCGCTCGTTTTGATCATCAAAAACCGCTGCCCGTCCAGGCCGACGTCGTAGTTTGCGTAAGAAGGATACACGTCTGTCTCATAATGCCCTTCGAACAACAGCTTGGGTCTGGCTGCCACAAAGGTCGATTTTTGCGTCTGGACAGCGGCAGCCATCATTTTGTCGCCGTTCTGGTAGAACAGCTCACGACCGTTCCGCCCCCAAACAGGCCCACTACCGCCATCGGTTGAAACCTGCGACCTGCCAGCGGAGTCTGGAAACGCCCGCACGTATACCTCGTCTCGGCCAGATTCGTCGGACTGGTATGCGAGCCAGCGGCCATCGGGCGAGAACATGGGCGCCTGTTCATTGGAGGGCGTTTGGAGAAGGGGTTGCCGCTGGCGATCCCCCCCGAGCCTCAGCACCCAGATGTCCCATCCGGTGGTCGGATTCTCTTCCGAGAACGCGAGCACCTGGCCGTCGGGAGACCAAGAACCGGGTACTTGCGCGTTCTCGCTCATGGCGAGACTCTCCGCAGCACCGCTACCATCGACGGATATCCAGTAGAGATTCAACGAGCCGGTCGGCGTGGACCTCGAAGTGAAAGTCAGATGCTTGCCATCCGGGGTCCAAATGGGAAACGTATTATCCCCACTCTCAATGGACCGCGTCAACGTTCCACGCGCCAGCTCGTAGAGCCAAACTCCCGAATTGGTGCCTTGGATCCCAAATGCCACGCGCTGACCGTCAGGTGAGAGCCGAGGGTCAGTGTAGGCGCGTGGGGCGCCGAAAGCGGTTGGCTCGCTCCTTCGCGATCCACCCAGACTAGTGTGCGGTTGCCAACCCTCGCCCCGCCGGGGACGTATGCGAGTGAACCCTCGGCAGAAGCACTGAAGTCAACCGCGCCGGTACCTGGGAACATGCTGACGTCTTCGAGAACCGATACGGGTGGACCTGTGACCTCAAGCCGTTTGAGATCAAATGCCACGGCCAGCAGCCCGCCCGCGCGCGCATAGACCAGTTGACCCGAGGGAATGTACCGCGCGTACGTACCCTCTTCAACCAAGATGCGTTGCGCGCCCGTTTCGAGTGACAGCAACCCAATCCGCGCCTCGTCAAAACTGGCGCCGGTCCAGATTGTGAAGAGCACGCCCCTGCCGCCGGGGAGAATTTGTGGCCAGCGATGCGAAAACTCTCCCTTATTGTGGTCCAGGATGGTCAGCGCCTTTGGCGTGCCTCCTGTAGCTGATACCCGAAACAGGCCCGAATTAGGGTACGGTGCAAAGACAATTGTGTCATCGGTACCCCAGCTCGCACCACGGTTAGTAGGTGCGCTGCAAAGAGTGAAGGGTGCCCCTCCGCTTAGGGACACCTTCTTCAATTTGCCTTCGGCGAAAAAACCCACCGACCGCCCATCAGGGGAGAAGAACGGGCCCTCGGCACCCTGTGTGCCAGGGATTGCCGAGACCTCAAGACGATCTATCGGGCGCATGTAAAGCTGGTTCGATCCGCCTCGATTCCCGACGTACACCAGCCGCGAGCCATCGGGCGCGAGAGCTATAGTTGGGAAGTCCCCGAGCGCCAGCCGGTCGGTTGGTGGAAGCGGGACTATGACCCGCGCAATCGGCCGGGTTGAGGGCTGAGCCATACGCATCACACTCCAGAGGGCGACGCAGACGCTGATGGCCGCGAGGGCTACCAGGCTCCAAACTATCGCGTGCGGTCGTGTCGTACGACTCACAGTGGGACCAGGCGTGATTCTTGAGGGGTCCAGCGCTTCATCGATCTGGATCCTGACGTCTCCAATATCGCGCAGACGGCGGGCACTGTCTTTCTGCAAGCAACGACGTAATAAGTCAGGGATTTGCGTGGGCAGGTCGGCGGGGAACGCCTTCCAGTCCGGATCGCGGCCGAGAATTGCCGCAATGGTGTCCGAGACCGTGCCACCCGCAAATGCCCGTCGGCCCGTTAGCTCTTCGTAGAGTACACAGCCGAACGCCCAAACGTCGGCTCGCTTGTCCACCGGGTTACCTCGCGCTTGCTCCGGGCTCATGTAGGCCGGCGTACCCAGAAGTTGTCCCTCTTTCGTGCCCATTACAGTGACCGTCGGTGCATGGGATAGATCTAGACCGCCGTCGGCTGCAAAAGCTTTGGCCAAACCAAAATCCAGCACCTTCACGCGGCCTTCGGGCGTCACTTTTACATTGGCGGGTTTCAAATCGCGATGAATCACTCGTTTTTCGTGCGCCGCCTCCAAGGCGTCTGCAATCTGGCAGGCGAGTTTAAGCGCCTGCTCAACGGGCAATGGGCCCTTGTGGATTCGCTCGGCTAGAGTCTGGCCGAGGACCAGTTCCATGACCAAATAATGCACACCATCAGACTCCTCCAGCCCATAGATCGTGGCAATGTTGGGGTGATTCAATGCAGCCAGTATTCTGGCTTCCCGTTGAAAACGAGCCAGACGTTCGGGATCGTGTACAAAAGCTGGGGGCAAAACTTTGATGGCCACGCCGCGCCCGAGCTTGCAGTCACGTGCTTGGTACACTTCCCCCATGCCGCCCGCACCTATAGTCGCAAGGATTTCGTAGGGACCCAGCTTTGTGCCGTTCGTCAGCCCGCCGCTCGCAGCGGCAGATTGCTCCATGAAACTGCTGTCACCTCGTTCGTGCGCGGCGATCAGCGATTCCACCTCACGCCGCAGCGACGGGTCCGTGCAAACCCGGTACAAATAAGCCACCCGATCCTGCGGTGCTCGATCAAGAGCGGCGGCAAGGATATTCTTGACCTCTTGCCAACGTTCCGGCGTCACTGCCGTGCCTCCTTCTTATTCATTTCCAATAAACGATTGCAACCTTGTTAACGATGCCGCGTACTGTCGATTTGTGTAATGGTTTGCGCTCCATCGCGCGAAACGTCCGCTCAGTTCCGCTCGATCGTGTGCGAACCGGACCTTGATGGCAACGATGTGGTTAAACGATGTGTCGCGCGCGCAAAACACGTTTCCGATCGCGCTTAGACCTAAAGAGGCCGGGATTGCGCAGGGAGCTAGCCGTGTGCCGGCGATGACGCCCATTAGCCGTGGATTATAGCTTCGCATGGGCGAACGCAACAATACATGGCGACATTGTCGATAGCGCAAAAGAGACTCGTTTGACATGTCTTCAGAAGCGGTATAGAAGAGGGCAGAGATTTCGTCCCACTTGAGGAGGCTTGAAAATGAAGCGTGCTGGCCTGTTGACTACGGGTGTCGCGTCGTTCATCCTCTCGATCTTTTCAATCTTTTTAACACCAAGTCTGAGGGGCCAGCAGCAGCAACAGCAGCCACAGGATATGCTGGAAGTTTGCCCGAAGCAGAATTGCACCATACTGCTCGATAATGATCGTGTACGCGTGACGCGAGTTTTGATAAGGAAGGGAGCGACGCTGCCAATGCATCGGCATGTGTTCCCTTTTCTCTGGCACTCGCTCACCGCGGGCAGAGTGAGAACGACTTCACCTGATGGTAAATCGGAAGTGAATAACATCACTTCTGGGCAAACGGTATGGTCTGAACCTGTGACGCATAGTATGGAAAATGTTGGAACAACCGACTGGCGGTCCGTGGTGGTAGAACTGAAGAGGTAGGCCTCTGACAGATTTTGAGCTGAGATCAATGAGTTGTCGTCGTTGGGTCGATCCCTCGTATAAAACGTGTGGGGTTGTTCCTGCGTAAGGCTCCCGCCAGCTACGGCGTCCGATTCGACAACAGTCAAAGCGCTCTCGCAATTCAGCGCGATCAGCAAGATGATCGGGGAAGATCTTGATAGCGGCAGTTCGGTCGAGGTGAGTGTCCCGGACACGGTACACCTCGCCCATCCCGCCTGCACCAATTGCAGAGAAGATTTCGTAGGGCCCTAGGCGCTTGCCGCTGAGAATCGCCATGGGTCTCCGGCTGAATTCGTGCTAATGATACCGTTCTGGTGCTGGTGAGGGTCAACTTTCTTGGGTACGCAGATTTCATGTTTACGCCGACCGGCCTGCGGGCGTAGGCTCCTGCGATTCAAAATGAACGGCTGCACGGCAGCACCGCTTATCCGCCAACCTTGATCCAGCGGGCCAACATCTTAGACTTCCCTTTTTATCAATCCATCGAATCCGATAGAGACCATGAGTAACTCATGCTGTGGCGCTTCTACCCCTCACGAAACACCCGAATGTGTGCCGATGTGAACAGATATCCATCTTCGGCTCTTTTATGATGCTGCCTACCGGAGGAAGTAGGCGCGTCAGCCAGCTTCCTCTGAAGAGTGAGGTAGAGACATGGAAACCATATTGATCGTTCTTCTAGTCCTGTTTTTGCTGGGTGGTGGGGGCTGGGGATACTCTCGTTGGCGCAGTTAGCTTTGTCGCGGAGCGCGACATTTTTGGGGCATGCAATTTATGGCCGACGGTGAAGCCGAAGGATGCCGCGCGCCGGGACTCAAGTCTTTTCAAAGGAGCCAACAAATGAAGCCAAGTACTAGGGATGAGATCCGGAGGTTCAGGCTCCACGCTGTACCAGAACAGATGCTTTGGATCACCGCAGGAAAGAAACGCTGAAGCGAGCCGTTTCAAGCTCCTAGCCCGCATCCCCAACCTTTTGGTGCACGACCATGCTCGTGCCAGCCCCCAGATTTCACCTACGCCTGCAACAAAATGTCGGTTCTGTTGCATTCAGGGAGAGGTGTATGGCTGTTTTTGCAGGAAATGGGGGATCCGACAGAAGCTGCGGCAGCGACGTAATGTTGCATTTCACACGGAGATTGCCTAGTAGTACTGCCGGATGTACTCATATGCTTTGTCGAACAGCTCCTGGTCGGTGTGGAGTTTGGCGTCCCGCAGAACGTCGCAATGAAAATCAGTGGACACAAAACCGCTTCGATGTTCCGAAGGTACGACATTGCGAACGAAGAGGACTTGCGGCAGGCTATGGAATCGCTTGAGCGTTACCGCAAGGCAGAGGCGCAGAAAGCGGACAAAACACGGACAATCGGGCAAAAATGAGCAGAAATCCACTATCGAGAAAGCGCTTAAGTAGTTACAATGCAAGACATTGGGCGGTTAGCTCAGCGGTTAGAGCATCCGGTTTACACCCGGAAGGTCCAGCGTTCAAATCGCTGACCGCCCACCACTTACATGAGGGAATTGTAGTGACCAAAACTGTGGAAGAGTTTTCCGCTCTTATTTAGGCTGCCGATCGTTATAACCTTTTGGGCTGAGATTGAGCGCGGGTTCACGAAGCTGCCAAACCAAATAGAGTTCCGATTTAACGAGTCAACGCGCCCTGCTGTGCCGCTTCACCAGAGATGGAATTGACCTCCACGATCTGCTTGCAACGATTCGATTGATTCGAAGGAAGCGTATTTGCGACCATTCGCCGCTAGGGCGCGGAGGAACCTCCTGCTTTTTGCCCGCGAACCCACGCCTCCATGTTCTTCCAGTCCGGGTCGTCCTTGGATCTAAACTGCCTTCCTCCCTGGTGGGTGTCGGCGAGGCCGCCGGCCTCCGGCGCCAGCGGCATCTGCAGAAACAGGCTCGAGAGCGGGTCGCCGGGAATCACCAATTTCGAGACGACTTCGAAGTTGTGGTGAGACTGCTCCTCGGTCCAAAAGCTCGCACCGGCCGGAAGCGCTTCCAGGCTCAAGGGTCCGCCGCCGTGCCGGCTTACTTCGTGGCAAACATAGCAGCGGGAGTGGTCCGGCCAGCGCTTTTTAATGAAGATGGGCTCGACGCGCTGCTTGAAAAATTCGTAATCAAGAGACGACTTGACGCCGAAGTCGGCTGCGCTTTGGAGCCCCCGCGGATTGTCCCCGCGCGAATGGAGCAGGAGCAAAGAGTGCCACCGCCGACACTATTACCAGGCTCGCAAAAATTCCTTTCGAACGAACATTCGAAACCATACATCCCCTCCAAATAATTGATATGGGTCCGAATTAGTAAAATGCTCAACTTTAAGGCAGCGCCAACGTGCTGATCCGGTCGGGCATTTCGCCCACCGCGATGCGAGCTACTTCTTTCATCGCCTGCACATCGATGGCAGTTACGGTCTTGATCCCGCAGCTGGAAACGTAGACGGTCTTACTATCGGGGCTAAAAGTAACCCAGGCCGGACTACTGCCCCTGGGAGCCTTCCCCGGAATGGGCTGGTCCGGCAAAGAGACATGCCCCAGGAGTTTGATATCCGGCAGCGAGTAGGCAAAGACAGAATTGGCAGTCCTGCTGTTAACCCATAGAGTCTTCTGGTCCGGAGAAATACCGATGCCGTGGGAGATGGCTTCGCACCCGTTGCCAAACCCCTTTGGCTCGTCGGGGACCTTAATAAAAGCCACTTCTTTGCGCTGGGCAAAATCCACCACCGAGAAGCCGTTCGTAGGGCCAAGTTGCACGAAGATCCGGCTGCCCGACCCATCGGGATTATTCTCAATTACGATCGGATTTACCGCGTAGTCGTAGTGGACGCGCCATGCGATTTCCATCCTTTGAAGATCAAAGACGACCACGAAATGTCCACCCGGCGCGCCGGCGGCAGCATATTTGCCATCCGCTGTCACGGCGATATCGTGCAGACCTCTTTCCGTCGGGATACTCTTAACCCTTTCCAGCGACTTCGCGTCGATAATATCCAACGCACCCGCGTCTTCCGCCGTGGTGGCGGTATTGCGGATGCAAACTAGAATCAGCTTTCCGTCTAGGGTCGTTTGTGCTTCATTGGGCCAACCGCTGAGGGGCACCTTCTTAATAATCTTTTCGCTCTTTCGATCCATGACGATGAGCTCGTTCGCGCCCCTGTAGGGGATATAGAGCCGGCTTCCGTCGGGAGAGAATCGAACTACCTCGGGCGACTCAATGTTGCCGATCGTTTGCACGACCTTGTTCGTCGCAGCGTCGATCACATCGATGGTAGTTCCGCCTCTGTTGGTGACATAGATCAAGGCTGTGCCCGCCACTAAGGGCATCGCCAGGAGAATCCACAAACCGCTCAGGAACAAAACCCTTTTCGGAGTTGTCAAGCTCATAGGTCAGGAGTCCTCCTCAGGTCACGCTGTGAGACGCATTGTATACCTGATCGGCGGCAGCTACAGCAATATGCGCACTCACGACAATAGGGTCCGGAAATTCTGCCCAGCGGATGTGGCCGATGTTATCGACAACTTTTCGCGGTTCGTCGTCGAGTGAGCGATTGTGTTGACACACAGGTTCGACACGGCCAACATCTCTGCAATCCTTAAGCTGGGGAGGTCACTATGTTGAACCGGCGCCAGTTTCTGACAACCGCCGCCGCGGGCGCGGCCATGTTCGTCCGAAGTCGGAGAGCGTTCGCGGCAGCATACGACGTGATCATCAAGGGCGGGCGGGTCATCGACCCTTCCGTTCGGCTCGATGCGATGCGCGACGTGGCCATCTCGGGAGGCCGCATCGTCGCCGTCGAATCCGCTATTGCGGGTGACGCGGCAGACACCATCGACGCGCGCGGCAAGCTCGTCGTCCCCGGTTTGCTCGACATCCACACTCATACCGCGCGCTCAGCCGACGGGCCCGGCCTTGTGCTGCAGGACGGCGTGACCGGATGGATCGATGCGGGAACGCAAGGGGCCGATCACATCGCCGATACGATTGCCGTTGCGCGATCGTCGCCGCAGCAGGGCCGCGTGCTGATCAATATCGGGCGCGCCGGCATCCTGCCCGAAGGCGACACGATGGATCTCCAGCGCGCGGACGTCGCCGCGGCGCGCGAGGCGATCGACGAAGAATCGCGACTTCATCGTCGGCGTCAAGGCGCGGCTGTCGCGGGACGTCGCGGGCGCGAACGATTACGAGGTGCTTCGGCGCGCGCAGGAAGTGGCTAGCTCCTTCGGCCTGCCCGTGATGATCCACATGGGGCAGACGATCTCGCCGTTTCCCAAGCTCGTCGACCTGTTGAAGCGCGGCGACATCGTTACCCACATGTTCGCGCCGCCGCCCAACAGCATCATCGATGACAGCGGCCACATCCTGCCCGCGGTGCTGGCGGCTCGGCGCCGCGGCGTGTGGTTCGACGTCGGCAATGGGCAGATGGGACACATGAGGTGGGACACCGTTGCCGCGATCATGAAGGCCGGTTTCTGGCCCGATACGTTTTCCACGGACTGGAACGCGAATGCGCATCAGACCGGAGTCATCGACCTTCCCAACTGTATGTCGAAGCTTTTCGGTTACGGCATGACGCTCGATCAGGCCATCGCACGCGCCACCGTCAATCCTGCGCGCGTCTTCCCCTTGTTCAATGACCGCGGTACGCTCAACGTGGGCGCGCCCGCCGACGTGGCGCTGCTCGAACTGCGCAAGGGAAATTTCGAATTCCTCGACAACTACAAAAATACGATCAAGGGTAGCCAGAGGCTCTTCCCGAGTGCGACCGTACTCGCCGGCAAGCGGGTTCCTCACGCAGCGGCGTGAGCCGTTAGCGATTAGCTGCCGACATTCCTTTGAAGTTTAGTTTCTGTAGTCCGGCCGTGGTCTGCGCGATGTAGAGATTGCCTTTCGAATCCGTCGCGATCTCATGGCCGGGCCCGATTATGCCTGCGGGCTCGACGTTACCCACAATCTCCAGCGTCTTGCGATCCACAATGAAAATGCCATTGCCGCCACCCACGTAGAGGAACTGCTGGTTGGCGTCCGGAGAGAGGGCCAAATCGCGAGCAAACGGTATGTCGTTTTTGACCAGCTGCTTTAGGAACTTGCCGTCTTTTGTAAACATCTGCACACGCCGGTATTCTCGATCAGCCACATACACTGTGCCGTCCTTCGCGACGCGGATGGCGTGTACGATGCTGAACTGCTGAGGTCCCGGATCCGAGAAGCTGGATGGCGTAACAATCATGCAGTGGTCATCGTCCACTGGCTTGTTGCCGAATGCGCCCCACATCCGCTTGAACTTGCCGCTTTCGGCATCGAAGACGGCCACGCGGTGATTGCCGTAACCATCGGCCACGAACAACTCGTTCGTAGGTTGATAAACCCATTCATCCGCCGGCCGGTGCAAATCCTGCATGTCTGCATTGCCCTTGCTTTGGTTGCTGTGGCCAATTTGCATAACAAACTTGCCGTCTTGCGTAAACTTCAAGAGTTGATCATCGGCAACCGGCTTGACCCTTGGCAGGCCGTTCGTGGGGCAATTGTTTCCGCCAAGCCACACGAAGCCCTTGTAGTCGATATAAATGCCATGTTCGCGTTGCGGCCATTCATAGCCGTCGCCATCCCCGCCCCAAGCCTTGACGTAATTGCCCGCGCTATCGAACACGATCACTGGCGGCGCAGCCATAGCTGCCTGCTCTGGCTTGAGCGTCCGGGGCCGGTGCAGAACCCAGATATTGTCCTGTGCATCGATCGCAATGCTCGAGGCATCTCCGAGCTTCCATTTGGCGGGCACCTTCGGCCACGCGTGATCCACCTCGAAGGTCGGGAGACTCCGGCCTTCTGGCTGAGCGGCTTGAGCCGAAAATGCCCCACTCGATAGCCACTTCTCTCCCACTGCCGCGGCAACCACCAACGCACTTAGAATTGCCCATTGAACCCACTTGCGTTTCATGGCTCCCTCCCAAATTGTGAGTTACGGGAATTCCTCTACCGCGCGCCCAAGCCAGGGCGCCCTTTGTGTTTACGTCCTTTTATCGCGCTGCCTGAGTTCTCTGTACCAAGCCCCAGGGTTTGCCTACGAGAAATTCGGGGTTGGCGTCCTTCCGCGGGGTGTACTTCTGGACGCGGCCCGTTCTCACTTCCGCGGTGTAGAGAGTTCCATCGGCATCCGTGACAAAGCCATGTACGCCCCACATGCAGCCCTGGCAGTTGCCAAACGTGCCCCAGGAATAGAGGTAATGTCCGTCTTCGTCATACGCATTCAGCTTGTTTGATCCCTGGTCTGCGGCCCAGAGAATATGGTTCTGGCCCATGTAGATGCTGTGAATATTCATCGGCGGTCGCGGGCCCATATCCCACTGGTCCAGGAACTTGCCATTTTCGTCGAATTTTTGCACGCGGCCGTCGTTGCGGTCGTTGATGAAGACGAAGTGACGTTCCGGATCGATCGCAATTCCGTGCACGCTGCTGAAATAACCAGGGCGCTTTTCATTCGGCGGAGTGCCCTTTTCGCCCCACTGGAAGAGCTTCTTGCCATTCTTGTCGTACTTGATGACGCGGGTGCCGTCATAGCCGTCGCACAGATAAAAACTGCCATCGGGCTCAAATGCCATAAAGGTCGGCCGCGCGAAATGCGTGTCGTCGGTGCCCGGCACGCCTGGCGTACCCAGTGTCAGGATGCGCTGCTTGCCGTCATGCGTGAACTTGCTGACGAAGTGGTTATCGGCATCCACAATCCAGACGTTCTTGTCCGGGTCGTAAGGGCTGATCTCAATGTCATGCGGCCGTCCCCAGATTTTGTCCCATTGCGTCCAGTCTTCGACGACCTTGCCGTTGCGATCCAGGACGACAATGACGTGATCCCAGCGCCAATCAATGCCCGGCCGTCCGTTGTGCCCATCTCGGGCGTCGGGGCAATTGGGGTTCTTTGGCATCCCCGCGGGGTTGGGAACGCCGCCACAGCTTGGCGTAGCGCTGGCGGTCTCGCGCAGCGGCAGGCCCATTCCCACAGGGAACTTGATGCTAGGCCCAAGCTCAGGAAGCCAGGTGGTCTTGAGCTTCGGAAGTTCAGGCAGCAAGCCTTTCTGCGCCACAAACACCCGATCGGGAGTTTCGGGGAAAACAAAGGTGGCCTGGGAGTAGGTCCACCCCTTAAGGTCGGGAAGGCTCTCCGCCAACGGCCTCGGCCAATTCTGCACCGGATCGTAAGGGCCGAAGACATCTTCTCCGCCCTTGAGTCCCGGAACGGCCGCGAACCCCTCCCCTGCCGTCTTCTTCTGCTGTCCCTGTACAATGCCCAGCCGGTTACTCACCAGGATGACCGCGAGTAAAGCGATGCATGCAACCGCAATCTTGAGCGTTCGTTCTTTCATCTCGGTGCCTCCGCGACTTTCGAATCGAGGGCGTCCTCCTGCCAAGAATCGCGCCACACTCCACAAGCAGGTGGGACACGTGACAGACTCGCCAGACGGTCAAACTGCGCCAACCATACGCCCTGCCCGCATTCCGGTCAATTGGAGGCAAGACCGTTGACAGGTGCCGGATGAAGTGTACTGATTAAACCAACGGGTGCTTGCAGAAGAAGCCGAGCAGCTCTGACGAAAAGACACAACCACGCCAATCTCAAAGTCGACGATCAGCAACTGTTCGACAAGTCTCCAAGCTGCGTAGGACGCAGCTCAAAACTTAGCTTGTCAGAAATACATCGCGGGTGTTATGTTTCGCGACATATTCTAGGTATCCCTTCGCGGAGGTCCTACGGTGACCTATGATTCCCCGGCGGAGGATGTAGGGCCCAATCTAAGTTTCCATCTTGCGACCGCTGCGCCGAGATCGAATCGGCCAAGGTCAGCGTGTATCGGCCTAACTGCAGTGTTGGCGGCGATGCTGCTTGGCGGGTCAGTCGCAGCTCTCAAAGCCGCCCCGCCCCAAAGCAAAAGCAACGGATCCGTGGCTTCGACGGTTGCGAGTGAAGGCAAAAAACAACCAGCGAAGCCAGTAGCGGAAAGCAACGCCAACCCGAATCCGCAACGCTCGCCGAGTCCTGATGCGTCGACCGCCGCGCCCTACCGCGCCGTTCTCAACCAATACTGCGTTACCTGCCACAACGAGCAACTGCGTACGGCAGGGCTCGTGCTCGCCAAGCTGGACGTCGCGAATGTGCCAGAAGGGGCCGAGACATGGGAAAAAGTGATTGGCAAGCTTCGCACCGGCGCGATGCCGCCCGTGGGTATGCCACGGCCGGATAAGGCCACCTACGATGCGTTCGCCACGTATCTGGAGACAGCGCTCGACCACGCGGCGGTTGCCAAGCCCAATCCCGGTAGAGTCGCCGTTCATCGGCTCAATCGTGCGGAATACACCAACGCCATCCGCGACTTACTGGCGACCGATGTCGATGTTGAATCGCTTCTTCCCGTGGACGATTCAGGCTACGGTTTTGACAACATCGCCGATGTCCTCTCCGTATCGCCGATGCTGCTGGTGCGATACATATCCGCAGCGGGGAAGGTGACTCGCCTCGCCATCGGAGATCCGAATGTCCTTCCGAATCTGGAGACGTACGATGTCCCTTACCTCCTGACGCAAGATGAGCGCATGAGCGAGGATCTCCCGTTCGGTTCGCGTGGTGGAATTGCGATTCGGCACAACTTCCTGCTCGACGGCGAGTACCTGATCAAAATCAAGTTGCAAAGAGCGGGAATCGAACATGATCGGCAGATCATTGGCCTCTCCGAGCCGCACCAACTGGATGTTCGCCTGGACGGTGCAAGAATCAAGCTGTTCACGGTTGGTGGCGAGCAGCCTGAGAATAACGAGTCCGCAACGGGGACTTCGAATCCTTCCGGGAAAAAGAAGTTCGGGTACGATTACCGCTCGGCGGACACGGCGGATGCGAACTTGGAAGTTCGCTTCGCAGCGAAGGCGGGTACTCGGCTAGTTGGGGTCAATTTCCTGAATGACGCGTGGGAGCGCGAAGGCGTGCTCGACTCGCCGCTCGCGGAATTCAGGCTCCTCGATAAATCATCCGAGGGAAGAAGTGATTCGCCCGGAACCAAAGAGGATGCCCCGGCCGTGGCGCAAGTCTCGATCAGCGGGCCTTACAACTCTAAAGGGCTGGGAGAGACCCCTGGTCGCCGCAAGGTTTTTGTGTGCCGTCCAGCCAACAGCGCGGACGAGCTTCCTTGTGCCAGCAAGATTCTCTCCGGGCTGGCGCGCAGCGCTTATCGCCGGCCTGTTACCGAGGGAGACATCCAGGCTCTGCTCAACCTCTACAAAGTCGGCCGGAAAGAGGGGGGCTTCGAGGCGGGAATCGGAATGGCGCTGCAACGAATCCTGGTTTCCCCGGAGTTTCTGTTCCGCATCGAACACGATCCGGCGACTGTGGCGCCGGGAGCCGCGTATCGAATCAGCGACCTCGAATTGGCCTCCCGTTTATCGTTTTTTCTCTGGAGCAGCGTACCCGACAGTCAGCTTCTGAATTTGGCCGCGGCCGGGAAGCTTAAAGAGCCTGCAGTTTTGGAACAGCAGGTGCGGCGTATGCTCGCGGATTCCCGGTCGAATGCTTTAGTGACCAATTTCTTCGGACAGTGGCTGTATCTGCGCAATATGCCGGGAGTGCATCCGGATCAGGATGCCTTCCCTGAATTCGACGAGAACCTGCGCGCGGCATTCGAGCAAGAAACGCAGCTCTTTCTGGAAAGCAACCTCCGCGAAGACCGCAGCGTGCTGGACTTACTGAATGCGGACTATACATTTGTTAACGAACGTCTGGCCCGGTTTTATGGAATTCCCAATATCTATGGCAGCCACTTTAGGCGCGTATCGTTGGAGGGTCATGACGAGCGGAGAGGATTGCTGGGCCAAGGCAGTATCCTGACCGTAACTTCCTATGCCAACCGAACGTCGCCGACGATCCGCGGCAAGTGGTTGCTGACGAACGTCCTGGGTACGCCGCCCCCGCCTCCGCCGCCCAATGTCCCATCGCTGAAAGAAGATGCCACCAGCAACGGCAGAGTCCTTACGATGCGCGAGCGGATGGAGCAACACCGCGACAATCCCGCCTGCGCGGTTTGTCACGCGCAGATGGACCCGCTGGGTTTCGCGCTCGAAAACTTTAACGGCGTGGGCGAATGGCGAACCGCCAGCGAAGCCGGCAACCCGGTCGATGCGTCGGGAGTGCTGCCCAACGGCGTCAAGTTCAACGGCCCGGCTGAGCTTCGCAAAGTGCTGCTGGGCCATCCCGAGCAATTCGCGAATACAGTCACCGACAGACTGCTCACGTACGCCCTGGGCCGGGGAGTGGAATATTACGATCAGCCGTCCATCCGTAAGATCACCCGGGAAGCCGCTTCCAACAACTATAAGTGGTCATCGCTGATTCTGGGAATCGTCAACAGCGTGCCGTTTCAGATGCGCATGAGCAAGCCACAGGAACCCGCTACCGTCAGGACCGCGCAATCTCAAAATCAAACCGTGAGGGAGTCGAAGCCATGATCATTACCAAAAAGCGTCTACCCCGCCGCACGTTTCTCCGAGGTTTAGGTGTGACAGTGGGATTGCCGCTGCTGGACGGCATGATTCCGGCATTAGCGACCGCTGCCGACGTGGTCGCCAAACCGGTGACCCGCATGTCGTTCATGTATGTTCCGAACGGAATCATGAATCTGCACCACGAGTGGTCGCCAGCGACGGTGGGTGCGCTAGAGATAACCCCGATTCTGGAGCCGCTGACCGCATTTCGGGATCATCTTCTCGTGCTGAGCGGCCTCTCCCACCCGGAGGGTCATCCACAGCCGGGCGAGGGCGGGGGAGATCATTCGCGTGCCAGCACGTCGTTCCTGACGGGTGTTCACGCCAAACAATCGGAAGGCGCCGACCTGCAGGCCGGAACTTCGTTGGATCAGATTGCTGCAAGGGAACTCGGTAAGCGCACCCAATTGGCTTCGCTCGAGCTCTCTCTGGACTCTACTGAGACGATCGGCGAATGCGAAACCGGGTATAGCTGCGCTTACACGAACACGCTCTCCTGGCGTACTCCCACGACGCCGATGCCGATGGAGAACCAGCCGCGCGCCGTATTCGAGAACCTGTTTGGCGACAGCAACAGCACTGACCCGAAAGTGCGGCTCGCGCGGATCCAGAGCGATCGCAGCATTCTTGACTCCCTTTTCCAGGATGCGAACGGCATCCTGAAGGGGCTGGGTTCGAGCGACCGCACCAAAGTCACCGAATATCTGGACGCCATTCGCGATGTTGAGCGGCGCATTCAGTTGGCCGAAGAGCAGTCCTCGCGAAACCTGCCGGTGGTGGAACGGCCCATGGGTGGCATCCCCGCGACGTTTGGAGAACACGCCAAATTAATGCTCGACTTGCAGGCCTTGGCCTTCCAGACCGACATGACCCGCGTGACGACATTCATGTTGGGCCACGAAACGACAACGCGGTCCTACCCAGAGCTCGGCATCCCCGATTCGCACCACCCCTTGACGCACCATGGTGGGGATCGCGACAAAATCGCCAAGGTGGTCAAGATCAACACGCACCATATCAGTATGCTCGCGTATTTCCTGGAGAAACTGAAGAATACTCCTGACGGTGACGGCTCTCTATTGGACCACGTGGTGATCCTCTATGGCGCCGGCCTGAGCGACGGCAACCTGCATTCACATGATAACGTGTCAACCCTGCTGGCGGGTGGAGGGTCGGGCAAGATCAAGGGTGGGCGCCACCTGCAGTATCCGACGAATACACCGATGCACAACCTGTACGGGACCTTGCTGGATGTGGCGGGAGTTCCCGTGGAGACCCTGGTGAGCAGCACCGGGAAACTCGAGCCGATTTCTATCGACTAGAGCATGTGAGGAACGAAGATGAGCGTCAAAGTTAGAAAGTTAGGGATCTGGTGGGTGGCACCTTTGCTGTCGATGGCAGCCTTCGCCGGCACCGGGAGCGACGTTCGGCTGGTGGATGCGGCGAAGAACCGCGACCACGAAGCCGTGCGTTCCTTGCTGAAGCAACACGTCGATGTCAATACGCCCCAGGCGGATGGCGCGACGGCGCTGGCCTGGGCGGCTCACTGGGACGACGTGGAAACGGCGGACCTTCTGATTCGTGCCGGCGCCAACGTGAACGCGGCGAACAGCTATGGTGTGACTCCTCTCTCGCTGGCCTGCACGAACCAGAACGCGGCTATGGTGGAGAAGCTTTTGAAGGCGGGTGCGGATCCAAACGGGGTACCGACAGGCACGCCCGTGCTGATGACGGCTGCCCGCACCGGCAACATGGACACGGTGAAATCCCTGCTGGCTCATGGAGCGGACGTCAATGCGAAAGAGAGCGCACGCGGGCAGACAGCTCTGATGTGGGCGGTGGCGGAGAAACATCCGGAAGTCGCGCGGGTGCTGATAGAGCACGGAGCGGACGTTCATCTTCATTCGACGAGCGGGTTTACGCCGTTACTCTTTGCTGCCCAACAGGGCGATATGGACTCTGCCCGGATGCTGCTCGAAGCAGGGGCGAACGTGAATGAGGCCGCGCCGGAGGACGGCAGTGCACTGATAGTGGCGACGCAAAGCGGTCACGAGGCGTTGGCGCTGTTTTTGTTGGAGAAGGGCGCGGACCCGAACGCGGCCGATGCTTATGGGATCACCTCCTTGCACTATGCGTTACTGAAGGGACTCGCACGCGTCTCAGGAGTAAGACCCATTTCAGGCGCGGGCTACTTGTACCGGCCGAACATGCCCGAACTGGTAAAGGCGCTCCTGGCACATGGCGCGAATCCGAACGCTCGAATCGTGAAGTTCCCTCCCATGCCCAACACCAGGATGTTCAAAGCGATTGATCTCACCCCGGTGGGAGCCACCCCCTTTCTGCTGGCAGCCGCAAGCTACGATGCCGGAATTATGCGCATGCTGGCAGCCAAGGGGGCCGATCCGTTGCTGACCGATCAAGCCAAGAATACGCCGTTGATTATGGCGGCGGGTTTCGCGGAAGGAATAACGCATGCGGTTGAGCGCCCGCAGCAAGATGACAGGGACGCACTGGAAGCTGTTCGGGCAGCCGTCGAACTGGGTGGTGACGTCAACGCAACTAATGATATCGGCGACACCGCAATCCACGGCGCAGCATATGTGGGAGCAAACGACATCGTTCAGTTCCTGGTGGAAAAGGGCGCCAAGGTGGACGCAGAGAACGCGTATGGACAGACGGCGTGGACGATCGCGGCAGAGGTTATGACGCCCGGCTTGGCCAAAGATAAAGACTTGAGGCCGCGAAACTCCCACCAGAGCACGGCGGATCTGCTTGTCAAGTTGGGCGCCAAACCACTGACGACACCGGAGGCGCAAAGCGGGAACGTGGCGCCGTAACTTATATCTGAGGCTAAGAGAACAAAGGTGAAGTTACGGTCCAAACGAGGGATATTTGCGGCCTTTGCAACTACGGTCGTGGTGTTGATCGGCATCGGCTTGGCGGGCGCCCAGACCGCGTCACAAGAAAAGCCGCTTCTGGCTGAACAAGCGTTCAAAAACATCCAGGTGTTCAAGGGGCTCCCCGTGGACGATTTCATGGAGACCATGGGGATCATGGCGGCCTCGCTCGACTTCGACTGCTCGGATTGTCATGTCGGCGCCGGCACTGACCAGGTCGATTGGGCGGCCGACACATCGAGAAAACAGATGGCACGCCTGATGGTGACCATGGTTGCGAACCTCAATAAGAATAACTTTGGGGGACGCCAGCTTGTGACGTGCTGGACCTGCCACCGCAACCGCGATAAACCCCTGGTCACGCCCGTAATGGACACCATATACGGGACGGTAACGATCGAGCCGGACGACGTCATCGTAGCGGCTGAGGGACTGCCTTCCCCTGAATCGATTCTCGACAAATATATCCAGGCGGCTGGCGGGGCTCAAAGATTGGCCAGCCTCAAGAGCTTTGTCGGTAAGGGAACAAGCGTGAGCTTCGGGGGATTCGGGGGTGGTGGCGACGTAGAACTCGTGGCGGAAGCTCCGGATAAGCGAGCCACGATTATCTTATTCAAGGAAGCGACTGGCCGAGGTGACCAGATCAGGACCTACGACGGCCACACCGGTTGGGTAAGAACACCGCTCAACGTATTAGGAGAGTTTCAGCTAAGCGGTGGCGATCTGGACGGCGCCAGATTAGACGCCCAGTTGTCTTTTCCGGGGCAAATCAAGCAGGTTCTTACGAATTTGAAAACCGGCCCGCCCGGCTCCATCACGGATCTTCCAGCGCCAGCAAGTCAGGCATCGCTGCAGAAGGACGTGACCCTAGGGCAGACTCACGACGTGGATGTCGTGCAGGGAACCGGGCCCAGGGGACTTCTCGTAACGTTGTATTTCGACAGGAAGACGGGCCTGCTTTTGCGTGAATTGCGGTATGGCAACTCGCCGATCGGCCGCGTGCCTACTCAGGTTGACTTCGCTGATTATCGCGAGGTCAACGGAATCAAGTTGCCATCCCGCATAACTTATGCGTGGCTGGACGGGCGCGATTCGATCGTCCTGAGCGAGATAAAGACGAACGTTCCGGTTAGCGAGGAGAAGTTCGGCCGACCGGCTCCGCTGAAGGCGCGATAGTCAGTAAAAAAGTTTCGATGATCCTTAACGGCGGCTACTAAATGGAAAATTGGCTCAAAGGTTCAATGATCGCCGGAGTCGCGCTGGTATGTGTGCTCTTGCTGGCGGCCTCGCCCTTGCCTGCTCAGACCCCAGCTTATCGGGCGCCGCGCACCGCGGATGGTAAACCAGATTTGAACGGGATTTGGCAAGTCCTCAACACGGCCGATTGGGATCTCGAGGGCCACGCTGCCGCAATGGGGCCGGTGCCGTCGCTGGGAGCGGTATTCGCAAAGCCGCCCGGACTAGGCGTTGTGGAAGGCGATGAGATCCCGTACCTGCCCGCGATGGCCGCGAAAAAGAAGGAGAATCAGGCAAATTGGACAAAGCTCGACCCGGAGGTGAAGTGTTATTTGCCGGGTGTGCCGCGCGCCACTTATCTCCCTTACCCATTTCAGATTGTCCAGTCTCAGGACAAGATCCTGATTTCGTATGAGTACGCGGGTGCCGTTCGCACCATCAACATGGGCGCGCCAACCAAGGCCCCGGCCGATAGCTGGATGGGCTGGTCCAACGGGCATTGGGAAGGCGAAACGCTGGTGATTGACGTGACCGATCAGAACGACAGCACCTGGTTCGACCGCTCCGGGAACTTCCATAGTGACGCCTTGCATGTGGTAGAGCGCTATACCCGACGCAGTGCAGACACCCTCAACTACGAGGCCACCATCGAGGATTCCAAGGTTTTTTCGCGGCCCTGGAAGATCAGCATGCCGCTGTATCGCCACGTGGAGAAGAATGCCCGGCTGCTGGAATATAAGTGCCCGGAATTCGCGGAAGAGTTGTTGTATGGGCCTCTTCGTAAGAAGCCTAGTAATTAGACCGGGAAGGAGGCTGCTATGATTCGTCGCTCTCTTGCTTCAGCAACCGTTTCGGCGGCCATAATCGCCGTCCTTCTGATTGCGCACGCCACCCGCTTCCGGGCAGGCCACGTCGCCACCCCCGAAGGCCGCGCCAGCGAAGGCAACACCCGCAGCGAAGCCGTGGACGCCGTCGCGTACGCCCGATGGCAAGCCGGACCTGCAGGGAATATGGAACACCGCCACCGTAACTCCGTTGGAAAGGCCTAAAGCGCTGGGCGCGAAAGAATTCTACACGGATGAGGAATTTGCCAAGCTCTCGCAGCGTATCCGGCAAGGCGAAGTAGGCGAGGAGGCCGAACTCGGGGCTGCTCGAGAGAACGATCTCCGTTATGACATCAGCCTGTATGGCGGTTTTGACATCACGAAGGCCAGGTTCGCATCGAACAAACGCACTTCGCTCATTGTGGGACCGGAGGGGCGCGTCCCTCCCATGCTGCCCGAGGCCAAACAGAGAAACACCGAGCGTGCCGCGAAAAACAAGGGACACGAATTCGACAGCTACGAGAACCGGCCGTTGTCAGAGCGTTGCATCCTGATGGCTCAGGAGATGATCCCCATGCTTCCCGCAGCCGGCGAGGGTAACCTTCTCCAGATTGTGCAAGGCCCGGGATACGTGACCTTCCTTCACGAGATTGACCATTCCACACGCGTCATTCCCACAGACGGGCGCGCGCACATCCCGCAAAACATCCGTCAGTGGCAAGGAGACTCGGTCGGCCATTGGGAGGGCGATACGCTGGTGGTCGACACGACGAATTTCACTGCCCGAAGCGCTTTCAAAGGGTCTGGGGAGAAGCTGCATTTGGTGGAGCGCTTCACGCGCAACGCCGACGATCAGATCACGTACGAATTCACCGCCGAAGATCCCACCACGTGGGCCAAACCTTGGACCGCGGAGATTCCCATGACGAAAACCAGATGGGCCGGTCTACGAGTGGGCCTGCCACGAAGGGAACACGATGATATCCACCATACTCCGCGGAGCGCGTGTGACGGAGGAGGAAGCGGCCAACAAAGACGCGAAGTGACGCGATGAATTCGGAGGAGCCATGAACAACCGATGTTTCGCTTCAATTGCCGCGCTGGCGGCCATGGGTGTCGTCTTGTTGCTGACACCGGGGTCCGCAGCCGGCCAAGCCTCATCGCCCATCGCCAAGGCAATCACCGCCAAGACGAGCACCGCGGGCAAGACTTGGATGCCTCCGCGAACGGCCGACGGAACGCCCGATTTGCAGGGAGTATGGACCAACAATACGGTGACGCCCTTGGAACGGCCCAAGGAGCTTGCCGGCAAAGAGTTCTATACCGAAGAGGAGCTGCAAGCTCTCGCCAAGCAGGAACGCGAGCGACTCGACAAAATTGAGGCTGAAGGTCAGCCGCCCGCCAACCACTCAGGCGTAGAAGGGGCAGGCGCGGATGACGTGCACTACGATTTCTCTCAGTTCGGGCTGGACCGGGGCCAGTCCAAGCTCGCTTGGAATCGGCGGACGTCAATCGTTGTAGGCCCCGAAGGGAGGATTCCTCCCGTGACGCCTGAGGTCCGCGCAAGGCTTGCGGAAGAGCGGGCCAAAGCCAAAGGACATGAGTTTGACGGCCCGGAGAATTTCAACTTAGGTGCGCGCTGTCTTGCTCGGGTGAATGTGGGACCGCCCTTGCTTCCCACCGCCTACAACAGCAATCTGCAGATTGTACAGGGCCCGGGATACGTGGCCATTGAAGCAGAAGAGATCCACGACGTTCGCATGATTCCCACGGACGGCCGTCCGCATATATCCAAAAGCATTCACCAGTGGTATGGCGACTCAGTCGGTCATTGGGAGGGCAATACGCTGGTGATTGATACGACCAATTTCACCGATCAGACACCGTTTAAGGGGGCTCAAAACCTCCACGTGGTCGAACGCCTCACGCGCGCCGATGAAGACACGATTCTCTACCAGTTCACGGTGGAAGATCCGGGCATGTGGACCAAACCGTGGTCGGGCGAATTGCCCATTACCAAGATTGACGGGCAACTCTATGAGTACGCGTGTCACGAGGCGAATTATCCCCTGGCGAATACCCTCCGCGGTGCTCGCGTGGCCGAGGCGGAAGCGGCAAAGAAATCAGCGAAGTAGTGCGGATGACTTAAGCGAAAGGAGCAACAGATGAGAGCAAAGCTGTTCGTACTCGTTGTTCTGCTTCTGGCGGCGGCGCCGGCGTGGGCGCATCATGCGTTTGCGGCGGAATTCGACCAGGGCAAACCGCTCACGTTGAAGGGCACCGTCGTCAAATGGGAAGTGACCAATCCTCACTCCTGGATCTATATGGACGTGAAGGGTGATGACGGTAAGGCCGTAACTTGGATGATCGAGGGCGGCAGCCCCAATAATCTGTACAGACTTGGCTTCACAAAGGATTCTTTGCCTCCTGGCGCCGAGATCGTGGTCGAAGGCTATCAAGCCAAAGATCACTCCACTCGCGCAGTCGGCAAAAACGTTACGTTTTCGGATGGCAGAAAGCTGTTCCTCGGCCTGCAGGCGCGAGAGAGCGATCCGGAAACCAAGAAGTGAGCCAGAATACATCGGGCCAAGCGGCTTGAAGTTCTCGATTTCGGAACCTGTTTAGAGACCGCCCTTTTATTGGGCGATCAGACGGTTATTCTTCTGTGATCGCAAGCTCCGAATCGAAATTTCCGTTCGGGTCTGAACTCGGATTCTGGGCCGCGTCTTTTTTCATTCTTCTGGCGGCTTCCGGGTGTTCGAAGGAGCACGCCGCGCCTGCGCCGCGCGCGGCGGCTATTCCCGTCACTGTGTCGAAAGTCACGCAAAGGGCCATGCCGGTGCAACTAGCCGCCATCGGCAACGTCGGCGGCTACACCGTCTCGGTGGAAGCTCAGGTGGCCGGCGAACTTCTTGACGTGCATTTCAAAGAGGGAGACTTCGTTCATAAGGGCCAACTGCTTTTTACGATTGATCCGCGGCCTTACGAAGCTGCGCTCGCGCGAACGCAAGCGACACTCATGCGAGACAAAGCCGTCGCCGCGAACAGCCGGGCCCAGGCGCAACGCATTTCGAAGCTCCTTACCGACGGAGTCGTGTCCCCGTCGGATGCGGATTCCTCCACCAGCGCGGCGGCTGCGGCTGAGGCCACCGTTGCCGCGGACGAAGCGGAGCTCAATACGGCGCAGTTGAACCTGGAATACTGCACGATTTACTCGCCCATGGACGGACGCACGGGCGCAGTTCTCGTGAAGCCGGGAAATCTGGTGAAGATCGCCGACGTGCCGATCGTGGTTATTAAACGGCTCTCCCCGATCCCTGTCGACTTTACGTTGCCTCAAGAGTACTTGCCCGACATCATGAAGCACTTGGCCGTGAAGCCACTGCGCGTCGAAGCGACCGTGCCCAACAGTTTGGGCCCGCCAGAAGTAGGAAAGCTCGTTTTTGTAGAAAACGCCGTAGACGCTACGACGGGAACGATTCGCTTGCGGGCATTGTTCGAGAACTCAAGTAACGCTCTCTGGCCGGGCTTGTACGTGAACACCGTGATGACGCTTGCAGAGGAATCAAACGCCACTGTGATTCCCTCTCAGGCGATCACAGCGGGTCAGCAAGGGTCGTTGGTTTACGTGGTCCAGGCCGACGGCACCGTGGCGCCTCGCGCGGTGGTGTCGAGCCGTAGCGTCGGAGGACAAGCGGTTATTGACAAGGGACTCAAGCCCGGCGAGACCGTCGTGACCGATGGCCAGGTCCGTCTGGTGCCTGGCGCCAAGGTCCAAATTAAGAATAACTGATCGCCGCCAAAAAACTTTCCGATAGTAGAGAACGAAAACTGCGCCGCCGTTTAGGCGATCTATGCTTCTGTCCGCTGATTGTCTTGCGTCAGGATGCGCAATGGGAGGATGATAATTCCCAAATTACCCTTTACAAGGGAGATGCTGATGGAAATCAAGCGAGTCTTGCTTATCGCAGCTGGCGCTCTTGCCGCCATCCTTCTTCAAACCGCATCCACTCGACTTCACGCAGAGGCTCAGACGACAGCAGCGTTGAGCGGACAGGTCACCTCGGCTGAGGAAGGTCCGATGGAAGGTGTGGTGGTCAGCGCGAAGAAGGACGGCTCGACAATCAGCATCAGCATTGTTACCAACGCTGCAGGCCACTTTGCTTTCCCGTCAGCGAGACTCGAACCCGGACACTACACATTGAAAGCGCGCGCGGCCGGCTATGAACTGGAAGGAGCCTGTGCCGCGGACGTCGCTTCAGGCCAGGAAGCCAAGGCTGAGATCAAGCTCAAAAAAGTGAAGAACTTGTCCGCCCATCTTACCAATGCCGAATGGTTGGTAAGCATGCCGGGCACGGACGAGCAGAAGCGCTTCCTGCTCAATTGTACTGGCTGCCACACGCTCGAGCGCATCATGAAGTCGACGCATGACGCCGCCGGCTTCATGGAAGTTATCCAGCGGATGAGCCTCTATTATCCTGGCAGCACTCCCCTAAAGCCGCAGCGCTTGGTCGGCACTGCAACTCGCGATGTTGAACGCGGCGGTAACGGCATGAAGACAGCGGAATGGCTCGCCAGTGTCAACCTGAGCGAGCAGTCGACCTGGGCTTTTCCTCTTAAGACCGAGCCGCGACTGACGGGCAAGTCCACGCATGTGATCATCACCGAATACGACTTGCCGAATCCATTGATCCAGCCGCACGACGTGGTGCTCGATCGCGAAGGCAACGTCTGGTATTCCGACTTCGGTCAGATGTTCCTCGGCAAGATGGACCCGAAGACCGGCAAGGTGACGCAATATTCGATCCCCGTCGTCAAGCCGGGATGGCCGGAAGGCACGCTCGATCTCGAATTCGACAAGGACGACAATCCTTGGGTCGGCGTGATGTACCAGAACGCCATCGCGAAGTTCGACAAGAAGACCGAGAAATTCCAATTCTGGAGCACACCGAAGGAATGGGATACCGACGGTGGCCAACTTGGCCATCTCGCAATCGAAGGCACGAATATCGATCAACAAGGTGTGGATCAAAAACTCAGACGTTGGCAACATCTACCGGCTCGATCTGATCTCCAATAAGATGGAGAACCTTGGCAACTTCAAGGATCCGCAGACCGGCAAGCGCATCGGAACTTATGGGATTCATTCGGACCAGCAGAACAACGCCTATCTGCTCGATTTTTCGGCTGGTAATATCGTCAAGATCGATGCCAAGACGAAGAATGCGACCGTCTACCAGACTCCGACGCCCGACTCCCGCCCGCGGCGCGGTCGCGTGGATAACGAAGGCCGGTTGTGGTTTGGCGAATATCAGGGCGACGCCATCGGCATGTTCGATCCCAAGACCGAACACATGACCGAGTGGAAGGTGCCAACGCCCTGGAGTGCGCCGTATGACGCCGTCTTGGATCGCAACGGCGATGCGTGGACCGGGTCGATGCTGACGGACCGTGTTGCCCGCCTCAACACCAAGAGCGGTCAGTACACGGAATACATGCTGCCGCGCCCCACCAACATCCGCCGGGTCTACGTCGACGATTCGAAGAACCCCGGCACGCTCTGGATCGGCAGCAACCACGGCGCATCGATCGTCAAGGTCGAACCGCTCGAGTAGAACGGGCCGGACGCATCGGCCTTTCTTACGACGGTGGATATTTTCAAACGGACAATCCTCGCGCGCCAGCTTGTTTCGACATTCGCTATACTTGGGTTGGCAGAGGATTGCTTCGATGCATATGACGCCGATTGAAACGGGGAAAACGGGACTTGCTGTCGGGCCCACCGGCGGTGCGCTGGGCGCGGAAATTCGAAACGTCGACCTGCGAACGATCGACGATGCCGATTTCGCGGTGATCTGGGGAGCCTGGCACGATCATTTGGTGCTGATCTTTCGCGGCCAAAACCTCATCGATGAGGATCTGATCGCGTTCAGCAAAAGATTCGGCGAACTGGATTGGGCGCCTGTGCAGGAATCGGGTCGGCGCTTTGTCGAAGGGCATCCGGAAATTTACGTCGTGTCGAATGTCTTGGAAAAGGGCGTGCCGATCGGGAGCCTGGGCGCGGGCGAGGCGACTTGGCATACGGACATGTCTTATCTGGAGGTGCCTCCCAAAGCGAGCGTGCTTTATGCACTGGAGGTGCCGGCGTCTGGCGGTGACACGTACTTCAACAACATGTATGCGGCTTATGAATCCCTGCCGCAAGAGCTGAAACACCGGCTCGAAGGCCTGCAGCTGAAGCACGACGGAACGTACAACAGCGGCGGATATGTGCGGCAGGGAGTTGCGGCGGTGGACGATCCGATGACCTCTCCCGGCACGTATCATCCGCTTGTGTGTACTCATCCCGATACGCGGCGACGGGCCCTCTACCTCGGCCGGCGGCGCAACGCCTATATCGGCGGGTTATCGCTTGCGGAATCGGAGTCGTTGCTCGATCAATTGTGGTCGTACGCCACGCGCTCGGAACTCGCCTGGGGACACAAGTGGCGCCCAGGTGACCTGGTTTTATGGGATAACCGCTGCACGATGCATCGGCGCGATTCCTTTGATTCCGCTTCTCGGCGTGTAATGCACCGGACGCAAATTCGGGACGAAGCCGCACCGCGATCGTAAAACCTACACAGAGATCACTGAGATACAGAGGGCACAGAGATACCCTCAGACTTGCCCGGAGTAGCGTCGCAGCAATATCAAAAACTATTCGAACGGCCGTGGGCCGCAGGATCAGGGATTTGTCTGGGGCTGTGCCAACGCAGGCTTAGTGGCTTTCGGCGGAGGTTCCGGAAGTTTCGATCTGATCCAAGCCTTTCTTCATTTCCGCAGCGTAAGGCCCTTTCGGCCATTGCTTCAGGTACGTGCGCATCTGCGCCGCCGCGTTCGGATAGTCGTGCTTCAGCAAAAAAATCTGAGCAAGCAATGGGTAGACTTGCGGCAGGTTTTCGTGTGGGCCCTTTTCTACCTCTTTAGCACTTTTCTCGGCTTCATCCAGGCGACTTAGCTTGAAATTGCCTGCAGCCTGCAGGTAGTTGGCGAGCGGAATGGCGGGATCCAAATCAAGAGCCTTTCCCGCTGTCGCGACGCAATCTTCATACTCCTGATTGCGAAGTTGCAGGGTGGCGAGATTCATGTAGGGCGGCAGGTATTTGGGATCGACCGCAATCGCCTTTATGAACGCCTGGCGAGCCTTTTCGGTGTCATGCGAGGAAGCATAGACGCCGCCCAACGTATTCCAGGCAGCCGCATAGTTGTCATATTCCGCAACGGCTTTTTCCAGATGTTCGGCGGCGGGCTTCAGTTTGTTGTCGTGAGCATCCTTATCGCCCTTTTCGAACTCCTTACGCGCGTTGCTAGGAACGAGCAGCGAGGTGACGCTGATGGCGGAGCCTTGTACCCCGGCTATCCGCGTCAGGCGTATCGTGCCGGCATCGATAGTCGTCAGTTCGGGAGGACCGCTGAGAATATGGGTAGCCGGTAGATAGCCATCAACTACCGCCCGGATTTCGCAGCCCGTCAGATCTCCAAAACCACCGATGCGACCCTGAGAACCTGGAAAATTCATGCCCCCGCCCGCCATGCCAATGGGTGTGTCGGAGGCGGCGCCGAGATTCGCATTACCTTGAGGGCCGGCTCCGAGGGTGAATTGAAAATAGCCCTTCAAGTCCGTGTGAATTACTTGCAACACGCTCACGCCACAATCGAGCTGCACAGAGACGGGTTCCGGGGCGGCCTGTCCGGTATCCGCGAGGAGCACCCGTCCGTTCACGTAAAGCGGCGTTTGCACCTGAGGCTGCGATGGGCCGGGCCCGGTCGGCTGGTTCGGCACATTGGGAGCAGCGCCTCCGGCTGAACCCGAGGGTCGAGATCCACCTTGAGCGCCTCCTTTCTGGCCCCAACTGGGCAGAACGGCCAGAAAAACAAGCAATGCCGCGATGCAAGGGTAGGCCAGGAATCGGTTCATGGGTCGCCTCACCGGAAGGACTTCACTGCAAGCATACTCTCGTCGAGTAATCATTAGATAGATAATTTTGCGCATACGGATGGGCCAAATCCTCGAGCCTTGGCATGGAAGGTGTCTAGGCATGCGGCGGCGCGGAAATGCACGCTTGCTTGGGCTAACGACACACAATTAGACTCGGAGAAGGGAAGTCGGAGCAGTTTTTGCCAGCGATCACCGCGAGGCCGGATTTGAATCGTGAGTGAAGTGCGGAACAACTCTGCAGTTCAGGTCGAAAGCGCGTATGAAGAGCGGGCGGATGCCCAAAAGGCCAGCCGCCCCGGGCGGAATAGCGCCGGCTTCTGGAGCCTGGTGGTTACGCAGTTCCAGGGCGCCTTCAACGACAACGCGCTGAAATTTCTGGTGATCTATCTGGTCGTGGAAATGAGCCTTCCCTTGCGAGAGCGGGATTGGCTCGTGCTCGTGGTAGGCGCGCTTTTCGCTCTGCCGTTCATTCTGTTTTCGATGACGGGCGGGTTCCTGGCGGACCGCTTCAGCAAGCGGTCGGTGACGATCGGGACGAAATGGATGGAGCTTGGGGTGATGTTGTTTGCGCTCGCGGCGCTGGCGCGAGGGAACCTCAAGCTCGAAGCCGCGGGCGTATTTTTGCTGAGTTCGCAGGCGGCCATTTTTGGGCCCTCCAAATACGGATTGCTGCCGGAACTGCTGCCGGAGAAGGATCTCTCCTGGGGCAATGGCGTCGATCGAGTTAGGGACGTTTCTGGCGGCGATCTCAGCCACCGTGGCCAGCGGATATCTTGCTTTTTACTTTCGGGGACACCAGGAAAGGTCCGGCATAGCCCTGCTGGTCTGCACGCTACTCGGTCTGGCGACGAGCTTCGGGATTTCGCGCGTGCCGGCGGCAAATCCGGCACGCAAGTTCAACAGCAATCCGCTTGGCGATCTGGGCGAACAAATCCGCGTGATCCGCAACGATCGCGTGCTGTGCTGGGCCGTGGTGGGCAATTTCTATCTCTGGTTCCTGGCGGCACTGCTGCAATTCACGATCGTGATCTATGGGCACGATATTCTGAGAATCGACGAGCGGCACATCAGTTATTTGCAGGCGGCGGTGGCCATTGGCATCGGATTGGGGAGTCTGGCAACGGGCTATCTTTCCGATGCAAAGATCGAGTATGGGCTGATCCCGGTGGGCGCGGTGGGGATGACCGTTTTCGGCTTTCTCTCCGCTTCGCATGGGATCTCGCTTGAGCGCGCGGCGGTTTATCTTGGGCTGGTGGGATTTTTTGGCGGATTTTACGCGGTTCCTCTGAATGCGCTGATCCAGCACCGGCCCGATCCGGCGCGCAAGGGCGGAATCATCGCGGCCGCGAACCTGATCTCGTTTGTTGGAGTTTTTGCCGCTGCGGGCGTGTACTTTGCGCTGGCGGAGGGGCTGCGGCTACGGGCGGACCAAATCTTTTTTGCGGGCGCCTGCATGACGCTGGCGGCGACATTTTATGCAGTCGTTTTTCTTCCGGATTCGGTTTTGCGCCTGGCGCTGTGGATTCTGACGCATAGCGTCTATCGCATTCGCGTGGAAGGCCGCGACAATATTCCCGAACGCGGCGGCGCGCTTTTCGTCGTGAACGACCTGACGCTGCTCGATGCGATTTTTCTCGCCGCGGCGACGGACCGGCCGATCCGATTCGTGGCGGATGCGAAGCCCTTCGCGCGCACCGCGCCGCTGATCAGCAGGGCATTGCGAATCACGCATCTAACTGAAGATGATGAGGCGAATGGATTTTCGCGGGCCGTCTCGACCGCGTTCGCTTCGGGCGAAGTGGTATGCCTGGCGGGAGAACCCGCCAGGGCGCTGCTGGAAGCTCCGGAGTTGCGACGCCGGTTGGAAGGAGTACCTAAGGGAGACCGGCGCGCCCGTCGTTGGGGTGAGTGTAAGTGGCGCGGAGAACGGTCCCTTACGGAGCGAGGATGGACGCCTTCATCTTATGGCATCGCATCCACGCGGCCATGTGAGAATCAAATTCCGCGCTCCGACACTCCCGTTTGAGAATTTCCCCTTGGCCGAAGCTCTCGGTTTGTCGAAACCTGCGCCGGCGTTTGGATTCTCGCGCTCCTCAAGTTAGAAGAGCGAAAACTTCACCCTCAGGTATTTCGAGGGATTCTGCCGAAATTCGTTAAGCAGCAGGCGCAAATCGCCCGCGACTCCGGTCATATTGTCGTAAAACAGGGGATCTTCGAAGAATTTGCCGGCAGTGCTGTCCTTGGAGTTCAAATTGGCCGTGGCATTGCTCAGATTTTGCCCCGTCTGGCGCCAAGTAGCAAAAAGCGAATCGTCAGTAGCCAGTTTGCCGAGCGTGCCGCGGCCGGCGTGCACGTCAGAGAGCAGGGCATTGCCACCGTTCAGAAATTGAAGCGCACTGTCATGGAAGCTTGGATCGAAGATGAATTTGCCGAGCGAGCCTTTCTGGTGTTCGATGGCGCTCATCATGTTGTCGAGACGTCCTGTGACGGTGTCGAATTTTGTGTAGAGCTCGTCGGAAGCCACTAACTTGCCAAGGGTGCCCTGACCTTGCTGCACGGAGGCGGTGACCTGATCGATGCGCGAGAGAACGCTATTGATGTGGTTGTAAGCTGTTTCGTCGGTGATGAGCTTCCCGAGGGTGCCTTGGCCTTTCTTAAGCGCTCCCACGATGTCACCGACCTGCGTGGACAATGCCGAGAGGTTCTGCATCAAGTCCGCGCCGCGCTCGACGATTTCTTTCATGGCCCGTTCCTCTCGGCCGGGTATCTCCTGCCCATCCCGAAGCACCATGCCCGTATAGCCTCGCTGAATCGTGACCACGCGATTTCCCAGGAAGCCTTCGGTGATCAGGGTGGCGTAGGAGTCAGTACGGATATCCTCTTGAAAATTGCGGCTGATCCGCATGACGACTTCAACGTTGCGATTCGGCGCGGGAGCCTGGCCTGGAGGGATGCGAGTGATGGCGATGGAATCGACGTTGCCGACCGCGACGCCGTTGATCGCCACGGGCGCTCCGATGGCCAAACCGTCGACTTCCGGCAGATAGGCGACCAGGCGGTACTTGGGGCCCAGAGCTCCGGTGCCCGTGACGTAGAAAATGCCGATGACCACGAGCACGATTCCGGCGAGCACGAAAAGTCCTACACGCAGCTCGGTCCAGGTGAGTTGCTTGCGTTGCGGCATTTCAAGCCTCCTGTTGGTTCTTAATGCATTAGCTCCGCGCCTCGACCAGGAATTTCTTCAGGTAGGCGTCGGGCGAATCGAGCACGGCTTGCGGGCCGCCCTCGAAGTAAACTTTGCCCTCGCGTAAAAACAGGAAAGTGGTGGAGGGCTGACCGTTGCGCGATGCGAGTTCGGCCAGCGGCGTTTTCATCACCTGATTGTGCGTCGCGTCGAAACGGTAATTGGCAAGTGCGAAGGCGTCTTGAAGCCGATGCGTGGCCAATAGTGAGGTTACTCCCTGCGTATCGCGCAGGCGCAAGATCAGAATGATGATTGTTTGAGAAGTAATTGGGTCAAGGCCCGCCGTTGGCGAATCATACAGCACAACGGGAGGACGGCTTATGAACGCGCGCGCAATGGATACGCGCCTCCTCATGCCGCCGGAAAGCTCGTCCGGGAGCTTATCGATGGCATCTTCCATCTCCACAAAACCCAAGGCTTCGCGAACGCGGGCATCCGCTTCCTCCTGTTCGACGCCCTCTTCGTTGAGCCGGTAAGCGACATTATCGGCAACCGTCATGGAATCGAAGAGGGCGCTTTCCTGGAAGACAAATCCGATTTCGCGGCGAAATGGGAGCAGTTCGGCTTCGGTCATCGCCCCGAGATCGTGTCCGAGTACGCGCACATGTCCGGCGTTTGGTTTGAGCAGGCCTGCGGCCAGCTTGAGAATGAGCGTTTTACCGGTTCCGGTCTCGCCGACAAGCACTTTCGTTTCACGAGGCTGGACCTGGAAGGTGACGCCACGAAGGATATCGCCCTCGCCGAAGCCGAGGTGAACGTCCTCAAAAGAAATGACGGGCTCGCTCGAGGCGGCGTTCATCCGGGAACGTGGCTAAGCGGGCCTCGCCAGCGCACGTCTTTGCCATTATAGAGTACTATGGCCAGAAGAGTAGCCGCTTCTACAAGGAGTAGTGGACCTCTGCAACTCCTCTGCAACGCTAGATGTATTCATTCTGTACAGCGTTGTTCGTCGGGAGGGGAAAACCTTGTTCTAGCGTTCCCATTGAGTTGAATCTGCCAGCCATAGGCGGACATAAAAAGCGATCGTCTTCTGATGCTTTATTGAGGTCTGGTTTTGAGGTCGAAATCGATGATGTGATCTTCATCGCGCTCGACGCAAGGGGCATTTTCTACAATCAGATCTTTTGTGGCTTTGGCGATTCGCGGGTTCATCGTCCAGGGCCGGGTGAAGACGTTCGGATCCTCCACCGTCGCTTGATAACGGATGGTATCGCCTTCTCGTGTAATGCGTTCGATTACATGTAGCGCGGTGCTGTGGAACCATCCGTCGAGGCCAAGCCAAGTGTCGTCATTGAAGCTCGTCGCGTCTACAACCAGAGTATCCCCTTCCCAATGTCCGATGGAATCTCCGTAATAGCTGGGATCTGCCTCAGTGTCGTGAGGCCGGCCATCGGTGGGCACCAAGCGAAACGTATTCCCCGAGATCACCTGATAGAGGAATACGATGGGCATTCCCGGCGCCTGAATGATGGCGTGCGGTGGACCAATGCGCGGAACACCCCCGGGTTTGCAGAAGAACGCCGGGTCTGATTTGCTCTCGTTCCGTGCCAGTTCCTTGACCTTTTCGATCAACTCGGGCTTGTACGGAGGTTGATTGGGGTCCGCCAGCCGCGCGCGAGCGCCGTTGTCGCCTCGCCTGAAGCTCGGGTCGGGAGCCCCGAAACCACCTACCGGCGTATCCGGCCCGGTGCCGCTCGCCCAAAATCCGTTGAGGTCGGGATGACCGTCGGCGAGGCGTTTTATCGGTTGGGCGGCCTTTGCCTCTGAGTTCGCGTTCTGTGCGGTGGGCGCGGGTTTCTGCTGGCCTGCCGCCACAGAAGCGACGGAAAAAGTCGCGAATACTGCCAGCGTTGTCAGCCTTCGAACTTGTTTCATCGCCGCTCCTCTACTGATTCGATCATTTGTGGTGAAGGGGCTTGGCTTTCTACTTTGCGTCCTCGGACGTATCTTACAAAGCTTTGCCGGCCAGGAAGAGCGCCAGCTTGGTGAGGAAGAAGTCGGAGATCAGAATCGCTACCGAAGAGGTGACCACGGCCTGAGTTGTGGCACGACCGACGCCTTGCGTTCCGCCGCGTACGGTTAGGCCCTTGTAGCAACCAATGGTGGCCAACAAAAATGCAAACATGACCGGTTTGGCCATGCCCTGCATCAGGTCCGAAAATTCCAGCGCGTTCAGAGCGCGCGTCCAGAATTCCACCGCGCCGATGCGCAGGGTGAAGTAAGAAACGATGAAGCCGCCTGTCAAACCGACGAAATCGGCCATGGCCGTGAGCAACGGCAGCACAAACATGGTGGCGAGCACGCGGGGAGCTACGAGCTTGCGATTCGGATCCGTGCCCATGGCGCGCATGGCATCCACCTGCTCGGTGACCAGCATGGAACCGAGTTCGGAAGCCATGCCGGAGGCGTTCCGGCCGGCCACAAGCAGGCCCGTAATCGCAGGCCCCAACTCGCGGACCAGAGCGAGCGAGACGATATCGCCGGTGAGCGCGGTCTCCCCGAAGCGCTCGAATTGCGAGGCCGTTTGCAGCACCATGACGGCGCCGATGAAAGCTCCGGTCAGCAAGACAATCGGCAGCGAGCCGATGCCGATGATGTCCATCTGCTGCAAAAGATCGCTTATGTAATGGGGCGGGCTGAACAGACTGCCGATGGCGCGAGCGGCGAAATAGGTGTAGTCCTGGAGGACCTGTACCTGGCGTTTGAAAGGCTCGATCAGAATGGCGAGGGCGGAAGTCTCTTCCGCCTCCATCCACTTCGGTTCAGTCGCCATTGCGCCTCAGTGCGGACATTACTATGTCGCAAGCGTAACGTCGCGTGCTCGAAAGCGTCAAGGAGCGGTTCGGTTATATGGGGCATTCCCTTTACGCTCTTGGCGCGCTCCGTTAAAATGCCCAATTTCCTGCCGCCCCGCGCGACGGAGAGAGCGCAGACGTGCCGCGGAAGCTTTTTTCCGCAAACTGACAAAGCTGAA
Organism: uncultured Acidobacteriota bacterium; assembly: GCA_963804535.1. Classification (GTDB taxonomy): domain Bacteria; phylum Acidobacteriota; class Terriglobia; order Acidiferrales; family UBA7541; genus Palsa-189. The sequence goes on from CAWDQT010000022.1 coordinate 58,337, forward strand.
TGCTGCAATTCGCCACTGCCGGAGAGTCGCACGGGCAGGCGCTGATCGCCTGGATTTCCGGCCTGCCCGCCGGGCTGCGCGTTGATCTGGAATTCGTCAATGCCGAACTTCACCGCCGCCAACTGGGCTATGGGCGCGGCGGTAGGCAGAAAATAGAGAAAGATCGGGCCGAGGCGCTCGCCGGCATCCGCCACGGGCAAACGATCGGCGCTCCGATCGCTCTACGTATCGAGAATCGCGACTGGGCTAACTGGGAACGGGCCATGGCCGTGGAGGATCGCGAGGAGGATCGGCAAGCGCGCCGGCCTTTGACGGCACCGCGGCCGGGGCACGCGGACCTGGCGGGAGCGACCAAATTCAACCTTCATGATGCGCGCTACATTCTGGAACGCGCTTCCGCCCGGGAGACAGCGGCGCGAGTGGCGATCGGCTCACTGGCCAAGCTGCTTTCTGCGCGAATTCGGCTGCGAGATTCTGAGCCACGTGGTGCAGGTGGGGCACGTGCGCGTGGAGCGGCAGGCGGAATGGAAGGAGATCCAAGCCGTTTGCGCGAATCTCGATTCGCCGCTCCGCTGCGTGGATGCGGACGCCGAAGTGCGCATGAAGCAGGAGGTCGATCACGTATTGCGCGCGGGAGATTCCGTGGGCGGAATCTTCGAAGTTGTGGCGCACGGTGCGCCGCCGGGGCTCGGAAGCCATGCGCAGTGGGACGCGAAACTCGATGGACAACTGGCGCGCGCGGTTATGTCCATTCAGGCGGTAAAGGCCGTAGAGATCGGGGCCGGAGTAATGGCCGCTGGCTCGTACGGCAGCGAAGTGCAAGACGAGATTGCTTATGATGTTAAGGCGCGCCGGTTTAAGCGCCCCAGCAACCGCGCCGGCGGCCTCGAAGGCGGCATCACGAATGGCGAAGACGTGGTTGTGCGGGGCTACCTGAAACCAATTTCGACTCTGCGCCGCGCGCTGGGAACGGCCGATCTGGTCACAAAGGAATCCGTACAAGCGGCTTACGAGCGCTCCGATGTGTGCGTCGTGCCCGCAGGCGGAATCGCCGGCGAAGCTATGACCGCGCTGGTGCTGGCAGGGGCATTCCTCGAAAAATTCGGCGGCGATTCGCTGGGCGAAACGCGGCGCAATTTCGAAGGTTATATGCGGCAGCTCGATTCGTTCTGAGCAGCGGCGGAAAATCCAGGAACATTGGCGATGATCTATCCAGTAGTGAAGTACGGTAATGCCGTACTGGAAAAACCGGCCAAGCCGGTCGAAAAGTTCGACGAAGAACTGGCCAAGCTGTGCCAGGACATGTTTGAGTCCATGTATGCGGCCAATGGCGTGGGGTTGGCGGCGCCGCAAATCGGCATTGGCAAGCGGCTGGCCGTGATCGATGTAACCGTAGGAAAAAATCCCGAGGCCAAGATCGTGCTCGCCAATCCGGAATTAACTCACGCCGAGGGGGAGCAGCGCGAGGAAGAGGGCTGCCTTTCCGTGCCGGGATTTCGCGGCAACGTCGCGCGGCCCCAGTACGTCACGGTGCAGGCTCAGGATGCCACAGGGAAGACTTTCGAGATGAATAGCGAAGGCCTCCTGGCGCGCGCCTTCTGCCACGAGATGGACCACCTGGATGGCGTGCTGTTTCTGAAACACCTCAGCCTGCTCAAGCGCGATTTGATCCGGCGAAGAATTCGCAAGCTGCAGAAAACGGGCCAGTGGTAATCGGGCCGCAGCGGAACCAGCGAGGGCACGATGCGCATCGTCTTTTGCGGCACGCCGGAATTCGCTGTTCCCGCTCTGCGAGCGCTCCTGGCGAATCCTGAATTTGCGGTGGAAGCCGTGGTCACGCAGCCGGACCGGCCACGCGGGCGCGGACAGCGCGTTTCGGCTTCGCCGGTGAAAGAAGTGGCGGCGCAAGCGGGCGTGCGAATCTATCAGCCGGCAAGCATGAAGTCGGACGAGGCGCGCGATTTTGTCGCAGAGATCAAGCCGGACGCAGTCGTGATCATCGCGTATGGCCAAATCATTCCGCGCCGCCTCTTGGAAATTCCGCGCTTGGGGTGGATGAACCTGCATGGTTCGTTGCTGCCGAAGTATCGCGGCGCGGCCCCAATCGCCTGGGCGATTATCAACGGCGAGCGCAAAACCGGTCTCACGACAATGCGACTGGATCCAGGCCTCGATACCGGCCCGATTCTGATCAAGCGGGAAATCGAAATTGGCAGCGACGAAACGGCGCCGGAACTGGCGAAGCGCATGGCGGATTTGGGCGCGCCGCTGGTTGCGGAGTCGCTGATCAAGCTCGAGCGCGGGGAGATCGCGCCGATTCCGCAGGATTCCACCCAGGCTAGTTATGCGCCCATCCTCACGAAGGAGCACGGGCGCATCGATTGGTCGCTAACCGCCGGCGAGATTTACAACCGCATTCGCGGCCTCGCGCCGTGGCCGGGTGCGTTTACTACTTTTCGCGGGCAGCTGTGCCAGATTTGGGGGCGGCCCAGCACATCGGCTGTAGCGAGTGATGCTGCGGCCACGCAGGAGCGCGGCAGCTTGATTGTGAGTGATGCCATCGAGGTGATTTGCGGCCAAGGCACGCGGCTGCAGCTCGAAGCCGTGCAACTCGAAGGCCGCAAGCGCATCAGCGCGCGCGAATTCGTGAATGGCGCGCGGCTCGCCAGCGGCGAGCGCTTCGGCAGTTGACTTAACGCACATAACGCACACCTTTTTGAGCAATGAAGGAGAGATCCTTCGGCGAGCAAATTCCACACCCGCTCAGGATGACAACCCTAAATCTGGTCTGCGGTTACACTTTCTTCATGGCTATTTCCTCTGCGAGGAAGATCGCGTTTGACGTTTTGCGTCGCGTGGCCGCCGAAAACGCCTATGCGGCCGATCTCCTCTATACGCAGCTCGAACCTGGAGTAAAGAAAGCCGATGCGTCGCTGGCCACCGAGCTGACGCTGGGCGTTCTCCGGTGGCAGCGGCTGCTCGATTTCCTCCTGCAGCGCCATATGGAACGCCGCCGTTGCGAACAACTCGACCTGGAGGTGCTCCTGGCGCTGCGGCTCGGACTTTATCAACTGCGGTACCTCGATCGCGTGCCGCAGCACGCCGCGATAAACGAATCGGTCGAGTTGGTGAAGCGAGCGCGCAAGAGTTCAGCGGCGGGGATGGTCAATGCCGTGCTTCGCCGAGCAGCGGCGGAGGCAAGAATTGCCGGGGACGAGCTCGAGAAGCTGATTCCGGCTGGCACGCCGGCCGAGGAGCGTTTCGGCGTTCTCTATTCGCATCCTAGTTGGCTGGTGGCGCGGTGGACGAAGTTGTTCGGCAAAGAACGGACGATTGCGTTAATGCAAGCGAATAATCGGCCGGCGCCACTCACCTGCGCGGTGCTCGAAGAAGAAACAACTGATCGCGTCGCGGAGGCGCTTCGTAAGTCCGGTTTTGAGGTTGCTCCGGGCCGATGGCTGCGAGGAGCGCTACAGATTTCCGGAGGGAATCCGGCCTCGAGCGAGGCCTATCGCGACGGCCAGATCAATTTTCAGGACGAAGCTTCGCAAATGGTGGCGCATCTGGTGGATGCGCGGGACGCGCAGACCATTCTGGACGCATGCGCGGCACCGGGCGGGAAAACGATGATTCTTGCCCGCGCTGCGGGCCCGCACGGCCGCGTGATTGCCGGGGACATCCACGAACACCGCCTGCGCATGATTCAACAACAATTGAAGCGCACGCATGCCAAGAATGTCTCGCTGGCTGCATTGGATGCAACGCGGCCTTTGCCTTTCTCGGAGCGATTCGACCGCGTGCTGATGGATGCGCCCTGCTCGGGGACCGGCACTCTTTCGCGGAATCCCGAAATTCGGTGGCGGCTCAAAGCAGAAGATTTGATCGAGGCACATCGCTCCCAGACCGCGATGCTGCGGAATTCGCTGGCGGCTGCCGGCAAATCGGGTCGAGTGGTGTATTCCACTTGTTCGTTGGAGCCGGAGGAAAACGAAAATGTGGTCGCGGCGGTGTTGGGCGAAGCCCCAGAATGGCAGGTGATTTCTGGGCAGGCGGCATTGGCACGGCATTTGCGAGATACGGAAATGAGTGAGAGGTTTTTTGCGGACGACACATTTTTTCGTACCTTTCCACCGGAGCACGGTATCGACGGATTCTTTGCGGCAGTATTAGCGCGAAGGTAGCGCCCATGCTACTGTGCCCATGCTAACGTGATTGACCCATGAACGGCGAGAGCGTCCCGCATCCATACATAGAGAAATGGCGAGAACGGCTGGAGCGCGTATTACGCATCTCGCTGTTGGTTTTTGTGCTGGCCGCGGCGGGATTTCTGAGCGCGGTCACGACCATCCGCATTGCGATTCGCGGGCGGATCGTCACCATGCCCAATCTGGTGGGGCAGTCGGCGCCCGGCAGCGCAGCGAATGCTGGCCGCCCGCGGCCTGCAATTGCGCGTGGCCGACCGAGTGTATAGTCCATTGCCGGTGAACGCAGTAGTCCGGCAAAGTCCGCCGCCGGGCGAAGAGATGAAGATTTCGCAGGACGCTCACGTTGTGTTGAGCCTGGGCCAGCAAACCGTGAAGATTCCCGCTCTTGAAGGGCAATCCATGCGCGACGGCCCGGATTTCGCTGTTGCAGGCTGGTTTGCAGCTCGGTGAAGTCACGACGATTTTTCTGCCCGGAACACAGCCCGACATCGTTCTGAAGCAGGATCCCCCGGAAGGAACGACGGCGTCGAGTCCGCACGTGGACTTGCTCGTTTCGAGCGCCGACCGGCAGCTGTTTTACGTAATGCCTAGCGTGGTGGGCATGGAACAACAGGACGCCAACAGAACCCTTGCGGCGGCGGGACTGAAAATCGCGAAGCTCAATCACATTGGGCAAGCGGGCGCTCCGAAGGGCACGATTGTGGGACAAAATCCTCCCGGCGGCGAACGCATCGCGGCAGACACAACGGTGGAACTGGGTATTTCGGAGTGAGACAGAGAGCATTGCCCGCGCGCTCTGCGCGGCGAAAATCCCGCGAAAATCACCCGAAATGCGGTCTCTCCCCTATGATAGAATTCGGCAGGTGAGCGTGTCGCCTGCAGTTGAAGTCGCCCCATCCATTCTAGCCGCGGACTTCGCCTGTCTGGGTGACGCCATACGTGCCGTGGAACGCGGCGGAGTCTCCCTTTTGCACGTGGATGTGATGGATGGCCATTTCGTTCCCAATATCTCGATAGGCGTGCCGGTAGTCGCATCGCTCCGCAAGGCAACCAAGCTCCAGCTTGATGTGCATCTCATGATCGAAAATCCGGAGCAGTATATCGAAGCCTTTGCAACTGCCGGAGCGGACATGATTTCCGTGCACCAGGAAGCCACGCCACACCTGGACCGAGCTCTCACGATGATTCGTGAGCACGGGTGCAAGCCGGGGGCCGTGATCAATCCGGCTACGCCGGTCGTGATGCTCTCGGAAGTGCTGGGCAAGGTCGATCACGTGCTGGTCATGTCCGTGAATCCCGGCTTTGGCGGGCAGGCTTTCATTCCCGAAGCCACGGACAAAATAAGGGAGTTGCGGGAGATGCGGGACCGGCATCATTATAGCTACCGGATTCAAGTGGACGGGGGCATCGGCCCGGAGAACGTGGCCGCGGTGGTTCGCGCAGGCGCGCAGATTTTGGTAGCCGGGACTTCGGTCTTCCACACCGCTGATCCGGCTGCAGCGGTTCGCGAGATGACACATTTAGCCAGCGAGGCTTTGGCGCAAAAAGTAAGAAAGGTTGTTTGAGGCGCATGTACACGAAATTCAACTGGCTGGCGGCGCTTGCAGCCGTAATCGTCTTGACGGGCTGTGCCGGTCAGAAAACGGCCACCGCTAAGCCGGATACAACCAAGACAGAGTCGGCAGAAGCCGATAAGGTTCTCTACGAGCGGGCCCTAAACGATCTGAAGCACAACCGTTTCGACACGTCCCGGCTGAGCTTTCAAACGCTGATCAATACTTATCCAGACAGCGAATACCTCGCCAAGGCAAAATTGTCCCTCGCGGATTCCTATTTCAAAGAGGGCGGGGCGACGGGCCTGACTCAGGCCGTCGCGCAGTATCAGGATTTCATCACGTTTTTCCCCTTCCTGGATGAAGCTGCCTATGCGCAGATGCAGGTCGGCATGGCGCACTACCGGCGCATGGAGAAGTCGGATCGGGATCGCACAGAGGCGCTGGAGGCGGAGGCTGCCTTTCAGACATTCATGCAGAAGTATCCTCAGACCGAGCTTGCGCCTAAAGCCGAACAGCGCCTCCGAGAAGTGCAGGAAGTTCTGGCTGACGGAGACTACCGCATTGCCAGTTTTTATTACCTCAGGCGCATTGACAAAGCCGCGGCTCCCCGGCTGCTCGATCTCGTCGCTCGTTACCCGCTTTATAGCGATGCCGACCACGCAAACTGGATGTTGGGGTCGATCTACGAACGTAACAAGCGCAACGACATGGCCTCGACGTACTATGCGAGACTGGTCAAGGAGTATCCCATGTCGCCTTTGGCTGCTCAGGCCAAAGCTAAGCTCGTCAAATTTGGCGCCCCTGTGCCGGACGCCGATCCGACCGCGATGGCGCGAATGCAGAGAGAGCAGCAGACTCCGCGGGATAGGCCTGGTTTCCTGAAACGGCCGGGCGAGCTTCTCAAGAGCGGTCCAGACGTAAGCGCGGCAGCAAGAGTGGGAATGCCGAACCTAACGCCGCAAGCCGAAGACGTCACCGATACACTCTCTCCGGGTGGAGGGGCAGGGCTGAGTGTAGTCGCGGCCGGTGCTAACGGTGGCGGTAATAGCAGCAGCGGGAGCAGTGGCAGCGGCACGGGAGCTTACATTCAAAGCGTTTCGCCGGGGGCTACTGATCCGCCAGCCGCCGCTTCGGGAACGGCCACCAATTCTGGAGCTACGGGCGCGAATGACCCACCGGCTGCGGGTTCTTCGGCTCAGGATCAGGCGGGGCAAACCGGGCAGACCGGCCAAGCCGGCTCGACTGCCGATGCCGGCCAAAATGCAAACGGCAACTCTGACGCCTCAAGCCAGACGAGCCCAACTTCAACGCCGGGCTCCAATCAGGGAGAGTCTTCCAGCAAGAAGAAAAAGAACAAGAAGCAGGCTAAGCTTCAGTCGCAGTAGGTCCCCCCGAAATCAAAGCCATACGCGAGGTTACGCTCCGGTACATTCTGCGCCGAAGCTCGTTGACTCACTGCGCGCGCCGATGCTCCAATAATCCCAGCTAGCCGACGGCCGCAGTCTCTCTAGACTGCGATCTGAGTAGGTGTGGCGAAGGAGTGCCCGGTGTCCCGCATACTGGTGGCCGACGACAATAGCAACATCCAAAAGATGGTTGCTTTAGCCCTCAAGGACGAGGGAATTGACGTCGTAGCAGTAGGGAATGGCGAAGCTGCTATGCGGAAAATTCCGGACCTCCGCCCCGATTTAATTCTCGCGGACATCTTTATGCCCGTGCGCAACGGCTACGAAGTCTGCGAGTTCGTCAAGAGCGATTCGCGCTACATGAGCACGCCTGTCGTATTGCTGGTTGGCGCTTTTGATCCGCTCGACGAACAAGAAACGCAGCGTGTGCATGCTGATGGCGTCCTGAAAAAACCCTTTGTTCCGCCTGACCCGCTGATCAACATGGTCAAGGCGCTGCTGGCAAAATCGAATGGGCAAAAGGCTGTGCCCATCCAAGCGCCGATGCCGCCTAAGGCGGTAGCACCGCCGCCGATGGCGCCGGCGCCGGTCACTCAACCGAATTCAATGCTCGAAACTCAGGTCGCCCCCGCTGGACCTCTGCCGCATCCTCAGGGGGAAATCTCCTCCGCCCAGCAGAAGCCACCCGTGTTCGTGCCTCCCCCATTCGTACCTCCTGTGCCGAGTCCTCTGCCGCAGGCTGCCAAAGTAGAAGACCCGGATGAGGTCACCACCGCGGCACGCGATCCGAATTTGGGCGAACCGTTTTGGGCGGCGCCAGCAGAACCGGAAGAGGTGGAAGAGAAATCCGAAACTCAACCGGAAGACATGGTCGATATGCATTCTTTTGGCAAGGACGAGCCCGCTGTCGAGGAGTATGACGAATCCTCTTTTCGACCGGAGCCGGCACCTCTGGCCGGCAGCGATTTCGGAGCTGAACTCGGAGAAACGATTGTTTCGCAGAATGCACCGATGGTTCCGCCGCAAGCGGAATATTCGCAGCCAGCGGCTGGGAAAGATGGCCGCGGTGCGGCGCCCGAGCCGCCTGTCTCGTCTGCGCCGCCTCCCGAAGCGGCGGCCGAAATCTTTAAATTTGATCCTACGCTGACCTTTGCGTTGCCGACGCAGGACGCTCCGACTCACGAGGCATCAGCCGAAGCCGACAAAGCTGCTTTTGTAAAGCCGGAGTTACCTGCGGCGCCCGTCGACGATCATGCAGCAGCACTTTCGTGGCCTGACCTGACGGACGCATTACCGGTTGCGCCCGAAAAACCGCTCGATCCGTATCAGGTCAAGACTCACGAGGAACTTGATCCGGTATTGGAATTACCTGCTCTGCCGAATCACGATGCGGTGATTACCGCGGCAACTGAGGCTGCGCGCCTGGCGTTTTCGGAGCTAAACACGTTGCCGGGCTCAGGCGCTTCCGCAGAAACTTCCGATCGGCACGCCAGCGTAACAGAGCACAAGGATTCACTCTCCGCGCCTGCGCCGGCTAACATCCCGGCTGCTCCCACGCCCGAAATGATTGACGCGGTCGTGAACCGGCTGCTCGAACAGATGCAGCCTCAGATCATGGAAGTAGTGAATCGGGAAGTGCTTCGCCCGGCAATCGAGGCCATCGTACGCCGGGAAATGAAGAAGAGCTGAAGGCAACCCCGCGTCGTCGCCCGCTTTTCCTGCTTACAAAACGCCGTTTAAACTCTCGCGATACTCGCCCTTAGTTCGACGCTACCTCGTGGCGGGCTCCGCAACGGTTTTCTTGTATTCTTCCGCCTCAGTAGGCGAGCAGATCATCTCGCGGATATCGAAGCTCGCCGGCTGCCGGTGCAAGACGAACTTGTTGAGGCCCAGCCACGGCTCTTTGTAAGCCTTCGGGTCATCAATTTTTACAGTGAGCTCCAGCGTGTCTTGATTCACGCGATGGTAAGTTTCCTCGACGTGCATATCGGCGCTATGCGGGTCGCCGGCATTATCGAGCCAGGTTCTTTCGTCCAGCCCTACAGTGTCTACGACAAACGTGTAGTCGTCCTGCCAGTGGCCAACGGAGTATCCGTACCATCTGGATTCAGGATCCTTTGGCAATTCGCGCCCGTCGGTCCAGATGGCGCGCCAGACCCGTTGATATTCGTACATGATCAAAACTTGATCGGGGGTCTGAACGACTTTGAAGGGCCGCAGTTCGAAGAATAAATCACGCGGGAAGCCTGCCGGATCGCAGCCGTCCAGCGGATCGTTAATAAGGGCGAGTACTACCTTCCTGGGGCCATCGCCGGGCTTATAAGTATTGGCCATTTTCTCGCCCCATTCCGTGAACGGCGCATGGCTCTTAACTCCGGTAGGCTGAATTCCGGCAGCGAAGGCATCCCAAATTCCGCTGATGTCGCGGCGAGGCGCCGGACCGGACGACGTTGGCGGTTGCTTCGGTGCGATGCTCGGGCTATTCCAGGGCGCCGGCGCTGCATTCTGCTGTGCCGCGCCTGATTGCTGCGCTCGAATTCCGGGGCTGGAAGCGAGGCAAACGAACAGAATGGCCGCTGCAGGAAGGGCAGACCTCAGCAATCGTTTTGACATTTTGCGAACCTCCTTCGAGCAGAAACGCCACGCCCACCAAACGCGTGCCGAATTCTCAGACCAGCTTGCTCGGCGCTACTGCTTGGAAGAATCCGACGGCTTCTGGGCATCGACGTCAGGCCCGAATATCCCCGGAATGCGTGTGCCCAATGTCTGGCCGTTCGCCAGCACAACCTGCATGACACGCCCGATGGGTTGGCCATTCTTGACGGGCTGCAGGGTAACCGTAACGTGGTCACCCGGTTTGAAGACCTGCTTGCTCCAACCGCCGAGGTTGGTCATGTCCGCTGGATTACTGGTTTCCGCGATCCAGTGGACCACGTTGCCTTTTTCATCCGTCGCGTCGAACTTCAGCCAGCAATGGGGATTTGCCCAAACCCAATCCGTCACAGTAGCTTTCAGCGTGAGCTTCTTATCGATATCGAAATTCGAATTGCCATGATGCGCAAAAATCGGGGCCGCAATGATCAGAAGAATGATCAGAAGTCCCAATCCTAGAAGAGCGCCGATATGCTTATTCTTCACGCCAGACCTCCCGCGCACTCATTCTCGCCGATGGCCTCGGCCGCGCTGGCCTATTGTAGAAAAGCCTTTCCCAGAGTCCAATGCATTTGTGTAACTCCGCCCTTGGAACAGAGCGACGGCGATGTGACTGCGATTTGACCCCTTCTGCCGCGCTCCTTATAGTAAATAGTTTATTCCTCGCCCAAGTCCGCGCGACCGGACCGGAGAGAATCACTTGCCCGAAGATTCGCCAAAAAAGGCAGCGGAAGCGGCGCCCCAAAGCGCCGAATTCCCCAAAGTTTACGAGCCGCAGCTGATTGAGCCGCGCTGGGCCGAGGCTTGGGTGAAGCAGGAGCTGTTCCGCGCCGACGCAAATGCGCCCGGCGACGTGTTTTCGATCGTCATTCCGCCGCCGAACGTCACCGGCTACATCCACATCGGCCACATGCTCGAGCATACGCAAATCGACGTGCTCACACGCTGGCACCGCATGCGCGGCGAAAATACGCTGTGGCTCCCGGGCATGGATCACGCCGGCATCTCGACCCAGGTCGTCGTGGAACGCGAGCTGGCCAAGCAGAGCCTGACGCGCAAAGCTCTCGGACGCGAAGAGTTCGAACGGCGCGTCTGGGAATGGAAGGCGCACAGCGGCGGCACGATCAAAAAGCAGATGATTCGCCTGGGCGACTCCTGCGATTGGTCGCGCGAAAAGTTCACGCTCGATCCGCCACTCTACCGCGCGGTTCTGGAAGCTTTTCTGCGTCTTTACCGCGAAGGGCTGATCTATCGCGGCCGCTATATCGTCAACTGGTGCCCGCGCTGCCAGACTGCCTTGAGCGATCTCGAGACGGTCCACGAGGAGCGCAAGGGCCATCTCTGGCACATTCGCTATCCGGTGGTGGGCTCGAGCGAATCGATCGTCGTCGCCACCACGCGCCCGGAAACCATGTTGGGCGATACCGCTGTGGCCGTGAATCCCGCGGACGAGCGCTACAAGCATCTGGTCGGCAAGAAGCTTCTTCTCCCGCTGATGAATCGGGAGATTCCCGTCATCGCCGATGCTGCCGTGGACCGCGAATTCGGGACGGGCGCGGTGAAAGTGACGCCCGCGCACGACCCGAACGATTTCGAGATGGGACGGCGCCACAAGCTTCCCGAAGTCGACGTCATGACCGAAGACGGGCGCATGAATGCGAACGCCGGCCCCTACGCCGGGCTGGACCGGTTCGAGGCGCGCAAGCGTATCGTCGCCGATCTGGAATCGCAGGGCCTGCTCGTGAAAGTCGAAGACCACACCCATGCCGTGGGCGTCTGCGATCGGTGCAAGACCGTCGTCGAGCCGCGCGTCTCCATGCAATGGTTTTGCAAGATGCGTCCTCTGGCGGATGCTGGCGCTGCCGCGGTCGAAGAAGGGCAAGTTCGGATCTTTCCCGATAATCAGCGCAAAATCTTCATCGACTGGCTGGCGAATATCCGCGACTGGTGCATCTCGCGGCAGCTCTGGTGGGGACATCGCATACCGATGTGGCATTGCCCCTGCGGCGGCATCACGCCGGCACGCGATTCGCAAGTCGCCATCGTTGACGGCCGAGCGTTGCCCGCAAGTCCTCCCGAGAAATGCGCGAAATGCGGCGGCGGAAAGCTCGAACAGGATCCCGACGTGCTCGATACTTGGTTCAGCTCCGGCCTTTGGCCGCTTTCTACGCTGGGCTGGCCCGACGATACGCCTGACCTGCGCAGGTTTTATCCCACGACGCTGCTCATCAGCGGCTACGACATTCTGTTCTTCTGGGATGCGCGCATGGTCATGCTGTGCCTGCATCTCGCCCCGGGAAAACAACCGCCGAACGAATTCCTTTCCGCACGCTCTACCTGCACTCGCTCGTTCGCGATGCGCAGGGACAAAAGATGTCCAAGATGCGCGGCAACGTGGTTGACCCGCTGGAATGGATGGAAAGGTATGGCACCGACGCGCTGCGCTTCACGCTTTCTATCAAAGCCGCGCCGGGCACCGATATCGCGCTCAGCGAAGATGCTGTCGTGGGCTACAAGGCATTTGCCAACAAAATCTGGAACGCGGCACGATTCGTTTTTGTAAATCTGGAGAAATTTCAGTCCGCGACAGGAATGAGCATCGAGGAGCTCGCCTCACCACAGGTGCGCGCCGCGGCGCCCTATCCCGCGGGCGATGCGTCAGCCTCGCGGACCGCTGGATTTACTCGCGGCTCGCTGAGGTCATTGCCACGGTTGATGATGCGCTGGAGAATTTCCGTTTTCACGAAGCCGCGCAGCATCGTCTATCACTTCTTCTGGGGCGATTTCTGCGATTGGTATATCGAGTGGGTGAAGCCGGCCATGGCGGACGCGGATCGCAGCGTCTCCGTGCCGGCATGGCGCAATCTCTTCGCCATATTCGAAGCGGCGCTGCGCCTGCTGCACCCGTTTATGCCTTTCCTGACTGAGGAGTTGTGGCACCGGCTGCCGCAGCATTCGCCGGAAAAGGACAAGAATGCGCGCTCCATCGCTCTGCAGCCGTTCCCCCGGCCTGCGCCGCAATGGGCCGATCCTGATGCCGACGACGAAGTGAAGCTGCTGCAGGACATGATTGGAGAGGCGGCGCGAAATGTTCGCGCGGAGCTCAAGCTTGATCCCAAACGCCGCGTCGCTGCAGATTTCACTCCGGCGACTCTCGCGGTTCGCGAAACAGTGGAGGAAAATCGCGCGATTATTTTGCGCCTTGCCACACTGTCGGAACTGCGCATCTTCCGATTGCCAAGCTCGAACCCACGGCCGGACCGGTCCGCTCAACCGCGCAGTTTGATCTCCGCATTTCTTATGGCGACACGGTGGATCCTGAGTCTGAAATCGCTCGCCTGCAGAAAGATAAGGAGCGGCTCACGCGTGATCTGGAATCAAACAGAATCGCCTGGCGGACAGCACCTTCCGCAGCCGCGCACCCGCGGAAGTCGTGCGCCAGCTCGAAGCCACCGTCGCCGAGCGCCGCATCGAGCTAGACAAGGTCACCGAGCGCCTGGCCCAGCTTGAAAAAGGCGGGGAAAGCCCTCCGAGCGCTTAAATTTAGCGATCTGCGGCCCTCCCTTGCCCATCCGCCGCGCGGCGGATAAGCTCGGTGCCGTTCCCGTTGATTGTATCGAGGAGCCTCGACCCAACTGCATGCCCGCTTGAATTTAGCGTTGTGGGGCCCTCCTTTGCCTTTTCGTGCGAGCGGTGGTGAGCTCGGTACAGTTCGTTGTTTGATCGAGGAGCTTCAACCCAACTGCATGCCCGCGCGCAAGCTTTCGGCAACTAGCGACCGAGCCGGGACCACCGACCGGCGGATCGACGCGCTGCTCACGTTGCTTTCGGAAAATCCCATGATCGTCATCAGCGGCGAGAAAATCGCGCGGCAGATCGGCGTGAGCCGCTCCGCGGTCTGGCGCTGGACGCAACGGCTTCGTGCGCTCGGAGTGCGCGTCAAGGGCCATCCGCGGACGGGCTATCGCATCGAACGCGTGCCGGACGTGCTGTCGCCGAGTCTCCTGCGGCGTCGCCTCCGCGATACGCCTTTCGGCAAGCGCATCTATCATTACTTCAAAACGGCTTCCACCAACAGCATTGCTCTCGAACTGGGGCACGCCGGTGAGCCTCACGGGACGATCGTCATTGCCGAAGAGCAGACAGGCGGCCGCGGCCGGGCGGGCCGATCGTGGCATTCGGAAAAGACCAGCGGAATTTACATGACGGTTCTGCTGCGTCCGCCAATTTCGCCGCTGGTTGCGCCAGTGATCACGATGGTTGCCGGGCTCGCGGTGAGGGATGCCGTGGAGGAAGAAACCGGAGTGGAGGCCGACCTGCGCTGGCCGAACGATCTGCTTGCGGGCGGGAAAAAATTTAGCGGCATTCTCACGGAAATGTACGCGGAGCCCAGCCAGGTGCGCTTTGTCATTGTGGGCATCGGCATCAACGTGAACCACACGGCCATGCCACCGGAGCTAGCCAGGCATTGCGAACATCATTGCGCTTGATCGCCGGGAAAGCCTGTTTCGCGCCTGCAACTCGTTGTGCGGTTGCTGCGCCACCTGAACAGCTACTACAATCGATTTTTGACTGAAGGCGCTCAGCCCATCCTGGACCGCTTCGCCGAAGTATCCACTTACGCGCGTGGCAAGCGCGTGCGCATCACGACGGCGGGCGAATCTTACGTGGGGACGACCGATGGTCTGGAGCCGAACGGGCTTCTGCGCGTGCGCCGCGACGACGGCCAGAGCGCGGTGGTCATCTCCGGCGATGTTTCCGAGGCGAATTGATGCTGCTTGCGCTTGACGTTGGCAATACCAATACGGTGCTTGGCGTCTTTCGCGACAAGGACCTTATCGCGAATTGGCGCCTGACTACCGCGCGCGACCAGACCGTGGACGAATACGGAATCCTTACGCGCGACCTTTTCACCATCGCCAGCCTCGATCCCAACGAAATTCACGGCGTGATTATCAGCTCGGTTGTACCTCCACTCAATTCCACGCTGGCGGGCATGGCCGATCGCTATTTTCATACCAAGGCGCTTTTCGTGGAGCCCGGCATCCGCACCGGCATGCCGGTGCATTACGACAATCCGCAAGAGGTGGGCGCGGACCGCATCGTCAATAGCGTCGCCGCATATTCGAAATACGGCGGGCCGTGCATCATCGTTGATTTCGGCACCGCAATAAATTTCGACGTGGTTTCCGAACGCGGCGAATATCTGGGCGGGACGCTCGCGCCGGGAATCGGCATTTCCGCCGAAGCGCTTTTTTCGCGCGCGGCGCGGCTCTGGCGCGTCGAAATTCGCGATCCGGGAAAAATTATCGGCACGAATACGGCGCAATCCATGCAGGCGGGCCTTTTTTACGGCTTCACGGACCTCGTGGACGGCATCCTGGAACGCATCAAAGCCGTGCAAGGCAAAGATGTCCGCGTGATTGCCACGGGCGGGCAGGCGTCCTTGATCGCGCAGGCCTCGCGGCATATTCAGCAGGTGGACGAATTCCTGACGCTGGAAGGGCTGCTCATCATCTGGGAACGCAACCAGCCTGCTCATCATGCTGCGCCGGCTGCACCGGTCGCCGAGAAGGCGCCCGTCACCGGCACAATGCGCGCCACTGCAAGGTCAGCTCGAAAGCGCGAGTCGTAAAGTCTGCTGATGGATTCTTTCAACTACTTCAACTATTTCACGGAAATCGAAGAGTACTTCTGGCGCAAGCGCGGCGCGCACCTGCTGGTTTCGCCGCTGGATTGGGCGATCGTGGAGACGTGGCAAAGAGCCGGAATTCCGCTGGATGCCGTACTGCGCGGAATTGATAGCGCGTTCGAAAGCTATCAGCGCTCGCGGCGAGGCGCGGGCAGGCCGCTAAAAAGCCTGGCATACTGCGTCGATGCGGTGCTGGATGCCGCAGCGGAAAAACAGGAGGCTTCAGCCGGCGCTGGCCCAGAGGTCAAACGAAGCGACAAGAAAGCGGAGCCTTTTTCGCGCGAGGAGCTGCGCAATTTTCTGCGCCGCAATATCGAAAAGTTGGAGCAAGCTGCGCAGCGAGTGAATTCTTCGGACGCCGAGTTGGCCAGGCGCATTGCGCAGGCTCGCGAGAGCCTCGCTGGCATCATGCCGCTGCTCGATTCTCCTGCTGATCTCGATCTTGAAGGCTTCGAACGGCGGCTGAGCGCGGTCGAAGAAAAGCTGAGCGCAGCCCTGCTGGCCGCCGCGGACGAACACGTGCTCGTTGATATCCACGCCGACCTGGACAAACAACTCGCGCCTTACCGGCGCCGGATGTCGGCGGAACAGCTCAGCCAACTCGAGCGGCAATACATACAGAAGCGCCTCCTCGAGCGATTCGGACTGCCGCGGCTCAGTCTCTTTTACCTGAACTGAAAGGATTCATGCCTGATCCTATCGACGTACGCATCGAGAAATTGGTCTATGGCGGTGAGGGCCTTGCGCATCACGAGGGGCACACCGTGTTTGCCCCTTTCGTCCTGCCGGACGAGAGCGTATCTATCGAGCCGTTGGAGACACGCAAGAAATTCATTCGCGGCCGCGTGGCGCAGATCAAGACGCCTTCGGCCGATCGTGCCGTTGCGCCATGCCCATACTTCGGCGTATGCGGCGGATGCAATTACCAGCACATTCCCTACGAATTGCAGCTTCGCTACAAAGCCGAAATTCTGCGCGAAACGCTTTCGCGGCTGGGGCGACTGCATTGGGACGGGCCGATCGTGCCGCACGCGTCTCCCGCCTTTCGGCTATCGCAATCGCGTGCAGTGGAAGATCGGACTCGACGAAACCGGGTCGCGCGAAATCGGGTACTTCCAGGCCGGCTCGCAGAAGCTTTGCGCCATCCGGCAATGTCCCATCGCCTCGCCGCGTCTGAACGAGGCGCTCGGCGCGATTGTAAATTTGTTGCAGTCGGGCAAGCTGCCGCCGGAATTGCGCGAGATCGAGGTTTTCGCCGATCACGATGACGACCGCCTCCTCTTGAATCTAGATCTGGATGGGGCGAATGGTGCTGCGGCCGACCTCGCTGCGACTTTTCGCGCCGCTCTGCCGTCCGTTGAAACCACATTGGTTCATGATCGCCGAACGGACCACTTCGAGCTCGTCGGTCCCGGCTACATCAAGTATCGTGTCGGCGACCATACCTATCGTATCGGCCACCTCTCTTTTTTCCAGGTGAATCGCTTCGTTCTGGATGAGCTTGTGCGCGCCGTTGTCGGGGACGCGCGCGGGAAAGTCGCCCTCGACCTTTTCGCCGGCGTAGGGCTTTTCAGCCTGCCGCTCGCGAATCGTTTCGAACGGCTAATTGCCGTGGAGGCAAATGAAGCCGCTGCGCGCGATCTGGAGAGCAATCTTCAGGCGAGTGGCGCCGCTTCGCCGAATTTGCGGCAGACCACTGTGGAGGCATTTCTCGAGCAATGGCACGAGCGGCCTGACCTGGTGGTGCTCGACCCGCCGCGCACGGGCGTGGCCGCGCGAGCGCTCGCGCGTCTGATCAAGATCGCTCCGCAAGAGATTATTTATCTCTCTTGCGACCCGGCCACGCTCGCGCGTGATCTGGCTATTCTTGCCGGCGACGCCCAGAATCCCCGCGGTTATCAGATCAGTGAACTTCACCTTGTCGATATCTTCCCTCAGACTTATCATATCGAGGCCTTGGTGCGACTTTCGCGTCGCGCATGAAGCTTCCTGCTTTGCTGATCGCGGTCTTCGTTGCCGCAGGAGTCCTGGCGGCCTCTCCGATTGCTGTTCACACTCGGCATAGCCTTGATCTGTCGCTCGGGGTCGCGCTGTTCTGCATCATCGCCGGCTTTGGACTCGTGAGGTTTCGGAGCGCGAATCTCGCCTGGGCTGCCTCACTCTTGGCTTGGTTCTTTCTCGCTGCCGCGGCGGCGCAAATCGAGCGGATGGCCGTCCCGGCGAATCAAGTCACAAATCTGGCCGGCGAGGGCCGATTGGAGCTAGACGAGCCCCTGCGCTGGCGCGGAATTCTGCGCGCCGATCCTTTGCGGCTGCCCTGGGGATTTCGCTACGACCTCGATCTCGAACAAGTCCAGTCGGCGGGCGAATGGCGAGCCGTGCACGGCGGCTTGCGCGCGACTTATTTTTTTGACCAACGCGCACCGGGAAATCCGCCACCAGTTCGCGCCGGTGGCCGCGTTGAGATTCTGGCTCGGGCGCGCCTGATTCGAAATTTTGGCGATCCCGGAGCATTTGACTATCGCGGCGCGCTCCAGCAGCAGGGGATCGACCTGACGGCCACGCTGCGGAATCCGGCGCTGATGCAAATCGTGCCCGGCCCTGCGCCGAAGTTGTCTCATTATTTGGCCCGGCTGCGCGGGCGTTTGCTGAATGACCTGGACGCGATGCTTTCGCCCGCGGAAGACCGCGCCGCAATTGCACGAGCCATGCTGCTCGGGGATCGTAGCTTTCTCGATTCGCAACAGGCCGAGTCCTTCCGCGAAACCGGGGCGTTCCACGTGCTCGTTGTGGCCGGCCTGCACGTAGGCGTACTCGCAGCGTTCCTTTTCTGGGCGGGCAAAAAGCTGCGGTTGCCGATTGCCGCGAGAGCTCTCACGACGATCGCGGCGCTCGGCTTTTATGTGGCAATCATCGAAGACAGGCCTCCCATCATGCGCGCAGCATTGATGGCGGCGATCTACTTGCTCGCCCGCACGCTTTTTCGCCGCGTTGCTTTGCTCAACGCCGTCAGCCTGGCGGCGGTTGTGATTCTTCTGTTCCGCCCCTCGGAAATCACTCAAGCCAGTTTTCAGCTCTCTTTTCTCGCGGCGGGCATTATCGCGGGCATCGCGGAACCCCTGCTGGAGCGAACCGTGGAGCCTTATAGCCGCGCACTCGAGCACCTCGGCGATATAACGCGCGACGGCAGCCATCCGCCCAAGGCGGCGGAATTTCGCATCGATCTTCGCACTATCTCAGCCTGGCTGCGCTCGCGACTTCCATCGAAGTTGGCGCAATATTGCGACCAGATCGTGGTCATACCCTGCCGCATCAGCCTGCGGCTGTGGGAATTGGCCGTGCTCTCGATTGCTCTACAGATCGGAATGCTTCCGCTGATGGCTCGCGATTTCCATCGAGTCTCGTTTATAGCGCCGGTTGCAAACATCCCCGCGGTCCTGCTCACGTCGATCGTCGTCCCGTTCGGGTTCGCATCGCTCGCACTCGGCGCTATCTGGAAAACTCTCGGAATCGTTCTTGGGCGCGCACTAAGCTTTCTCATCGCAATGCTTACTGCATCGACTCATTGGTTCGCACAACTTCCCTCATCTTCCGTGCGGGTCCCTTCGCCGCCAACGGCCCTGTTCATCGGCTTTTTTGCGGTCGCGCTCTTTCTCTCGGCGGCGATTCTGACGCACAGAAAATGGAGCTCGCGAATCGGGCTCGCCATCGCGCTCGTGTTAGCAGCCCTGATCGTCGTTTATCCATTTAGCGCCTCGATTACAGCGCGGACGCCTGGAGGTAACTGTCTTGGACGTCGGCCAGGGCGATTCCATTTTTGTGGCTTTCCCCGATGGCCGCACGATGCTCGTCGATGCCGGCGGACTGCCGGGCGCCAATTACATTCGCGGGATGAGGCCGGGCCTCGACATCGGCGAAGACGTCGTCTCGCCATTTCTTTGGTCACATGGACTGAAGCGCATCGATACGGTCGTGGTGACCCACCCTCACGAGGATCATCTTGGCGGCATGTTCGCCGTGTTGAGAAATTTCAAGGTCGGCGAACTTTGGGTGGGGCGCGACGAGGATGCGCCCGCTTACCGGAATCTGCTTGCCGAGGCCAAAACGAGAAACGTCCCCGTCGTGCATCGCTTGAGAGGCGAAAATTTCGGCTGGGCCGGCGTGCGCGTCAACGTTCTCTGGCCCGACTCCAGCGACCCGGCACGCGCGCGCAACGATGATTCGCTTGTCTTGCGTCTCGAAGACGGCAAGGAGTCATTTCTGCTCACCGGAGACATCGAACGCGCTGTCGAACGCAGTATTCTGGCGAATGGCGATGATCTCGCCGCGAATTTTCTCAAGGTGCCGCACCACGGCGGAAAAACTTCCAGCACTCCGCCGTTTCTCGACGCCGTTCACCCCGCGATTGCGGCCATATCGGTGGGCGAAGCGAACCCATTTGGCCACCCCAGCCCCGAGGCAGTCGAGCGCATTCTCGCGGAAGGAACGCGCCTGTATCGCACCGATCGCAACGGCGCCATCACGGCAACTACCGACGGCCAGTCGCTGGACGTCCGCTCATTCTTCACTTGTGCGCGGCCCTGCTCGGAACTCTCCTCCTCAGCATCGCCGGCCGAAACTCCTGCGTTTTAAGGCAATCTTCCAGGGCCGATTGCGACTCGAATTGTTAGGTGTGAACAAGGTGCAGAGAGCTTTCTTGCTGCAACTTAGGGCAGTAATTATAATCTTGGGCAGGGTCCATGAATTCTATTCAGCCGGTTTCTCCAAGCAAAGCGGAAATCGACGAAGAATCAAGGCGGGTTCGCCGCCTGCGTATTGTCGTCAACCTCTCTCTGAGCATCATCGCGCAAGGCGATTTGCCTTATGAGGAAGCCCAGGAGGTTGCCGCGGCGGCGCGGAGGTTGGCAGAAACGTTGTTTCCAGGCAAGGGCGAGGTTTACGACCTGCTTTACCGGCCGAAATTCCGCCGATTGATCAACGAAGTTTACCGCCTGCAATAATCCGTTATCGTCGCTATTTCCGCCAAGCGGCCAGGGCCAGAAGCACCGCAATCGTAAGTGCGGCGCCGATGGCGGCGCTGTATTCCCGGTTCCGCACATACTGAGCGAAAGAAAACTGCATGTCCTTCGCGGAACTTTCCCCCCGCAGCTTCGGCCAGAAGAGCGGCACGTTCGCGGCGTAATCGTCGAACGTCTTGCCATACTGTTCGCGGAGCTCTGATTCCTCGCGGCGCATCACTTGCGCGTAGAAAACGCCGAAATAGCCCGCCACCAAAGCGGCTGCAATCCACGATCGGCCGGCAAGGGCAAATCCCACTGCAATCAGGGCGCTGCCGAAATACAGGGGATTGCGAGTGCGCGCATAAGGGCCCGTCTGCGCGAGCGCTTCGCGCTTGCGCAAATGCCCAGCGGCGACGGCGCGAATCAGCAATCCCAACACCGCAACAGCAGAACCGATAAGAACCGACCGGAACGTGGGGCGAACCAGCCACAGACAAAGCGCCGCAATCGGATAGCCTATGGGTGCCCGCCAACGTGCCCAGGCCGGCCCCGGAGCAGCCGTGCGCTCAGTCATGCGGAAGGGCGCGGAGCCGCGCCAGCAGGTCGCGCGTGGAGTGTTGTTTCGGATCGCCCACGATGGCGATGCGCACGCCGAGGCTCCGGGCGGTCTCCCGCTCGGGCACGGTCTCGACGGTGTAATCGGTTCCCTTGGCATGCACATCGGGACGCAAGACCGAAAGCAGCCGCGTCACGTCCGGCTCCGTCGAATACCACAACGTAATTCACGGCAGCGAGACCGGCGACAAGGCGCGCACGCGCTTCGGCAGGAAGAATCGGACGCCCCTCGCCTTTCAACGACCGCACGCTATCGTCCGAATTGATGGCCACGACCAGCACGTCTCCTTCCCGGCGCGCGCCTTCGAGATATCTGGCATGCCCGACGTGCAGCACGTCAAAGCAGCCGTTGGCCAGCACAACGCGCTCTCCGCGATTTTTGTGCTCGCGCAGCTTCGGCGCTAATTGCTCGACGGAAACAATTTTATTTCGCGTGTCCATCTTCGGCTTCAGCGCGCCTGCTTTCCGCGTCGGATCGAATCGCGGCTATCAATTCTTCGCGCGTGACTGTAGCTGTGCCGCGCTTCATGACCACAATGCCTCCCGCATAGTTGGCGATTCGCGCGGCTTGCAGCACGCTTGCCCCCGCCGCCAATGCCAGCGTGAACGCTGCGATCACAGTGTCTCCGGCGCCGGTCACATCAACCGCTTGATCGCTTCCAAACACGGCCAGCGGCTGCGGCGCGCGTCCTCGTTCGAATACGGTCATGCCGTGACGCCCGCGGGTGGCCACCAAAGCGCTCAGGCTCAGCCGAGCCATGGTTCGCCGCGCGAAAGCGTCCAGCTTCGCCGCATCTCCACCGATCTTCGCGTTGTGGGCGGCCTCGATTTCCGCCTCATTCGGCGTGGCCGCGGTCAAATCCAGGCGCGCATATTCATGAAGCCGATATCGAGAATCGAGCGTTACGGGCCGCGTCCATCGATGGCGGCCGCGAATGTTCGCGACAATTTCAGGCGTCACTGAACCATAACCATAATCGGAGATCAGAACTGCCGAAACATCAGGGAGCTTCTCACGCGCGTTGCGCACGAGGGCCTCGATCGTGGAATCGCCTAAGCCGTCCGGCTCGCGGTCAACTCGCAACACCTGCTGCTGCGCCGTATGCGCCCAGCCCGCCAGAAACCGCGTCTTCGCGGGAGTCGTCCAGCCATTTTTGCGAACGAGCCCGGAAGCGTCGACCTTTTTGCCGCGGAAATATTCCGCCAGCGCGTCCCCCGCGGCATCGTCGCCCACAGTGGCTACCGGATGCACGCGCGCGCCGAGATCCGCCAGATTGTTGGCGGCATTCGCGCCGCCTCCGGGCAGCGTGTGCATTTCCCGGCGCCGCAGAATCAAAACGGGCGCCTCACGGGAGACTCGCGAAATTTCCCCGAAAATGAATTCGTCGGCCACGAAATCGCCCAACACCAAAATGCTCTGACGGCGAAACTGCTCGACGATGCCGACGAGGCGCGCCGCATCTGTGCCGCGCTCGGCGCTCACGGAATCCCCCCGAGGATGGCGTCCACAGCTTCGGAGAGGTCCTCCACAACAAAATCGGGCTGCCGCGACCATTCCTGCTGATGCAATTCATATTCTCCGCGGCCGTAGCCCGTCAGAACCAGCACTCCGCGCCCGCCCACGCCGTGCGCCAACTCGACGTCGCCATAGCGATCCCCCACGACAAAAGACCGATCGAGCCGCAGGCCGTGTTCCCGCGCGGCCTGTTCCAGCAATCCCGGCAGCGGCTTTCGGCAATTGCAGTCGTCCTGCTTCATATGCGCGCAATAGTAGTAACCATCTATGCGAGCCCCGGCCGCCGATAATTCCTGGCTGATCCGGGAATGGATCTGTGTCACTAGAGACTCCGGGAAAATTTGCCGCGAAATGCCCGATTGATTCGTCACCACGATCACGGGCAAGCCCGCCTTATTCAGCTTGGCGATTGCCGCGGCAGCAAACGGAAAGATATGCAGCCGGCTGATATGGTTGAGATAACCCATCTCTTCGCAAATGGTTCCGTCGCGATCCAGAAAGACCGCCGGGCGCAAGGCCTTTGCGTCAGGCAAGGCGTTGGCTCCAAACGCTCGAAGTTTTGGCGTGGTCGCCAGCCGTCAGCCCAGACATTAGAAGAGATTGGGCGGCTTCAAAGACGCGCTCGACGGAAATCCGCGTCATGCAACGATGATCGATGGGGCATTTGCGGAGAAAGCAGGGGCTGCACTCCACTGGCTCGCGAATCAGCGTGAATTGCGGGGTCATGGGCCGAGTGCCTTCGGGATCGCTGGGGCCGAATATGCCGATCACCGGAACTCCGACCGCGCCCGCGACGTGCATCGCTCCGGAATCATTGCCGATAAACAGGCGGCAGGCAGAGAGTAACGCGGGAAGTTCACCGATTTTGGTCGCGCCGACCAGGTTGCAGGCGCGATGGCGCATCGCGCCGACGATGCGCGCCGCCATCTCATTCTCTTGAGGCGCGCCGAAAAGTATCACGTCGGCGTCGAACGCCGCAATCAGCCGGTCCGCGAGCGCGGCGTAGCGTTCCGGTTCCCAGCATTTTGCGGAACCATAAGCCGCGCCGGAAGCGAAAGCAATCCGGACAGCATTCTTGCGCGCTCCCGCAGCAAACAGGCGCTCCAATGCTTTCTGCCGATCCTCGTCCGCCACGCGGATGCTGATCTCATCGACGTGGGGCAAGCGTTCCAGCCATCCAGCCCGGCGGAGTAGTTCGAGATGATCGTATGACCTCGTGAGCCGGCGTCTCGCCTTTTGCCGGAACCGCGAATAGCTCGCGTCAGCAACCAGCTTCGCCCATCTCGCGCGTAGCCGATGCGTTCGGGTATTCCGGCGCGCCAGGCGATCCACGCCGCATCGAAGGCGTTCTGAAAAAGCACCGCCACGTCAAACTTTTCCCCGCGAAGCGCGCGGGCCAGCCGTTCCTTGCCCCAGAATCCTTTGTGTTCGCTTTTGTTGTCATAAACGATGATGCGGTCGGCATAGCCTTGCCCGCGATATAGATCCGCAACCCACGGACGCGCGAGGATGGCAATTTCGGCGTTTGGCCAGCGGGCTCGAATCGCCCGCAGCGCCGGAATGGACATCACCGCATCGCCCACCCAGTTGGTCGCCCGAACGAGAATCTTCATGCTTGCGTCACCGGCTGCGACCGGCCGACTGCGGCACGCACTGCCGTCCAAAAGGCGTTTTCATCGTTGAGCGCGAGGCGAATCCGGCACGCGTAGATCGGAAGCGTTGGGGCAACCGAAGTCGGCAAGTTGAAAACGTCTTTCTCGGTGCAAATCAGGGCATTCGCTCCGGCAGCGGCAGCTTCGGCGTTCAAGCTCTTGGATTTCAGCACTTGAATATCGATGATGATCGGGGAAACTGCGCTGCCCCACAATGGAAAACTCCCAGCTGTTGAGGTCGGCGAAAAATGCCGCAGGATTTCCGATGCCACAAAAAGCAAAAAACTTGTAGTTGCCGACGCTCGCTTTCGGGCAAAGCCTCCGTCATCAACGGCACTCGGAGCACCGCATCGAGCCGAGTTTGTGCATAAAAGATCGGCGCCCTCGTGAATCGGCGAACAACCGTTTCAAGCGCTGGCGCATGGTTCGTCCGAGTGATGATCACGATATCCGCGCGCGCCAGACCTGAGCGCGGCTCTCGCAGGCGGCCAGCGGGCAGGACGCCCCCGCCTCCAAACGGATCGGTGGCGTCGAGCAAAACGATATTCGCGTCGCGCTGCAGCTCGAGATGCTGAAATCCATCATCCAGAATGAACCATTCTGCCCCATCTTTCGCCAGCGCGAGCCCATTCTTATAGCGGTCTTTGCCTACGCCAAACTGCGCCCGGCCGTCGAGCCTCTGGCGCAGCAAAGCAACCTCGTCGGATGGTGCCTCACCGCTGGCATCGCCTTGCCCGAGCCCTCGATAACCCCGCGTCAGGATCGCGGGACGATGTCCTTCCGCGGCAAGCCGCTCCGCAATCCACAGCACCATCGGCGTCTTGCCCGTGCCCCCGACCGTCAGGTTCCCCACGCTGATTACAGTACCTGGAAGCCGCCGGCTGCGCAGGAGCCCATGCTCATAAAAAGCGGTGCGCAGGCGCATCACGGTTCCATAAAGCAAACCCAGCGGCTGCAATAAAGTTCGAACCAGCGGCGAAGGCGTCACGTATTCGCTCGTTGCTCGATGATCGCCGCAACGCGGTCGAGAGTCGCCGCGGTCGCGCCGCGGTTGCGCTCCACGATTTCGCGCGCTGCCAATCCCATTTGCGCGCGCCGCGACGGGCTTTCGAGCAGATCAATCCACGCAGCGCTAAGATCCGCGGCCGAACCTACCTGAATCGCCGCGCCCGCTTCGAGCAAGGCCGCGGCAATCTCACGAAAATTATCCATCGAGCGGCCAAAAACCGGCACTTTTGCGAAGCCGGCCGGCTCGAGCGGGTTATGCCCGCCCGCGGGCTCGAGCGAGCCGCCGATAAACACTGCATCCGCGATGGCATATGTCGCTGCAAGCTCGCCGATCGTGTCCAGCAGAAGAACGCTCTTGTCCGCTTGTGCGTTGCCCAATATCCCTGCCGAGAGTCCATCGAGCGAGATTCCGCTTCGCCGGATCGGGCTCCAGCCCGCTTGTGCCACGATTTCCGCCGCCGCTGCAAACCGTTCCGGCTTGCGCGGCGCCAATACCAGCAGCGCCTTCGGCCATTTCTGCTGGATCGGTGCGAAGGCCTGCAACACCGGCGTCTCTTCGCCGGCAATCACGCTGCCAGCTACGATCAAGGGCCCGCGCTGCGATCGCTGCACTTCGGCCCTCAGCCAATCGACAAACGCATTCGGCCCCGGCACGGCCATGTCATATTTCATGCTTCCAGTTACTTCGACGCGAGGCGCTTCAGTGCCGAGTGCGATCAACCGCGCCGCGTCCTGGTGTGACTGCACGAGATACAACGTCGCATCGTTCAGGATGCGCCGGAGAAAGCCTCCAAGCATCCCTCCGCTCAGCTTCAATGCGCGTGAGAACCCGCGAAACGATCGGTCCGACAATCGTCCGTTGACGAATATCACTGGCACGCCATCTCTGCGAGCCTGCCGCAACAGGTTCGGCCAGATTTCCGTCTCCAGGATCACGATCACACCGGGCTGAACCGCCCGAAAGGCGCGCCGCACCGGCCCATTCCAATCGAATGGAAAATAGAAAACGGCGTCGGCAAAATTCATGCGCTCCCGGGCCAGCGCTTGGCCTGTTGCGGTTGTGGTTGAAACCACCAGGCGCCATCCCGGAAAGCGCTGTTTCAAACAGCGCGCGAAGGGAACTGCCGCCAGAACTTCACCCACCGAGACGGCATGCAGCCAAATGGTCCGCGCGAAGCTCGGCCCTCATTAGCAGCGAGTTCCGGAGGAAACTTCAGTCCCAGCCGTTCCGGAAGGTTGGGCAGATATTTTTTCCTTCTGACGCCGCTGAGCAAAACGTAAGGCGTTAGCAGGATCGTCCCGAGGGCAGTGATCAGGCTGTATAGAAAATACATTCAGATGTGAGCGGCGCCATCGCTATCGCGATGCGGCAGCCAGATAAAGCGTTATTATAAATGCCTCCGCGTTGCGGGGAGAAGAAGCGCAATCGCTGTATCCAACGCGCAAGGCAACGCCCTATGATGCCGTGCATCTCACGATATTCAATGCCTGCACGAATTTATCTGCTCTTTTTCTCTTTCGCACTTTGCACCGCTAATGCACTTGCGCAGGGTAAGCCCTCAGCGCCGGCCAGGACTGCAACCCCTGATCCGGCATCCCTGCCGGCGCACGACTCACATCAGGGTTTGGTGATCGCCGCGGATCCCTACATCTCCGCCGAGCGCTACAAGGACAAGTTCGGCAAACATAGCCCTTACGACGCCGGCCTCATCGCTATCGATCTTCTCTTCCGCAACGACAACGACTTGCCGGTCCGAGTCAACTTGAAGACCATCCAAATACTCGTAAGGCCCCCGGGCGGATCCCGCCAGCAGCTCGACCCGCTTTCGCCCGAAGACGTGGCCGATCGCGTTCTGGCGAAACGGCCAAAGGATCCAACGCCCCGATTCCCCATTCCGCGCATAGGCGCACCGCGCAGCGCTCACAACAAAGAGTGGGAGGATTTCGCTGCGGACGTGCGTGCAGTCGCCCTGAACACCGATTTGCTTCCTCCTCATGCCACGACGCACGGCTTCGTCTACTTCGACATCGACGGGCATTATGATTGGATCCCGGACGCGCGCGTCGAGGTGCCCGACCTTGCTTTCATGAATGACCCGAAGCCCCTGTTTTTCTTTGAGATCGATCTCGGTCCTGCGACGCACTGACCTACTGCGTCTCTGTTGAAGTAGTACCTGTTGAAAACAAATTTTTCGCCCGTTTGCTCACTTCCATCCGCTCGGCTAAAATGCATTCGCCACAGGGCCCGAACCAGCAGAGATTTTCTAACGGATGGATATTCTTAATAACCTGAATCCCCAGCAACGC
This sequence comes from uncultured Acidobacteriota bacterium, assembly GCA_963804535.1. Taxonomy (GTDB): domain Bacteria; phylum Acidobacteriota; class Terriglobia; order Acidiferrales; family UBA7541; genus Palsa-189. The sequence continues at coordinate 85,946 of CAWDQT010000022.1, forward strand.
GAGGCTGTGCTCGCCGTCGATGGGCCAATCCTCATCTTGGCGGGCGCGGGCACCGGCAAGACGCGCGTCATCACGAATCGTATCGCCTACCTGATTCAGCAAGGCGTTCCGGGCGGCGCGATTCTCGCCGTCACGTTTACGAATAAAGCCGCCGACGAGATGCGCGAACGCGTTCGCGTGCTGCTCGAAGGCACCGATGCGGGCACGAGCGATCCTTGGATCAGCACGTTTCACTCCTTCTGCGTCCGCCTTCTTCGCCGCGAAGCTCCGCGGCTGGGGCTTCCGCGCGATTTTGCCATTTACGATGACGAAGAGCAGTTGGCGGCGCTGAAAATCGCTCTTCGGGACCTCGGCGCCGACGATTCCGGCGACACGCCGCGCGAAATTCTCTCGCGTATCAGCTTCGCGAAAAATCACGCCATCTCTCCCGAAAAAGCGCTCGCGGATGCCTATGACGAACGCGGCAAGATCGCCGCGCGCGCCTTTGAGGCCTACGAAAAAACTCTGCGCAAAAACGGCGCGCTCGATTTCGATGACCTGCTGCTCCGCGCCGTGGAGGTTTTGCGCCGCTTCGATGAAGCGCAGCGCGCCTGGCAGCAGCGATTCCGCTACTTGCACGTCGACGAATATCAGGATACCAACCGCGTGCAATACGATCTGCTGCGCCTGCTCGCCGGTTCGCACCCGAATCTATGCGTTGTCGGCGATGAAGATCAGTCCATCTACCGTTGGCGCGGCGCCGAAGTCGGCAACATCCTGAGCTTTTCCAAAGACTTTCCCGACGCGCGCGTTTTCCGCATCGAGCAGAATTACCGTTCGCGCCAGAAAATCCTCGACGCTGCGGCGGCTGTAGTCTCGAAAAACGTCAAGCGCATCGGAAAGGAACTTACCGCGACTCGCGGCGAAGGTTCCAACCTCGTCTTTTTCGAAGCCCGCGACGCCCGCGCCGAAGCCGAGTACGTCTGCCAGCGCGTCAGCGAAATCCAGCGCGAAGATTCCGCCGCGCACTGCGCCGTGATGTACCGCACCAACGCGCAGTCCCGCGCGCTCGAAGAGGCCTTCCGCGCGCGTGGCATTCGCTATCGCCTGCTCGGCGGCTTCAGCTTTTACCAGCGCGCCGAAATTCGCGACATTTTCGCCTACGTGCGCCTGGCGATGTTTCCCGACGACGATATCGCGCTCCTGCGCGTCCTGAATACGCCGCCTCGCGGAATCGGCAAAGTCACGGTCGATTCCCTGCGCGCCGCCGCTCGCGAACGCGACAGCTCTCTTTGGAAAGCGCTCGGCTGAAATGATCGATTCCGGCTCCGCGCGCGCCCTGGCGCCGCTGCGCAGTTTCCGCGAGTTGATCGATCAACTGCGCGAAAAGATGCCCTCGCTGCCGCCCGCGCAATTCATCGCCTTTGTTATGGAAGCCACCGGCTACCTGGACATGCTGCGCCAGCGCGATTCCGCCGAAGATCTCGCGCGCATCGATAACCTGAATGAATTGGTCAACGCCATGTCCGAGGGCGCCGAGCGCGGCGAGACGCTTGCGGATTTCCTCGATCACGCCGCGCTCGTGAGCGATGCCGATAATTTTGATGAACGCGCCACCGTCACGCTGCTCACGTTGCACACGGCCAAGGGCCTCGAATTCGACCACGTCTTCCTGACCGGCCTCGAAGAAGGCACCTTCCCGCACAGCCGTTGCCTCAATGACCCGGAAGAGCTCGAAGAGGAGCGCCGGCTCTGCTACGTCGGCATGACCCGCGCCCGCGATACGCTCACGCTCACGCGCGCCGTTTATCGCCGTATTTACGGCACCGAGCGCCTGCATGGCTCTTCTCCCTCGCGCTTTTTGCAGGAAATCCCCGCGGAGCTCATCGACACCGCCGAAGGATCGCTCGCCGCCGCCGGCGAAACCCGCCGTTACGAGCCGGATCCGGAATATTCCTACTCCGCCGAAGAATTCGCGCGTCGCATGCGTCGCACGCCTACTTCTTCCAGGGAGCGCGCCCCGCGCGTGCGATCGGACCCTCCGTCGCCGCCGCATAAAACGCGGCGGCAATCCGCTTATCGGCCAGCGGGTGCAGCATCCAACCTACGGGGTGGGCACCATCATCCATGTGGATGGCGATGACGACGACCGCAAGCTCACCGTGAGTTTCACCAATCACGGCACGAAAAAGCTCGTGGAGCGCTACGCCAATCTTTCTTGGGCGCAATAGGACCTCAGCCCGCCAGCGCAGTACGAACTACGCCACGACGCCGCGCATCACGGTTGCGCCATATCGTCGCTCAGGATAAAGTTTCGCCACTCTTTGCACGGCGGTGGGCGTGACTTCGCAGCTTTTCAGGCTCAAAAGCATCGACAAGCTGTTGGCTGACGCCGAAGCGCCCGAACACCGGCTGAAGAAAACGCTCGGCCCCTGGTCGCTCACGGCGCTCGGTATCGGCGCCATCATCGGCTCGGGAATTTTTGTTTTGACCGGCACGGCCGCCGCCGGCGAATACTTCCAGGCGCCTTCCATCCTTCACGCGCAAGTGCTCGACCTGCTGGTGAATTATGTGCGGCACGGCGGCGCTGCAGCCGTGCTCATGCACGGGCGTCCCCCCGCCGGACCGGCGATTGCTGTCTCCTTCCTGCTCGTGGCCGTTGCCTGCAGCTTTGCGGGACTCTGTTACGCCGAACTGGCCTCGATGATTCCGATTGCCGGCAGCGCCTACACGTATTCCTACGCCACGCTGGGCGAGATTTTCGCCTGGATCATCGGCTGGGATTTAATTCTCGAATACGCGGTGAGCAACGTTGCGGTCGCGGTAGGCTTCAGCGGCTACGCCAAGGCGCAACTGGCCGCCTTTGGGCTGAATTTGTCGGATAAATGGTCGAGCCCGGTGTGGGCTTCAGGTCAGTGGACGGGCGCCTACTTCAATCTGCCCGGATTTCTCATCGTCTTCATTTTGACTTTGCTGCTGGTCCGCGGCGTACGCGAATCCGCCGAGGCCAACAACGTGATGGTGGCCATAAAAATTGGCGCCATTCTTACCTTTCTCGTCGTCGGCGGGATGCTGGTAAATCCTGCGAACTGGAAGCCTTTCGCTCCCTCGGGCTTTGGCAGGAATTGTCACCGGCGGCGCCATTGTCTTTTTCACCTATATCGGCTTCGATTCCGTTTCTACCGCAGCAGAGGAATGCCGCAGCCCGCAAAGGAATTTGCCTTTCGGAATCATTGCGTCTCTCATTGTTTGCACCGTGCTCTACATCGGCGTCGCCATCGTGTTGCTCGGAATGATGAAGTACAGCGCCTTTGCGTCGGGCCCTGCCGCTGAGGCGCCGGTCGCATATGCTCTACAGCAGCTCGGCGCGCATCGCCTCTATCGCTCGATCATCGTGATCGGCGCCCTCATGGGCATGATCTCATCGCTACTTGTGTTTCAATACGGGCAGGCGCGAATCTGGTATGCCATGTCGCGCGATGGCCTCTTGCCCAAGCTTTTTTCCGCTGTGCATCCAAAGTTTAAAACGCCGTACTGGTCCACCTGGATCGCCTGCTTTGCCGTGGGAATACCTGCGGGGTTGGTGGATATCGGCGATGCTGCGGATCTCTCGAACATCGGAACGCTGTTTGCATTCGTTCTCGTCTCGCTGGGAGTGATTTTCCTGCGGCGCAATCAACCGGAACGCCCGCGATCATTTCGCGTGCCTCTGGTTCCCTGGTTTCCTCTGATTTCCATCGTTCTGTGCGGCGGATTGATGATGGGCCTCACGGTGATCACCTGGATTCGCTTTGTCGTGTGGCTCGCAGTTGGATTGGTGATCTACGCCAGCTATAGCCGGAAGCATAGCGAATTTGCCCGAAGCGCAGCCGGCGAGAAACCCTGATGCATTCCTTTGGCGCGATTCACGATAGCGGCTTTGATTCCGTTTTCTGCTGCCCCTGCAAACATTTGCCTGGGGAGCCAACGCCGAGCGCCTGATCGCCAACCGTGCCGTCGAAACTCTGCCCTCCGATCTGCGCCCTTTCTTCGAAGCCAATCGTGATTTCATCACCCGCCATGCGGCTGATCCCGTTGAAAACGTACAGACGAATGCAGCAACCGAGAGCCACAGTCAGGTGCTCTACCTCGATCGATATGGCCAGTATCCCTTTAGTGCTTTGCCTCGAAAATATGAAGCGGCTTTGGCGAAATTCGGCAGGCTCAAGCTGGAAAGCGGCGGCTTGCTTCCTTGGCAGATCGGCGTTTATAGCGCGAAACTCACCGATGCCATGCGCTCGGGCAATTGGGAACAGGCGCGCCTTATCGCCGCTCAGCTCGCCGGCTACGTCGCCCAAGCCTTCGATCCCTTCAACACCACGGAAAATTACGATGGCCGCGCCTGGGGCCAGCCGGGAGTCAACCTGCGATTCGATACCAGCCTCGTTGACCGCTACTCGCTGTTTTTTCCGCTGCGGCCAAACGATGCGCAGTTCATCGCCGATCCGACCGATCACGCCTTTGAGGATTGCATCACAGCACATTCCTGGCTCGAAATCGTGCTCGTCGCCGATCGGCGGGCCCGCGTCGGCCTGAGCGACTATACCGACGAATATTACGATCGCTTTTATAGCGAAGCCGGCGCGACTCTCATCCGCCAACTCAGCGACGCTGCCGCGGACGTCGGCTCCTACTGGTTGACTTCGTGGATCAATGCCGGACGCCCGGCGCTGCCGCACTAGCCGTGTCCTCTCCTCAGCCTTCTTCCTCAGATTCCTGGGCCGCACGATTTGCCGCGCTGCCCAAGGCCGAACTGCATGTGCATCTCGAAGGCACGATGGAACCCGCGACAGTCGTCGCCCTCGCAAAAAAATATGGCGACGCTTTGGACGAGAGCACGGTAGCCGCGCGTTACGCTACGCGCGACTTCACCGCGTTCATCGAAGCCTACAAATGGGTAACTTCGTATTTGCGCGCGCCGGCAGATTACGCGCTCGCGGCTCGCCGCATGTGCGAGCAAATGCTGGCCCAAAACATCGTCTACGCGGAAGTGACGCTTTCGGCCGGCGTGATGCTCTTGCGCAAGCAGGATATCGAAGCGAACTTTTACGCCATCCGTGAAGCCGTCGCACCCTACGAATCTCGCGGCCTGCATTTGCAGTGGATCATGGACGCGGTGCGCCAATTCGGCGCTGCGGCGGCGCGTGACGTCGTTCGATCCGCCGCGGGACTGCGCGACGCGGGCGTCATCGCCTTCGGAATGGGCGGCGACGAGCTTTCTCGACCCGCGATAGAATTTCGCGATGTATATGGCTATGCCGCTGAGAATGGCCTGCATCGCCTCGTTCATGCCGGCGAGATCGGCGGACCCGGCTCAGTCCGAGACGCCGTCGAAATTCTCGGCGCCGAACGCATCGGCCACGGCATTGCTGCAGCTGCCGACCCGAAACTCATGGCCTTGCTCGCCGAGCGGTCCATCGGCGTGGAAATCTGCCCCACAAGCAACGTACGCACCGATGCTTTGGGGCAATTCCTAGGCCGCGCCGACGCACGCCTGAACGACCATCCTTTGCCCAAACTGTTTCGCGCTGGCATTCCGGTGAGCCTCTCCACCGACGATCCCGCGATGTTTGACACCAACCTGAGCCGCGAGTTCAGCACACTTGACGACATGGGCCTTCGCAAACAGGAAATCATCAGTATTGCTGAGGGCGGCTTCAGCGGAGCCTTCCTTCCGCCGGCGGAGAAATCTGCGTTGCTCCAGGCTTTTCGCAGCAGGGCCGCGGCGCTCGCCCTGCTATAATGCCCCGCATGAAGGCTCACGTTTGGGTGATGCTCAAATCCACGGTCCTTGATCCCCAGGGCACCGCCATTCAGCAGGCGCTTGCCTCGCTGGGACATGCCGCCGTGCGCGACGTCCGCCAGGGCAAATTCTTCGTGCTGGATCTTCAGAATGTGGACCGCGCCGCGGCCCAGGCCGAAGTCGAGCGCATCGCGCGCGACGTCCTGACCAATCCCGTGATCGAGGAATTTCGCTTCGAAATCGTGGAAGACGCCAAGCCGGCTCTAGCAGGGCAGGCTGGGCAAAAGTAACCGGCGGCTTCTGCGCGGCGCCATTGCCTTAGCAATCCGTTAGGCGTATGTTACTGGTCAACCGTGAAGCCATGATTGCGGATTTCATTCCTTCCATGCAGTAAGGGGTTAAGCGTCACCGTCGGAGGCTGCCCAATGGCTTTTCCAACAGGTCCGGCAAAACGATTCCAAATTGTGATCGCCGCGCTGGCGATGCTTGTTCTGATGGCTGGCGCCGCTCGCGCTCAATGGCTAAGCCTGCCGCTGCCCGGAACTCCTCGCACGCCCGACGGCAAGCCCAATCTCGCTGCGCCCGCCCCGAAAACACCCGACGGTAAGCCCGATCTGTCGGGCATCTGGCACACTGAAGACAACCGCTACGTCGATAATATCGCCGGCGAGCGAGTCGATATACCCATGCTTCCGTCGGCGGCGGCATTGTACAAGCACCGCCAGGAGACCTTGGGGGCAGACAAACCGCAGTTGCATTGCATGCCGCACGGCGTGCCGGATGCAATGTTGGTGAGTGGTCTCCCATTCAAGATCGTCCAGACGCCGCGCGAAACCATCGTGCTCTTCGAGGAATTCAACCAGTACCGCCAGATTTTCACCGATGGTCGCAAGCTTCCCGAGGATCCCAATCCCGCCTGGCTTGGCTACTCGGTGGCGAAGTGGGAAGGCGACACTTTCGTGACCGACGTGGCCGGTTTCAAAGAGGGAACTTGGCTGGATAATGGCGGCCATCCCCATACCGACGCTCTTGCACCTCACCGAACGTTACCGCCGCCCGAATTTCGGAAATCTCGAATTGGAAGTCGCGGTCAACGATCCCGGGTCCTATCCGAAGCCGTGGAAGTCTGCGACGATTCACTTCAAGCTACTTCCGGATACTGAACTGCTGGAGCATCTCTGCGAAAACGAAAAAGACGCTGAACACTTGCAGATAAGTAGTGGTAAGCAGTAGTAGAATACGGCGATCGGGATCTCTGTTGTATGGTAGCTAAAGGGCCACGCTTTTCTCTTGGTCGAAGAGGTTGAGCGATGAGAAAAACATTGGCGGTTTGCGTTGCTGCTATCGGTTTGCTCCTCAGCGCAGGGTCGGCGGTTGCACATCATGCATTTACGGCTGAATTCGACGCCGCGAAACCTATGAAGGTCACGGGGACGGTCACGAAATTCGAGTGGACCAATCCTCATACCTGGTTTTATCTGGACATCAAAGATGACGATGGCACGGTGGCGAATTGGGGCTTCGAAATGAACAGCCCGAACCAGCTCTTGAGGAATGGCTGGACCCGGAATACGCTGAAAATCGGGGACGTCGTTAGCGTCGAAGCCTTTCGCGCCAAGGACGGGAGCCACGTCGCAAACGCTAAAGCCGTCACCTTGGCCAGCACTGGCCAGAAGTTGCTCGCAGCGCCAAATCCGGCGCAGTAACGCACGAAGCCCTCTCAAATACAGCATAAGTGTTTAAGGGTAGGGAATTAAGGCTCCTCACCTACAGCACCGCACGAAAACCTTGTGCTACCCTGATCTCTCCGGCGCTTTCCGCCGGTTTTCGCTTCAGGAGACCCTATCGTGTGTGGCATTGTCGGATATATCGGCCCTAAGAAAGTCGTACCCCTCATTTTGGACGGCCTTCGACGCCTGGAATATCGCGGATACGATTCCGCAGGCATTGCCGTCGTCAGCCAAAACGGGCATATGGAGATTCGCCGCGCCTCCGGCAAACTGCCGAATCTCGAAGAGTCCATCCGCAATAATCCGATCGATGGGATCTATGGCCTGGGACACACGCGCTGGGCCACGCACGGCCGCCCGACAGAGGAAAATGCCCATCCTCATCGCGACTGTAAGGGCGAAGTCGTCGTTGTGCACAATGGCATCGTCGAAAATTACCTGGAGCTCAAGCAGGAACTCGAAAAGGAAGGGCATAAGTTCGTCACCCAAACCGATACCGAGATCGTAGCGCATCTGGTCGAGAAGTATATGGATGGCGGCCCGCTCGAAAGCGCCGTGCGCAAAGCGATCAAGCGTTTGAGTGGTGTCTACGCGTTGGTGATCCTTTCGACCAAGGATCCGCGCAAAATTGTCGCCGCCCGCAATGGTCCGCCCGTGGTCGTCGGCTTGGGCAAGGACGAATACTTTGTTGCCAGCGATATTCCCGGCATCCTCGCGCACACGCGCGACATTTTCTTCCTCTCCGACGGAGACATCGCGGTCCTCACACCGAAAGGCGTTCAGGTCACCGACACTGAAGGTAAACCGGTCGAGCCGAAGATGCATCACGTCACCTGGGATCCCGTAACTGCGGAAAAGGGCGGCTTCAAGCATTTCATGCTCAAGGAAATTTTCGAGCAGCCCCGCGCCATCCGAGACACCATGCTTGGCCGCATCTCCCAGGAAACCGGCAAGGTTTTCCTCGATGAGATGGAGATCAGCGAGCAAGACTTCCGCAATTTCCGCAACATCAAGATCGTCGCCTGCGGCACCAGTTGGCACGCCGGTTTGGCGGGTAAATTCATGATCGAACGCCTGGCCGGGGTTCCCGTGGAAGTGGATTACGGCAGCGAGTTCCGTTACCGCAATCCCATTGTGGGCGATGGCACGCTGGTCATCTGCATCAGCCAGTCCGGCGAAACCGCCGACACGCTTGCGGCCCAGCGCGAAGCCAAGCAAAAAGGCGCCAAGACGCTGGCCATCTGCAATGTCGTCGGCTCCATGGTCACTCGCGAAGCCGCCGGCACGATCCTGACGCACGCCGGCCCGGAAATTGGCGTCGCTTCTACAAAAGCATTCACCAGCCAATTGACGGCGCTCATCCTGATCGCTTTCTACCTCGGCCAACTGCGCGGGAAACTTTCGCCTGACACAGCCAAGAAACTCATGCAGGAGTTCACTCGCATTCCGCAAAAGCTGGAGATGATCCTGCAGGGCAATCAGGATGGAATCTACGAAGCGCTGGCGCGCCAGTTTTTCCGCCATACCGATTTCCTATATCTGGCACGCGGCATTCACTACCCCATCGCTCTCGAGGGCGCCCTCAAGCTGAAGGAAATTTCCTACATCCACGCCGAGGGCTATCCGGCCGGGGAAATGAAGCACGGTCCGAATGCCCTGATCGACGAAAATCTTCCCGTGGTCGTGCTGGCCACGCGCGACGAATTTGATTCCGAATCCATGATTCGCTACGAAAAAAGCGTCTCCAATATCCAGGAAGTGAAGGCGCGCGATGGCATCGTCATCTCCGTGGTCACTGAGGGCGATCACCTTGCCCGCAAGGCTTCCGATCACGTCATTGAAATTCCGATGGCGCCCGAACTGATGGCCCCGATTCTCGAAATCGTGCCCCTGCAATTGCTGGCTTATCACATTGCCGTTCGCCGTGGCTGCGACGTGGACCAGCCTCGCAACCTGGCCAAATCCGTCACCGTCGAATAAGAAGCAAGCGCCCACCAGGACGATGTCATCCCGAGATCGCCCAGGTGCGATTTTCACCTGCGGATACGGTTGCGGGCGATCGAGGGATCTGCTTTTCGGCCTTCCCGTTCTTAAGATTTTTATCATTCCGGCAGTTTGCAATCCCTCTCCACCGCGATAAGATTCCCTCTGACACATGCCAGTTCGCCGCTTCGTCCTGATTTCAGTTTGCTTTTCCCTTGCCGTCCTCGCGGCTTGTCCACCCGTGCGCGCCCAGACCGCTCCGCCATCGTTTGTCGTCGCCGAAGTGCACGCTTCCGGATCGCATCGCTACAGCGATGCTCAAATTGCCGCGACGGCCGGCCTGAAACCGGGCGATCCGATTAGTAACCAAACACTACAAGACATCTCCGATGAACTGGCGCAATTAGGTGTTTTTTCGCGCGTGAGTTTCCGTTTCACCGCCAAGAACAATCGCGCGACGGTGAACTTCGAGCTGGAAGACGCTCCGATCGTGCCTGTGATGTTCGAGAATTTCCCCTGGTTCACCGATCAGGAGCTTTCGGATGAGATTCGCCGCGCCGTGCCTCTTTTCGACGGAGGCGCTCCGCGCGGCGGTTCCCTGATCGACGAGATCACGGCGGCGCTCTCCGCCAAGCTCGCCTCGCGCGGAATTAAAGCCAACATCGAACACACTCTGGTGACCGAACCTTCCAGTGATGAAGAGATCATGCAATTCCGCCAGGATGGCGTCGATTTCAAAATCGCCAGCCTTTCGTTCAGTGATTCGGCCGCGCAAAATTCCGAAAAGATCCGTGACCGCATGAGCGATCTCGTTGGCAAAAAGTTTTCACGCTTCGCTATCGAACTCTTCGAGAACGAACAGGTGCGGCCGATTTATCTTTCTGCCGGCCAGATCCGCGTGAAGTTTGGCGCGCCAGTGGTGCATCTCAATGGTGATGGCCAGCAAGCTCCGTCCACCGTCGAGGTGCAGATTCCCATCGAGCCGGGGCGGGTGTTCCGTCTTTCCAGCGCTGCATGGAGCGGCAACATGGTTATTGACGATGCCGCGCTTTCAAGGCTCGTGTCGGTGAAGCCAGGCGAACTCGCCGACGGGATGCGGCTCGCCTCGGGCTGGCAGCAGATCGAACTGGAATACGGGCATCGCGGCTACCTGGACGCGAAAGTCACTCCGGCGCCGAAATTCGATGACGCAAGCGGCACGGTCCGATACGACGTGAACATCGTGGAAGGGCCGCAATATCACATGGGCGAATTGGTGATTACGGGGCTCTCCGTCGATGCCGAACGCAGGCTTCGCAACGCGTGGCGGCTCGCGCCCGGCCAGGTGTTCGACAAAACTTTCCTCGATTCGACGCTCTCCAAGCTCGAGAAACCAACCGTAGCGATTTTTGGCGACTTGCCGGTGCATTATGCGCAAATGGGGCACTTGCTGCGCACGGATCCGCAGTCTCATGTCATCGATGTCTTGATCGATTTTCGCTCAGAGTAAAAATTTATTTGGTTCCTGCCTGCAGCATTTCCTCAGTGGCCTCTGTGTCTCTGTGCTCTCTGTGTTAAATCCTGTTGAACGAAAAGCGGATCAAGTTACGGATTCGCCTTGCTCGCTCGCGCCGCGGCAGCTTCTCGCGCTGCGATGATCGTATTCACGTGAATGCGCACAGTATCTTCGACTTTGCGCGCATAGCCGCCAGCAAACGCCACCGCAACGGGCAGACCGCGCAGCCGGGCTTCGGCAAAAACGAGCGTATCGCGCTCCTGCAAGCCGCGCATGCTCAGCCAGAGTCCTCCGAGTTGGTCTTCGCGGTAAGGATCGGCGCCTCCGATATAAAAGATCATTTCCGGTGCAAAGCGCCGGAAGGCCTCTGCCAGCGCTTTATCCAATAATTCCAGATATTCTTCGTCGCCCGTGCCATCGGCGAGATTGACATCGAGATCCGACGGCGGCTTCGGCTCCGGATAATTATTTTCCTGATGCAAAGACACCGTGAAAACGTCGGGATCGTTGGCAAAGATTGCCGCGGTGCCATTTCCCTGATGCACGTCGGTATCGACGATCAAAACTTTGCGCAAAGCGCCATCGGCTTGCAATCGCCGGATTGCAACGGCGACATCGTGAATCATGCAGAAACCTTCGCCATGGCCGGGAAATGCGTGGTGGAATCCGCCGCCGATATTGAATCCGAAACCGTCTTTCAGAGCACAGCGCGCCGCGAGAATCGATCCGCCGGCGGCGAGCCAGAAGCCTCGCACCACAGCCTCGGAGTAAGGAATTTCCAATCGCATGCGTTCGCTCAGGCTGAGCTTGTCGTGCTGAATCTTATCGACCCATTCGCGAGTGTGCACGCGCAGGATGTCTTCGTCTGTGGCAGGTTCGGGAGCGAGAATGTCCGAGGGCTCCGCGATGTGCTCGGCGAGCACAAGATCGCGAACCATTCTGAATTTTTGCGATTGGAAGACGTGCTCGCCCAGACGCAAATCGTAACCTTCGTGATAGACGAGCTTGAACGGCAGCATGGGCCGCGGCGGAACTAATGTTCGCGATCGAGGATGAAGTCGGGAACGGCGTAGAGCGCGCGGCCGAATTCGGTGGCGGCGTGGCCGTTCAGGCAGGCTTTGGCGCGAGAGGCATAATCATTGGCGAGCGCCCGCGTGCGCTCAACTGCTCCGGAATTGCGCACCAGGGCGGAGATTTGGTCCGCGCGCACGCTATGGAATCCTTTTTCTTCGAGGACGGTGCGTACCATGCGGTCACCCACGGCGCGATCGCTTTCGAGCGCGTAAATCAGCGGCAGCGTGACTTTGCCCTCTTTCAAATCGCTCAGTACCGGCTTGCCTAGCTGCAGAGGCGAGGCCGTGAAGTCGAGCAGGTCGTCAACGAGCTGAAATGCGAGTCCAGCGTAACGCCCGTAGTCCGCCAGCGCTTGCTCTTCGGCATCGCTAAGCCTGCCGAGCACGCCGCCCAGCCGCGCACAGCCGCTGAAAAGGCAGGCCGTTTTGCGTGCGGACAAATCCAGAGCGTCCTGCTCCCCTAAATCCATGCGCCCGAGGCTCGATAGCTGGAGCAACTCGCCCTCGACCATGCTTTGTGTCAGATCGATGAGAATGTCCAGGACGCGGAAGTTGCGCTCCTCAAGCGCCATCTGAAACGACTGCATGTAGAGCCAGTCGCCCGCCAGCACGCTGCGATGATTGCCCCAGCGCGAATTCGCAGAGGGCCGCCCGCGGCGTGTATCCGCGCCGTCGATCACATCGTCATGAATCAACGTGGCGCTATGAATCAGTTCGACCACGGCGCCCAGGTGCACGGCGGCAGTGCCGTGATAGCCGGCGTATCCGGCGGAGAGCAGCAAAAGCGCGGGACGCAGGCGCTTGCCTCCCCCGCCGAGCAGGTAGCCTGCCATCTCGGCCACCGGTTCGCTGGCGAGGCCAGTCTGCCGCGCGAGTTCCTCTTCAACGCGAGAGAGGTCGTCGCGCACCAGATCAAAAATCTCTTTAACCGTGAGCAGTGAGATGTCGCTCCTCCGTTTTAACCGCGCATTTGCGAACGCTGGCTGGCGATCTCCGACAAGCGGAAAAAGCGCCGAAAATTCCGTGCAGTGGCTGCCGCGAACTCTTGAGGCGCCAAGTTTCTCACAGTTGCGAGCGTCCGCGCTACTTCGGCGACAAAAGCGGGCTCGTTGCGCCGCCCGCGAAACGGCTGTGGCGCGAGAAACGGCGAATCCGTCTCAATCAATATAGATTCGAGCGGAAGGGCGGCAGCTACATCGCGCAAAGTTTGCGTTTTCGGGTATGTTGCGTTTCCCGCAAATGAAACCATGAATCCCATTTCGGTTCCGCGGCGGGCTTCTTCGAGCGTGCCGCTGAAGCAATGGAAAATTCCGCCAAGGCCAGACGAGCGCCAGTGCTGATCGAGAAGCGCGAGGCAATCCGGCCAAGCTTCGCGGCAATGAATGATGATGGGACAGCCCGCGCGGCGCGCGAGATCGAGCTGCTCAGATAAAGACGCGCTGCTGAACGTCGCGCGGTGAATGGTCGTAGTGGTAATCAAGGCCGATTTCGCCCAAGGCGAGAAATTTCGGGTGCTGCGCCAGCTTCGCGAGCTCGTCGTAGTGCGCCGGCGTGGCGAGCTTGGCTTCATGTGGGTGAATTCCGGCAGCGGCGTAGATCCAGTCGTAGCGCTCGGCGAAAGGTATTGACGAGGCAAGCGCCCCGGGAGCGCCGCCGATGGCCAGAATGTTCCGCACGCCGGCGGCTTGTGCCCGCGCCAGCATGTCGGTTCGATCGGCATCGAATTCGGGCATGTCCACGTGCGCATGAGAATCGACGAGCTCAAGTGCTGTGGGAGATGAAGGACCGTTTTCCATAAGAGCCGATCTCTCTGCAGAAAAGGCCAAGAGAGATTCTTCGTCGCTACGCTCCTCAGAATGACAGGCTGTGCTTTGTGGCGAAGTGATCTTCGCTTGAGCACCCCAGCGTGTGTCAATTTTTTGGGGCGCGAGCGCTACTCGCGCTCGAGAGGCACGCGCTGGGGACCCCGCTGTCCGCTCCTCAGAATGACAGCTTTGTGGCGTAGAAACACCCGTTTCCAACACTCCGGGGTGTTGCGCGAAAGCTTATTTCAGACGTGAGCCTATTGGCACGTCTTCGAGAAATCCCGCGAGCACCGGCTTTCCTTCAGGGCCCACCGACGCGGCAACGATCATGCCGTTCGATTCCACGCCGCGCAGCTTGCGCGGCTGGAGATTCACGACGACCACCACTTTGCGGCCCACCAACTGTTCCGGCTGATACACCGTGGCGATTCCGGCGACAATCTGGCGGACTTCGTCGCCCACGTCCACCATCACTTTCAGCAATTTGTCGGCTCCGGCCACGCGTTCGGCGGACTTCACTTGGCCGACGCGCATCTCGACTTTGGTGAAATCGTCGATGCCGATCTTCGCATTTGTCGCTGGGGGGGTTGTCGCTGCGGCTGCCGCCGGTTGTGCAGCGGGTGCGGCGGCGGGAGCAGATGGAGTTGCGGGCGTGCCTTGCGGTTTAAGGATTTCCTGTTCCATGGCTGCAATTTTCTCCAGAGTTTCAGTTTTTTCCACGCGAGGAAACACGGCGGCGGGCTCGCCGATCAGAGTGCCGGGACGCAGCGCGCCCCAGGCGAGCTGATCGATGCGAACTTCTTCGAGAGCGCCGGATTGCCCGAGCTGCCGCCAGATTTTTTCCGTGGAAATAGGCAAAGCGGGATGGGCGAGCACCACGAGAATACGTATCGATTCTGCGGCGTGGTACAACACCGTTTCAAGCCGAGCACGCTGGCCGGGGTCTTCGGCGAGCGACCAGGGCTTTTGCAGTGTGATGTAGCCATCGACCTGCGCGATCGCCGCCCAGATGAGTTCGAGCGCGCGCGAAAACGAGAGCTCTTCGTACTGCGTGGAGACAGTGCCCGCAGCTTCCGTTACAGCGGCGGCTAGAGATTTTTCGGCGTCGCCTATCGCGCCTGTGTGCGCTGCGGGGATCAGCCCTTCGCAATATCGGCCGATCATGGCGAGCGTGCGGCTGGCGAGATTGCCCAAGCCATTGGCGAGATCGCTGTTATAGCGCGTGAGCAGCGCGTCGTGACTGAAGTTGCCGTCCTGGCCGAAGGGCACATCGCGCAGCAAGTAATATCGCAGCGCATCCACGCCAATCGTGCGGGCGATAGGCTCTGCGTAGGCGACATTGCCTTTCGACTTGCTCATTTTTTGCTGCTCGAAAAGCAGCCAGCCATGTGCGAAGACGCCCTTAGGCAACGGCTCGTCCGCGGCCATCAGGAATGCCGGCCAATAGACGCAATGGAAGCGAATGATTTCCTTGCCGATCAAATGAAGCTGCGCGGGCCAATACTTTTCCCACTGCAATTCGTCGTCGCCGTAACCAATGCCGCTGAGGTAACTGGTCAGTGCGTCATACCAGACGTAAACGACGTGCTCGGGATCGTCGGGCCAGGGCAAGCCCCACTTCACGGTCTTACGGCTGACGGAAATGTCGCGCAGGCCCGCTTCGACGAAGCGCTGGACTTCATTGCGGCGGAAGGCGGGACGGATGAAATCGCGGCTGGCTCTCATAGAGTTGCAGAAGCTTTTCCTGGAAGGCGGAGAGCTTGAAGAAGTAATTTTCTTCCGAAACGACTTCAGCGGGACGGCCGCAGACCGGGCAATCGATGGGATCGGTCGAATCGCTCACGTAGAGATTGTCATAAACGCAGTAGCGGCCCTGGTAAAAGCCTTTGTAGACGTATCCGGCATCGCGGGCGCGCAGCAGCAACCGGCGCACCGCGCGCAGGTGTTCCAGGGATGTCGTGCGAATGAAATGGGTATAGCTGATCCCCAGTTCGTTCCACAGATTACGGAAAACAGCGGAATAGCGGTCCACGTGTTGGCGCGGGCTGACCCCAGCTTTGGCCGCCGCGCGGGCGATATTTTCGCCGTGCTCATCGGTACCAGTGAGAAACGCCACGTCATATCCCTGCATGCGCTTGAAGCGGGCGACCGTATCGGCAACCAGAGTGGTGTAAGCCGAGCCAACGTGCGGCCGCGCGTTCGCATAGTAGATCGGCGTCGTCAGATAGAACTTCGGTCGATTGTCGGCGTGATTCACAGACTCTCCGAACCGGCGTGCTGAAACGAACGATAGTATGCGGCGGTAACAGTTTTAGTCAAACCGGGCACCCCCTGCCCCCCTGGTTTTTCTACAAGAGTATGATTCGATGAGGGTTGCGGTGCGCTTTTGTGCAAGAGTATGAATCTACACAACTTAGAGCCTGGAGGAGGCGCCGAAACGGTTGGCGGGACACACTTCCGAAATGGCGAATGCGAGGGCTGAAGAACGAACATAAGGGATGTTACCACAGAAGGCAATGAAAGTAAACGTGTTTTACTAAGTGGTATTCTGACGACATTGCGAAAAATGACGAAACGCTCGTTCGAATGAATGCGGCGCCACAGAAGTCAGGCCGTTCCGGCTTGCGGTTCTTCGCGGCGCATTATTGAATAGGAGCGCAAGGAGAACCTTCGAATGAGCGACGTTACGACGCGGCCGGCGCTGCGCTCCGACCTGCACCGGCTGGCGGAAATCTATAACCACTACATCGTGAATACGCCGATTACCTTCAATACGCAGCCGTTTACCGTCGAGACGTTCGAGCCGTGGTTCGAAGAGCATTCCGATGGCAGGCGGCATCGGCTGTTGGTTGCGGTTGAAAACAGCGCGAGTGGCCGGGTAATCGGGTACGCAGGAACGGGGAGGTTCCGCCCGAAGGAAGCTTACGAAACGACCGTGGAGACGACAGTCTATTGCAGTCACGACTGCACCCGGCGCGGAGTGGGGACGCTGCTCTATCGCGCGCTATTCGAATTGATCGCGGGCGAGGACATCAATCGCGTCGTGGCGGGAGTCACGCTGCCGAATCCGCGTTCGGTCGCGCTGCACGAGCGCTTCGGGTTTCGGCATGTAGGCACATTTACGGGCAATGGGCGGAAGTTCGGGAAGTATTGGGATGTGGCGTGGTTCGAACGGCCGCTTCGGGTATAGGACTTCAGGGGCTAAAGCCCCGCGAATGCTCCGATTTTATTGTCGGAGCTGAAGCTCCGACCACTAGCGCGGGGATGCGAAGAGATACGAAGTGAAAGGCCTCAGGTTTCCGGACGATGAAGCCGTCCGGCGACCTGAGCTACAGAGGCTAAAGCCCGACAAGCGTGTACCCCGTGAGACCTGGGCTACAATGGCCCGCTAGCAAATCGATCGAGGGGGAATAATGGTTCATTTTTTCGGGATCTCCATCAGCTCTTCTCTGCTGGGATGGATCATCATCGGGCTGCTGGCGGGATGGATCGCGGGCGAAGTCAGCCGGGGAGCAGGTTTCGGATGCCTGGGGAACCTGGCGATCGGAATGGTGGGGTCGATTCTGGGCGGGTGGATTTTTTCGAAGCTGGGCATTTGGGGCGGCGGGTTCATATACAGCCTGGCGGCCGCGACAGTGGGAGCCGTGGTGCTGGTGCTGATTGCGCGTCTTTTTACCGCCGGAAAAGCGCATTAGGGGAGCGAGCGAAGGTAGTCGACGACGTCCCAAATCTGCTCATTCGTTTCCGTTCCGAAAAATCCCGGCATTCCTGTGAAGCGGATCCCATCGCGAATGATCGAAAACAATTCGCGATCGGAATAAGTTTGCAGGTTGGCGGAATCGAGCGCTGCGGTTCGGGGAAGCATGCCACGGCCCATGGGAGTAGGGCCATTTTCATCGGAACCGTGGCAACTGGCGCAATCCATATCGTAGAGATTTTTGCCGGCAGCGATGCTCATGCTGGTTTCACGGTCGCCGGGCGCGGGGGGGATCTCTTCGCGAGCGGCGCGCCTGCGGATGACTGCACGAGTCAGTCTTGTGCGCAGATATTCCCCGGTGTGGCCGGGCTGCTGGATGGCGCTCAGGTCGACGCGCGAAAGCAGCACGTAAAGTCCGGCGATAGCGAAAACTACTGCGAACATGGCCACCAGTAGCCCCCATCGCATCCAGAACTCTCCCGAGATTGCGCCGGCGCGCTATCGAAGCACCGGCCGTAGAGATTGTAATAGAAGGCGCAGCGCACAAAGGTAATTGCCTTTTTGCGTCGGCCTCTTTTTCCAGGCGAGAGCGCAGTGCTTGACCTGTTTTGGTTACAATGGCGGGCGCGATGGCGAATGATGCGGCAAAAAATGGGCTCGCGGGGCTGCGCATTTTGTGCCTGGAAAGCCGGCGCGGGCAGGAGATGGGCAAGCTGATCTCGAATTATGGCGGCGAAGCAATCGTTGCGCCGTCGATGCAGGAGATCACGCTGAAAGACAATCCCGAGGCGCTGGCGTTTGCGCGGAAATTGACCGAAGGCGGATTCGACATGGTCATTTTCCTGACGGGCGTGGGGACGCGAGCGCTGGTGCGTCTGGTGGAGGCGCACGATCTGCGGCAAAAGTTCGTGGAGGCGCTGAAGCGTGCGAAAGTCGTGGCGCGCGGGCCGAAGCCCGTGGCGGCGCTGGCGGAACTGGGAGTTCCGGTTACGGTAGCCGTGCCGGAGCCGAATACTTGGCGAGAAGTTCTGGGCGCGCTGGATGCGCGAGCGGCTTCCATGCCGCTGAAGGGCAGCCGAGTGGCGGTTCAGGAGTATGGCGCGACGAATCCGGAGCTGCTGGACGGATTGAAAGCAGCGCGGCGCGAGCGTGACGCGCGTGCCGGTTTACGAATGGGCGCTGCCGGCGGACACGGGTCCACTGCGAGACGGCGTGCAAGCCATCGTGAACGGGCGTATCGATATGGCGTTTTTTACTACGTCGGTGCAGGTGCAGCATCTGTTGCGCATCGCCGCAGAGATGCAGGCCGAGGAGCCGATGCGGCGCGCGTTCGGGCGCATCGTGGTGGGGTCGATCGGGCCGATGACGTCGGAGGCGCTGCGGCAGAATGGTTTGCCGGTGGATTTTGAGCCCGAGCATCCGAAGATGGGGTTTTTGGTAGCGGAGGCGGCGAAGCGGGGACGCGAGTTGGTGGAGCAGAAGCGGCGGGGAGGGGAGTGATGGCGGGGGAGTACAGGGCGGATCATGTGGGGAGCTTCCTGAGGCCGGCGGAGTTGCTGGAGGCGCGGCGCAACGGCAAAGACCCGCAGCGGCTGCACGATCTCGAAGATCGCCACATTGCGCGCGTTCTCGCAAAGCAGAAAGAGCTGGGGTTCGAGATTTTCACCGACGGCGAATTGCGGCGGCGGAATTTCATGAGCGACTTCACCGACGCTGTGGAGGGCTTTGACCTCGGCGATTCGCTGGACCGGACCTGGGAGGCGGCTCAAACAAAGGGTGCTGCCACACTCAGAGTTGCAGGAATCGTGACAAAGAAGTTGAAGCAAGTGCGGCCGTTGACCGGGCACGAGTTGCCCTACCTGAAAAAGAACAGCCCCGGCGCGATCAAGATGACGTTGCCAAGCGCGACGCAATTTCCGGCGATTTCGTACAAACGCGGCGTCACGGACAAAGTTTACGACTCGCATTCGGCGCTGCTTTCGGACATTGTCGGAATCATGAAGACAGACCTCGCGAAGCTCGCGGGCGAGGGCGTGAAGTACATACAAATCGATGCGCCCCGCTACAGCTATTTCATGGACGAGAAATGGCGGCAGTGGATTCGCGATGAAATGAAAGTCGAGCCGGAGGCGCTGCTCGAGGAATCGATTCGCGCGGATAACGCGTGTTTCCAGGCGGCGCGGAAGCCGGGCGTGACTCTGGCGATTCATTTGTGCCGCGGGAATAACCGCAGCCATTGGTATGCCGAAGGCGGCTACGACGCGATCGCGGAAAAACTTTTCGGCACGATGAACGTGGACCGCTTTCTGCTGGAGTATGACGACGAGCGCTCGGGCACGTTCGAACCGCTGCGATTTGTGCCGAAGGGAAAGACGGTGGTGCTGGGGCTCATCAGCTCGAAGCGGCCGCAGTTGGAGAAGGCCGACGTGCTGGCGAAGCGGATCGAGGAGGCTTCACGGTTTGTGCCGCTGGAGAATTTGGCGCTGAGCCCGCAATGCGGGTTTGCTTCGACGATGGAAGGGAATTTGCTGACTGAAGATGACCAGTGGGCGAAGTTGCGGCTGGTGGTGGAGACGGCGCGGCGGGTGTGGAAATAGCCACGCTGCTCGTGCCGAAAGGCAGAGAGATTCGCCGAAAAGCACGGCGGCAAAATGCGCGCTTCGACTTCGTGGTCGCGCGCCCGAAAAGCGGGCGAGGAAAAGGCGCCTCCACCACCCCAACGCGCGCAAGGGCGGCGCACGTTGGGGACCCCGGTTCCGCTCAGAATGACATCTCGCACTTTTTGAGGGCAGACACAAAATGGAAGGCGGCAAAGGCTTAGCAGGTAAGACTGCGATTGTGACTGGCGGGAGCCGGGGGATTGGCCGCGCGATTGCCATGCGGCTGGCGCGCGAGGGCGTGCAGGTGGTGATCGCTGCGCGCGATAAGGCAGCCCTGGCTGCTACTGCCGACGAAATCAGCAAGGCGGGCGGCATCGTCGAGACTATTGCCGCCGATCTGCGCGAGCCGGAAGCGCCCGGCGCGCTGGCGCGGGCGGCGGTCGAGGCGTTTGGCGGAATGGATATTGTGGTGAACAACGCCGGCGCGACCAAGCGGGGCGAGTTCCTGGAGCTTTCCGAAGCGGACTGGATGGATGGCTTCGCGCTGAAATTTTTTGGCGCGGTGCGGCTGGTGCGAGCGGCTTGGCCATACCTGAAAGAGCGCCGGGGCGCGGTGCTGAACATTATCGGGACGGGTGGGCGAACGCCGGGACCGGAGTTTACGATCGGCGGGTCGGTGAACGGCGCATTTCTCTCGTTCACGAAGGCGCTGGCGGACATGGGGATACGCGATGGCGTGCAGGTGAATGCGATCAATCCCGGGTATATCCGGACGGATCGCCTGAACGGCTGGATTAAGTCAACCGCTCAGGAAACGGGCGGAAATATGGAGGCGGCGGAGCGGGAGATGGTCCGCCGGGCGAAGATTGTGCGGATCGGCGAGCCGGAGGATATCGCGAGTTTGGCTGCGTTCATGTTGGCTCCCCAGAATCGCCTTCTGCAGGGAGCATTGATTGATCTGGACGGCGGGATGACGAAGACGGTGTGAAGACGCGGAGTGTGTTCTGGCGTAACGCGCGGCGAGTCCGCTGAGAGGAGGGACGGGGATTGTTTGGGAATGTGGTTGATATTGTGCTGGGTTGTTTCTTCGTCGTTCTGAGTCTTATGCCTGGACTCGGATTTAGCTATGGTCGCCTAGGCACAAAACAAAAGCCAACGTCTCTCGGAGATGCATGGGTTGGGCGCGTGATTTTTGGGTTGCTCGGGTTGGGAATATTGTTGGAGGGGATCAAGAGCCTTCGCCATCACTAAACAGAAGCGCCGACGGCGCGCCGAAAAACATCCTACCCTTCGCGGCTTTTTTCGGCACGACAATATCACCGAAGGATGGGGCACCCGGAAAAGCGAACCGCCAGACAAATCGCGGTTTGCACATCCCCGTTCGGGCCGCGAACTAGTGCCTTTTGGGGGACCTGTCCTTTCGACCAGTAGTATTGGTTTCGCATAGTCCTTAACCTGTTGTTTCCGGTGGTGTGTGCGCGGCAACGGCATTCGGGCCGAAGCCCGTTCAGATAACCTAAAAAAGGACCCCTTCGAATGAAAAGACGTCCGACCGCCGCAGACGGATCGAAACTGGAGCGCAGGAAAGAGACGCGTTTTCCGGTGAGCATTCCGGTAGAAGTGGGCTGGAAGGGAGCGGAGGGCCAGTCAATGAAAGAGGAAGGCGTCGCGAGACAGGTGAATGCTCACGGCGGCCTTCTGGAAATGGCAAATTACCCCGATCTCGGGACCCGCGTGGCACTAACAAATTTGCTCTCTGCGGAAACGATGGACGCACGCGTCCTGGCGACGCCGAATTCACGCGAAGGCGTTTCTCACGGCATCGTGGTGGAGCTCGTGTCGTCCAACGAAAGTTTCTGGGGCGCCAGCTTGCAAATGAAAATAGCGGGCGCGGAACTGCAAAGGCTCGAGAAGAGTCTGCGTTCACAGAACGTCGATCTGCGGTTGCTGAAGGAATTTCGCGATGCCGTTGACTACATACAGGCCATCGCCGGATCGGTGCAGCAGGCGCGAGAACGGCAACTGGAAGGAGAGGAAGAAAGCGCGGACCTCGGGCTCGTCGGCGAGCGCATTCGCCGCACCATCAATTTTTGCTTCGAAGTGATGGCCGACTTTGACGCCGGCCGCATGACCGAGGATACAAAGGGCTTGGCTGAGCTCCTGGAGTCGGTGGAGCAGATCAGCCAGCGCATCCGAGGACTGCTGACACACGGGGCTTCAGGAGGCATGCGGGGTACGGACGTAACCGCGCCCGAGCCGTCGCCCGTGGGACGGCGAAGCCGTGCCGAATCGCGCGGGAATTAGCTAGAGACACGTCCCGGGCGACGTAGTCTCGACGACGGTACTTTTGACTCGATCTGAAATTCTCTGATCCGCTTCGTTTTTGCCTCGAAAGTCTCTTCCTGGATTCGCGTTTCGCTACAAAAACCGCGGTAGATATCCGCCAGCATAGCTGGTTGGCCATTGCTCAATGTTTCCTATCGAACAGAGCCGCTTGACGCCCGCAAGATGTTAAAAAAAACGACACATGCACGGGCAAATTGGCAGAGCCGCGATAGGAAGAGGTTCATACTTCAGATTATGAAGGTCGAGCAACATCGCGCGTTGCGGCGCCCATTCACGGCTCGGGTGGAAGTCGTGGAGGTCGAATCGGAAAGGCAAGTTACTTCGGTCACGGGCGATTTGAGCGTGTTTGGATGCTTTGTCGAGACGCCCGCACCCTTTCCTCACGGCGCCAAGATCCGCATCAGGATTAATCACCGCGGAACCACATTCGTTGCCCTCGGGTTTGTGTCCAATGTGCGACCTACGGGAATGGGCATTCGATTCGTCGCGATTGAACCGGCGCACCAGCAGGTCCTCGAAAATTGGCTGGCACAGCTCAGAATTAGCCCCAAGTCTTCTTAGAAGTTTCGTGTCCTTGCATCAGTCCGTTCGATAATTCCGGCAATCCCCGGAGCAAGTGCGAAACTCTCATGAGAGATTCCTCGCTCACCCACCCCCGCACACGCAAAAGCGGTGTGTCCTGGGGACCCGGCTGTTCGCTTGGGATGACGATGCTGGTCGCATCGTCATCTTGGCAGGGGAGCGCCTTTGCGGATCAGGATACGATGGCAGCACATGAATATGCCGGTAAAGACCAGAACGGCGGGCACCAAGCCTAAGATCGCCCACACCGCTTCGGTGAACCTGTTGAATCTGCCGAAATGCAGGTTCGAGAGCCATGTAAGGACCAGGTCCCCAAAACGGAGCTTATCGTTTGAAGGCGGCTCGAACCTGTCGACGATGTCGTTGAATGGCTGAGGAAAAGAGAAGTAGATTCCCGAGATTCCCCACATAAATACAAATAGAAAGCACCAGAATCCGAGTGTGTTGTGCAGGTCCCAATTTGTTCTCGCGAGGCTCGATCTCCAATTTAGCGTCAGGCTCCGGCGCCAATTGTCGATGCCCGGCCACCATATGACCGCACCGGTCAGGCAAAGGAGCGACAGACACATTGCGCCGATGCCGTTCACGCTGCGGCCAACCTCTCCCGCCAATAAATTCGTGTGAAAGTCGACGAGCCATTCGACCGCGCGAAAAACGTTCCCGCTGAAATTGGCCGCAAGTTTCCAGCTCGTTGCGAAAGACAATCGCGCTGCCGGAAAGGCTCATCACAAAAAGATAAAGGCCGGCCATCATCCCTACCCACAGGTGAATCTGGAAAAGGAGCTTGTGAACCCACAGCTTCTCCGGATGCTGCAACCACCGTTGCCACGCGGATAGTTCGTGGTGGATGGGTCGGGAGGTTGAGATTGCCATCGCTTCACATTCCCAGATCAGACCAGGCAAAGGGCATCGGAGGCAATTTGGGAGGCCGTGCGCCGTGGCGTTGCGCGGTGGCCACCGGAACATAGGTGAGTTGTTCGCCGCTGCGCGCGCAGCGGAGCATCAGCCCGCCGCGGCTCATGTCTCCTCGTCCTGCAAACTCGGCAGGGAAGAGAAGCCGCCCTCCGAAAATGTTCAGCAAGGGTTCGACATATTTCGGCGTGGCGACGCTGCCGAGCAGGACGACTTCGCAGTTTGTTCCGAGGCGCTCGGCGAGCAGGCGCGCATCGCGCTCGAGAGGAAGGCGGTATCTTGCGTCGGACAACGAAACCGATGCGGCAGAGATATTGCAGAGCTCTTCTCGAGTAAGCAGCGTTTCGCTTGGAAGCAAACCGCCGCCGGCTGTAATCACGAGGACTCCGTGCGTATCGGCCGGAGGCTGGGCGAAGGCCTTGGCGTAAGCGAGCTTGCCGCGGAAGTAGAGGCCGCTGATAAAGGAGAAGGCTTCGCCGAGGGTCAGGCGGCCGTCGCGGAGCCGCAATGCCAACGGGAAGGTAGCTTCTTCGCGCAACATGAGCTTGGCGCGAATGCCGCTGGCATTGGCAGGCGAAAGCAGGAAGATGCGGCGGATGGGCGTTCCTTTACGTTGCGCGCGCCGAGCTTTTCCTGATTTCCGGGGCACCCAGGAATGATAGCGTAGGTGGGCAACAAGGCAATTTATCTATGTGCCACTTTTCCGGCAGCGCTCATCCAATCTTTCCGAATCTCTTTGTAACCAATTTTAAGGGTCGAGAGGAGCGACACCGGAGGCCGTAGCCTGTACAATAGAAGCTGGATAATAGGCAGGACGGTGCACAGGCGCCGTGCCTGTCTACACCGGTACGGGGCCGAGTGGCCCTCGTTTCGATCTATTTCTTGACCCAATCGCGCGGGGCAAGCTCACTCGTTAACTATTACCGGCAGTTAAGCGTCTTTGATTCAACAATTCAACTCTCTAATCGAAGTTGTGAGTTTTTGCCTAGGGAGCGGAGAAGCTAGATGAAATGGAGTAAGGCAATTGGGGCGGTGGCAACGCTGGCGATTTTGCTGGCGAGCTCAGGCTGCTCCAAAAAGAGTACGCAGGCTGCAGGACCGCCGCAATTTGCGCCGCTGGTCACGGTGGCGCGGGCCACAGCGCATGACGTCCCGATCTATCTCGAAGAGATCGGGCGCAGCGGGGCTTTTGAGTCAGTGACCGTGACGCCGCAGATTTCCGGCCGCATTACCGAACGACATTTTCAGGACGGCGCCGAGCTCAAAAAAGGCCAGCTCCTTTTCACCATAGATCCTCGCCCCTTTCAGGCTCAACTCGATTCGGCACAGGCCCAGCTTGCGCAAAGCAGAGCGGCGCTGGATTTGGCCAAGACGCAGCTAAAGATGTACGACAGCATCGCCAATACGCGCGCCATTTCCCAGCTCGATCTGGAAACCAAGAAGAACACGGTGGCTGTTGACGAGGCGCAGGTGCAAACCAGCGAAGCCGCGGTGGAAAACGCCAAGCTTAACCTGGAGTATTGCTACATCCATTCGCCGATCGACGGCCGCGCCGGAATGAGGCTGGTGGACGTAGGCAACGTGGTGCAGACGAATACGACCGGGCTGCTGCTGATTCAACGGCTGGACCCGATTTATGCGGATTTCACGATCACCGAGGCCGATCTGCCGGAAGTGCAAAGGCAGCTTGCCCGAGGCACGTTGCAGGCGCTGGTGCGCATTCCTGCGGATCCGCCCAATCGAGCGCGCGAGGGCAAACTGACATTCGTGGATAACACGGTGCAGAACGCCACCGGCACGGTAAACCTGCGGGCCACGACCGCCAATAGCGACCACCATTTTTGGCCGGGACAATTCGTGAATGTGACGCTGGTTTTGTCGACCGCCAAGGCCGCGGTGCTGATTCCTAATCAGGCAACGCAGATCAGCCAGCAGGGTTCGTATGTCTATCGTGGTCAAGCCGGACGGCACCGCGGAGTTGCGCCCGATCACGCTGGGCCAGCGCCAGGGCGATGACGTCGTCGTTACGAAAGGCGTCGCCGCCGGGGAGCAGGTAGTGGTCACCGGGCAACTGACCGTAGCGCCGGGCGCTAAAGTACGCGTACAAGAAGCCGGGCCGGCGAACGGTCCAGCCGGCGGCGCATCTGCCGGCGAAGCAGCCCCGCCGAAATCTTCCGATTCCGGCAAGACAAGCAAGAGCTGAGAGGACAGTTGGCGTGAATCTTTCCGAACCATTTGTGCGCCGCCCGGTGATGACGGTGGTGTTGACCGCCTCGGCGATTCTCTTTGGCGTACTGGCCTACCTTAACCTGCCGGTGAACGATTTGCCGGCGGTGGATTATCCGGTCCTTCAGGCGAACGTGTTTTATCCAGGAGCCACGCCGGAGACGATGGCCAATAACGTGGCCACGCCGCTGGAGCGGCAGTTCATGCAAATTCCTGGGTTGCAGTTGGTCACCTCCAACAGCGGGACGGGGCACAGCAGCTTCGTGCTGCAATTTGAGCTTTCCAAGAGCATTGATGCGGCGGCGACGGACGTGCAGTCCGCCATCAACCAGGCCGCCGGGAAATTGCCGGTGGACTTGCCATCTCCGCCGACCTTCTCGAAAACCAATCCCAATGACCAGCCGATTATCTACATCGGGCTGACCAGCGATACCGTTACCGAAGGACAGCTCTACGACTATGCCAATACGCAGGTCGGCGAGCGGCTGAGCATTTTGCCGGGCGTGAGCCAGATTCAAGTTTACGGGGCGCAATCGGCTGTGCGCATCAAAGCCGACCCTTCGGAGATGGCCAGCCGCAATATCACCATCGACGACCTGAACAATGCAGTTAAGAACGGGACGGCTTACACGGGAGCAGGGCAGTTCGATGGCGAGCATCGGAGCTATTTGCTGCAGCCCCAAGGTCAACTGAATAAGGCGGAGGATTACAACGATCTCATCGTCAGCCAGAATAATGGCCGTCCGGTTTACCTGAAAGATGTGGCCAAGGCCACCGACAGCGTCCAAGACGAACGCATCAGCATGCGCTTCTGGGTGCGCGGGCACCAGGTGCCGGCGGCGACGGTTGTGGTGGCGGTTTTCCGCAGGGCCGGTTCAAACGCTGTGCAAGTGGCCAAGGAAGTGCGCGACGCCGCACCCGTCATTCGCGCGACACTGCCAAGCTCGATAGACATCGTGCCGATTTACGACCGTTCGCAAACCATTGTGAACAGCGTAAAAGACGTCCAGAGCACGTTGCTGATCGCTTTTGGACTGGTGGTGCTGGTCATCTTCATATTTCTCGGCCGCGCTACGGACACTTTGATTCCCGCGGTTGCGCTGCCGCTGTCGCTGATGCTCACGTTCGTGATGATGAATATCCTGGGCTACAGCCTGGACAATCTTTCGCTCATGGCGCTGACGCTGGCGATCGGATTCCTGGTAGATGACGCGATTGTGTTTCTAGAGAATACGGTCCGCTTGATGGAGGAAGGACAAGGGGCACTGGAAGCCACGCTGAACTCGGCACGGGAGATCAGCTTCACGATTTTGGCGATGACCATTTCACTGGCGGCCGTGTTTATTCCGCTGGTATTCATGACCGGCCTGGTGGGGCGCATCTTCCGTGAATTCTCGATCACAATCATCGTGTCCATCTTCGCGAGCGGAATCGTGTCCCTGACGCTCACGCCTTTAATGTGTTCCAGGCTGCTGGGCCAGCGCGGCGAAAACGCCAAGAGGGGATGGATGGAACGTGTAGTGGGACGGGTCGAGCGCCGTGTTGTGGATCTCTACGGGCGCTCGCTTTGGTTCTTCTTGCGGCAGCGCTGGGTCTCGGTTCTCGTATGGGTGGTCTGCCTGGTGGGGACGGGATACCTTTTTTACGTCATTCCCAAAGCATTCCTTCCGATCGGCGACAGCTCGTTTGTGCGTGGCGTCTTCGTGGCGCAGGAGGGCTCCTCGCCGGACCAGATGCATGCGTATCAGCTTCAGTCCGAAGAAGCTCTGCACGCGAACCCAGCCGTGGATATGACGTTCACGATGGCCGGCACCAACACGTTTTTCCCGTCGAATCAGGGATTATTGCTGGCGATCCTCAAGGATCCCGATCAAAGACCGCCGATCCTGGCGGTTGCAGGCCAGTTGATGGGTGCGGTCAATTCGAGGGTTCCCGGGCTCCTGACCTTCCTGCAGCCAAATCCGGTCCTGGAAATCAGCACGGGTGCGACCGCGAATTTTCAGGGGCAGTTTGCCTATGCGCTCTCGGGCATCGATCCTAACCAGGTCTATACGGTAGCTGGGCAGTTGATTGCCAAGATGCACGAGTTCCCGGGATTCCTGTTCGTCAATTCGGACCTCTTTAATCACACGCCGAATCTGCAGGTGGATATCTTGCGGGACCAGGCCAAGGTTTACGGAGTGTCTGAAGCGCGCATCCTGACGCTGCTTCATAACGCCTATTCGCAGAATTACGCCTATCTCATCAAGAGGCCCAACGACCAATACCAAGTCATCCTGGAAGTCGCGGATAAAGACCGCTCCGATCCACAAAATTTGAACCTGCTGTACATCAAGAGCGACGATGGCCAGCGCATGGTGCCACTGCATGCGGTCACGAAGTGGACTTCCGATACTGGGTCCGCAGGCCGTCAACCATATCAACCAATTCACCAGCGTTACGATCTTTTTCAATCTCAAGCCGGGCTATACGATCGGGCAAGCCACGCAGTTTGTGGAGGACACCGCCAGGCAAATTCTGCCCCTCGATGTTCGGGGCAGCCTGCAAGGCGAGGCCCTGACGTTCCGTGACACCGTTTCGAGCCTGACGATCCTCATGGGCCTGGCGGTTTTCGTGATGTACGTGATCCTGGCAATTCTCTACGAAAATTATCTGCACCCGATTACTGTGCTGTCATCGTTGCCTGTGGCGCTTGTCGGCGGGTTGCTGACGTTATGGCTTTTCAATGCGGAAGCCTCGCTCTACGCCTTCATTGGCATGTTCATGCTCATGGGCATTGTGAAGAAGAACGGCATCATGATCGTGGATTTCGCGCAGCAACGAGTGGAGCAGGGGATTCCGGACATGCAGGCGATTCATGACGCAAGCATGGAACGCTTCCGGCCCATCATGATGACCACCCTCGCGGCATTGATGGGCGCTCTGCCCATCGCGTTGGGATTTGGCGCGGATGGCGCATCCCGGCGCCCGCTGGGTTTGGTTGTGGTCGGCGGACTCATCGTTTCGCAATTCATTACGCTTTACGTTACCCCAGCGATTTATCTCTCTCTCGAAGAGTTCCAGGAGAAGGTCCTGGATCGAACCAGCTTCTTCCGCTCCACCCGCGGTCGTGCGCCGCAGACGGCGCACGCCGTCGAGAGCCTTGTTTCGCATGACTGACGGCTCGCGCGAATCCAGAGCAAAAGCAGCTTCTTCGCTCGCAGGCGCGCCGAGTAAGCACGTGCACAGGTTCGTTTTGTCCGGGGCACCAAGCGGCACTTGGCGCCGCCTGACCGTCGTCATCTTTACCCTTTCCATCGCATTCCTAACCGGCTGCACGGTTGGGCCGAAATATGCCAGACCCTCCGCGGCGGCGGCTCCCGCGTACAAAGAATTGACGCCGGAGAACTTCAAGGATACGGACGGATGGAAACAAGCTCAGCCGAACGACGGGACCTTGAAGGGCAATTGGTGGGAGATATTCAACGACGCGCAGCTGAATGCCCTGGAAGAGCAGGTGAACGTTTCCAATCAGAATATTGCCGCGGCCGCGGCAAATTTCCTGGCAGCCCGAGCCCTGGTTCGGCAAACTCGCGCGCAATACTACCCGACGATTTCGGCTAATCCGACCATCACTAATTCGAGGCCGTCCCAGGGACAATTCGGCGGCGTAAGCGACGAGCGGGTCTTCTACGAATACGAGCCACGGGCTTTCAAGCTGACATCGTTTACCGATTACTCCCTGGCCTTTGATGCCTCCTGGGTGCCCGATTTCTGGGGGAAGATTCGCAACACGTTTCTCCAAAATGCCGCGGCTGCGCAGGCCAGCGCCGCCGATTTGGAAAATGTGCGCCTGACGGCGCAGGCTGAAGTTGCGGTAAATTATTTTGAGCTACGCGCCCAGGACACGCTTAAGCAGCTGTTCGACCAAACCGTGGCGGCCTACCAGGACTCTCTGGAGCTGACGCAGCTTCAATTCAACGCGGGTATCGCCTCAGACGAAGCCGTGGCTCAGGCCGAAACGCAGCTAGAGTCTACACAAGCTCAAGACACCAATCTGGACATCGCCCGGGCCCAATTCGAGCACGCCATAGCAATGCTGCTCGGCCAGCCCGCGCCGACTTTCTCGTTGCCGGCCGCGCCGCTCGAAGCCAATCCGCCGGCTATTCCCTTTGGTGTTCCGTCGGAGATTCTGGAGCGCCGGCCCGACGTAGCCTCTGCGGAACGCCTGATGGCGCAGGCCAACGCGGGGATCGGGATCGCAACCGCAGCCTATTATCCGACCGTCACCTTGAGCGCTTCGGCCGGATTCTCGAATACCTCGCCTACGGATTGGTTTACGTGGCCCAGCCGATTTTGGTCCGCGGGACCAGCGCTCGCGGAGACGCTCTTCGATGCCGGACTGCGGCGCGCGACTGTGCAGCAATCCCGCGCGTTCTACGACCGCAACGTAGCGAATTATCGCCAGACGGTGCTTACCGCATTCCAACAAGTGGAAGACAATCTCGCGTCTTTGCGGATTCTCTCGCAGGAGATCCGCCAGCAGGATACGGCAGTCAATTCGGCGCAGAGGAATTTGGAGTCGGCCACGCAGCGTTATCAGGCCGGCATCGATCCCTACCTCAATGTGATCACCGCGCAGACGACGCTACTCACTAACCAGCAGACTGCCGTCAATCTGCGACGGGATCAGATGACGGCCAGCGTGCAGTTGATCGAGGCGCTGGGAGGCGGCTGGGACGCGGCTCAACTCCCCTCGGTGAAAGATGTAAGCCAAGTGACGCCCTCGGCCGCTGGCGTCAAGTAGATCCGAAATCGCGCCGGTCTGGCTCTTCGGGGCCAAGGAAAATCCTCAGGGCCGCTGGAAACCGCCGCAGCCTGAGCTACAAGTTCCACAATCAGCTTTTCCAGTCTGGGGTGGCGACGTAGTCGCGCGTAATGTCCGCGACGGTGCGCGTGCCGCAGTTGCCCATCACCAGCTTCAACTCGCCTTGTATAATTTCCAGCACGCGATCCACGCCGGCCTGGCCGAACGCGCCGAGTCCCCACAAGAACGGACGGCCGATGCCAACTGCTTTGGCGCCGAGCGCAAGGCCTTTGAAAACGTCGGTTCCGCGGCGGAAGCCTCCGTCGACAAACACCGTCAGGCGGCTGCCGACCTCGGCGACGACTTCGGGCAACGCCTCGATTGTGGCGCGGCCTGTTTCCGTGGACCGGCCTCCGTGGTTCGAAACCAGAATGCCGTTGACGCCGTGCTCGACGCAGAGACGCGCGTCTTCGCGCGTGTCGATTCCTTTGATGAAGAAAGTTCCTTGCCAGGATTTGCGGATGCGGTCCACGAAGGCCCAATCCATCGCGGGGTTCTGCCGGAGCACGCCGGCCATATTGATGCCGTCGTACATGGGGTGCTCTTTGAGAGCCGATCCCGGCTCGCCTTCGTGGCAGGTGGCGCACTGGCTCATGTTCTTGGGCCGGGTGCGGAGGTAGGTTTCGCTGTTGCGGCCGGTCGTGTTATCGCAGGTAAGCGCAATCACTTTGCAGCCCGCCGCTTCCACGCGCCGCAGGATCTTTTCGCAGGCGTCCCAGGAACTCGGCGCATAGAGCTGATACCAGACCGGGCGCCCAAGTTCCTTGTTCACGTCTTCGACGGCGGTCGAGGTGGATGTGGACAAAAATTGCAGCGTGCCGCGAGCTTTGGCGGCGCGAGCGACGGCCAATTCGCCGTCGGGGAAAAATGATTTCTCGCCGCCCGTCGGGCAGGTGAAGATCGGGCTGTTGTAGACGGTGCCGCCTAGCTCCACGCGCAT
Organism: uncultured Acidobacteriota bacterium; assembly: GCA_963804535.1. Classification (GTDB taxonomy): domain Bacteria; phylum Acidobacteriota; class Terriglobia; order Acidiferrales; family UBA7541; genus Palsa-189. The sequence goes on from CAWDQT010000022.1 coordinate 117,942, forward strand.
GTCCACTTTGGTGGCATCGCGCAGGCGGCGCGGGCGCAATTCGACGTGCTTGAATCCGTCGCGATTGGCGCGCAGGGTGGCGTCATCATCCACGCCACTGGCCATGTAAGCCCAATGGCCGGGCTGCACTTTGCGGTGCGCCGCTTCTTCGAAATCGAAGACGTTCAGCGCTTGCGCCGGACTGGCGATTACTTCGGAGGTTTCGCGTGGATCCTGAGCCAGGCCGCTCTGCTCGAGGAACGCGGTCACTCCGCCAAGCGCAGCAACGTAGGGACTGGCGGCGAGGAACTTTAGAAATTCACGGCGGGCAGTGCCAACAGAAGGATTTTCCATAGTGCGCGTACTCTAGCACTTCTGGGTTGCGTCTGGCCAGACGGCAACAGGTCACGATTTCCTCTTGTGGGGTTCTGTGTCTCCGTGCGCTCTGTGTTAAATTCCCGGGAACAACGGAGGGGGTACTTGTGATGAATCCAACCGGTAGAACCGCATTTACGCTTATAGCCGTGCTTGCGACGATCGCTGCTTTTAGCGGCGCGGCGGGCGCGCAAGAGACGCAATACCCGAAACCGACGGAACTCCCGAATCCGTATCGTTTGGTCGCGGGCTGGCCCACGCTGCCGAAGAGCATGAACGGAGGACATTGGGGCGAAGTCATCAGGGTGAGTCTCGATTCCAAAGGCAACATTTGGGTTTTTCATCGATGCTTTAACGTCGTACCGCCTGGAAGCGCCACGTGCATCAATCGCGGAGATGCGAATCCGCCGATTCTGGAATTCGATCCTTCGGGCAAGCTGCTGAAAAGCTTTGGCGCGGGGCTTTTCGCGTATCCCCACGGATTCACTCTGGATCGAGACGGGAATTTATGGGCGAGCGATGTAAATGACCAGGAAACTGTGCTCGGGATGTCAGCCAAAAATGCGGAGGGCGTCGTGATGGGCCAAGAAGTCCTGAAGTTGAGCCCGGAAGGAAAGGTTCTGATGACGCTGGGCAAGGAGGGCGTGGCCGGGACTGGTCCGGACATGTTCGACCGGCCGACGGGAGTAGCGATTGCTCCGAATGGTGACATCTTTGTGGCCGACGGCCATTTCCCGAACAAGCACGACACTGCGCGTGTGGTGAAATTTTCCAAGGACGGTCATTTCATCAAGTCGTGGGGAAGGAAAGGAGGAGGCCCGGGCGAGTTCGACGAACCGCACGACATTTTCATCGGCGGATCGCAGAACCGCGTCTACGTTGCGGACCGGAGAAATCGCCGCATTCAGGTGTTCGACCAGGAGGGCAATTTCATCGCTGCCTGGAAGCAGTTTGGCCAGCCGAGTTCGGTATTCGTTGGAAAAGACGACACCATTTATGTGGGCGCCTCGTTTCCGGATCCGGCGGCGAAAAAAGGAGAACTGCGGGGCATCGTGATTGGAAACGCGAAGGATGGCTCGCTCAAGGCGTTCATTCCCGATCCTTCCGATCTCGATCAAGTGATCACGGGAACTTCAGCGTCGGGCATCGCGGCGGACGATAAAGGCAGCATTTTTGCCGCCGACGTCGGCACACACAATTTAAGAAAATACGTCAAGGTCAACTAGACGGCGACGCCGGCCAATT